>JAFQTO010000038.1 GCA_017408985.1 Clostridia bacterium
ACAAATCGTGAGGTCAAAATGAGGTCAAATGCCCGTAGACCTCTGAAACAGGTGAGAAAAACGTGCAATTTTGACCCGAAATGCCATAGAAAATGACCCAAATTCTTACTTGTAGACACCAGAGACAAAAATGGTTAGCGAATGGGAATAATCCCAGAGGTCGAAAAAAGCCTGTAATATCAAGGGTTTTCGAACTTTTGAAGCCACTTGTGGCAACAAAATGGCAACATTTTTTAAGAGAATAATAGCAACTGGCTTATAAATGCCCGGAATCCTTTGAAAGAAGGGCTCCGGGTATTTGTGCATTTTGCAAGAGAACTATGATAGTTTTACAGATAAACGATATAACTGGAGGTAATGATGGGTAAGTGTGTTATTTGTGGCAAAAAAGGTTTGTTTTTGAAAACTGATGCTAACGGAAGGTGCGCTGCATGTGCCGAAGCATCAAGAGTGGAAGAAACAAAAAAAGAAGAAATTGAAAATGCTGATTTCGAGTCTTATTATTCCAATATCTTACAGCTTTTAAGAAAGGTACAGGAGCCCATAAAATTAGGAGTGGATCCTATTGCCGCTTTAGGACTTATTCCGATATTTCAAGAAAGATTGGAAATGTGTAATACCATACAGTCTCAATTAAATAATCAAAAACACAAAAATCGATTATTTAAAAAGTTGGTTAATAACATCTCCTATCGTGACGAATTTAGTAAGCGCCACGGGAGGGGCACTTTAAACGAATGGGAAATTAGTGTTTTTGCAGACCCAATAACGAACAAATACACACTCGAAAAAATAGTTGAAGATATCAACAAACAAATCAACTCTTATAAATTCAAGTGGAATAAGGCAATTAAAAGCATAAATGATAGTGCTTCTTTCCAGAAAACGATAGAGGCTATTCCGTCTGTTGAAATAATGTTATCCGAAACCGTGTACGCAAAAAAGCCTGTTTCAGAATTAGAAGAATTAGTTAAATATTCAAATATTACTTCAAAGACAAGTTTTGATAGAATCGGAAGTTTTGTTGTTGTTGATACAGAAACAACAGGATTGAGTTCTACAAGGGATAACATAATTGAGTTGGCGGCTATAAAATTTGAGGATTGGATACCTGTTGCTAAATTCCACACATTAATCAATCCTAAAAAGCACATTCCTGATGATGCTTCGGCGGTGAATGGTATTACCGACGAAATGGTAGCAGAAGCTCCAACATTTTCTCAAATCATAGAGTCTTTAATGGATTTCGTCGGAAAATTCAGTCTTGTAGGGCATAACCTTCCTTTTGATTTGAAGTTTCTTTATCGTTATGGATACGATTTTACCACGGAAAAAAGGCGATATTTTGACACGTGTGAAATAGCGAAGAAAACACTTAAGAAACCCAAAATGAAATGGGATAAGGAATATGGAGAATATGTTATCAATGATAATTACGACTATGACATAGAGGATTATAAACTAGCAACTCTATGCGACTATTATGGTATTCGTGATAACACTTTTGCGCATAGAGCATTGTCGGATGCGTTGGCGACAGGCTTGTTATTTAAAAAGCTTGCTCAAGACAAAATAGATTAATCCAACCATTCCATGGCAACATTATGGCAACAAAAAATCGGATAGCCTCTACTATCTGAATAATGAGAGCAATATAAATAATCCGGGCTAAATCCCATAAGCAAATCTGTTTAAGATTTATTTTTCAGGAGCGAGTGGGAATAATCGCAAAAGCTCGAAAAGCCTTGTATTTCAAGGGTTTTCGAGATTTTGAAACTTCAAAAAATAGCGTCTGACATAAATCTGACGTAAATTACTTCAAAAAAGCAGAAACAGAAGCATAAATGCTCTGCTGAAAGCCAAACAAAGTCAACGAACCCGCAGCGGGATATTTTTGCTGCGGGTTCTCAATTTTTATGATGCAATGAGTTTGAAAAACTTAAACTTTGTGAGGTATAACACATGAAGACAAAAAAACTTGCAACGATATATGCTATCGTTGCAGCAGCACTATATGCAATCAATGTGCCATTCTCAAAACTGCTATTGGGTTATGTGAAACCAACTATGATGGCGGCATTTCTGTATTTGGGTGCAGGTTCAGGAATGTTTGTCTATAGCATTGTTGCCAAGGCAACAAGAAAAACAGCTTCTGCCGAATCATTGACCAAAAAGGAATTGCCTTATAGCGACCCAACCACAATGCAACTGATAGTATCGTAATAGTTGGTGGTAGCAACTAAGACAATTTGCTATAATTAAGCCATCATAAATCATAAAAGAGAAAGGAAGGATTATTTATGCCAGGCACCTATATTATGAGTATCATCAACCTTGCTCTTGTGATTGGATTGTGTTTTCTCCTCTATTTAGTTGTTCGTGCTCTTTTGAGATATAATAAGTCAAAAGAGATTCGTAAGGAAAAATCTGCAACTCAAAAATCTTTAGGAGAAGTTCTAAAAGGTCATCGCACACAGTGCAAAATGACACAAGAATTTGTTGCGGAAGCTATTGGCGTTAGTAGACAAGCTGTTTCAAAGTGGGAAAACGGCACATCTGACCCAACTATGTCTAATTTAATTGCACTTTCAAAGTTATTCAATATTCCAGCAGAAGTTATGCTTAGTGAAATTAAAGCTGTTGAAAAAATGCGGATTGAAAGCGTTGATGAACAGTATAAACTCTAGTTTTCTATTATGGAACAACATCTATCCTCAGGTTTATGCCCTTCGGAACGGGGCCGAGTTGGATCACGGTGTTCCCCGTGCAAAAATGTTTGATGCCAAGTGCCCCGATGAATGCAGAGTGTGTATTCACGGAGAAGTATTGGAGGATTAACACTTTTCGGTTTATCCGGCTGATCGATACAAAAATGCTCCGACGGGTTTCGTCGGAGCATTTTATAGTTATCAGATCGCGGTGTGTTTTTTCAGTCGATCATTTTCTCCAGAACAGGAAAAAGCGGTTGGGCTTGGGGTTTTCGGTATCGGACATAAGCACGTCTATCTCGCTGAGGGTCAGCATGCCGTTTTTGATCTCCACCAGACCTTTGTGTTCTTCTTTGTCGTATTTGTCTGTGCGGAACGAGGGGTCGAGTGTGGCAATACGGCCGTCGCGCTCTTCGGATACAGCCACGATATAATGGCCGCCCGTGGAGTATACGCCCGAATAACCTTCCCTATCGCCGGTAATGCCGACGATTGCTGCGCCGCCCGTACGCAGGCAATAACGCAGGCGATCGGGATCGTCCGTCATCTCATAGTCAAAACCGAGTTTTTCGGCAAAGGCGGGGACAAAACGTCTGTAATTTGTGCCGACTCTGTCGTTTGCCTCACACTCGTAGGACAGATTTATGGCTTGGGTCAGATCAAAATCACAATTGGGGATCAATCTGTCCGCCACCATTACCGCACTGCATATTCCGCAGCCAGAGCTGTGTATAGTGGTGGTTTTGCCCTTTTCTTTGGCCTCCCCTTCCAGACCTGTTCGGGTGATATAGAGCCAATGGGGGTATGCTTTTTGATTTACGTATTTCATAATCTCACTCCGATTTAAGCTTTGACGCCTCTGTGTTGTCTAAATTATATACCAAAAGCTGCCGCGATGCAACTGTCACGCAAAGTGCTGTCTAAATAGCCGAAGCGACTTGATTTTTGTTCAGGTATTGTGTACAATGAGAGGACAAGACAGCAAATGCCTACGTAACAGAAATATTTTAT
This sequence comes from Clostridia bacterium, assembly GCA_017408985.1. Classification (GTDB taxonomy): domain Bacteria; phylum Bacillota; class Clostridia; order Oscillospirales; family Butyricicoccaceae; genus RGIG3513. The sequence continues at coordinate 3,720 of JAFQTO010000038.1, forward strand.
TCTCAGGAGACATACGACTATGAAGTATAAAGAAATAACCGTAAGCGGAACACCCTATGAGCGCGGCTTGACATACGGCAAATTGTGCAAGGACGAGATCGGCGTATCCATCAAAGTTTATCAGATGCTGTTTGACGGACTGAAGAACCTTGCGTGGGAGGATGCCCGCCGCATCTCGGAAAAATACCTGTCTTTGACCCGTGATTTTGAGCCTGACTACTATGAGGAAATGCGCGGCATCGCAGAAGGCGCAGGTGTTGACCTGCTGGACATTGCCGCACTCAATGCACGCACCGAGGTCATGTTCTCGCAGGTATCCAAAGATGAAGTAAACGAATGCACCACCATCAGCCTGGTACCTCCTGCTACCAAGGACGGACACGTTATCGCCGCACAGAACTGGGATTTCCATGCATATCTGAGAGACTGTATCGTCATCGTACACGTTAAACAGGAGGACAAGCCTGACTTTGTGATGGTGGCAGAGGCCGGCATGATCGGCGGCATCGGTATGAACGATCGCGGTATCGCCGTAATGCTTAACGCCCTCAGAGCCGAGGTCGCCTGCGAAGGTATTCCCCTGCGTGCCCGTATGAGAGCTATGCTGGATGCCGAAATCCTCAGCGATGCATACGTCCGCGGAAGCCACGCACCTGTATCTGTCGCTAACCTGATCGCAACACACAAGGACGGCGTGGCTATCGCATTCGAGATGGATTCCCGCACCGTTGAGCCTATGATCCCCGAGGACGGCGTTCTGCTGCACACAAACCACTATATCGGACCCAAGATGTACATGAAGAACGACGTCAACCATATGGGCAGCAGCTACATCCGTCTGCAACGTGTCAGAACACTGGTCAAAGAATGCCACGGAAATATCACCGTTGATGACATCAAGCGCATTCTCAGCGATCACGCGGGATATCCCCATTCCATCTGCGACCACGAAAACCTCAAAGATCCCGTGGCAAAGCGCGACGCTACTAACTTTGGCATCATTATGGATCTTACCGACAACTGCATCTATCTCGCACCCGGAAACCCTTGCGAGAACGAATTTGAAAAGTACTATATCTGATCATCGGTCAAGACAGAACAGATGTGCCGTCTTGCCTGCGCAACTTAAAGACTAATACCGTTACGTATCTTGCATTATACCGTCCGCAGAATAAAGTCTGCGGACGGTATTTTTGATTTTTGAAGACGTTTTTTCGGCAGCCCGCTCCCGCAGCAAAAAAACTGCCGCAGTTGAGCATAATTATTCATAAAATTTATTCTATTTTCGTTGATGTTTTTGACAAAACGTGCTACAATAAATGACAAGATTATAGGCAATATTCTCAAACCGGGCAAAAAATCAAAAACACAAAAAATATATTGAATTGGAGGGGGCAGGTTATGGCTCATATCAACGAAGCGGGCGTCAAAAAGATCAACGAGATCTGTGACAGATACGCAGATGAAAAGACGCCTTTGATGATGATCCTCAGCGATATTCAGAATGAATATGGCTACATTCCTTTGGAGGTGCAGAAGATCGTATCCGAAAAAACGGGTATATCCGTATCCGAGATCTATGGAGTGGTCACCTTCTACTCCTTCTTCTCTCTTGAACCAAAGGGCAAGTACGTTATCGGCTGTTGTCTGGGCACCGCGTGCTACGTCAAGGGCGCACAGCAGATAATCGATAAGTTCTCGGAGATCCTCGGCATCGGCGCAGGACAGACTACCGAAGACGGTCTGTTCACGATCGACGCGCTCCGCTGTATCGGTGCCTGCGGTATTGCACCCGCCGTTACCATCAACGGCAAGGTCTACCCCAAGGTCTCTGTGACCCAGGTTCCCAAAATCATTGAACAGTACCGTGCGATGGGAGGCGCTGAATAATGAAAACATTTGCTGAGCTTGATGCAAAGATCTGCAGCTGTACCCAGGCTTTGAACGCAAAGATCGAGGGCACAAACGGCAAGCGTGCTATTTTACTCTGCGGCGGTACCGGCTGTCTGTCCTCCAATTCCATGGAGATCAAAAAACGGTTTGAAGAGCTGGTGGCCGCTCACAATATGCAGGACAAGGTCACCGTCAACATCGTCGGTTGCTTTGGCTTCTGCTCTCAGGGTCCTTTTGTCAAGATCTATCCCGAGGACACTCTGTACAGAATGGTTCAGGAAAGCGACGTGGACGAGATATTCAAAGAAGATATCCTGGGCGGCAACATCGTAGGACATCTGCTCTACGAGGACCCCACCACTCAGCTCAAGGTCACCAAGCAGGATGACATTACTTTTTACAAGAAACAAAGGCGCGTTGCTCTCCACGGCGGCGGCGTTATAAACCCCGAAGATATCGACGAAGCTCTGGGCTACGGCGCATTTCAGGGTCTCAAGCACGCTCTGAGTATGGATCCCAAGCAGGTCATAGACGAGATACTTGCATCCGGTCTTCGCGGACGTGGCGGCGGCGGATTCCCCACCGGCCGCAAGTGGCAGTTTGCTTACAACTCGGTCGCCGATCAGAAATACGTTGTATGCAACGGCGACGAGGGTGACCCCGGCGCATTTATGGACCGATCCATTCTTGAGGGCAACCCCTATGCGGTCATCGAGGGTATGATGATAGCAGGCTATGCTATCGGCGCATCCGAGGGTTACTTCTACGTCCGTGCAGAGTACCCCATAGCCGTCAAGCGTCTGCGCAACGCTATCAAGCAGATGAACGAGATCGGTATTCTGGGCGATAATATTCTGGGTACGGGCTTTAATTTCCACGCGCATATCCGCCTGGGTGCGGGCGCTTTCGTCTGCGGTGAGGAAACTGCTCTGCTCAATTCCATCGAGGGCAAACGCGGTATGCCCCGCCCCCGTCCTCCCTTCCCCGCCGTCAAGGGTCTGTGGGACAAACCCACCATAGTCAACAACGTTGAGACCCTTGCCTGCGTGCCCTATATCCTTCGTGAAGGTGCGGAAAGCTTTGCTTCCTGCGGTACCGAAAAGTCCAAAGGCACCAAGGTCTTTGCGCTTGGCGGAAAGATCAACAACGTCGGTCTGGTGGAGATCCCCATGGGTACCACCCTCCGCGAGATGATCTATCAGATAGGCGGCGGTATTCCCGACGGCAAGAAGTTCAAGGCTATTCAGACCGGCGGTCCCTCCGGCGGCTGTCTGACAGCAAAGGATCTGGACGTACCCATAGATTTTGACAATCTGGTTGCCAAAGGCTCCATGATGGGTTCGGGCGGCGCTATCGTTATGGACGAAGACAACTGTATGGTCGACGTTGCAAAGTTCTATATGGAATTCATCTGCGACGAGTCCTGCGGCAAATGCTCGCCTTGCCGTATCGGCACAAAGCGTATGCTGGAGATCCTGACCCGCATCACCGAGGGCGAAGGCACGATGCAGGATCTTGAGGAGCTGGAAGAGCTCAGTAACGTGGTCAAGTCCAATTCCCTGTGTGCATTGGGTCAGACCGCTGCAAACCCCGTCGTTTCCACTCTGACCCACTTCCGTGACGAATACATAGCTCACATCGAGCAGAAGGCTTGTCCCGCCAAGGTCTGCAAGAAGCTTATCAACTATACCATTGACATCAATCGCTGCGTAAGCTGCGCACGCTGTGTCGCCGCTTGTCCCACCGGCTCCATTTACAAGACCGATTACGTCGCTCCCGGCAACCGTTTCGCATCCTACCAGATCGAGGACGAGAAGTGTCTGCGCTGCGGCGCCTGTATCGCAACCTGTAAGCTTCATGCAATTATCGTGGAAGCAGGGAGGAAATAAATTATGGCAAAGATCAATATAAAAATCGAAGGTATCCCCTATCAGGTCGAAGAAGGTCTGACCGTTCTTGAAGCTGCCAAGCTCTGCGGCTACGAGATCCCCTCGCTCTGCGCGTTTAACCACGGCGAATGCTCCAGAGGATCCTGCCGTGTATGTCTGGTAGAGGTCAAAGGTGCAAGAGGACTTGTTGCGTCCTGCGTCTATCCTGTCAACGAGGGTATGGAGATAACCATCTCCAGCCCCAAAGCAAGTGAAGCCCGACGCGCATCCGTAGAGCTTCTGCTGAGCAACCATAATCAGAACTGCCAGCAATGTGACAAAAACGGCAAGTGCGAGCTGTTGCATGTGGCTTATCTGACCGGTGCGCGCGAAGGCCGCTATCAGGGTGCCAAGACCCCCACTACCCTGGATCAGCTTACCCCCTCCATCATCCGTGACACATCCAAATGTATCCTCTGCGGCCGATGCGTTGAACGCTGCAAGAATGCTCACGGTATGGGTATCCTGGGCTTTGAAAACCGCGGATTTCGCACCATCGTTGCACCTGCCGAGAACCGCTCTTTTGCAAATTCGCCCTGTATCCTCTGCGGTCAGTGCGTAAGCGTATGTCCCACCGGCGCGCTGATGGAAAAAAGCGAGATCGACAAGGTCGACGCCGCATTCAAGGCAGGCAAGCACGTTGTGGTACAGACCGCACCCGCCGTCCGCGCCGCTCTCGGTGAGGAATTCGGTATGCCCGTAGGCACACCCGTTACCGGCAAGATGGTAGCCGCTCTGCGCCGCCTTGGATTCAAGAAGGTCTACGACACCAACTTTGCCGCAGACGTTACCATTATGGAGGAGGGCACCGAGCTGCTGGAGCGCATCAATAACGGCGGTGTTCTGCCTATGATCACCTCCTGCTCCCCCGGCTGGATAAACTACGCCGAGTACAACTACGGCGATCTGCTCCCCCATCTGTCCACCTGCAAATCTCCCCAGCAGATGCAGGGCGCTCTTCTCAAGGATTACTATGCCGCCAAGAAGGATATCGCACCCGAAGATATGTTCGTTGTTTCGGTCATGCCCTGCACCGCCAAGAAATACGAAAAAGAACGTCCGGAGCTGCGTGTCAACGAGATTCCCGACGTAGACGCCGTTCTGACCACCCGTGAGCTTGCACGTATGATCAAGCGTGCGGGTATCGTATTCCACAAGCTTCCCGATGAGGAGTTTGATCAGGATCTGATGGGTGAATATACCGGTGCCGCCGTCATATTCGGTGTAACGGGCGGTGTTATGGAAGCGGCTTTGAGAACGGTATACTACGTACTGACGGGTACAGAACACGAGGCCATCAACTTTGAAGCTGTGCGCGGTCTCGAAGGCATCCGCGAGGCATCTCTGGATATCAACGGTATGACCGTCAACGTGGCTATCGCTCACGGTATGAAGAACGCAAAGGTCCTGCTTGACGAGATCCGCGAGGGCAAGTCCAAGTACCACTTCATTGAGATCATGGGCTGCCCCGGCGGTTGTATCGCAGGCGGCGGACAGCCTTTGGTCCGTTCCTGCTTTATGCCTTATGAGGACAATGATATTCAGGATACCTTCCGTGCAAAGCGCGCCGCCGCTCTGTACTCCGAGGATGAGCGTCAGGTGCTCCGTCAGTCCCACAACAATCCTCAGGTCAAGAAGCTGTATGACGAGTATCTCATCAAGCCCAACTCTCACAAGGCTCACGAGCTTTTGCATACCACCTACAAGGCAAAAGAGGGTTACAACGACTGACCCCCTCCCCGCACAAATTAACAGACTCAACAAAAGGGTGCATAGCGCAGATGCGCTATGCACCCAATCAATAGGAGGCACACTATGAAACTTCCCAAAATGAGCTTTGCCGCTGCAGGAGATATGCTGATACAGCGGCTTATCCCCACCGATTACGAGGGGTTTGACAAGGTCAGCCGCCATATCAGCCGCGCTGACGCAAGATTCTTTAATCTTGAGACCACAATCCACCGCGGCGGATATTACGGCAATCAGTTCAACGGCGGCTCCAATCTACGCGCCGATCCCAGGGTGCTGGATATCGCAAAAGCGTTCGGCTTTAATATGCTGTCTTTTGCCAACAATCACACTTTCGATTTCGGCTACGGCGGTCTTGAGGCTACGTTGGACGCCGTAAACGAGGCAGGTTTTGTTCACGCGGGCGTGGGTATGAATCTCGACGAGGCCGCCGCACCTGCATATCTTGACACGGTCAACGGACGTGTTGCAATAATCGGTATGGTGTCCTCCATAGTCAACGAGGCGGCAATGGCAGGCCGTCAGTCGCGCAGGGTCAAGGGTCGTCCCGGTATCAACGGTCTGCGGTTTGACGAGCGCATCGAGGTCACTCCCGAGCAGTATGCGGTGCTGCAGACCATTGCTGACGAGAGCGGTGTCAACGCCGCCATCACGATCTCCCGTGCAGAAGGCTACACAGCCGCAAAGACCGACGATCTGGTGGAGTTCGGCAGACAGAAGCTGAAGTTTTTTGCAGGCGAGAAGCTGCAGTATCACACCTACTGCAACAAGAGCGATATAGCACGGCTTGAGCGTGCAATATATGAAGCAAAAGCGCAGGCAGATTATATTCTGGTCAGCATCCACGCCCACGAGCTTGCAGGCTCGTCCAAAGAGACTCCCGGTGAGTTTTTGGTTGAGTTTGCACACAAGGCTATCGATCTGGGCGCACACGCCGTTATCGGTCACGGTCCGCACCTGCTCCGTCCTTTGGAAGTTTACAACGGCAGACCTATATTCTACTCTCTGGGCGACTTTGTACTGCACAATGAGAGTATGACAAGCGCCCCCGAAGAAATGTATGAAAAACAGGGTCTCACCTCCGACGATCCTCTGTGCGAGATATTCCGCAAGCGCAGCGCCAACTACACCCGCGGTCTGCTTGCCGAGCCCAAGATGATGGAGTCAGCAGTGCCGTACTTTGAGATGGAGGACGGTGTGCTGACACATCTTGAGCTTATGCCCGTGGCATTGGGTGTTGAGGAGCCCAGATACCGCAACGGCAATCCCAAGTTTGCCCCCGACAGAGGTATTATTGAGCGTCTCCGCGATATGTCCGCTCCCTACGGCACAAGGATCACCATTGACGAGCGAGGCTTTGGCATTGTTGAGCTGTAAAGACGACTATTTGAAAAGAGGCATATATAATGGGAAACAAAAACCTGATACCCATATTCGAGGCAGAGGGCACCAACTACGAAATCGGCTATGCTGTCGGAAGCAAAGCCAAAAAGCAGGTACTCAACTGCATCCAGTCCTACAAGGATCAGTTTGAGGCTTTTGTGGGACTCGGCTGGGAGGACGCAAAGAAGCTGGCACAACAGTACGTGGACGTTATCTCGCAGTATAATCACAACTACATAGACGAAATGCAGGGCATAGCAGACGGCGCGGGAGTCACGTTTGACGATATTCTGCTGCTCAACTGCCGCAGCGAGGTGGTACTGCGCTCCAACAAGGATGCTACCCCCGACGGCTGCACCTCTATCGCTGTCACTCCCCGCAAGACCGACGGCAAAAGCACTCTTATCGGTCAGAACTGGGACTGGAAGCTGTCTCAGCGTGAGTCCATGATCATCGTAAAGATCAAGCAGACTGCAACCGGTCTGCCCGATCTTGTTCTGCTGACCGAAGCAGGCATAATCGGCAAGTACGGTATGAACTCGGCAGGTCTGGGATTCTGCTTCAATGCTCTGGCTACCAATGACTTTCCCCAGGGCGCACTACCCCTGCACATCGCCTGCCGCGGTGCTATGGATTCGCTGAATCTCTGCGAGGCTATGACCAAGGTCACCCGCTATCAGCTGGGCTGTGCCGTCAACTTCCTGTTTGCCAGCCGTGACGGTGTGGCTGTGGATATCGAGGTGTCCAACGACGATTTTGACGTGCTCTATCCCGAGGACGGAATCATCACCCACGCCAATCATTTCCGCAGCCTGCGTCTGCCCCGCTACCCCTACAAAGATATGTCAAAATACAAATGGCCCGACACCTTCATCCGCAACGGCCGCGCAGAGGAGCTGATGCGGGATATCAAGGGTGCTGTTTCCATGCGTAATTTTGAGCGGGTATTTGCCGATCACGCCGATTACCCCACCTCCATCTGCCATCACGAAGATCCCCGCGATCCCCAGCATGCAAGACTTGGCACTGTGATCTCGTTCGTTATGAATCTCAACACCCGCGAGATGCACATCTGCAAAGGCTCTCCCTGCGAAACACCCTTTGAGGTCTACAGATTCTGATAATTATTGCATATATAAGGACACCTTGCGGGAAATATCCTGCAAGGTGTTTTGCTTTGTAGGTTGTGGTTTTGAGGAAGTTGCAGCTTTATTCGGGACACGCTCGGCATACTTGAACTATAGGGCGGATTTTGGTATTATATTTGTATAGACCAATATGCTGAGCAGAAAAAATAACAGACAATGCGAAAAAAACACCTCCGCAGATCGTCATAGTAAATGAAAGGAGGCAAGAACGATGAACAAAACGGATCTGAGTGAATATTTTGAACTGCTGCGCAAGGGCGACAAGCAGGCGTTTGCCGAGATATTCAGCGAGCTGAAAGTGCCCGTATATACCATAATCTGCCGCATCGTGCAGTCTCAGCATCTTGCAGAGGACGTCACGCAGGATGTGTTCGTCAAGCTGTTTGTATCACCGCCCGAGCCTTCTGTAAAAAATCCTCGGGCGTGGATATTCCGAATGGCGCGCAATTCGGCTATCGATGCACTGAGGAAAAAGCAGAGTTCAGATATTGACGGCTGCTCCCCTGCCGCAGACGATGAGATATCGGGTATGATAGCGCGGTGGGATATGGAGTCGGCTATCGGCAGGCTCCCGCAGGATGAGCGGGAGATACTGTCGCTGCACATCAATGCCGAGCTTGGTTTTGGTGAGATAGCCGATATCGTAGGGCTGTCTCTGCCTGCGGTGTACCGCAGATACCGCAAGGCGCTCAGAAGCCTGCGGGAGTTTTTGACGGAGGTGTAATATGAAAAGAGTATTGATAAGTCTTGTTTGTGTGATGCTTATTCTTTGCAATGCCTGCATCAGTCAAGCCGACGAAACCGTATCGACGGGGTCAAAATACTACAGCGCAGGTGTTATGTACCGCGAATGGCAGAAAAAAAACTATCTGCCCGACTACGTATACGGTGTATGGTCGACCGACGGAAGCTCGAACAATCTGACATTTGGCATTCCCGATAATGAAGCCGGTAATGCAGGTATGCAGGAGATATTTGCATTGGTCTATGACGACAGTACGGTAAGTTTTGTTTATCAGCAATACAGCCGAAGTTATCTGTGGCAGATCATAGATGAGATAAATCAAACCTGCAAGCAAAATCCTGCATTTGAAGGCACACGGCCAAACGAAAAAGAAAACTGCATTACAGTTTATCTCTCCAAAGATATGCAGCATCTGGAAAGCACACAAAAAACAGCTCGTGAACTTACCGAAAAATACGGCGATGCTATACAGATCGAATACGCAAACCTGATTACTGTATTGACCCAATATCCGCTCCGCCAATCTCAAAGACTCTACGTATTCTTGCTTATGACCATCGGAATGAGCGTGGTCTTGATGGCGGTTATGGGGTACACCGTCAGGCGCAGGAGGTTGGTTCTGCTTATGCAGACAAGCGGAGGCGTTGCAGCCGTGTCCGATGCGCCTTTGACAAACAAGAGGATCGTGAAAATGGTAAAGCACTCCTCTCCTCCCGTAACCTCACAGCTGGATAAAAATGTCATGGACGCTATTGACGGTATAAAACAATAATCCAAAAAGCACCGTTTGACTCCTCTGCATTCTTGCAGACGGGCAGACGGTGCTTTTTTATACCGCTCTTGAAAAATACGCGGATTTTTGGTATTATTAAGTTATAAACCAATAAACTGAAAGGGGTAAATCTATGGAGCGGATCAGAAGTCTTAATTGGTATCAAAAAACGCTGATCATTATTACGATCCTTACAGTGCTGATATTCTCCATTATTTATCCCCGGGTCGTTAACAGAGTAGGTATCAGGTATAACGATCAGATATTTGTTCCCGAAACCTTGGACGGCGCTACAGTCTATTCGGGTGAGCTCGACGGCATAGAGTCTAAGTTTATTGTGTCTGCTGATAATACCGTTGAGTTTTATTACGGAGATAAGCTGTTTGGGCCGTATACCCTCATCAATGATCCCTCAGCTGTTCCCCAAAATCACACGAATGCAAGCCGTATGACGGGTATAGAGCTTCGGTGCGGTGATGAGGTGGTTTTTCGCGGAGGCATAGCGAAATTCGGCTCCGACTATTGGTGTCTGTATGACGAAAAGGGTGACTCAAACAGCAGTTTCACCCCCGAATACACAATAGGCAACACAGGCTACAAAAGTAAAAAAGGGTCGGCAGAGCCTAACACCTACACCATTCTCTCGCTGATGAGGGGGCCTGAGCTGACACACAAGGGTGACAAGGGTTTCTTGCTGATAGCTGTTTTTGTCAGTATTGTAAATCTTATCACCATACTGTTTGCCGATGAGCTGTTCAAATTCGGTTTGAGACTCAGGATCAGCAATGCCGAGGATGCCGAGCCGTCCGAATGGGAATTGATGGGCCGATACGGTGGATGGACGTTTGCGGTCATTATGATAATCTCGATACTTATCTACGGCTTGCAGTAACCTGAAGAGTACAAAAAACCTGACTGCGTGGTGTAAATATGAAAAAAAGCAAAAAGACCTCTCTCAAAAAATACCTGCCTATGCTGTTCTTCGTGCTGATAGGCGCTGTGTGCGGAGTGCTGATGGTGGAGTATATCAGCCGTGCCGTACCCGAAAGACCGCTGGTATCGCTTGTTATACTGTTTATCGCTATGTATGCGGCTATACTGATGCAGCTTATACTGCACGAGTTCGGGCATCTTGTGTTCGGACTTATAAGCGGATATAAGTTCGGCTCCTTCCGCATACTGTCATTTATGCTTATCCGCGACGAGGGCAAACTCAAGCTCAAGAAGATGACGATTGCAGGCACGGGCGGTCAATGCCTGATGTCTCCTCCCGATATGGTTGACGGCAAGCTGCCCGTAATGCTCTACAATCTGGGCGGCTCTGTTATGAACGTTGTGTTCGGCGGCGTTTTTATGGCCCTGCATTTCGGGCTCTCGGCATATCCCCTGCTCAGCGCTGTGATGCTGATGTTCGGTCTTATAGGCTTTGCAATAGCGCTGATGAACGGCATCCCCATGCGGATGGGCGAAGTGGACAACGACGGCTTTAATGCATTCTCCCTGGGCAAAGACCCTCAGGCGCTGAGAGCCTTTTGGGTGCAGATGAAGGTCAATCAGCAGATATCCCGCGGTGTAAGGCTAAAAGATATGCCCGAAGAGTGGTTTGCTCTCCCCTCCGATGAAGCTATGAAAAACAGTATGGTAGCGGCGATCGGCGTTTTTGCCTGCAACCGACTGATGGACGAGGGCAGACTCTCTGATGCCGATACGCTGATGGAAAAGATGCTGAATACCCCCAACGGAATGGTGGGCGTACACCGCAGGCTGATGGTCTGCGACCGAATATTCATTGAACTTCTCACTCAAAACAGAAGCGACGTTATAAAGAATATGCTTACATCGGAGCAGCTGAAGTTTATGAAGGCTATGAAGAGCTTTCCCTCTGTACTGCGCACCGAGTATGCGCTGGAACTGCTTGGAAACAAAGACAATGTAAAGGCAGAGAGCTTTAGAGCGCAGTTTGAGAGATTTGCAAAATCCTACCCCTATCAAAGCGATATTGAAGCCGAGCGAGAGCTTATGGATATGGCAAAAAACAAATGGGAAAGTGAGGAAACAAAATGAAAAAATCAAGCAAAATAATGTGGGGCATCGTGCTTATAGCAGCAGGTGCGCTGTTTGCCGTCAATGCGCTGGATATCGCCAAAGTCAACGTATTTTTTGACGGCTGGTGGACGCTGTTTATCATCATACCCTGCGCCATCGGTCTTTTTAACGACAGCGACAAAACGGGCAATATTATAGGTATCGTTATAGGCGTTTTGCTTCTGCTTGGCGCAAGGAACATCATCAGTTTTGAGATACTGTGGAAGCTTCTGCTGCCCATTATTATTGTCGTAATAGGACTCAAGCTTATTATATCGGGCGTGTGCGGCAACAAAGCCAACGAGATCATGACTTCCATCAAAAAGAAAGGCAATCCTCCCAAAAACGGTTTTGCTCTGTTCAGCGGTCAGGACCTGAAGTTTGAAAACGAGGTTTTTGAGGGTGCCGAGCTTACCGCTGTTTTCGGCGGCATAGAGTGCGACCTGCGTGGTGCCGTTATTGAGCAGGATTGCGCCATAAGCGTGTGTGCCGTGTTTGGCGGTATAGATATCATCGTGCCCGACAACGTCAACGTGAAGATATCGGCAACAAGTATTTTTGGCGGTGCATCCAACAAAAAGTCCAACCGCAAGGACCTGCCCACCGTGTACGTAAACGGTCTGTGTATGTTCGGAGGGGTTGAAATAAAATGACCGATCTGCAAAAGCTGGTCAAATACGGAGCTATTGCAATAGCTTCCCTGCTGGCGCTTGGTATAGTCTGCGGATGCTTTATGCTGATCGGAGTTATGGTCGGCATAACGGGCGGCGAGCGCGGCACGGTGATATCCTCTGCCGGTGAAAGCAGCTACGGGGTTATGAATGATGTCAAGAATCTTGACATCTTAATAAGCGCGGCAAGTCTGAATATCGTGCAGGGTGAGCGGTTTTATGTAGAAAGCAATCTCAAAAACCTCAAGATCACCGAAACGGCTACTACTCTGAAGCTGTATGAGAAGTCAAAATTCAGCTTGGGCAAAACCGACTACAAGGATGCCGTACTGACCGTGTATATCCCCGAGGGTCACGTTTTTGACTCTGCCGAGATAACGACGGGCGCAGGCGTGGTGAATATCGTGGGGCTTACGGCTGACACTCTGGAGTTTGAGCTTGGTACGGGAGACGTGAGCTTAAACGGTCTGACTGTAAACAGCTCTGCCGACATAGAGGGCGGAGCAGGCAGGCTGACCGTAAAAAACAGCAGTATGCGCAACCTTGACCTGCAGATGGGCGTAGGTCAGCTTGTTATGCAGGCTTACGTGCAGGGACGCAGCAAGATGGAGTTTGGCATCGGTGAGTCGGATTTAACCCTGCTCGGAGGCAAAAGCGACTACACTCTGGATATCGAAAAAGGCATCGGCTCGGTTACCGTGGACGGCAAATCGGTGAAGGATGCAGGAGTTGGCGGCGGCAGCAACGTAGTCAGCATAGAGGGCGGAATCGGCAGGATAAATGTTGAGTTTGGTAAGTAAGCGCAGTTTGTAAATGATCTATACATCTTATTATTCGAGGTGTGACTATGAAAAATCTTAAAGTATCTTCTACAATGTTCTTTATTGCGGCGGTACTGTTCAATCTTGCGGCGGTAATAACCTTTTTTAGCGGAAACCACAACTCCACGGCAGTTATATGGCTGTGTCTGGGCTCGACCTTCCTCTGTCTGGGTACGGTGTATTCGAAAAAGTCCACCGAAAACAAAAACACCGAGAATGACACCGAAAGTAGAGAAGATTAACTCACGGCAGGTCAATATATCTCCGTTAACAGCATTATAAACGTAAAAAATCGGCAGGGAACCTCTTCCCTGCCGATTTATTTATATTCTTACTTCTTGGATGCGCGGAGTGCTTCGGTAGCTGCGGTGTCAACGGTCAGATCATCATTGATGACTACGCCGTAGACGTTCTTGGCACGCTCAACCGATACCAGACCCAGAGTAACATCCTCCAGAACAAGCTCGACGTCACGCTCAAAGGGATCGCCGTAGCCGCCGCCCGATGCGGTCAGGCAGGTAACGGTGTCGCCGTACTCGAGGGGGATAACGTCACCCATGGAGTACTCAAGGACGCGCTCGTTGGGCATACCTTCGTTGATGATCCACTGGCTGCATCTGCCGGGCTCGCCGCCGAACAGACCCTGAGGAGGAATGAAGGACTTCTGAGAAACGTGGGAGAGCAGACCGTCATAGCCCACCAGCTTCCACTTTCTGCGCTGTGCAAAGCCGGAGCGGTACTTGCCTGCGCCCTCGGAGTCGGGCAGCAGAGCTCTCTCGACGAACATCATGGGAGCTTCGATCTCCTGAGCCTCCAGAGGAGGAATGGGGCAGTTGGTTACGTGGCAGGACATTACGGACAGACCGTCCTTGGTAGCTCTTGCGCCCAGACCGCCGGGAACGATCTCGCCCCAGTACTGACGGTGTGTGCTTTCACCACCGCGGGGATGAGTCTCAAGGTTTGTGCCGTTGCAGAAGTCATAGTTGTTGCCGCAGGAGTCAGCCATAACCTTGGTGGGAACTGCCTTGGACATAGCGCCCATGATCAGGTCAACAAGGATATGGTCGGTAACCATACGCTGGAAGCAGCCGTTGGGAGCCTGGCAGTTGACCAGAGTGCCTGCGGGAGCGATGACCTTGATGGGACGCTGGCAGCCGCCGTTGGAGGGGATAGCGGGGTCGGTGATGCAGCGCATTGCGTAGTAGGTTGCCGAAGTGGTTGCAGACAAGGGAGAGTTGATGGGGCCGCGGATCTGAGGATCGGTGCCTGTATAGTCAAACTCGATATTGTCGCCCTTAACACGAACGGTCAGCTTGATGGTGTAGGGGCCGCCTGCAAAGCCGTCGTCCAGGATCTTTTCTTCGTGGGTGTATTCGCCGTCTTCGATCTCGGCGATCTCGGCACGGGTCAGGCGCTCGGAATAATCCATCAGAGCCTCGCAGACCTCGTTAACTGTTTCCATACCGTACTTGTCGACGATAGCGCAGAAGTTCTTGACGCCGATGTTACATGCGGAGATCTGAGCCATCAGGTCGCCCTTCATATCTCTGGGGGTACGGGTATTGTTGAGGATGACGCTCCACAGAGCTTCGTTGCGTACGCCCTTGTCGTACAGCTTGACGGGCTCCATCAGGAAGCCTTCCTGCCAGATCTCGACTGTCCAGGAGTCACCTGTCCAGATGCCGCCGACGTCCTTATGGTGGAGCATTGTGACCGAGAAGCCGACCAGTTCCTTGTCCTGATAGAAGATAGGAGCGATCATGATAAGGTCCTTGGTGTGGTGGGAGCCCAAAGACTCGCCGCCTGCGTAGGGATGGTTGGTGAGGATGATGTCACCGGGATTGAGCTGCTCGCGGGAGAAGAACTTGGTCAGAACGGTATTGAGGCAGGGGCCGAGGCAGTTGAGGTGGATAGGAACGTTTGCGCCCTCGGAGAGCATTCTGCCCTTTGCATCGAATATAGCGGAGGAGCAGTCCATCATTTCCTTAACGATGGTGGAATAGGAGCTGCGTACCATAGTAACGGTCATCTGCTCGGCTACGCTGCGCAGAGCATTGTTGACGACTTCCAGCAAAATAGAGTTAGCCATTATTCTCTCCTCCTTACTTCTTATTGACGTTGGTGTACATGATGATGTTCTGCATCTTGTCTACCTCGGCATGGTGGCCGGGATATACAACGACGGTTGCGCCCATTTCGCCGATGACTGCGGGGCCCTGAATAACGTCGCCGGGAAGCAGAGTGTCGCGCTCGTAGATGGGTACGTTGTGCTCTACGCCGTCAAATACTGCGGTACCGTAGATAGGCTCTTTCTTCTCCTTCTTGGCAGCGGATGCGCTGGATACGACGTCGGGCTTGACGAAGGAGCCGATAGCGCTGACACGGTAGTTAACGAACTCGATGGGATCTTCTTTCATGCAGTGGCCGTATGCCTTGCGGTGCATCTCGTGGAATGCATCTGCCAGATCCTCGATGACCTGCTCGGTGATCTCACCGGAGGGCATGGGAACGCTGATCTCGAATGCCTGACCGAAGTAACGCATATCGCAGGTACGAACCAGCAGACGGTCGTTCTCGGGAACATCCTGCTCCTCGAGGCTCTCAACACCGCGCTTGTCCAGCTCGTTGTAGATCTCGTTCATGATCTCGGGGTTGACCTGCTCACGGGTGAGCAGCTTGGTATGGACGTGGTCAGCCTTGATGTCGGACAGGACCAGACCCATTGCGCTGAAGGTACCGGGGGAATAAGGAACGATGACCTTCTCCATCTCCAGTTCTTCTGCGATCTTGCCTGCGTGCATTCCGCCGCCGCCGCCGTAGCAGACCAAAGCGAACTCACGGGGATCGTAACCCTTCTGAACAGAGATGAGCTTGATGCATCTGAGCATGTTGGAGTTGATGACCTGCAGGATACCCTCTGCAGCCTGCATTACGCTGATGCCCATGGGCTTTGCGATATGCTCCTCGATAGCTGCCTTGGTGGTCTCGAGAGCGTTGGTGAGGTTCTCCTCAAAGATCTCGGGACGGATATGACCGGTCACCAGGTTAGCGTCGGTAACGGTGGGACGTGTGCCGCCTCTGCCGTAGCAGACGGGGCCGGGGTCTGCGCCTGCACTCTGGGGACCGACCTTGAGTGCGCCGCCGCGGTCAACATAAGCCAGAGAGCCGCCGCCTGCACCGATGAAGGACAGGTCAACGGAAGGAACAGATATGGGATAACCCTCGATGTGGCTCTCGGTGGTGAACTTGATAACGTTGTCCTGGATCAGAGCAACGTCGGTGGAAGTACCGCCGATGTCGAAGGTGATGATGTTCTTCTCGCCCATCATCTTGGACAGATAGTTAGCAGCGATGATACCTGCGATAGGACCGGAGTCTGCAACTGCAACGGGCTTGGTCTTGGCAACGTCGAAGGTCATAACACCTGCGTTGGACTGCATCATGAACAGCTCTGCGCCGATGTTGTTCTTTGCCATATGCTCCTCAAAGTCGACGATATGAGAAGCCATATTGGGCATCATATAAGCATTGATAACTGTGGTGGAGGTACGCTCGTACTCACGGAACTGGGGATTGATATCCGAGGATGCGGAAACATATCCCTCGGGCCAAGCCTTCTTGAGTGCTTCCTTGACAGCCTGCTCATGTGCGGGGTTGGCATAGGAATGCATCAGGCAGATACCGACAGACTTGATCTGCTTTGCACGGAGTTCCTCGACGATTGCGGGGATCTCGGTAAGATCGAGTGCCTCGGTCTCCTTGCCCTGGAAGTTGATACGGCCGGAGATCTCAAATCTCAGGTTACGCTTTACCAGAGGTTCGGGAACATCCATCTGGATGTCGTAGATATTCTCCTTGCGGTATGCTCTGCCGATCTCCAGAACATCCTTGAAGCCCTTGGTGGTGATGAGTGCGGTAGCCTCGTTCTCCTTCTGGGCGATCATATTGACAACGATGGTGGTACCGTAAACCAGCTCGTCCAGCTCGCTGTTTTTGATGCCGCTGATCTTGACGATCTTTTCGATACCGTTCATGATGCCGCGCATCAGAGCCTTGGGGGTGGTAGGTGTTTTTGCATAATACATACGGCCTGTCTCAACGTTGGTGAGAACGACGTCGGTGTTTGTTCCGCCGGTATCAATGCCTAATCTGTACATAATTTGTACTCTCCCTTCGATTATTTTCCGCAGTCAGCGGATTTGAGTGTGGATATTATAGAGTTTTTGTTATATATGCCTTATGTATATAGCATAAACCATCATTAAGGACTTGTAAAATGCCAATTTTGTAATATAATATATAACATAGACTCTATATATGAGGAGTGCTCAGTATGACTCATACCGAAATCGAGGCTTTTTTTGCCATTTGCCGACACAAAAGCATATCGGGAGCAGCCGCTGATCTGTATATCACCCAGTCCTCCCTGTCCACCCGACTCAAGACTCTCGAGGATACGCTGGGCTGTCCCCTGCTAATCCGCGGCAAGGGAAAGCGTGACATCACTCTGACCGCTCAGGGGCAGGCTTTTTATGATCTGGCACTGCAGTACCGCGATATATTACAGAAGATGAGCTCTGTGGGAAGAAGCGTTCTGTCCGAAAAGCTCCGCGTATCCGCAATCAACAGCGTTGGCAACTATCTGCTGCCCCCCGTGCTTGACAGATTTGTGGAAAAACACCCGCATATCCCTCTCACGGTGCAGGATATGGAGGCGGAAAACGCCTGCATCAGCATTATCCGCGGTCAGACCGACATGGCGTTTTCGACCGCAAAGGTACAGAACGATCAGATAGTGGCAACACCCTTTCTCAACGACCCCTTCACACTTATATGCTCCCACGACGCACCCTACTCGGACAACGTGGCTCTGGAGCAGCTGTCAATATCCGACGAGGTATATATAAAATGGTCTGCCGATTACGAGTTCTGGCATCAGTCGGTGTTCGGCTCACACTATATCCCCCAGATAAGTCTGGAGCTTATGGGACAGATAGAGCTGTTCGTGTCAAAGAGCGGCAAATGGGCACTGGTGCCGCGCAGTATAGCCGCACAGGTGTGCAGGGACGAAAGGATCCGTCAATGTGAGCCTGCTTTTGTGGTGCCCGACCGCTCCATATATATACTGCGCCACCGCGACAACGCCGAATCAGACGTTATCAGGCTGTTTATGGAAACGATCGCCGAAGTGTTCGGCGAGTCGGACGTGCAGGGGCTTATGCTGTGACCCGGGGAGTATGCAATTATACATTTTGTGATTTGGGGCATTTTTTTGAATTTTTGCAATAAAAAATCAGCTTCTTATAAGATTATTCTTATTTTTGCTATAGCTTTTATTGATACTGTGTGATATAATACTGTCATAATTATGCAGGAGGCTTGTATTATGCAAACCAAACCCAAAAAAATCTCCCTGACTACCCAGATAGCCATCGGTCTGGTGCTCGGCGTTATCGTGGGTCTGCTGCTGCAGGGCGCACCCCAATTCGCAACCGGCTATATCAAACCTTTTGGTACTATCTACCTCAATCTGATAAAGATGATCGTCGTGCCCGTCGTTATCCTCTCTATGATACAGGGCATCATCTCCCTCAAGGATATCAGAAAGGTCGGCAGTATCGGTATCACAACCGTTGTGTACTTTTTGTTCACCACAGCGTTTGCCATCACCATCGGTCTTGCGGTCGCCAATCTGCTTAACGTAGGCGGCGGCTATACCCTGCCCGCAGGCGATCTTGTATACAACGCCGCCGCGGCACCCAAGTTTATGGACACGCTGGTGGGTATGTTCCCCTCCAACTTCTTTGCTCCTCTGGTCAACGCAAATATGCTGCAAGTCATCGTTATCGCCATATTCTTCGGGTTCGGTATCATTCTTGCAGGCGAAAAGGGCAAACCTGCCGCAAACTTTGTGGACAGCTTTGCCGAGGTATCCTTCAAGGTAATGGATCTGATAATCAAGGCATCTGCCGTGGGCGTGTTCGCGCTTATCACCCCCGTTGTTGCCGAAAACGGCCCCAAAGTCCTGCTGCCTTTGCTCAAGGTCATCCTTATAGCATATCTGTGCTACATAATCCACGCAGTCGTCATATACTCCCTTTCGGTCAAACTGTTTGCTGACCTGAGCCCCCTGCGTTTCTTCAGGAATATCGGGCAGGCTATACTGTTTGCATTCTCCAGCGCAAGCAGCGTAGGCGCTCTCCCCTTTACTATCGAGGGTACTGAGAAGCTGGGCGTACGCAAAGAGGTAGGCAGTTTCGTTATACCTCTGGGTGCAACCGTCAATATGGACGGTACAGCTATCTATCAGGGCGTATGTGCTATATTCATCGCACAGATATTCGGCATCGACCTGAACCTGACACAGCAGATCACCATTATCGTCACCGCAACCCTGGCATCCATCGGTACGGCAGGCGTGCCCGGTTCGGGTATGATAATGCTGGCTATGGTACTGCAGAGCGTCGGTCTGCCCGTTGAAGGTATCGCGCTGGTGGCAGGTATCGACCGTATTCTGGATATGGGACGCACCGCCGTCAACGTCACCGGCGACGCCGCCTGCGCCGTATGCGTAAACGCCTAGGAAGAAAAACGCGAAGCAAAGAAGGCAAAGAAGCTCGAAGCACAGAAATAAAACGGATATATAAGCTGTACAGATATAAGATGTCCCCTGCAAGGCGTGCCTTGCAGGGGATTTTTTTGCCGTATGCTATTCGTAATATACATAAGTACCCGTATCGGGATCGAAAAAGCAGCCCGCGTACTCCTGCCACAGATATTCACTCCAAATTGAGAACTGTGCCAGAGGGTCGGTCACAAAGCTTCCTCCGCCGCCAAAATACTCAACGCCGTCATCGGAAACGATGATATCAAACAGCACGTCTTTGTCGGCGTATCTGACGCTGTAGACCAGACGGTAAATAGGCTCTCCCCTGCGCTCTCCGCAAAGGGATATACCCACGTATTTGCACCCGCTTATACCGCCGCTTTGTTCAAGCTTGTCGCCGTATTCACAGAACTTGTTTTTGCCGTCTGTTTTTATATCCGCAAGAATGGCATCATCAAACCATTCCTCAGCCCACTCCTGCTTGATGCCACTTATGTTGATATAATCGAAGGCTTTTTCGTAGTTGCCCTCTTCAACAGATATGATGAACCGACTGCCTATATACAGCTCTTTGATATTGGTATATGCTGCCCCTCTGCCGCGGTACTGATTATAGCCCAGTATCAGGACGGGAATAAGGGCAACGGCAGCCAAAACCGACACGATCCAACGCAGGCGGATCTTTTTGAAGGCTTTTTTCACAGCCTTTTCGGGCGGGTTTTCGTTCGGCACTATATTTGCTATGTGATCGGTTTGAGCAGGCTGAACAAGCTTTCGGCAAGCCTCGCACTCTCTCAGATGCTCCTCAACCATTGCACGCGATTGAGGCGAGCATACGCCGTCTATATACAGCGGGATCAGGTCTTCTATTATTTTACAGTCAAGTTTCATTCTGTTATCTCCTTTGCGATCATCTGTCTTGCCCTGAAATATGTCACTCTTGCCCAGCTTTCCGACCTGCCGTGCATTTCGGCGATCTCTTTCAGCCTGACTCCGCCCAACGCGTGCAGTATAAACACCTCTCTGTAGGGTTCAGTAAGCCGGCTTACGGCTTTGACGGCTTCGAGGTACATTTCGCGGTCTTCTGCCCGTTCTTCCATTGAAGAATCTGCGGCTTTATTCCGAAAGGCGTCGGGTTCAAGCCTGATATAACGCCGTTTTCGTTTGCACTCTTTGAGATAGGCGTTTTTGGCAATTTGGCATAGCCACGTATAGATACTGCATCTGCCCTCAAAGGAGTCAATATGCCGAAGCGCCTGATAAAAGGTCTCCGACAGCAGTTCCTCCGCCATATCCTCGCTTCCCGTCAGCGACAGCAGGAAACGGTACACCGCCCCGGCGTATTCTTCGTAAATCTTCCGAAATTCCGTCAACCGCTATCCCCCCTTTTTGGTCTGCCCGTTATTCGGTACAGTCCACCGTACCAACGTGTAATACGGTATATTATCACTATTATAACTGCGGCGGCAGGTATGCACAAACACCAATCCATCTCCAAACGCCTGACAAGCAGAACTATCGGCGCGTGAAGCAGATAAACGGGCATAGTGTCGGTGCCAAGTTTGGTAAAAAAGTATCTCCTGTTCGGTGCAAAGGTCAGTGCGGCAACGATAGCAAAACCGCCCGTAATATAGCATACTATACGGTATATTACCTCGGTATTACTGCCATAAGCTTCCGCCTGATACAAAAACTCGGTGGGTATTGTTCTGCCTGCGGTCACGGTCAAAATCAGGGCAACAATGGCACAAACGGCGGCTAAAGTTTTATTATCTTCGGTTATGCGCCGAGGGTCAGACATCACCCCTGCCATAAAATATGGCAAAAACACCGCCGTCCGTGACAGAGACATCACCCGTCCTACCCGGGGCAGAAATCCAACGGCGCACCCCAGCACGGCACAAAAGAGTATCACCGCCGTCTTGCAGCTGTCTCTGCCCCATTTGAGCCATACCCATCCTGCCGCCAGCCATATGCACGTACTCAGCAGATACCACAGATGCCACCAGGGAGTAAAAAGTTCCACCCTGCCCCACGACAATATGACTGCCAAAAGCTGACACGGGATATAGGTCTTAAGCAATTTGACAAGCTGTGAGGAGCAGTCCTTTTTACTCTTGACGAACAGCCCCGACATAAAGCTGAACAGAGGCATATGGACAAAATATATACCTCTGTACAGTATCTCCGCTATGTATGAGGTATCGGTCAAATCTTCTATAAGGTGACCGTATATAACCGTAAAAATCAAAATCAGTTTCAGGTTACAGTATCGGGCGTATCTTTGCTTTATCATCCCCATCACCGCACATTAGATACCGCAAAAAACAAAACGTTACAAAAAATCCTCGGCAAACATTCTGCAGGTATTGACAGACCGCAGACAACTGTATATAATTAATATACACAGTTATAACAGAGGTGGGTTATGGACATACTGTTGGACAATCGGCAGGGCAGCCCGATTTATGACCAGATATACAGTCAGATAAAGGCGCAGATACTAAGCGGTAAGCTCCGTGAGCACGAGCTGCTGCCCTCTATAAGGGCGCTTGCGCGGGAGCTGAGGATAAGCTTTATTACCACCAAGCGAGCTTACGAGGAGCTTGAGAAGGACGGGTTCATATACACCCTGCCCGCAAAGGGCTGTTACGTTGCGCCACGCAATCTTGAGCTTGTGAGAGAGGAAAATCTCAAGAAGATCGAGGAGTACATAGAGCAGATACGGCTGCTTGCCCTTGAGTGTAACCTGAGCGCAGAAGAAGTACACGGGATGCTGGATTTTGGTATGGAGGAAAATAAATGAACGCACTTGAAATAAAGAACCTCAGCAAGAGCTACAAGGACTTTTGTCTCAAAGACCTGAGCTTTACCCTGCCCGGTGGGTGCATTATGGGTCTGGTAGGCGAAAACGGCGCGGGAAAAAGTACGACTATCAAGCTGATACTTGATATCGTCAAAAAGGACAGCGGCTCTGTAACCGTGTTGGGCCGCGACCATCAGCATCAGTCACATCTTACCAAGCAGGATATCGGCGTGGTGTTTGACGAGCCTGCGTTTCCTCTGTGTCTCAGCGCACGGCAGATAGGCAAGGTGATGAAACTGACCTATTCGGGCTGGAGTAATGACACCTACTGCGGTCTGCTTTCAAGATTCGGTTTGCCCCTTGACAAGGAGTTCAAGGATTTTTCCCGCGGTATGAAGATGAAGCTGAGCATTGCCGCGGCATTGTCGCACAAGCCAAAACTGCTGCTTCTTGACGAGCCTACGGGCGGTCTTGACCCCGTGGTGCGCGACGAGATAGTGGATATTCTGTTTGATTTTGCACGGGATGAGGAGCACTCCATACTCATATCCTCCCACATAGTCAGCGACCTTGAAAAGCTGTGCGATTATATAGCTTTTTTGCACAAAGGCAGGCTGCTGTTATGCGACGAAAAGGACAAATTACTGTCCGATCATGCGCTGGTGCGGTGTTCAAAGGAACAGTTTAAGGAGCTGCCCGAAAACAAGGTGCGCTACAAAAAAGAGACCGCCTATTACGTGGACGCCATGATGCTGAGAGAGGATATTCCACCGCAGTTTGAGGCGTTTCCCATCACCATTGAGGAACTGTTTCTGTTTATGGTAAAGGAGGGTGAATGATATGAAGGCCCTGCTCTTGAAAGACTGGTATATGGCAAAAAAGTATTGCCGCACCTATGTATTATTGGCGGCAGTATTTACCGCAATAAGCATATTCTCCCATTCGTATATGGATATGTTTTATATTTCTTACCCCTGCCTGCTCTGCGGTATGATACCCGTTAATCTGCTCAGCTATGACGAGCGCAGCGGCTGGATAAAATACAGTGCCGCCCTGCCCTACACCAAATTGCAGATAGTATCAAGCAAGTATATATTCGGCATACTTTGTCAGCTGACAATGCTTATCATCACCGGCATCACCCAAGGCATAAAAGCGTACTCTGTCGGAATGTTTGATATAAAAGAGCTTTTGTTTATTATGTTTACCGTACTGATGATATCGGCGCTGTCAGGGTCTATGTCACTGCCCTTTGTATTCAGATTCGGTACGGAGAAAGGCAGAACGGTCTATCTGATAACAATAGGCGCAATATGTGCGCTGACTGTAACCGGAAACACTATGATGAGTAAGCTGATGCTTATACAAACCGATTCTGCCCTGCTGTCACCGATGTTTCTGCTGATCGGTATTCTGATATATTTTGTATCCTGGTTCCTTTCTTATACTTTCTTCAAAAAACGGGAATTGTGATATACAAAAACACCGACCCTGCGGTCGGTGTTTTTTGTTATATGGGTCAGGTGATATCTTTTGTGGTGTACCTTATAAACGCGGCTGTTATGCCGAATAGCGCGAAGACTGCCCCTGCGGCGATATATTCAAACTGCAGAACCGAGTTTGACACGATATACGCGCCGTCGGCGTAGGCGAAGGGGGTCAGGTATTTGAGTGCTTCAAGCCTGTCGGTAAGGTTTGACAGGATATTGACAAAATACAGCATAAGCGCCATACCCAGACCTGCACCTATCCCCCTGCCGCGGGAAAATGCCGAGATACCGAAGCTTATGCAGGCTATCTGCACCTGCATAAGCAGGTAGGCAACAAAAAGCAGAAGCAGCTCTTTGAGCTTGATGCTCTCGCCTATCACCGCTGTGGCAAGGCAGGCGGCAAGCATAACGGCAACGGTCAGCACCGCTGTCTGCGTCAGCACGGCGGCAAGCTTGAGGGCAACTATGCGGCGTCTTGAGATGGGATGGGTCAGCAGAAATTCGGCGGTGTTGTCCTTTTGCTCCTTACTCAGCGCCGACACACCCGTCAGCGCGGCAAACAGCGCACCGCCAAGACCAAGGACGTTGCCGCACTCAATGGCAAAATATCCCCAGAACTCACCGAAATTGATCTGATCCATACCGAAAGCGGCGGTAAAGCCGCCCATATTGGCAAACATATCTCCCATTTCGTTCATCTGCGGCGCCATCTGCGGATATATGACGATGGCGATACCAAGCATATACGCGATAGCAACCGTCCATATGATGAGCGACCATTTGCTCTGCTTGAGTTCATGAATAAACAATGTCATCGGTGTCCCTCCTCCGCCGTGTAGTAGTCCATAAATATCTCGTCCAGAGAGGGTTCGGTTATGGTTATATCGTCAAACTCAAGGTCGCTTAAAGCGCGTATAAGCTTGCCCGCCTCACCGCGGTATGCAAAGGTTACTTCGCTGTCCTCTCGCCTGACCTCGCTGATACCGTCAATCAGAGGCAGGACATTTGCGCCCTTGAGGGTGACACGCCTGAAGCCTTTTGCCGACAGCACGCTCAGAGTATCGGCGGCGATTATCCTGCCTTCTCTTATTATAACGGCTCTGCCGCAGTAACGGGCGACTTCGCTGAGTATGTGGGAGGACAGAAACACGGTGGCGCCCTGACTGTTGCGCTCTTTGAGGATATTATAGAACTCCTGCTGCATCAGCGGGTCAAGTCCGCTTGTGGGTTCGTCCAGAATATACAACTCGGGCAGGTGCTGAAGTGCGCAGACGATGCCGACCTTTTTGCGGTTTCCCAAGGACAGCTGACGGATCTTTTTGGTCTTGTCAAGCTGCAGGCGCTCACAGAGGACGGCGGCTTCTTTGGTGCAGTCTATGCCACGCAGGCGTGCTGACAGTTCAAGCACCTCGCTGACACGCATACCGTTATAGAATGCCGTTTCCGAGGGCAGATAGCCAACGCGGCTTAATATCTCTGTACGGCTCTTGCCTATATCCAGTCCAAGCACGCTTGCACTGCCCGAAGTCGGCGAGATAAGTCCCAGCAGGGTGCGGATGGCGGTACTCTTGCCTGCGCCGTTAGGGCCGACGAATCCCAAAAATTCCCCCTGCCCCACCTCAATATTCAGGTCTATGATACCGCGGCTTTTGCCGTAGTATTTGGTCAGGCTGTCAGTCTCGATTACATTCACTGCTTGCCGCCTCCGATCCCTGTCAGGATAGTATCATACATCTCACGGTTTTCCTCGTCGGTACTGAGGGAGATCACTATAATATCCCCGTCAAGCTCGTATATGACCACCGAACTGTCGGCTTTGGTATATGCGTATCTGTCGTGCATACCGAGCTCGGTGTTCTGGAATATACCTGCGTTGTATCTCAGCGAATTGACACCGTTGAGCTTGGCGCCGGCTTTGTTGTCGCTTCTGTATTCTACATTGTCTATATCGGCATATTCTATAGTTCTGCCGCCCCAGAGGGTGGCTTTGACAGTCAGGCCGTCGTCGAGATACTCAATATTGACGCTGCCCATAAACAGAACGATCACCACAAATACAAGGATAGCGCCAACAATCACGCGCACGGCGATCATGGTTTTTTTGCCGTAATGGCGGCTCAAGGGCTGGACTTTTTCGGTAGTGCCCTGAGCAAGCTCTCGCTTGTAGAACCAATAGGAGTAGACTACGGGAATAATCACCATAAGGGCTATCCCGGAAACCATGACCGCCAGCACCCACTCGTAGGGTATGAATGCGGCCAGCAGCATAACTGCACCGCCTGCGACCCATACTTTGCCCGCAAGACGGTGGGTGGCGTTCCAGTTGGCCTCGCTGTTTAACGTCCACGAGAGCTTGACGCCCAGAGTGCGGTTTTGGCGGCATTTTGGCATATAGTTGCCTATCACGATAAACAGAGCACCTATGGGGATAAAGGTGATAACGGCGGCGTTGAACTTGAACCCAAAGTTGAGGGCATAGATGATAGCCGAGGTGTACAGAGACAGACCGGGGCATATCCAGTAGATAATACCCAGGGCTTTGGAACTTTGGTTTTTGTTGCTTTTTTCTTTGACGGTAATAAGCATACAGGTCAAATGGGTGACCAGCATAACAAGGGGCAGCACGACAACGGGAATGATCTTGCCCCCTCGGCCGTCGACCTGACCGGATGCTCCCCAATGGGTATCCATAAGCTCGGGCAGAACATTCCACAGAATCAGTCCCACAAGCATGGGCAGCAGGATGATGAGTGAGGTGATGATGAGTTTGGTCTTATTGATTTTCATTGTTCTCTGCTCCTTTCAGATCGGTTATCCACAGCATAATGTCCTCCAGCACCGAGGTATTGAGCTCATAATAGATAAACTTGCCCTCCCGTGTGTCACGTATAAGATCGGCATCCTTGAGCACAGACAGATGGCGGGATATTGATGCTCCCGTCACGTCAAAATGCTCGGCTATATCCCCTGCCGCCCTTCTCCCCGATTTGAGCATACCGAGGATCTCCCGCCGTATGGGGTCGGCAAGTGCTTTGAGGGTGTTTTGAAGTCCCATCGGGTATCTCCTTTCATTTAACATTTAACCTAATTATTAAATGTATTGTAACACGATGCCCGCAGACTGTCAAGCAGATTCTGCGGGAGATGTTCGATCAGTCTCTGGTGCTGTCGGCTATGACCGACACAAAATGCTCCAGCGCAGGCGAGCGCCACATACTGCGTCTGACAAGCAGCTGTCTGTAGTAGATCTGCGGCGGCATACACACGTCCAGCACGGTCAGCTCGTGAATATTCAGCGCACCCGATACTGCGGCTTTGGGCAAAAAGGACAGAGATATATTATCCCGCAGCAGCACGGATATGGCGCCTATATGGTTGACCATCACCGAGTGATGGAGCTCTCTCCCCCGCTCGGCCATCAGGCTGAGCAGAGTATGATAGCACCGTCCCGTAGGCTCGGTGACAACGTACGGGCAGTCGAGGACTTCTTCTATAGGTATATTATGCCTTCCTGCAAGGGGATGATTTCTGCCGGCAATAAAAACCATCTGCTCGGGCTGGCGCATGAGACATTCCAGAGCCGGATCGGTATTGATATTGTCGGATATATAGATAATGTCCAGATCGTTCTGCTTGAGCATATCTATGAGCTCTGCCGAGTGGCCCTCTTTGAGGTAGACACCCGAGTTGGGGTATCTCTGTCTGAACACCGGCAGGGCGGGCAGCACATTGTTAAAAAGCAAGGACTCCAGAACGCCCACACGCAGGCTGACCTCGGCATCGTGACCCTGATGGCCGATGGCAGAGACCTTTTGGAGGGTGTTCTGTATCTCGGTGGCATACTGCAAAAACTCCACGCCCACCTCGGTCAGGTGGTTTTTGCGTCCGATGCGCTCAAAGAGCGGGTTGCCGATCTCTTTTTCCAGCGCCTGAATCTGTGAGGTCACCGTGGACTGGGCATATTTGAGTTCTTCGGCGGCTTTGGCGACGCTGCCCACCTCCACCACGCGGAGAAATGTTCGTATATTAGTCAGATCCATATATATCACCGATCCCGATATTTTTTTGCTCAAGCTTTTGTTTTATAAATCAATCATAGCAGATTAAGCACCCGATGTAAAGTCCGTTTGTGATCTTCTTTTTATGTTGCCTCGGGCGCAAAAGTATGATATGATTAGCAAAAATAAATCTCTCGGAAATGGAGATAGAGTTATGTCAAAATACATTATGGCCATCGATGCCGGCACTACATCCAACAGATGCATTATTTTTGACAAAGAAGGCAACATCATCGCCTCTGCCCAAAAGGAGTTTGCTCAGATATACCCCTCCCCCGGCTGGGTGGAGCACGATCCTCTGGAGATATGGGAAAGCGTAAAAAGCGTTATGCAGGAGGCGCAAAAAAGCTGCGGATGCACAAGCGCGGATATTGCCGCTATCGGTATCACCAACCAGCGCGAGACGGTGGTGGTCTGGGATAAGACAACGGGCAAACCCGTGTACAACGCTATCGTATGGCAATGCCGCCGTACCAGCGCATACTGTGACAAGCTGAAAGCACGCGGTCTCAGTCAGCTTATTCAGGACAAAACGGGACTGGTCATCGACCCCTATTATTCGGCAACCAAGCTGAGATGGATACTGCGCAAAGTACCCGAGGCACAAACCCTCCTCAGCGAGGGTAAGCTGGTTGCAGGTACTATAGACACCTGGCTGATATGGAAATTGAGCGGCGGCAAGACGTTCGTCACCGACGTGTCCAACGCATCACGCACTATGCTCTACAATATCCACGAGCTGTGCTGGGACAAGGAGCTTATGGAGCTTCTTGAAGTACCCGAGGGAATACTGCCCGAGGTCAAGCCAAGCAGCTGTATGTACGGCTGCACCGACCCCGAGATAACGGGCAGCGCCATACCTATTTCGGGTGCGGCGGGCGACCAGCAGGCGGCGCTGTTCGGTCAGGCATGCTTCTCCCCCGGCGACGCCAAGAATACATACGGTACGGGAAGTTTTATGCTGATGAACACGGGCAAAACTCCCGTTGTGAGCAAAAACGGTCTGCTTACCACTATCGCGTGGATGGTGGACGGCGAGGTAAAATACGCGCTGGAAGGCTCGGTGTTCGTGGCAGGCGCAGTTGTACAATGGCTGCGTGACGAGATGGGTTTGATCAAGTCATCCGCACAGACCGAGGAGTACGCACAGCGGGTAACGGACACCCACGGCTGTTACGTCGTGCCCGCCTTTACCGGCCTCGGTTCGCCCCATTGGGATCAGTATGCACGGGGCACGATAGTCGGTCTTACCCGCGGCTGCAACAAGTATCATATAGTCCGTGCCGCGCTGGACAGCATCGCGTATCAGGTCAGCGATATCCTGAACGCTATGTATGAGGATTCGGGCATCAAGCTGTCGTCGCTGAAGGTGGACGGCGGTGCAAGCGCCAATAATTATCTGATGCAGACTCAGGCAGACCTGATAAACGTACCCGTACAGCGACCCGCCTGCGTTGAATCCACCGCTATCGGTGCAGCGTATCTTGCAGGTCTTGCGGTGGGATACTGGAAGGACAAGCAGGAGATAATACAAAACCGCAAAATATCCCGCACGTTTATACCCCGCATAACCGAGACCGAGCGCACAGGCAGGCTCAAAGGCTGGAACAAAGCCGTTACCTGCGCACTCAACTGGGCAAAGGATGAATAAGCGGAGAGATTACAGGTTGATCTAAAATATAGACTGATTTACGGGGTGCAGACGTCTGCATCCCGTAATTTATGCGGCGGGAGCAAGCCCCCGCCCTCTCCCCATGTCGCAAGCGACACGGGGGCCCCTATCAATTTGTGCTCACGGGCGGAATCAATCCGCCCTTCGCCTTGCGGCGCACTCGCGCCGCGTGTATGCCTTCGGCACTTCCACATAATACCCGCATAAACGAAACACCGATAGGCGTGAGCCTATCGGTGTTCCGTTTCGCAGGTAGGGAAAAACCCCATAGAAAAAGTACTTGGCAATACTTTTCTACAATATTAAGTTGCGGAGGATAGATTACTTAGCGATGGTCATGTAAGCTTCGCCGAAGCCCCAGCCAACGATGTAGCCGCCTGCGGGCAGAGTGATCTTCTCATTGAACAGAACCTTGTTGGGACGCTCATAGAGAGGAATGTTGACCAGCTCGTCAAGCAGCATCTTCTCCATCTCCTGGCAGAGCTTGATAACCTTATCGTTATCTGCCTCGAGATCCAGAGCCATTGCTTCTGCATACTTGTCATCAAAGACAGGGTTTGCATAGCAGAATCTGGGAGGAGTATAGTTGGAACGGTAGTAGTTGAAGGTGGAACGAGGATCGTTTGCGGAGGGCAGCAGAGAACCCAGAGCTGTATCATAAGCGGTGGGATCTTCGGGATTCCAACGACGCAGCTTGGTAGCCTGAGAAGAAGGAACGGTGTGCATCTTAACTACCAGCTTGCCGCCGAATACGTTCTCGTACTGCTTCTGCAGAATTTCTGCAGCGCCCTTGATGTGGGTTGCGGTCTCGGAGAACAGGATGCGCATCTCGTTGCCGGTGATCTGTGCCTTCTCGTATGCCTTGTTCAGGTACTCGTTAGCCTTGACGGGATCAAAGATAGCGTCGCCTGCGGGTACGTAGTCAGCGGGGAAGTCAACGAAAGCCTGACCGGTCTTGGGGTTACCGATAACAGCCTTACGCATCAGACGGGAAGCGGTGTGAACACCCAGAGTCTCAGCAACTTCTACACGGTCAGCGCCCCAGTACAGAGCCTTGCGGTAGTTGAGGTCGCCCAGCAGACCGTTGTAGTTGGGGTTGCCCAGGTTGACCATGAAGTACATGAGGGAGTCGTTGAAGTACTCGTAGATGCGGGGATCGTCTTCGTATGCTTCCCAATCGGTGTAGTTAACGTCGACCTTGTCCAATTCGCCTCTCTCGAACAGCTGCAGAGCAGTACCTGCATCGGGAACTACGGTGTAGGTGATGCCTTCGATGAGGATCTCATCAGCGTGTGCGTAGTCGGGGTTACGCTCAAGAACGTACTTAGCATCGGGGATCCACTCGGTGAGGATGAAGCGGCCGCAAGCGGGAGCGGTCTCGATGGAAGAACCGTAGTTGGAGGTGCCGTCGCCCATTGCGCCTGCCTCGAATACGGTCTTGTTGATGATAGTGCGGTTGACGCAGCGCATAGCGCTCTCAACGGAGGTTACAGGGGTGGTGTAGGTGCAGCGGAAGGTGTAATCGTCAACCTTCTCGAAGCCTACTTCTGCCCAATCCTTGACTTCGCCCATCTGGTACTCGTAGATGTTCTTGATAACACCGTACTGGCACTTGGTCATGGAAGAAGCGGAGAGGTTCTGTGCAACGGGGTTTGCATACTCTTTGAAGGTGAACTCCCAGTCGCCGACGGTGATAGCATCACCGTTGTTCCACTTGAGGCCTTCGAGGATCTTGTACTCCCAGACGTAGCCGTCTGCGTCGACCTGCTTGGGCATCTCAGCTGCCAGATCGGTAGCCCATGCCCAACCGTCCTTGGTCTCATTAACAACCGAACGGTAGAGGGATGCGGAGATGTAGTCGATCAGGGTGTGGGGGTTGGTGTCCTGAGTGATCAGGGGGTTAACTGTGGGGGGTGCAGAGGTAAAGTAGCTGCGGAAAACACCGTAGGGCTCAGGCTTCTCGGGCTCTTTGTTGTCTTCCTGCTTGTTGTTGTCCTTGTTGTCGTTGTTATCCTTGTTGTCGACAACGGGATCGTTATCCTTGTTGTCAGCCTGAGCATCGTCTTTGCCGCAGCCTGCGAAAGCAGCGACCAGCATCAGTACAGCAAGAATAAGTGCCAAATATTTTTTCATAACGCGTTTCCTCCTTTTTATATTTGTGCCTTGGCTAAGCACAGGGATATTATACCCCTCTCGACGCCATTCGTCAATTAGCACAATTGACGAACCCCCCCCCCTATGTTTTTGTGCAGTTTGCACAAATATGCACAATTTTATTGGACTATATGACAAAACACAAATGTTTATTAACAAAATGTTAAGAGATGGTTCAAGCGCAATGACCAATGCGAAATTGAAATGTCGACGCAGTCAACCGAGCGAAAACGAGGCGCGGTAAGTACCGCACAAGAGGTCGGAAGGGCTGCGCCCGACCGAAGTAAATTAAATCGGGGTCCCCGCAAGACCTGTCTTGTGGGGACCCCGACTTATTTATTAGTTGCGGGGATGTGGCTTATTCAGCATTCCACCAGCCCTGATACATATCGAAGCCGATACCGGTCACGTACTCACCGTAGGGCAGGTTGTAGCCTTCGGCAAAGATGACCTTGGTGGGGGTCTCATAGAAGGGGATAACTGCCAGCTCGGTGAGAACGTAAGCGCCGCAGGAAGCATAGGTCTCAACAGAAGTACCGTAGGTGGTAGCGGTTCTGTCTTCGGTCATATTAGCCTCAACAAGAGTCTTGTTGATGAGGCTGCGGTTGCAAGCCCGGATAGCATCGTACCGGGTAATGGGCTTGGTGTAGGTTGCCCGGAAGGTGTATTTGTACATTAAATCAGCCTAAAGCTACCAAAAACGCACCTTAAAACTGCGGCTGATGCCGCAATTCCGACCCATAAAGCACAAAAACCCCTCCCCCTGCACTATGGCAAAGGGAGGGGTGGATATTTTATATGACCAATATCTGATTTTGGACAGGGCCGTAGATGCGGAGCTTTTTGTCGGGGGTAATATGCACATCAAACTCAAGGCGGACACCGTATTTGTCGGTGTAGATGCCCGGCTCCACCGAGAACATCGTACCCGGCAGCAGGGTACGGACATCGTGGGTCTCGTAATCGTCAAGATTTGCCCCAACTCCGTGACAACGGTGACCGATATTGTGTCCCGTGCGGTGCATCAGATATTTGTCCAAGTCACGGGCTTTGAAGTAATCCTGCACGGCTCTGTCCACGTCACAGCCGCGGATAGGCTCATCTGCGTCAAGTCGGCTCTGAATAAGACCGAGTACCATTGTACGGGCATCGTTGACTGCATTGAACAGACGGGTATATTCGGGGTCTATATCCTCCCCTACGTTCATACACCATGAAATATCATAGTATACGGCATCCTCGCTCCTGAGGCGGGCGGCAAAGTCGATTATCAGACGGCTGCCGTTTTTTATCTCATAGCTTCCCTGCTCTTTCGGCTCATAGCCGGGGTCGCAGGCGTGATCGTCCACACCGAAAAAGGGCGGCGAGTCCATATGGATAGGCTCGGCGGCGATAAGCTGCTGCATCTTAAGCAGCAGTTTGTACTCGTCAAGATACTCGCCTGAGTCTATGCAGGCGCGGATATAGCGGAAGGTCTCATCAAGTATACGGTGGACTATGACACCTGCCTGTTTGTGGCTCTCTATCTGCTCAGGAGTCAAGACTGCGCCGAAATGCTGCAGCAGGTCGGCAGAGGAAACAAGCTCAACGCCGAAAGAGCGCAGATACTCAAAGAGTCCCGCATCCATAGTGCTGGCGGTGGGCACATTACCCCCGGGTGAGTACTGGCAAGCTATTCCGGCGCCTTTTGGCAGCACCTCGGCAAGCCGCTGATGCAGGCCGTCTTTGCCCTTATAGAGCAGTTTGTCGCCCTGCAGGTGGTCTAAAAGCAGAGGCTCGATAGCCGACAGGACCTTGACGGGTGTACCTACGGCAGGGATATAATAGAACATCCTGCGCGTGCAGAAGCGGTCTGAAAGTGCCAAAAACTCACGGCTGATATGGTCTCTGCCGTGATAGTCGCAAAACAGCCATCCGTCAAGCTGACTGCTTTGAAGAAGCGATTGGATCTTCTGTATATCCATAGCTTATTTCTTGTTGATGCGGTTATAGGCAGCGACAGCGGGGACGTACAGCAGGGCGATGCCGATAACGGTGAATACTGCGTTGATGATGGTAGCGGGAATGCTC
This sequence comes from Clostridia bacterium, assembly GCA_017408985.1. Lineage (GTDB taxonomy): Bacteria > Bacillota > Clostridia > Oscillospirales > Butyricicoccaceae > RGIG3513. The sequence continues at coordinate 37,772 of JAFQTO010000038.1, forward strand.
GTCAGCTCCGCCATAAAAGCGGCTTTGAACTCGCTGCCCAGAATAACGAGCTCTACGGTGTTCCAGATAAAGTCGAGAACGATATTGGTTACGCCGTAGACAGCGGCACAAATAACGGCAAAGGTGTACTCGCGCTTTTTGTTGCCTGCGGCTTTCTTCTTGAGAAGCAGGAAGACCGTGCCGATGAACAGACACTTGATGACGGTGCTGACAAGCACGTTGGGAATAGCGTGCATATAGCCGTTGACTACATCAAATATGACAAGTCCCAGGGTGCCTGCAACGGCCGAACGGACGGGACCAAGACACACGACGGCAAGCATAACGAAAATGTGACCGAAGTGGAGAAAGGGCGTGCCTACGGCGGCAGGCAGCGGGATACGGAACATCTGTATGCCCAAAAATACTATCGCGGCAAAAAATGCCGTTATAACAAGCGATCTTGTGGTGGTTTTGGTCTTCATTTTTGTGCTCCTTTGTGGTAAAATGAGGTTAGTTCTTACTGTGCGAATGCAGTATAGCACGCAATTGACCACATCGAAAGTACCAGATTTGGGATTTTTTATAGGGTCAGATCATCGTCTGACCTTATAAAATCGTTTTGAAATGGCTATTGCGGCAATGTCACGTTGATTATAATATCCTTTTATATAAAAGGAGCGGTATACATGGACAGACAAAAAAGAATAGCGCTTATCAACGACTTCTGCGGATTCGGCAGGTGCAGTATCACCGTTGCCCTGCCCATAATCTCGGCGCTCAAGGTGCAATGCTGCCCCGTGCCCACCTCCGTATTCTCCAATCATACGGGGTTTGACAGCTTTTTTAAGTCCGACTTCACCCCTCAGATGGACGATTATATTGCCCAGTGGGAAAAGATAGGAGTGGAGTTTGACGGCATACTCAGCGGTTATCTGGGGTCGGAGAGGCAGATAGACACGGTGCTGGGGTTTGTCGACCGTTTCAAGAGTCCGTCTACCCTGCTTGTGGTCGACCCGATAATGGGTGACAACGGCAGGCTGTACAGCGCATACTCCCCTGCTCTTGCCCGGAGGATGCTGACCCTTGCCCTGCGTGCCGACATACTCACCCCTAACCTGACCGAGGCGTGCATACTGACAAACAGCGAGTACAGAGAGGATATGAGCAGCGGTCAGCTCAAAGAGATATGCAAAAAACTTGAGGCTGACGGCGTGGGCAGGATAGTAATATCGGGTATTGACCGCGGCGCCGAGCTGGAGAATATCGTATACGCAGACGGCTGTTATGATTCGATACGGGTCAAGAAAGAAGGCGGAGGCAGACCCGGTACGGGAGATATATTCTCGTCCATCATAGCGGCTGACGCAGTCAAGGGCGTGGAGCTCGTACAGAGCGTTCAGCACGCCGCAGATTTTATCGGCAAGGTGCTGAGATACACCTGCAAGCTTGACGTACCCAAGCCTTTTGGTGTGTGCTTTGAAGAGTTTTTGACAGAGATTTGATACAATTATAAAGGAGAGAGAATTATGCTGAAAATCTACGTATCATACTACGCCAAAGCAGGCTGCAGAGAGCAGTTTCTCCGCGAGATCTACGAAAACGGCATTGCACAGGCTGTGCGAGCCGAGGACGGCTGCAGAAAGTACGAGTACCATTGCTCGGTGGACGACGTGAGCAAGGTATTGCTGGAAGAAGCATGGGATACAAAACAGCAGCAGGTCGTCCACTGCTCTCAGCCGCATATGGACAAGCTGAGAGAGATAAAAGGAAAGTATATCGAAAACACCGAGCTGTTTGAGACTGAAGAATAATTGAGTAAGGCCGTGCAGAGGAAATCCTGCACGGCTTTTTTTAATTTTTTGTAAACATAATGCTCAGGTATGGTAAAAGTAACAAACTCGGAGGATTTTGGGCGGTTTTTGTTACCGTTGTTACTTTTCTGTAATCGCTTTTTGGGAGAGTGTATTATATAATGCAGTCAAAGAAGCTTATCCGCCCTGTTGATCCAAGAAAGGAAGTTCCACAATGAAGAAAAAACTGTTGACCGCTCTGACTCTGACCCTCTGTCTGCTTGTGCTCTGCTGCGCCTGCGGGAAAGACAAGCAGCCTGCGACCGACGGTATAACGCCTCCCAACAATACGCAGAATACCACTCCGCCCGATGATACCCAAAACACAACACCTCCCGCCGGCACAGCGGATGACAATAAGGCTCCCGCGCTTCCCGTAACTCCCGATCCTCAGCCTCCCGTGCAGGATGAGCCGAAACAGCCCGAGCAGGTCGAGTATGTGGAGGTCTACCGTCACCCGGACAATGAAAAAGCACTGCGTGCGTATTATGATTTTTGGAAAAACAACGGCAAAGCATTCTCGGTGGATATAAACAAAGAGATAACTTTTGCTGAAAGAAACGAGATAGTAAAATACGCCGGAGTCTCCAAGTTCGGCTTTGCAGATTTTGGCTCTGACGGAATCCAGGAAATGGTATTTATGGGCAGCAACGGCTATTTTGTATTGTTCTGGGAGAATGACAAGCTGTACATTGACCATGTTATCATTCGTGCAATATCCGGAATAAACTATAACGGTCTTAACGTAGACGCATTTAATTATAATATGGCCACAGAATACAAGACCGTCTACACATTGGAGACTTTTTCGGCAAAGAACGGTATGGAGTCATTGACCCTCTGTTATCAAATTAACCGCCAAGTTATCAATAGCAGCAGCTACTATATCATCCGCGATCAGGTAAACGGCGAATGGATAGACAGGGCAAATACAGAGGTAACCAAAGATGAGTATGATGCTTATCTGAAGCAGTATCATAACGCTCCCGAAATCGAGCAGCACTCCGCATCGATGACCTGCGACTATGACAGCTTCTGCTACTACTCCCGCATAAAGGTGCCAAAAGATTTGCGTTGGCTTCCCTTCCCCGGCGAGCCTGTGAAGCCCTACGAAAATCCTGTTCCCACATTCATTGCTTTGAGTGATTTTAATAAGACGGCTATGCAGAACTATTATGCATTCCTCACGGGCGAAGCAGTGGCCTATGATATTCTCTGCCAAAAGATGGTCTCGTACAACGATATGATAAAAAACGGCGAGTCCAAGCTCACGCATTTTTCGCTGGTTGATTACGGCAGAGACGGAGTTTTGGAAGTCTGGCTCAGGCACGAGAACACCGTTTTATCTCGTGACGGCAACGAATACACAGCGCAGATACTGTTCTTTGAGAACGGAAACCTGTACGTGGATTATATTTCACATAAGTTCACTCATCAGACCTATGACGGTTTGATCGACCGCTACGACGGTGATGGCGGCTATATATATGAGGTCATAACAGTCAGCGCCCGTGAAGGCATACAACGTCAAACCATTGCCAAAGTCTTTAATACGGGCCTTCATAGCAGGGACTATTATATAACCGCATCCTGCGAAAACGGCAAGTATACTGCCGCAGAGGAACGCAAGTGTAACTATGAGGAGTTCTGGAAGTTTATAAGCCCTATAGAAAACGGATTTTCAAGACGGACAATGGATTATTCCATCGACAATATCCGCAAGGTGTTTTTGAGCGTGAAATAACCCCATATACAGACTCATCCCCCGTCGGGCAAATGACGGGGGATGATTTTTTTCATTCTTTGACTTTTGGCAAAATTGAGCCTGCCTGGGGGATGACGAGGACGGAGGCGTTGTCGCCGTACTCTTGAAGCAGAGAGTCAAACATAGTCTGGATATCATCGGGGTGGCAATACTGCATATAGAGCTTCTCGACCTTTTCGCGCTCGAGGTCCATAACGCCCACGACCTTGGCACGGAGCAGGACTTTGGCGATGCCTGCGGCTTTGTGACCGCCCAGACGGAAGTCTTTCTGCAGGCGGTCGAGGATCGACTGAGGAGAGGTAGCGGAGTTTATCCACTCCTCAAATGTATCCTCTCCGTAGCCCTCGCTGCAGGCGCCGACCATAACGATTGTGCCGCCGTCACGGACTGCAAAGTTGCCGTTGTCCAGCGCCTTTTGGGCCTGATAGATATTAATATCCTTGGGGTAGCCGCTGCAGGATACGATAACGATATCGGCCTGCTTATCGATGGGACGGCTGTAGACCGAGTCGAGATAACGGCATCCCTCGCGGTGAGCTTTGATATAGTCGCCGGCAAAGCATCTGAGCACACGCTTGCCGCTGTCGATGACCACGTTGACGATATAGTCGATCTTGACGAATTTGCCGATCTCGTCGATATCCTCGCGGACGGGGTTGCCCTCGATAACACCCGTACCGCCGCCGGGGAGAGAGATCATACTGTGGTTGGCGCGGATAGTCTCCTTGTTGGCGGCGCCGGGGAGTATGGCTTTTGCACCGCCCGAATATCCCGCAAACCAATGATACTCAACGTTCCCCGTGCAGATAAGCAGATCGGCATCAAGCACGGTCTTGCTGATATTGTAGGGAGTGCCGCGTGAGGACACACCGACGCGGATATACTCGTCGCCCGTGGAGTCTTTGCACACCACCCTGCGGTAGATCTCACTTCCCACTAATTTTTCGTGCTCCTGAGGTGTATGAGCACGGTGGATGCCCATACCGAAAAGAACTGTAATGTCCTCATCCTTTACGCCTGCCGCGTTAAGCTCGTCCACGATAACGGGCAATATCTTGTAGGACGGAACGGGGCGTGTGATGTCGCTTGCCATAATAACTACCTTCTGCCCCGGCTTTGCCACCTGACGCAGAGGGGGTGCGCCGATAGGCTCACGCAAAGAGCGCTCTATCTCTGCCCTCTCCTCCTCGGGGGTGGGTGCCGGCGGAAAAACGCCAAGCACAACGTCCTGCAAATTACGCTTGGGAATATTTACACTAAGCTCGGTCTTGCCGAACTTGAGTTTTGCCTCATACATATTATCACTCCGTAATCATACTGTTACTTAATAGATTATATAACAGCCGCGTGCTTTTGGCAACCGTTAAGTGCAGCATATAAAAAAGCATTTGCCGCAGTTTGGGGCAAATGCTTTTTATATGCTATTGATGCTCAGTTATTGGAGAGCAGACCGTCGATAAACTGCTTGGCGGCGCGGGCAGAACGTGTGCCGCGGTTGAGGGCAAAGCGCTCGGCTTCTGCCTCAAGCTTATCGCTGTCGTACTCAAGACCTTTAAGCTCTGCAAGATGGTGTACGATGCTGAGGTAGGTCTTTTTGTCAGGACGCTGGAAGGTTATCTGCAGACCGAAGCGTTCGGACAGAGAGATGGTCTCCTGAATGGTATCGTTGTGATGGATATCGTCACCGTCGCGGTCGCTGAACTTCTCCTTGACAAGATGGCGGCGGTTAGAGGTGGCGTAGATGACCACGTTGTTGGACTTGGCAGAGACAGTACCCTCCAAGATAGCCTTGAGCGCGCTGAAGTTGTCGTCGTCCTTCTGGAAGGACAGATCGTCGATAAACAGAATGAACTTGAGGGGGTTGCCCGACAACTCGTCAAGGATAACGGGGATCTCGCGAAGCTGCTCTTTGCGCACCTCGATTATTCTCAGTCCCTCGTCAAACAGCTCGTTGACCACAGCTTTGACGGTGGAGGACTTGCCCGTGCCCGCATCGCCCGAAAGCAAAATGTTGGCGGCAGGCTTGCCTGCAAGCAAAGCCTTGGTATTATCCATAATTATCTGCTGCTGACGCTTGTAATCGATAAGGTCAGAAAGACGGGTTTTGTCGGGATTGAGGACGGGGACGATGTGGTCGCCGCTGTCGATGCGGAACATACGGTACTTGGCGTAGATGCCGTATCCGAACTTGCCGATGTTCTCGGCGCGGTGCTTATACTTGCTCTTGAGCTCGTAGTCGGAGCTTTCGAACCGAGGCAGAAATCCCTGCCAGTCAAGTCCCTCGCGCAAAGCCTCGGGAGTCATGCGGCATACCTGCTGCAGCACGTCAAGCTCCTTGTCCACATTGTCGATAAGGCTCAGGGGCACGCTTTCTCCCCTGCCGATGCTCTTGACGTAGATATTCTCGTTGTTGTTGACCGCATGCTTGATATAGCGGCTGAGATCGGTCTCGTGAGCGTCGTACAAACGGGAGACAAACTCGCCGTAAGCGCTCACCGCACCCTTTGTATCACGCTGCTCTCTGTATTCGAGGTAGCTGACAAGACTCTGCATAACAGGGTCGGAAAGCAGCTGACGGAACACAGAGAGAGAATAAAGTCCTGTGGTCAATTCCGAAAGATTCATACAGTTCCCCATCTATTACTTGAGTATTGCGCCCTCGGCGCCGCTGGATACGAAGGTTGCGTATCTCTTGAGGTAGCCGGTCAGTTCTTTCTGCTTGGGCTTGAAGTTCCTGAGGCGCTCGGCAAGGACAGCTTCATCCACCTTGAGTTCAAGCTTGTTGGCAGGGATGTCGATGCTGATGATGTCACCCTCCTCGACAACTCCGATCATACCGCCGCTGGCGGCTTCGGGAGAAACGTGACCGATGCAGGCACCGCGGGTAGCGCCGCTGAAACGGCCGTCGGTGATAAGCGCAACACTACCTCCCAGACCCATACCCATAATTGCCGAGGTGGGATTGAGCATCTCACGCATACCGGGGCCGCCCTTGGGGCCTTCGTAACGGATAACAACGACGTCGCCTGCAACTATCTTGCCTGCGTTGATGGCTGCCTGAGCCTCTTCTTCGCTGTCAAAGACACGGGCGGGACCCTCGTGTACAAGCATCTCAGGCAGGACTGCCGAGCGCTTGACAACGCTGCCGTCGGGGGCAAGATTGCCTCTGAGGACGGCAATACCGCCCGTCTCGCTGTAGGGATTGTCAATAGGACGGATAACGTCGGGGTCGAGGTTGGGGCAGTTTTCGATGTTCTCGCCTACCGTCTTGCCCGTTACGGTGATGCAGTCGGTCTTGATGAGACCCTTTTTGTTCAGCTCGTTCATAACGGCGTAGACGCCGCCTGCCTCGTCAAGATCCTCCATATAGGTCCTGCCTGCGGGGGCAAGGTGGCAGAGGTTGGGGGTGACCGCGCTGATGCCGTTGGCGATATCAAGGTTGATATCCAGACCGCACTCGTGTGCGATGGCGGGCAGGTGGAGCATACTGTTGGTGGAGCAGCCAAGAGCCATATCGACGGTAAGTGCGTTGTGGAAGGCGTCCTCGGTCATAATGTCCAGAGGACGGATATTCTTCTTGAGCATATCCATAACAGCCATACCTGCGTGCTTGGCAAGCTCGATACGTGCGGAATATACGGCAGGGATAGTGCCGTTGCCGCGCAGAGCCATACCCAGAACCTCACTGAGGCAGTTCATAGAGTTGGCGGTATACATACCCGAGCAGGAACCGCAGGTGGGGCAGGTCTTGCACTCATATTCGTGCATCTTGTCGGCTGTGATAGCGCCGGTGTTGTACTTGCCCGTTGCCTCAAAGATAGAGGACAGGCTGGTTTTGGCACCGTCTACGTGGCCCGCAAGCATAGGACCGCCGCTGACGAAAACGGTGGGGATATTAAGACGTGCGGCTGCCATAAGCAGACCGGGCACGTTCTTGTCACAGTTGGGCACCATGACCAATGCGTCAAAGCCGTGGGCGTTGACCATAGCCTCGGTGGAGTCGGCGATAAGGTCACGGGTGATAAGGGAATACTTCATACCCTTGTGACCCATAGCTATACCGTCACAGACGGCAATAGCAGGGAAAACGATAGGGGTACCGCCTGCCATAGCTACGCCGAGCTTGACTGCATCGACGATCTTGTCAATATTGATATGACCGGGAACGATCTCGTTGTAAGAGCTGACGATACCGACCAGAGGACGGCTCAGTTCCTCGTCGGTCAGGCCCAATGCGTGATACAGAGCTCTGTGGGGAGCGTTTTGAGGGCCATGCTTGATGGAATCACTGAACATAAGCTTTCACTCCTTTGTGAAGTCCTGTTTTTTGATATTGCCCCGAAGCAGCGCTCCGGGGCAATGCAGTTTGTGTTAGTTGTTGATGAGCTTCTCTTCACCGTTCCAGCTGTACAGCTTACGGATATCCTCGCCGACGATCTCGGAGGGATGCTCGGCTGCCAGATTACGCATAGCGTTGAAGTGTACCTGGCTGCCTGCCTCGGACATATCCAGCAGGAAGTCCTTTGCAAAGGTGCCGTCCTGGATGTCCTTGAGGATCTTCTTCATAGTCTTCTTGGTCTCTTCGGTGATGATCTTGGGACCGGTGATGTAGTCGCCGTACTCAGCGGTGTTGGATACCGAGTAGCGCATACCTGCAAAACCGCTCTGGTAGATCAGGTCAACGATCAGCTTCATCTCGTGGATACACTCGAAGTATGCGTTTCTGGGATCGTAGCCTGCCTCAACAAGGGTCTCGTAACCAGCCTGCATCAGAGCGCAGACACCGCCGCAGAGAACAGCCTGCTCACCGAACAGGTCGGTCTCGGTCTCGGTGCGGAAGTTGGTCTCCAGAACACCTGCGCGAGCGCCGCCGATGCCCAGCGCATAAGCCAGACCGATATCCCATGCGTCGCCGGTTGCATCCTGCTCAACAGCGATAAGGCAGGGCACGCCCTTGCCGGCCTGATACTCGGAACGGACGGTGTGGCCGGGGCCCTTGGGAGCGATCATAATAACGTTAACGTTCTTGGGGGGCTTGATGCAGCCGAAGTGGATGTTGAAGCCGTGAGCGAAAGCAAGAGTCTTGCCCTCGGTCAGGTTGGGCTCGATGCTCTCCTTGTAGAGCTTTGCCTGCTTCTCGTCGTTGATGAGGATCATAATGACGTCAGCGACCTTTGCAGCCTCTGCAGCGGTCAGAACCTTGAGGCCCTGCTTCTCAGCCTTTGCCCAGCTCTTGCTGCCCTCGTACAGGCCTACTACGACGTCAACGCCGCTGTCCTTGAGGTTAAGTGCGTGTGCGTGGCCCTGAGAGCCGTAACCGATGATGGCAACGGTCTTGCCGCTCAGTCTCTGCAGATCGCAGTCCTGCTGATAGAAAATTCTTGCCATAATAAACTACCTCTTTCTGAATATAAATTAATTATAAATTTAATTAAAAAAAATTACAAATTTGTGATCTTGCGGATAGTGCTTTCGCCCCGTTCAAGGGATACGATACCCGTGCGGCAGATCTCAAGGATGTTGAAATCGCGCATCAGGTTGATAAAATCGTCGATACGGCGGCTGCTGTCTGTAAGCTGCATAACAATGGACTTCTTGGTGTAGTCCACCGTCCTTGCGTTGAACGCATCGGCGGCGGCTCGGATCTCCTCGCGATTTTCGGCGCAGTTGACCACCTTGATGAGCAGAAGCTCGGAGCTGACCGTATTCTCGTTGTCAAACTCCTTGATGGATATGACGTCGGGCAGCTTGTACAGCTGATTGACAAGCTGATTCTTGTTGCCCTCGTCACCGCCGAACAGAACGGTGATACGGGAATACTCGGCGCTTTCGGTCTCGCTGACGGTCAGGCAGGAAATATTGAACTGCCTGCGGCGGAACATACTGGTGATGCGGTTAAGCACACCGAACTGGTTGCGAACCAATATTGCTATTGTGTATCTGTTCATATCAGTCCCCCACCTTTGTGATAATTTCGCTGACGCTCTTACCGCCCGGGATCATAGGCAGTACGTACTCGTCCTTGTCCACCATGACCTCGATAAGATAAGGCTTACCGCTGCCGATAGCTTTTTTGAGAGCTTTTTCAAAGCTGTCAACGGTGCAGACACGCTCAGCGTCTGCTCCGAAGGCTTTTGCCAGCATAACGAAGTCGGTCCGGCGGTCTTCCAGCGACGTATTGGAATAGGTCTTGTCGTAGAAGAAATCCTGCAGCTGACGCACCATACCAAGCACGCGGTTGTTGAGCAGCACTACGGTGATGGGAAGCTGATGGGTGACCACGGTGGCAAGCTCGTTAAGGTTCATACCGAAGCTGCCGTCGCCCGTTATTAGCAGGGTCTTCTTCCCGGTTGCCATAGTACTGCCGATGGCACCGCCCATTCCGTAGCCCATAGCGCCCAGTCCGCCGCTGGAGATGAAGGTGCGCTCACAAGAGAAGCTGAGCATCTGCGCGCTCCACATCTGATGCTGGCCGACGTCTGTCGCAACGGGCATATCAGCCTCACGGCATCGGTTGACGATCTCCATTATATTGAGAGGGGTCAGTCCCTCACGGGTGTCTCTGTGTGTACGTTCCTCTGCCCTGATATCAGCTACCTGCTGCATCCAGTCGGGATGCTCGGCTTTGGTGATGAGCGGCAAAAGAGCCTCAAGGGTCTTTTTGATATCCCCTCGCAAAGCGTGGGTGTCACGTGTGGTCTTGGACAACTCGGCACCCTCAATATCGATATGGACGATCTTTGCTTTGGGGATAAAAGTGTCAAGCCCGCCCGTTGCACGGTCGCTGAAGCGGGTGCCCAAAGCGATAACACAGTCGGCTTTATTCATAGCCACCGAGCAGGCGTATCTGCCGTGCATACCCTGCATACCCAAAAATCTGGGATGTGCTGTCGGGATAGCCGAAATGCCCATAAAGGAGCAGCCCAGAGCCGCATCTATCCTCTCGGCAAGCTCAAGCATCTCCGTCTGCGCACCCGAAGAAATAAGTCCGCCGCCGAAGAAGATGAAGGGGCGCTGTGACTGATTGATACATTCGGCAGCCTCGGTGATACGCACCTCTTTGGCAGCAAAAGTCTCGTCCGGCAGGACCTTGGCGCAGGGGGTGTACTGGGTAAACTGCTTTTGGATATCCTTGGGGATATCGACAAGCACGGGACCGGGTCTGCCCGACTTTGCCAGACGAAATGCCTCGCGGATGGTATCTGCCAGCGTCTCTATTGAGCCGACGAAGTAATTATGCTTGGTAATGGGCAAAGTAACACCGGTGATGTCCAGCTCCTGAAAGCTGTCCGTGCCGATAAGGCTCGTGGCAACGTTGCCCGTAATGGCCACCATAGGAATAGAGTCTAAATACGCTGTTGCGATGCCCGTGACCAGATTGGTAGCGCCCGGACCCGAAGTTGCAAGCACGACGCCCGTCCTGCCGCTTGAGCGGGAATAGCCGTCAGCCGCATGGGCCGCACCCTGCTCGTCGGCTGTGAGGACGTGTCTGATCTCGTCCCGATATTTGTGAAGAGAATGGTATATATCCAGAACCTGACCGCCGGGATAACCGAAGATGGTATCGCATCCCTGCTCGATCAGCGTTCTGACGATTATGTCAGCACCGCAAAGCAGCATCGTGATCACTCCTATACAGCATATTACGCTGCAAAAAAAGCAGCAGAATATATCTATATAATTTTATCGCAAAATATATAATCTGTCAATAAAAATGGTGACGGCTGCCGCAATTTCAGTCTTCTATGATCTTGAAGCCTGCGTTTTTGAGCTGAGATACTATCTCGTTGACGTGAGCGAAGTTTCTGGTCTCCATTTCAAGTGTAAGGTAGCATCCGTTTACACTTCTTGTGGCAGTAGTTCTCTCGTGGCGCACACCTATGACGTTGCCGCCGCAGCCCGCGATGATACCGCTGACCTGATTGAGCTGACCGGGCTTGTCGGAAAGCTCTATCACAAGTCGGGTGCTTCTGCCGCTCTTCATAAGACCGCGCTCGATAACTCTGTTGAGGCTGGTAACGTCGATGTTGCCGCCCGATACCACGCTGACGACTTTTTTGCCCTCGATGGGCAGTTTGTTGAACATTGCGGCGGCAACGGATACGGCGCCTGCGCCCTCCGCAACCATCTTCTGCTTCTCGATAAGAGACAATATAGCCGAGCAGATCTCGTCCTCGGAAACGGTGACTACGTCGTCAACGTACTTGCTGACCATCTCAAAGGTGTTGACACCCGGCTGTTTGACGGCGATACCGTCGGCAATGGTGGCAACCGAATCAAGACACTCGATCTTTCCGCTTTTTACCGAGCGGAACATACTTGCCGCACCCTCTGCCTGAACGCCGTAGACCTTGACCGAGGGACGGATGGACTTGATGGCATAGGATATGCCCGAGATAAGTCCGCCGCCGCCGATGGGCACGATAACAGCGTCGATATCGCTGTTGTCGGCAAGGATCTCAAGACCGATAGTGCCCTGACCTGCGATGACGTCCTCATCGTCAAAAGGATGCACAAGCGTATATCCGAACTCGTCGCGCATTTCAAGTGCTTTGCGGTAGGCGTCGTCGTAAACGCCGTTGACCAGAGTGACCTGCGCGCCGAAGCTCTTGGTAGCCTCAACCTTGGAGATAGGTGCGCCGTCGGGCATACAGATATAGGAAGGAATACCCAGCTTTGTAGCCGCAAGGGCCACGCCCTGAGAGTGGTTGCCCGCCGAGCAGGCTACGACACCGCGCTTCTTCTCCTCCTCGGACAGTCCCGCTATTTTGTAACCCGAGCCGCGGAGCTTGAAGGAGCCGGTTTTTTGCAGGCATTCGGGTTTGAGATACAAGGTGCAGTTGTCGGTGATGCGGTTGGCTTTCTGAAGACTTGTGGTAGTAATGATGTCTTTCAGAACGTTCTGGGCGTCAAATACTTTGTCGAGAGTAAGCATAATATATTCCTCCTTAAAAGAAAAACAGATCACAAAAATAAATAAGATCCTGCCTCTAAACCAAAGAGACAGGATCTTTGAAAACAAAAATCTTGCGGTACCACTCTTTTTGCCCCATAAAAATGAGACCACTCACGGCGACTAACATCGCTCCCTGCTGTAACGGTCAGGATCCGTCCGCCCTATTAAGACTGCTCCGTTCAGGTCGGCTGCTCCGAGGTGATACAGCACGGTCTCCGTCCATCGGCTCACACCAGCCGCCGACTCTCTGTAGCAGGAAAATACCGGCACGTTCCTCATCATCGCTTTTGGTATTCAATTATTCTGTATATTATCACCCGAAAAACCATTTGTCAAGGGATAATTATGCAAATACTCCTCTATTTTTGACCCTCCTTAATGTTATTGACTTTGTGCGCCTTAAAATGTATACTTAAACTATAAAACCCACACAGAAAGGCAGGTATATTTATGAAGATAATCACCGTGAGCCGTGAGTTTGCCAGCGGAGGCAGGGAGCTTGGAAAACGCCTTTCCGACCTGCTCGGTTTTGACTACTACGACCGTGAGATAATCACCGCTATCGCAGAAAACAAGGGTCTTCAGGAAAAATACGTGGAGGACGTTCTGGAAAACCACGGATGGCGTGCCTTTCCCCTCACCTACCACAGCAGTATGGTGGGTGTGTCTGCCGTTTCGTCCATTTCGGCAGGGCTGCTTATCGAGCAGAAAAAGGTCATTGAGCAGATAGCCGCTCTGGGCAAGGATTTTGTCATAGTCGGCAGAAGCGCAGACGTCGTATTACAGAAATACAAGCCCTTTAATATTTTCGTTTGCGCCGATATGGACTCAAAGATAAAAAGATGCCTTGAGCGTGCAAGCGAAGACGAACAGCTGACTGCAAGGGAAGCAGAGAAAAAGATCAAAATGATCGACAAAAACCGCTCACGCACCCGCGAGATAATCTCGGGCAGCAAGTGGGGCGAGCGCGGCACCTATCATCTGACCGTCAACACCACCGGCTGGAACATAAAAGATCTGAGCCGTGCCACGGCGGATTTTGCAAATGCCTGGTTTGAGAAGAGCAAATGACCGCTAAACTGTCCGATCATTTCGGATACAAAAAACTGCTGCGCTTTACCCTGCCGTCGGTAATAATGATGATATTCACGTCGGTGTACGGCGTGGTGGACGGATTCTTCGTATCAAACTTTGCAGGCAAGACACCATTTGCCGCTCTGAACTTCATAATGCCGTTTATTATGCTGCTGGGCGCCTTCGGATTTATGTTCGGCACGGGCGGCAGTGCAATAGTTGCCAAGCTGATGGGCGAGGGCGAGAGCAAAAAAGCCAACGAGGTATTCTCCCTGCTGGTATGCGTGTCGGTCGTTTGCGGCGCGGTCATAACTCTGCTCGGCTTCATATTTATGGAGAATGCGGCGGCACTGTTGGGTGCAGAGGGTGAGATACTCAGGCTCAGTACCCTATACGGCAGAATAGTTATACTCGCCATACCCGCGTTTATGCTGCAGCTGGAGTTTCAGAGCTTTTTCATCACCGCAGAGAAGCCTCAGCTGGGACTTTATGTCACAGTAGCCGCAGGAGTGGTCAATATGGTGCTGGACGCTCTGTTCGTCGGTCTGTTCAAATGGGGGCTTGCAGGAGCGGCGGCGGCTACCGCACTGAGTCAGGCCGTAGGCGGGATCGTGCCGATAGTGTATTTCGGTTCCCCCAACACGAGTCTGCTGAGACTGCGCAGGTTCACCTTTGACGGCAGAAGCCTGCTGATTGCCTGCACCAACGGCTCCAGTGAGCTTATGAGCAATATATCCATGTCGCTTATCGGTATGCTGTATAACATCCAGCTGCTCAAATATGCCGGCGAGAACGGAGTCGCCGCTTACGGGGTGCTAATGTATATCAACTTCGTGTTCCTGTCGGCGTTTATCGGATACTCCATAGGAACAGCGCCCGTTATCAGCTATCATTTCGGCGCGAAAAACACCGCCGAGCTGAAAAGTCTGCTGAGAAAAAGCATGGTCATAATCTGCGGCTTTTCACTGTGTATGGTAGGTCTGTCGCTGATTCTTGCCAAGCCTATGTCACGGATATTCGTAGGCTATGACGGCGAGCTTTTTGCTCTGACCGTAAGGGCATTTTTGATATTCTCCTTTTCTTTTCTGTTTGCGGGGTTTGCCATATTCGGCTCGGGATTCTTTACCGCGCTGAACAACGGGTTCGTGTCGGCGCTGATATCGTTTTTGCGTACACTGGTGTTTCAGACGGCGGCGATACTCATCTTCCCTCTCATCTGGGACACCGACGGAATATGGATGTCTGTGGTAGCTGCCGAGTTTATGGCGGCAGTATTGACCGTAATATTCATCCGCGCATTCAGGAAAAAATACAAATACTGAACACACCAGCACTTTCCCGTCAACAACAACGAAAGGAGCTTAGTATGAAAAAATGTTTATGTCTTGTTCTTGCCGTTGTGCTGATATGTGTATTCGGCTGCGATAAGCAGGAAAATCAGAATATATCAGGATCTATGCCGACGAGATACACGCGTACGGTGCATCAGCCTTAAAGCCCATCATCTATCTGTATCCCGAAGTACCCACGCTGTGCTCCGTAAAAGTCGATCTTGACGGTATACTGACCTGCACCTACCCCGAGCACGGCAAAGACGGCTGGCAGGATTTTACCGCATATCCTGACGGCACTCTGGTATTTGACGGCTCAAAAGAATACTATGCGCTCTATTGGGAAGGTCTGCAAGAAGACCTGTGGAGCTTCGAGCAGGGATACTGCGTAGCCGGTGAGGACACAGCGGAGTTTCTTGAATGGGCTCTTGCAGAGCAGGGACTGAGTCAGCGTGAGGCAAACGAGTTTATAATCTACTGGCTGCCGCTTATGCAGAATAATCCCTATAACGTGATCGCTTTTCAGACCGAGGCCTATA
Source organism: Clostridia bacterium (assembly GCA_017408985.1). GTDB lineage: Bacteria > Bacillota > Clostridia > Oscillospirales > Butyricicoccaceae > RGIG3513. Next base: position 53,269 of record JAFQTO010000038.1, read on the forward strand.
CAGAGGAGGCGGTTTTGGAGATAACCCCCGCTCCCGACAGCCTGCTGCGTGTCTTTATGGCGTACTACCCCGCAACGGAAGAAATCGACATTGCTCCCCAGCAGTTCGATGATTTTGAGCGCGTCGGATTTACCGTCGTAGAATGGGGCGGCAGCTGCGTCGAAGCACGATAAACCCGCCTCATCATACAACCGAATAATAGCGAAAAAACAGCCTTCTTACCCAAGAAGGCTGTTTTATATTTCTGATCATTTTGCCGTAAAACGTGCCAGACAGACAGCTTTTCCGTCGGGCAAAAGCATCCCGAGGTCAAATCCGCCATCAAAGTCTCTGCGGTAAACGGACAGCTCGTTTCCCTCATAGCAGGGAGCTCTGAACACCACCTCGGCATCGGTGATATCAAGCTCTTCCAGCTCCCTGCAGGGTATAAAGCCCATCATTGCACGGACGTATGCGGCGTTGTTCATATGCTGACCCAAGTCGATATCGGCGGAGTTTACGGTATGGCTGCCCAGATACCGCGCGCTTTCAAAGTCCTCGGATATCTTCTCAAATGGTTTGACCTCTGCCTTGCGCTGACTGTATACGGTGTCTGCTCTGTAAATATCGGAAGCTTTACAGAGTTTTCCGGTGTTCACGTCTATTACCGCCCACTCTGTGACCCCCTCGGCATACACCTGCTCTGCATCCCGGAGAGAGTAATGTCGGTTGCATCTTATCCTGCCGGGAGCTTCGGGCCAGGTCTCTGCCTGCACCCTGCTCATCATAAGGGGACGGCTGTTTATATGCACCTTGGTCCTGACGGTAAGCCAGAACATGCCCCTCTGCGCAAGCCTGTCAGCGCCTACCTCGATAAGCTCGGCGTGCTCGGCGGCAAGGTCCATAAACACTGTAAAAACGTTATGTACGCTCAATCTCCCGCAATTGTCGCAAAGGCTCAGAGGGATGACCGTTTCTTTTTCAAATATACATTCCATAGTTAGATCGCGCTTTCAGTCGGTGAGCTTTTCAAGCAGAACCATAAAGGTCTTCTGCTCTTCTTCGCTAAGTTTGTTGATCTGCTTCTTCTCGGCGCGCTTGACGTCAGCCCAGTATTTTTTGACAGCTGACGCACCTGCGTCGGTAAGGTACAGACAGAAGGAGCGGCGGTCTTTTTGGCCGCGCTCACGGCGGACGAGCTTTTTCTCTTCAAGTTTGTCGATAAGCTTGCCTATCACGTTGCGGTCTTTCTGATTGATATCGGCAAGCTCTGCCTGAGTGATGCCCGGATTCTCAAAGATGTAATGCATCGTCATATAATTGTCCTGAGTTATACTCTTGTCCCTCAGCTGTATCTTGGACATGGCACGCAGGCGTCTGTACGCCTTGAACAGCTTGAAGCTGAGAGGCTGTTTTGCTATATTCATCCGTTGCCCTCCCCTATGCCGATTTTTTCGCCAAGCTTTACGACCGTTTCAAAACCCTCACGGGTGTTTCGCACAATGTCCCCGTCGATCGTTACACGGTCTTTTTCTATGGCTGCAACTATGGTTGAGCCGCCGAAAAGGAACATACCCTTTTCTTGTCCGCGCTCTACCCTCTGCGCACCGTGATGGTTGAGTATCCTGCCCACCAGAAGAGCGCCTACCTCCATCATCGTGACCTCACCGAAGGAGTCGGTATCGATAACGCAGTATTCGCGGGTATTCTCCTTGTAGATGGGATAGCAGTCGCAGGCAATGGGATTGACCGTGTGAAACACTCCGTCTATATGGATATTGCCGCTCTTTGCGCCGCCGTCCATATAGCAATATCTGTGGTAATCCCCTACCGTCAGACGGAATACAAGCAGGGTGCCTCCCAGATATTTTCGGGCAAGAGCCTCATCGCGAAGCAGGCTTAAGAGTGTGTATCGGGTGCCTTTGATCTCAAAAGTTCCGTCCTCCGTGACGGTATATACGGTCAGCTTGCCGTCGCATGGGGATATAAGGTGACTTTTTTCCATATCCGCGACCCGTGCCGACGGCTTGAGCCTGCGGGTAAAAAAGTCGTTGAAGGAGCGGTATCTGCGCTCCTCGCACATACTCAGATCGACCCCGTTGCGCCTGACAAAGCCGCTTATAAGAGGTCTTGACAGACCTGAGTCCATAAAGCCGCCTGCAAGCTTGCTGACAAAGGGCTTGATCAGCACCCTGAGTGCCGCTCTGCCCAAAGCTGTGCCGTACAGAAACCTAAGTGAGGGCGAGCGTGAATCATCGGGCAGGACGTTGCCCTGCCTGTCCTTCCATCCCATAGCGTTCAGAATATGAACAGGGCCGCAGCAGGCACCCAGAACAGTACGCACAGCACCGCGATAACGCCCATACCGGGCTTTTTGACCTTGAAGTCAAAGATATACAGAAAACCGAATACTATCAGGGTCGCTCTCAACAGCCACAGACCCAGCACGTCGGGAAGCATACCGTGGATAAGATACACGAGAGGCATCATTATAGCCATACACACCACGGGCAGACCGTGGTAGATGCCCTTTTCTTCGTTGGCGTCAAGGGCAAGCACGTTGAAATATCCCAGACGGATGACACAGCACAGACAGTAGGCTATGATAAGCAGCAAGTCGATCTTCTTGTCGGCGCCCAGCATATAGCAGAACACGGCGGGAAACACGCCGAATGATATAACGTCGCACAGCGAGTCTATCTGCACGCCGAATGAGCATTCTCTGTCCGTTCTGTTCTTTTTGCGGCGGGCGACCTTGCCGTCAAGAGTGTCGCACATAAGCGCGAGACCCATACATATAACGGCAAGCGAAAAATTGCCGTTTACAGTAAGAACAATACCCAGAAGCGAACTGATAAGCCCGCAATAGGTGAGTATTACAGTATAGTCATAAAAACCGATCATCTTTTTCTTCCTCCGTATTATAGCCTTTCCCCATAAACCGTAAATATGGCAGATAATATACTTTGTTTATTATATTTGACAAACCGCCCAATGTCAACGGGATTTTTTGAAGCATAAGCCATTTAATATTTTTATTGCTTGAAAGAAACGGTATTATATTGTATAATATAATGGAATATATGTACCCGGGGGTATTGCTATGGACAACTACGGCAAAAAAGATAATTATAATAAAGATCACAAGCCGTTCAGGGGCAAGAGATTTGACAAGGATGCCCGTGACGACAGCGAATGTACGGTAGAGGGCAAAAATGCCGTTTATGAGGCTGTCAAGAGCGGCCGCGAGATAGACAAGATACTGTTTGCCGCAGGCTCAATTGCCACGGTAGGCAACATCATCGCTCTTGCACGCAAGAACGGCATCCTCACCCAGGAGACCGACAAACGCAAGCTGGACAAGCTGAGCACCACCGGCTCACATCAGGGCATTATTGCTCTGTGCGCCGCTGTGCCCTACAGAACGGTTGACGATATGCTGAGCAAGGCCGCGGAGATGGGCGCCGCTCCCCTCATCGTGGTATGCGACGGTATTACCGACACACACAATCTGGGCGCTATCATCCGCTCCGCAGAGGTTTCGGGCGCACACGGCGTTATCATCCCCCGCAAGCGCAGTGCCGGACTCAACTCCTCCTGCGCCAAGGCTGCGGCAGGCGCTTTGGAGCATCTTCCCGTTGCCAAGCTCAGCAGTACCCTTGCCGCAGTTGAGGAGCTGCACCAAAAGGGGCTCAAGGTGTACGCCGCCGATATGAACGGCGACAGTATGTACGATGCCGACCTGACGGAAGCCTGCGCCATAGTCATAGGTTCCGAGGGTGACGGCGTGTCGTATCAGGTCAAAAACACCTGCGACGGGGTCATATCCATTCCACAGACGGGCATTATCCCCTCGCTCAACGCATCCAACGCAGCCGCCGTGCTGCTCTATGAAGCATACAGACAAAGGAGAGGCTGAAACATATGTCAGACAGCCGCTATGAGCTCGAAGATATAATTGCCGAAATCAAGGCTCAAACCGCCAAAGAAGCAGAGTGCAAGGACAACTCCGAAGATAAAAAGGCGCTCACTCCCGATGTCGGGAGTGCCTCAGACGTGCAAAATGATACGTCTGCGTCCAAAGCCGAGGATATCCCCGTGCCCGAAACGGTGGATGCCTCTGCTCCCGAAACGGAGGATGAAGCCGTCGTCTGTGCCGGTGACGTATCCGCTCCCGAAACGGAAGAAGAATCCGCGCCTTATGAGGAAATCGGCGCAGGGCAAAGCGGGATATTCAAAAAGGAGCTTGACGAGCTTTTTGATGGAGACCCTCCCAAAAAAGCAAAAAAATCCAAAAAAGTAAAAAATCTCAAGTCCGAGCCAAAAAAATCGGATAAAAAATATAAAAAGCCCAAAAAGGACAATCCCGCCAAAAAGGTCAAAGCCACCAAAAAGAGCAAAAAGTCCGGCGCTGCCGAAAGAGCCGCCACAAATGATCCGGACGACGAGCTGACGGGATATCTGACCGACGAGGATTCCGAGCGCAGTCTGCCTTATGATTTTGTCAACCGTACCTATCAGGATACCGAAGAGGCGCTGAACGGGATATCCGCAAGGCTCCCCTCTATGGGCATCCGCCTGCTCCTTCTTTTCCCCGTATGGCTCATATCCCTTTATATGACCCTGGCTTTTCCCCTTCGGCTGCCTATGCCATTCGGTTTTTCTTATTTCAGCACGCCGTTTTTGTATCTGCTGCTGTTTTTCGTCCTTGAGGTCGCCGCCGTTATTCTTGCAAGCGACGTGACCGTCTCGGGACTTGCGCGGCTTATCAAGGGCAAGCCGACTCTTGACACTCTGGTGCTGTTTGCCTCTCTGTCGTCCATGGCCTATATAATCACGGTCATTCTTTTCCCAAAATGGGGCGGCTGGCTGCCCTATACCTCTGCCACGGTGGGACTGTGCTTCTTCTCTCTGGCATCCAAGCGCCGCAGGTTCGTATCACTCAAGCGAACCTACAAGATACTGCGCTCGGATACCTCTCCCACTGCGCTCAAGGCACAGGGGACACGCCGTTACAAGACCGCGTATATGACCTATAAGAGCGTGTTTCCCGAAATGTCCGACATTTCCTGCCCCGATGCCACAGAGCGGTTTTCTATGTACTATTCGCCCCTTGCAATACTCATCTCCATAGCCCTTGCCACGGCGGCAAGCTTCGGCAGGCAGAATCCCACCTCGTTTACCTGGTGTCTGTCGGCTCTGTCGGTAATGACCGTTTCCCCCGCTCTGCTCATATCCTCGGCACTGCCCAACAGCGTTATCGGCAAAAAGCTGTTTGCCTCGGGCAGCACATTTATAAACGGCAAAGCTGCTCAGGATATATCACGCTGCCGCAGTGCGATAGTGACCGACAACGAGGTATTCCCCGCAGGAAGCATCGCCATAACAAGTCTCAAGATAGGCGACGGTTTTGAGCTTGACGAGGTGTACTCGGTTGCCGCCTCGGCACTGGAAGTCATCGGCGGAGGTCTGTACTATATCTTTGATGAATCGGCACGTCAGCTCTACGGACAGAGATACGACGTGGACGAGATAAGATTCTTTGAGACGGGCGGTATGTCCGCAAAGGTCGGCGGTGACTACGTGCTTATCGGTACTGCGTCGTTTTTGATGCGGATGGGTGTGGATATACTTCACGGAGTAAAGCTGCAGAACTGTCTGTACGTCTCCATCAACTCGCGGTTTGCCGGCGTGTTCTCCCTCAAGTACATCGCCCAGCCTCAGGTATACAGCTCCTTCCGTATTCTGCGGCGTGCCAAAACTACCCCCATACTCGCCCTGCGCGACTTTTTGACCACGGAGGCGTTTATCGAGGACAAGTTCAAGCTCCACGCCGAAAGCTGCGACTATCCCGACACTCAGGCGCGGGTGGACTACTCCTCCGACAATTTTGAGGAGAGCGAGCCTCTTGCCGTAATGTCCCACAGCAATATGTACGCCTATTCGGAGCTTATCCTCTCCTCCAGAAAGCTTATGAGGAGCATGACCTTCAATATCATCTGCTCGGTTCTGGGATGTATAGTCGGCGTGCTTATTATGTACTTTTTGGTGTCGAATATGGAAGCTTCATCCGCTTCTCCCCTGAATATTCTGGTGTATATGGGGTGCTGGGCGGTGCCTGTTTGGTTATCTTCACTTATTTTTACGATAGTTTAGTAAAAATACTGTTGAAATCGACCCAAAATTAGTTTATAATGTACTTTAAGGCGATTATTATATTTGAAATAAACCATCCAAAGGAGTGACACTATGCCCTATCCCATTAACAAGATCAGAAACATCTGCCTTCTCGGTCACGGAGGTGACGGAAAGACTTCTCTTGCCGAAATGATGCTTTACCGTACAGGCGGCACCGACCGTCTCGGAAAGATCTCCGAAGGCAATACTACCAGCGACTGGGATGCTGAAGAAATCAAGCGCCAGTTCTCCACTCAGCTCTCCAATATTCCCGTTGAGTTCGAAGGCAATATTATCAACCTTCTGGACACTCCCGGCTACTTTGACTTTGAGGGTGAAGTCGCACAGGCTATGCGTGTTGCAGACTGCGGCCTTATCGTTTGCTCTGCAAAGAACGGCTGCGCTGTCGGTACGGAAAAGGCATGGAAGGCTGTCAACAAGACCAAGCTGCCCCGTATCTTCTGTATCAACAAGATCGATGAAGAGAATGCAAACTATGAGGATGCATACAACTCCCTCAGAGACGCATTCGGCGCATCTGTTACTCCCTTTATCATCCCCCTGCTGGACGGCAGCAACCCCATCGGCGTTATCAACCTGGTAACCAAGAAGGCTTACAAGACCGAGGGCACCAGCAAGGTCACCGAGGTCGAGATCCCCGCTGAGTCTGCTGACAAGGTCGAGAGACTGCGTGCCGCTCTTATCGACGGCGTTGCAGAGTCCAGCGAAGAGCTTCTGGAAAAATACTTCAGCGGCGAAGAGTTCACCCAGGAAGAGATCCTCACAGGTCTGCGTACCGGTGTTCTCAGCGGTTCCATCGCTCCCGTCGTCTGCGTATCCTCCATCAGCGGCGTAGGTATCATGCAGCTGCTCAGCACCATCGTTGACTATGCTCCCGCTCCCAACGAAGTCCGTGTTGAGAAGGCTATCGCTTCCCGCGGCGCTGACGTTCTGGACGTTGCATACGATCCCGACGGCAAGACCATCATCTTCGTATTCAAGACCATCGCCGACCAGTACGGACGTTTCTCCTTCTTCAAGGTCATCTCCGGTAAGGTCACCGCTGATATGCAGCTTATCAACGCACGTACCGGCTCCAGCGAAAAGATGGGTCACATCTACATCGTCAAGGGCAGAAAGAACAAGGAAGTTACCGAGGTCTCCTGCGGTGACATCGGCGCAGTTTCCAAGCTTGGCGACACCATGACCGGTGACACCCTCTGCGCACCCGGCATCGATCTGGCTCTGACCGGCATCGAGTTCAACGAGCCCTGCTACAGCCGTGCTATCTCCTCCAAGGTCAAGGGCGGCGAAGAAAAGATCGCAGCCGGCCTCAGCCGTCTCCGTGACGAAGACCCCGCATTTACCGTTGTCAACAACGCTGAGACCAAGCAGATGGTCATCTCCGGCGCAGGCGACATCCACATCGATCTGCTCTGCTCCAAGCTGAAGAACAAGTTCGGCGTTGAGGTCGAGCTCAGCGAGCCCAAGGTCGCATACCGCGAGAAGATCCGCAAAAAAGTCGAAATGGTCGAAGGCAACCACAAGAAGCAGTCGGGCGGCCACGGTCAGTACGGTAACGTCAAGATGAACTTCGAGCCTATCGAGGGCGAGGATTTCATATTCGAGGAGCAGATCTTCGGCGGCAGCGTTCCCAAGAACTTCCATCCCGCTGTTGAAAAGGGTATCCGTGAGGCTATGGAGCACGGCGTTCTGGCAGGCTTCCCCATGGTCGGCCTCAAGGCTACACTTATGGACGGTAAGTATCACGACGTTGACTCCAACGAACTGTCCTTTAAGATGGCTGCACGTCTGGCATTCAAGGCCGGTATCCCCAAGGCTAACCCCGTCGTTCTGGAGCCCGTTGGCAGCCTGAAGGTTTATGTACCCGACAGCTACATGGGCGACATTATCGGCGATCTGAACAAGCGTCGCGGCCGTGTTATGGGTATGACCCCTCAGGGCGACGGCATCCAGATGATCGAGGCTGAGATCCCCATGAGCGAGACCAGCGACTACGCTATCACTCTCCGCTCCATGACTCAGGGCAGAGGCTCCTTCTCCGTCAAGTTCGAGCGCTACGAGGAAGTTCCTCCCGTAGAGCAGGAGAAGATCATTGCCGAGCACGCAAACTTCGAGGACGAAGATTAATCAGATCAAAACAGTTAAAACTGCGGAGCATTTTGCTCCGCAGTTTTTGTTATATTTGTCCCTCCCCTCTCATAGTATTGAGTGCGGAGGTGTTAATTGTGAATATCTACACATTTAAGCTAAACAAAAAGACTTTTGGCATTATTACTGCGGCTGTCCTGCTGATACTGGGACTTGTGGTGACGCTGATCTCCTGCGGCAGAAAGGACGACGCACAGACAACAGCCAAGCTGAGCACCAAAGAGGGGCTGAGCGAATATCTGCAGTCTATGGGTTACACTCCGGATACCGAGCGTTACCAGTTCCGTCAGGTGGTCATACCCACAGATTTTGACGAGGTGTACCAAAAATACAACGACCTGCAAAAGGAGAGCGGATTCGATCTGGAAAAGTACAAGGGCAAGACGGTGGGGATGCATACTTTCGGGCTGCTTAACTACGAAGGCGCTGAGGACGTTTTGTGTGACCTGCTGGTATACAAGGATAAGGTCATCGGCGGCTCGGTTTATACCGCTGACGTCAGCGGATTTATGCATCCGCTTCGCACAAACAAGCAGTAGGGCGCAATTTGCCTTCGTACCGTATTGCGGCTTCGTGTATAGTGTAGTATAATAAACAGGTACACAACATCGGGAGTGATATGATATGAAGCCTATATTGGTAGTTATGGCGGCAGGTATGGGTTCCCGCTTCGGCGGGCTCAAGCAGATACGCCCCTTCGGCCCCAACGGCGAGATAATCGTCGACTATACTCTGTACGACGCATACGTTGCAGGGTTCGGCAAGATAGTGTTCGTGATCAAGCAGGAGATGCAGGATGACTTCAAACGCATCATAAGCGGAAACAAGTATTCGGGCAAGCTGGAGATAGCCTACGCATTCCAGCAGCTTGACGATCTGCCTGCCCCCTACGCTCCCCTGCCCGAGCGTGTAAAGCCCTGGGGTACGGGTCACGCGGTCTACGCCGCACGCGGGCACATAGACGCGCCTTTCGGCATAGTGGGTGCCGACGATTTCTTCGGCAGAGATACTATAGTAACCCTGGGTGAGTTCCTGCGCGGCAAGTGCAGGGACAGTCTCGGCTGTATGGTGGGTTTTGCACTCAGCGGTACGGCAAGCGAGAACGGCTCGGTATCCCGCGGAGTATGTGAGATCAGGGACAACAAGCTGATCTCGGTCACAGAGCGCACCGATATCACACTCAGCGGTAATAAGGCTGTTTATACCGACGAGAACGGTGACAAAGCCTGCATACCTGCAGATACCACCGTATCCATGAACGTATGGGGCTTCTCACCGTCGGTTATGGAGCTGATGGGTGAGCATTTTGACCTCTGGCTCAGCAAATACAGCAACGAGCTGAAAAAAGAATACTATCTCCCCTCTTTCGTTGACGATATGATAGGTGCAGGCAAGCTTACGGTGGAGATGTGCAGGACAACTTCACGCTGGTACGGTGTGACATACGGAAGCGATGCGGACGTACTCAGCAATGCACTGAGCAATATGCACGAAAAGGGCGAATATCCCCCCCTGAGATAAATACGGCAGAAACGGCATACCTGACGGTATGCCGTTTATTATTGAGGAAAGAACACGTCGTGTACACACTTGACGGCATCGATCGCATCGGAAAGCGGGATAAGCACCGAGATCTTGATCTCGGCACAAACCATGCTGCGCACCTGTACGCCGTGATTTTTCAGCGCTGAAAGCATACGTGATGCCACGCTCCCGTCCGAGCATAAGCCGCACCCCACAATTGAGAGTTTGGCTATATTGGTATCTGTGCACGCCGAGGTGACCGACAGCTTCTCCCCATTGTCAAGAAGCAGTTTCAGCGCGGCTTTGACCTGAGAGCGGGGCACGGTAAGTCCTATACGGCTGCCGTGGGATATTATCATATCGGCGCTGATGGAGCTTGCGGCAAGAAGCTCAAGCACCTCGGGCAGATTACCGTCACCGTAGGAGAACATCTCCACAAGCGCCGTGTTCTTGTCGCACATAACACCGCTGACCCGACTGCCTTCCATAGGCAGGGGGACTATCCCGGTTCCGCCGCTGCTGTCGGAGCTTGACAAGACTTTCAGATTTACAGCTTTTGATTTGGCAAGCTCTACAGAGCGGTTGTGCAGTACCCCTGCGCCAAGTGATGCCATCTCCAGCATCTCGTCGCAGCTGAGCGAGGTATGTCTGAATGCCCCCTGCACCACGTTTGGGTCTGCCGAGTATACTCCGTCCACGTCGGTATATATCAGGCACTCTTCGGCACCCAGCGCGGCAGCAAGAGCCACTGCGCTGGTATCCGAGCCGCCTCTGCCGATCGTGGTGATGTCGCCGTTTGAGTCCATCCCCTGAAAACCCGCTGCCACCACTACCCTGCCGCTCTTAAGCTCCTGACGGATGCGCTCGGTATGTATGCTGATGATCTTTGCGCGGTTGTGTTTATCCTCGGTGAGTATTCCCGCCTGCCAGCCGCACAGCGACACCGCAGGCACGCCCATTGCGATAAGCGCCATTGCAACCAGAGCCATTGACGCCTGCTCCCCCGTGCTGAGCAGTACGTCAAGCTCGCGGGGGTCGGGAGTGCGGCTTATCTCCTCTGCCTCACGCACCAGAGCATCGGTGGTCTTGCCGCGGGCTGATACCACCATCACCACGTCTTTTCCCTGTTTTTTATGTTCTGCCGCGATACGGGCGGCGTTGTATATTTTTTCGGCAGTTGAGAGTGAACTGCCGCCGAATTTTATGACGGTCAACATTATATCCTCCATAATATAAAGTCTTACGCTACATTATATTATGGGTGCGGGCAGAAGGTGCAGGGCAAAAGAGCATAAAAAAGCTTCCGGGGCAACGCAGACCGCGGAAGCTTTTTGTATGTTTTTCAGTCGAAGAACCTGCCCATTATCATACGCACGTTTCTGACGGTGTACAGGGCAAATGACAGCAGCATAAACGATACACAGATGGTTATGGACAGATCGGATACTATATTGGGGATATCGTACCACAATATATGTACCGTCATCATAGCGTAGAGCAATACCGTGGTAATCTTGCCGTGCCATTCGGCGGAACAGACGACCTTGGTCTTTTTGACGGCTAACAGCGATGCGATGCCGCTGACGAGCTCTTTTGCCGCAAGCAGTATGCAGAGCAGACTCATACGCCTGAAACGGCTTATCAGGCACGCCAGCACGGCTATCTGGGTCAGTTTGTCTGCGGCAGGGTCAAGCACCTTGCCAAGGTCGCTGACCAAATCGTACCTGCGTGCGATAAACCCGTCTGCCACGTCGGTCAGCCCCGACAACAGCAAAATAGCAGCGGCAAGCTTGTAGTTATCCTTGGTCACATACACGATGCAGAACAGCGGTATCAGCAACAGCCGCACCAGCGACAGTATATTGGGCAGGGTTATGATCTTTTGAATTTTGTCCTTGTCTGCCACTTTGTTTTATCCCTCCTGAATCCCACTTGCTGAGAGGTTTTCTTTTTTGCGGACGTGATTGCCCACCAGTCTGTATAAGGTTGCCGACAGCGGCACACCGAAGAGCATACCCGGTACGCCCCATATACCGCCGCCGATAGTAATCGCCACCAGCACCCAGATGCCGGGCAGTCCTATGGACGAGCCCACCACTTTGGGGTAAATTAAGTTACCCTCGATCTGCTGAAGAATAAGAATAAACAGCAGGAATATCAGCGCTTTCATTGGTGATACGGTCAGTATCATAAAAGCACCTACACCTGCACCTATCCATGCGCCTGCGATGGGGATAAGGGCGGTAAACGCTATCAGCGCGCCTATCATCGTGGCGTAGGGCAAACGTAGAAGCAGCATACCCACCGTACACATCGCGCCGAGAATAAGCGCCTCGGTACACTGACCCACGATATAGCTGTGGAAGCATTCGTCGAATATATTGAACACGTATCTGATGCAGGAGATATGCTTATCCTTGAGGTAGCAGTTCATCAGGCGGTCTGCCTGCTCCTTGAGCTTATCCTTTGCCGCAAGCATATACACGGCGAATATAACCGACAAAAGGGCTGTGATAAGCACGGACGTCAGGGAAGTCACGGTACCGATAGCCACGTCCACCACACTGCCTATGCCGCTTGAGACCACGCCGATTATCTTTTCCATGCCGGATTTCCAGTCTATCTCCATAATGGAGTCCACGATCTGAGGAGTAAGAATATGCCAATCCTCAAGCTTCTGCGCAATGATCCTGACCGCTGCGGGGATCTTTTCGATCAGAAGTGTGATACAGGATATAAACTGAGGCAGAACGAGCGCACATATCAGCGCTATTACGGCGATAAAGGTCAGTATGGCAAGGATCATACATACCGGACGGCGGCTTTTTTGTACCGACTGTTTTTTGGTTTTCGGGAAATACCGGCGCTCATAAAAGGTCATCAGAATATTGAGTATATATGCTATGACCGCACCTACTATGATAGACACCGACGCACTGTACAGACTGCCCAGGAAACCGGATACCGTGGGCCAATAGTAAATCGCCAGATAGAGGGCAAAGATGCAGGCGGCTATAAGTATGCAGTTTTTGAGCTTGGGTTTCATTTGCATTGCAGACCTCTCTCCCGATAGTACGGCGTGTATGTAAACAGTATAATTGTAAACAGTTTTTGCCGTTTATTGACAACTTTATTCTTTAATGATAGCATAATATACAAGTGTTGATTTTGCAATAGATTGTTTGATTGTTTTTTGCTGTAAAATCGACACTTACAGCAATTATGTTTATTCGTTCACAAAAAGTTCGGAGGTGCACTATGAAGCGGGAAAATCAACGTGTCGTGCTGACAAAACGGATGTTCAAGGATGCTCTTATCAGTCTGCTTGAGTATACGGAGCTGAGGCGCATCAACGTCAGTATGCTGTGTCGCAAGGCAGGTCTGAACCGCGCCACATTCTACAATCATTATACCTCTCCCCGTGACGTGATGCTGGATATACAGCGTGAGATATTCGACTTTGAGAAAACGGATACCGGTGCCGATCTGAGCACAGCCATAAGAGAGTATCTGCTCAACGTATGCCGCTGTATGCACAATAATTCCGACAAGCTTAAAATACTGCTGCGATACGATACCGCTGAGGATTTTATGGCGCTGTTAAGCGAGTTCAACCGCACACTGCAGGAAAACCGCAGCAAGATCAAAGCCATGGACTCACTTGATGAGACAAGCATCAGGCTTATATCCACCTATATCGCATCCGGTGTATACGTTCTTCTCAGGCAATGGATAATAGAGGACATCGACAAATCCCCCGAAGAAGTTACCGAGCTTATTATGGGCATCATATCAAAATAAACGGTCATAGTACAAAGGAGATATAAAATATGCTTAGTGCAGGTACAAAAGCCCCCGATTTTACACTCAAGGATGCAAACGGCAACAGCGTTTCGCTGTCCGATTATCTGGGCAGGAAGGTAGTGCTGTACTTTTATGCCAAGGATAACACGGCCGGCTGCACCCGTCAGGCTTGTGCGTTTGCCGAGTTCTACGATGATATAGTTTCCAAAAACGCCGTTATTATCGGTATCAGCCGTGACAGCGTTGAGTCGCACAAAAAGTTTTCGGACAAGTATCAGCTGCCGTTTGTCCTCCTGTCCGACCCCGAGTGTCAGGTTATCAAGACTTACGGCGCGTGGCAGGAAAAGAAAATGTACGGCAGGACCACTATGGGAACGGTGCGCACTACCTATATTATTGACGAACAAGGCGTTATTCAAACGGTAATGGAAAAGGTAAAGGCTATGACCAGCGCCTATGACGTTATGTTGGCGCTTAAAGAAGAATAAAACAAGAACAAGGATAACAAATAACCTGCACGGCTGTGCAGGTTATTTTTATGAAGATCACAGATGACTTATTTCTTGTCACGGAACATTTTGAGGATGCCCTCAAAGGGATCTTCTTCTTCCTCCTGCTCCTTTTGGGGAGCGGCGGGAGCTTCGGGCTCACTGAGCTTGATATTCTCGAGGACCGATGCAGGGGTCTCGGTCTTTTCCTCAGGGATCACGGGAGCGGCGTGGACAGCGGGTGCGCTGTCACCGACCTTCTCCTCCGCGCCTGTTCTGATAGAGGTAAAGATATCGTCAAGCTTCTTGGCGTTGCGTGCATTCTCATCAAAACCGGTTGCGACAACGGTGATGCGTATCTCATCGTCCAGAGTATCGTCGATAGCCGCACCGAAGATGATATGAACGTCCTGATGTGCGGCGGCTCTGACCATTGCGGCTGCTTCCTCAACCTCCTCAAGACCCATATCGGGAGAGCCCGTAACGTTGAGGATAACGCCTCTTGCACCGTCGATGGAGGTCTCCAGCAGGGGACTCTGGATAGCCATCTTGGCGGCATCGGCAGCCTTGCTCTTGCCCGATGCACGGCCCACACCCATATGAGCGTAACCTGCGTTCTTCATAATGGTCTCAACGTCGGCAAAGTCCAGATTGACCAGACCGGGAACGGTGATAAGCTCACTTATGCTCTGGATGGCCTGACGGAGAACGTTGTCGGCTATCTCAAACGCGTTCTGGAAGGTGATCTTCTGATCGCTGACCAGCTTGAGGCGCTCGTTGGGGATGATGAGCAGGGCGTCGACCTTCTCGCGGAGGCGTGCGATGCCCTCTTCCGCCTGCTTGATGCGGCGCATACCCTCAAAGCTGAAGGGGCGGGTAACGATACCCACCGTCAGTATGCCCATCTCACGGGCAATACCTGCAACTACGGGAGCTGCGCCCGTACCGGTGCCGCCGCCCATACCTGCGGTGATGAATACCATCTCGGCGCCTTCCATCAGGCGGCGGATCTCGTCAATACTCTCCTCGGCGGCGCTTCTGCCCACGTCGGGATTGGAGCCTGCGCCTCTGCCGCGGGTGATCTTCTCACCTATCTGGAGCTTGACGGGGGCAGCAGAGAAGTTGAGCACCTGCTTGTCCGTATTGATGGCGATAAAGTCAACGCCCGATACACCGCCCGTTACCATACGGTTGACAGCGTTGCCGCCGCCTCCTCCTATACCGATAACTTTTATGGATACATCGGATTCACGACCAATTTCAAATGCAAAACCCATACTCATAACCTCCGTCATATTAAACATCATTGTGGGATAAATCTCGCCGTAGTGCCGTCGGACACGTCGATTATTCCCGTTGCGGTCTCAGGCAGTCTCTCCTCTGCTATAAGCAGCATATATCTGATCTTCTTGTCCAGCTGATCGCTGTCGCCTATATTGACCACGAATCTGTCCTTGTACGTGAACTTGATATTATATACCCGCTCCACGTCAATACAGTCTATATATTGGAGTATATCATTATTTATCGCAGTATTCAATACTAAAAATAGTGGTTTTTGCTTTTCTTCGTCAATTATTTTGATATATTTTCCTACAACGAGCTTCTCAGCATCGGCGCCGGTTATGACCGGGTATCCCTCGGGCTGTACCGAACCCGTATTCTCAAGAAGCTTGCCCTTTGCATCAAGCAGATACCAGCCGCTGTCGGTCTCAATGGCGGCAACGGGTGTACATCTGGTAACGATTATCTCCACCGTGTCCGGAAGACGGCGGCGGATGCTTATTTCGTCGATGTAGGGCATTTTTTCGAATATGCCGTCAATGACCTTGAACTTGTTGAACCTGAACATATTTTGCCCGACCTTTATTGTCGATGCCTCGATAATGCTGTAATCGGGGTATCCGCTCTCCCCCGTGACCTTGATGGTGCTGACCCTGAAGAAGACGGTAATAGCCACAACAATGGCTATGGGCGTGAGTATGACGGAGAGAATAACGGACAGCGCCGCACCGCCGCGGGTGTCTCTGTGCCTGCGGCGATGGATCCTTCTGCGTCTGCGTCTTCTTGCGTCTGCCACGTTATTCTTCCTTTCTCAGTATATTTCCTCCGAGACTCATATAAGCCTGCTCTATCTTTTCGTATCCGCGGTCGATATGCTCGATATCGTATATCCTGCTCTCGCCTTTTGCCGCCAGGGCGGCTATGACCAGCGCCGCACCGCCTCTGAGGTCGGTACATCTTACCGACGCGCCCGTCAGCTCTCTGACCCCGTCCACGATAGCGGTCTTGCCGGATATCTTGATCCTCGCGCCCATTCGCACAAGCTCACCCGACTGTCTGAACCGGTTCTCAAAGATATTCTCGCAGAACACCGTTGTTCCCTCGGCAAGACAAGCCGCCGCCATAAGCTGAGACTGGGCGTCCGTAGGAAATCCCGGATACGGCATGGTCTGCACCGGGGGCAGAGCCGAAATGCGGTCAGCAGACCTTATGGTAACACGGTTTTGTGCGGTTTTTATGTCGCATCCTGCATCACTGAGGATGGATATCACGGTTGCTATGTGCTGAGGGCATACGCTGTTTAGCTCTATATGCCCCCTGCAGGCGGCAGCGGCGCACAAATATGTAGCTGCTTCTATGCGGTCGGGCATTACGGTGTGCTCGACCCGTCCAAAGCTTCTGCCGCCTTCGATAACTATCTCGCTCTTGCCGCCGCCGCTTATGCAGGCACCTGCCGTGCGCAGAAACTGCTGCAGATCCTCTATCTCCGGCTCTCTTGCGGCGTTGATTATACGGGTCTGTCCTGCGCATGCCGTAGCGGCAAGCATAATATTCTCGGTGGCACCTACGCTGGGAAAGCTCAGCACTATATCCCTGCCGCGCATACTGCCTGCGCGGCATATTATCTCGCCGCCGTCAAGGGTCACCTCGGCGCCGAGCTTTTTCAATGCGCTGAGATGCAGGTCAATTGGTCTGGGCCCCAATTCGCAGCCGCCCGGTGTGCTGAGCCGCACCTGACCGCACCGCGCAAGTATGGGCCCCAGAAATATGACCGACGAGCGCATTTCGCGCATCAATGCTTCGGGCACGTCACATCTCGATACGGTGCTTGAGTCAACGATCAACGTCTTGCCCTGCCGTTTTATCCCGCAGCCCAGATGGCTGAGAATCCTGACAGCCGACTGAACGTCACGCAATTCGGTGCAGTTATGTATGATATTCTCGCCTGCATTAAGTATTGTTGCTGCCAGTATCGGCAAAACGCTGTTTTTGGCTCCGTTTACTCTGACAGAGCCTGATAGTTGGGTACCGCCATTTACGGCAAAATAGCTCATCATACTCTCCCTTTCCTGTACGAGTATACATACTATTCTATGCCGCAAAAAGGTAAAAGTTACCCGATAATATCCTTTACGGTGCGATAAATATGCGAAAGCGAATCGTTGTGTGCAAGAGCTTTGGCGTTGTCGCCCATTTGCTTAAGACGCTCGTTTGACGCCAGCAGTTCTCTTACCGTCTGATACAAGCTTTCGGGCGTGGTCTCTTTTTCAAGCAGGACAACTGCCGCACCTGCCTTTTCAAGAACACGGGCGTTGCGCTCCTGATGGTTCTCGGCGGCAAACGGAGACGGGACAAGCACGCCCGGCATACCCGCAGCGCACAGCTCGTTGATGGTACCGCCTGCGCGGCAGACCACCAGATCCGCCTGACCCATAACGTTGCCCATATCGTGAATGTAATCCCTGACGATTATATTGTCGGCGCGTACTGCTCCGTTTTCGGTCAGGGCGGCTATCATATCGTCATAGTATTTTTTGCCGCAGGCGTACACCTGATTGAACTGCCTCTCACGGGCGACTATGGCGAGATAGTCTTTCATCTTTTCGTTCATATGCAGAGCGCCCACCGACCCCCAAAAGGTCAGAACGGTAGGCAGAGGATTATTGAACAGGGTCTTTTCCGCTCTGTCTCTGCACCCGATTATCTCCTGACGGACGGGCGTGCCCGTTTCCTCGACACGCTTTGCCGAAATAAGCTTTGCGGTCTCGCTGTATGTGGTCATAACGCAGTCGACTTTGGGTGCAAGGCGCTTGGTGGCAACGCCGGGAACGGCATTGACCTCAAGCATAGCCGTTTTGACTCCGCACTGAGAGGCGGCAAGCACCATAGGGAAGCTTGCATATCCGCCCGTACCGATGACGATATCCGGCCTGCGCTTCTTTATGACCTTTTTGCACCCCGAAACAGCCTTCTGCATCTGCATAACGGCAGACAGGTTATGAAAAATCGCCGAAAGGGACTTGCCTCTTGACAGTCCCTTGAGCGGAAAGGTATCTATCTCGTATCCGAAGCGGGGAACAAGTGTCTCCTCAAGATTGCCCGTGCCGCCGCAGAATGATATGGTGCAGTCCTCCTGCTGTGATATGTACTGTGCTACGGCTATGGCAGGATTGATATGACCTGCCGTGCCGCCGCCGGCAAATATGACCTTCAATTACTTACTCTCCTTTCGCAGGCGGCATTGAGCGGGATACGCTCAGAAGCACGCCGACCTCGCCCAAAAGCATCATCAGCGACGTTCCGCCGTAGCTGAAGAACGGGAGCGATGCACCCGTAATGGGAAACAGACCCGTAACGACGAACAGATTGATTATTACCTGCACGGCTATCTGTGTGGTGATGCCCGCCGCAAGCAGAGTACCGAAACGGTCGCCTGCGTGAGAGGCGATGTAGTAGCCACGCCAGATAAACAGCGCAAAAACGATAACTATCATAGAAGTGATGAGGAATCCGAATTCCTCACACATAACAGCAAATATAAAGTCGTTTGCGGGTTCGGGCAGGTATAGATGCTTCTGACGGCTCTGACCCAGTCCCAAGCCCCAAAAACCGCCCGAGCCCACGGCTATCTGAGCCTGAGAGCCCTGCCAGCCTTTGCCCTGCATATCGGAGAAGGGGTCCAGCCAGACTTTGAGTCGGGTAAGTGCGTAGTCTTTTTTGTAGAATATCAGCGCCACAAGTCCGGTGACACCGGTTATGCCCAAGCCTGCCAGCCAGCCGAAGGATGCACCGGCAAGGTAGATGATGACAAGTCCTATACCCGCTATTATAACGGTTGCCGAAATATGAGGCTCCCAGGCAAGCAGCAGAGATACCAGTCCCAAAAGCGCGGCAAAGGGCAGGATGCCTATGTGAGGCTTCTTCATACGGTCGGGGCCAATAACAGTGGCAAGTGTGGAAAACAGCAGTATCACACCGAATTTGGCTATCTCGGATGGCTGGAAGGTAAGCACATCGCCTATGCCGATCCAACGGGTAGCCTCGTTGACGGTAACCCAGATGGAGGGGACTATTTTGATGGATGCCAGCAGGATAACGCTTACGAGGAATATGGGCAGTGCGGCAATGACCCACTTGTGATAGTCTATCTTGGAGGCAAAGTACATAGCCACAAGCCCTGCCGCCGCAAATATGCCCTGACGCACCACGAAATATGTGGAGTTGCCGTCGTGGGAGTGATAGCCTACGGCGTAGCTTGCCGAAAACAGACACACCAGACCCGTAGCAAGCAAAAGCAGCAGAAGCGCCGTAAAAGGAGCGTCTATTTTGCCCGTGGGACGGGGAGTTATTCGATTTTCTTCCGCTCCGCCCTCTTCCATACGGATATCGGGCAAAAGTTCAGGCTTTAACCCCTTTTTGATGACGAACTCCCTCCTTTTTGTTTATGCAAAGACCGAAACGATGCACATAAGTGCGGTGACTGCGCTGAATATTATTACTATTTTCCACTCGCTCCAGCCGCATTTTTCAAAATGATGGTGGATGGGTGCCATCTTGAAAAACCGCTTGCCGCCGGTGGCTTTGAAATATAGCACCTGAATAATGTCGGACAGAGTCTCGATAATATACACGATGCCCACGGTAACGAGAATAAGGGGCATATTGAGTGCAAACGCCATTGCGCACACGGCACCGCCCAAAAACAGCGAGCCCGTGTCGCCCATAAAGACCTTGGCAGGGTTCTTGTTAAAGAGGAAGAAGCCCATAAGACCGCCGAACAGCGCACCTGCGAAGCCTGCGCCCATATCCCCTCTCACCGTCAGCATATAGGCAAAAAACAGAGCGACCACAGCCGTAACGCTTGTGCAGAGTCCGTCGATGCCGTCGGTAAGGTTTACGGCGTTGTCAGCGCCCACGATGATGAACACGCAGATGATAAGGTACACGTACCAGGGCATATTGAAGGTAATGCCCACAAACGGGATATACAGATCGCAGTTGAGATAACCAAGCACCCTCATAACGGTAATGAACAATGCGGCGGCGGCTATCTGGAACAGAAGCTTCTGCATGGCGGTAAGGCCCTTGTTCTGCTTCTTTTTGATCTTGGTCCAGTCATCGATAAAGCCTACAAAAGCAAACACCACGGACAGCGCCAGCATAAGCAGCGGCTTGTAGTCCTGCAGTTTAATCATCTGAGGCAGCTGGGCAATAACACCGATAAAAACGGCTATTATGAATATAATACCGCCCATAGTGGGAGTATTCTGCTTTTTTGCGTGCCATACGGGGCCGTCCTCAAGGATCTTCTGACCGAACTTGAGTTTAATAAGTCCCTTGATGATGGGCATTGCTATCACCGCAGCCACCACAAAGGATGTTATCGCCGCCATTATCGTGTTGATCATCATTTTTGTTACCGCCGTTTATTTGGTGCTGAAATAAGCGGCGATCTCCTCTCTTTCGTCAAGATGTATCTTGCCTGCTGCCGTTTCCTGATAGGTCTCGTGGCCCTTGCCCATCAGCACTATTACGTCATTTTCTTTTGCGATGCTCAGTGCGTAGGCTATTGCCTCTCTGCGGTCGCATACTACGTTTACCTGTGCTTTTTTGCCCATTGCGCCTGCGGCAACGTCTGCAATTATCTGCATGGGCTCTTCGCTTCGGGGGTTATCGCTGGTGATTATGCATATATCCGAATAGGCGGCGCCCACACCGCCCATAATGGGTCTCTTGGTCTTGTCACGGTCACCGCCCGCACCGAACAGAGAAATGACTCTGCCCTGCGCATAGCCGCGAACGGTCTTGAGGATATTCTCCATACTGTCGGGGCTGTGTGCGTAGTCGATAAGCACGGTGTATCCCGTGTCCTCGGGCAGCCATACGACCTCTGCCCTGCCCTTGACACCGTGAGCGGAGGCAAGTGCCGCAGCCGACTCCGTAAGGCTCAGCCCGCATCCCATGCAGGCGCCTATTGCCGCCAGCGCGTTATATACCGAGAAAAGTCCGGGGATACCCAGATTGACCCTTGCGATAGCCGCCGTCATAACCGCCTCAAAGCGCACTTTGTTGGGCTTGAGCAGTATGTTCTTGGCTTCCAAGGTGGCGGTATCGTCGCTTACGGAGTATGTAACGGTGTCGCAGGATGTAAGCTTTGCAAGCTTTACACCGTATGCATCGTCAACGTTTATAACGGCTTTGTCACAGCGGGAGAACAGCTTGGCTTTGGCCTCGAAATAGCTGTCCATATCGCCGTGAAAATCCAGATGGTCGCGGCTGAGATTGGTATATACCGCAACGCAGAAATGTATGCCGTACACTCTGTCAAGCTCCAGCGAATGAGAGGATACCTCCATAATAACGTACTCACAGCCGCCGTCACGCATCTGAGCGAGCAGTTCGTAGAAGTCTCTTGACTCCGGGGTGGTACGCTCGGTGGGAAGCTCTCTGTCGCCTATCATATTGCCGTTTGTGCCGATCAGTCCGCACTTGTGACCGTGACTCTCAAGCACCTGCTTGATCAGCGTTGTAGTGGTGGTCTTGCCGTTTGTTCCGGTGACGCCTATCATTTTGAGGCCGCTGTCAGGCTTTGAAAAGAAGTTTCTGGATGCCTGCGCCAGCGCTTTGCGGGTATTGTCCACCACCAGCACGGGAACGTCCACACCCTCTGTCTCACGCTCTGCCAATACTGCGGCGGCTCCGTTTTTGACAGCCGACTCGATATACAGATGTCCGTCCGTCTTGTAGCCCGTTACGGCAACGAACAGACTGCCTTTTTTGACCCTGCGCGAGTCAAAGCACACGTCGGTGATCTCCGTATCGATATCGGTTTTGATGATTCCGTCAAGAACAAGGGAAAGCTTCATTTTGGTCTCCTTTAATCTGCCCTCTGATCGAGGTCACTGAGTTCTATGGTGATTACCTGTCCGTAATTTACTGTTTCGCCGCCGGGTACGTCCTGCTTGATAACCGCGATGTTGCCCGTGCCGTTCTTGGCACCCGTCACACGGACGTACAAGCCGATGCTTTGCAGGGTACTGCGGGCTTTTTCGAGACTCATTCCGCTGAGGTCGGGCATAGTGATCTGTTTCTGGGGTGCGCTTGATTCCATATACAGCATAACCGTTGCCGTGTTGGACACTACCGAGCCGGGAGCGGGCAGCTGGTCGACCACCTTTTCGCCCGAGCCGTTGGTGGCTCCGTTTATGCCCAGCCACTTGAGTCTGTCGTTTGCATCGCTGAGGGTCATACCTCTCAGGTCAGGGATGGTTATATCCTGGTTTTCAAGCTCTTCTTCGGTATACTGAGGCTCAACGCCCAAATAAGGCATTGCTTCTTCCATAAATCTGCGGATAACCGGGGCGACCGTGATACCTGCGGTGACGGTATCACCGGTAGGCTCGTCAAGAATGATAAGAACGGCTATCTCCGGGTCGTCTGCGGGGGCAAATGCAACGAAGGATGCTATTCGCAATTCTTTGCCTTCCTGCAGCTGCTCGGCAATCTTTTCGGTAGTACCGGTCTTGCCCGCTACTCTGTAGCCTGCTGTGTAGGCGTTTTTACCGGTACCAACTGTGACGACGCTCTCTACCAGTTCACGCATAATAGCCGAGGTCTCCTCCGAGATGACCTGTCTGACCTCGGTGCGAGAATTGCTCTGCACGACGCTTCCGTCTGGGGTAAGGATCTCTTTTACTATATACGGCTTGAGGAGGGTTCCGCCGTTGGCGACCGCCGACACGGCAGTGATCAGCTGCAGAGGCGATACGCTGAAGTTCTGACCGAAGGAGTATACCGCAAGGTCTATCTCCTGCTTGAGGTTATACAGACCGGTGGTTTCGCCGGGAAGATCCACGCCGGTCTTGCTTCTCAGACCGAAGGCTTCAAAATACTTGGTAAAGGTCTCTTTGCCGATCATCAGGCCCATCTGGATAAAGGCGGGGTTGCAGGAATTCTGTATGGCCAGTGCCAGATTCTGCGTATTGTGGGGGTTGTAGCTTCTCCAGCAGTGTATGCGCTCAACGCCTACCGTGTAACTGCCGCTGCAGACGAAGGTGGTGTTGAGATCGACTACGTTCTCCTCCAGAGCGATGGATGCGGTGATTATCTTGAAGGTGGAACCGGGGTGATATGCCAGCGATACGGCCTGATTGCTCCACTGTTTGTAGAGGGCGTTGCTTTTTGCTGCAGCCTTTTCGTTGGCGTCCTCTATCATATCTATCTGATGCGCCAGTTCTGTATCGACTATGGTAAAGGCGTTGTTGGGGTCATAGTCCGGGTATGTCGCCATCGCAAGTACGGCACCCGTGTTGACGTCCATTACTATGCCTATGGCGCTCTCCTGAACGTTGTTGTCGTTGTAGGCTATCTCAAGGTTCTTTTCCAGATAGTGCTGAAGCACCTCGTCTATGGTCAGCACCAGACTGTTGCCGTCCACCGCCTCAAAATAGGTCTCATACTCAAATGGCAGCTCATCGCCGCTGACGTTGGTGGCTGTGACCATTCTGCCCACGGTGCCCGACAGCACGTCGTCATACATATACTCGATGCCCGCCAGACCCTGCTCATCCGAACCGACAAAGCCCAGAACGTGGGCGAGGAAATTGCTGTAGGGGTAATATCTGGTGCTGTCTTCCAGCATATACATACAGCTTGACAGCTTGTTTTTGCTGATGAATTCTCTTACGGCGTCTGCCTTGTCTTTTTCGATGCCGCGGGATATAACGATGTAGCTGGACGTGTCCCGAGTTTTTTTGCGCACAGTCTCGTACTCAAGCTCAAGTATCTCGCTGAGTGCGGCGGCTATCATGGCACGCTGTTCGTCACTCTCAAGCTTATTGCCCATCAGGATCAGCATCTCGGTATTGGCCGAAATCGCCAGCGGCTTCATATTGGTATCGTAAATAGTACCGCGGGTCGGGTACAGGGTAATGTCTCTGGTCTGCAGGTTTTCGGCTTTTGACTGATAGAAGTCATAATTTATGACCTGCATATAGAACAGCTTAACGATAACAGCGGCAAAACAAACCACTCCGAGTACTATTGCCACGAATTTTATACGCTTTATCATCCTGCTGTCGGCGCGTCTGTCATCCATTTATTTTACTCCTTGATGCTAATAGGGAGCGAGAAATGAAACCATTCCTCACTCCTCCCAACTATATATATCTGTCTCTCAGTTCAAGTATTCCAAAACCACGTTGAAGGTCCTGGTGATGCCCGCAAGCACCTGCGAATCGTTTGTTTCCGGCGCGGCGGCGCTGACCCTCTCCTCACCGGAAAGGTCTACGTAATTGATATCGGCTCTGTCAAGCTTGACCATACCGAGAACGTTCTTGGCGTAATCCTCAACGAAGGTCAGGTTGTACATACGCTCTTTCTTGGCGTTGAGGAACTGCTCCTGATCCTTAAGCTCGGTAAGCTCGGCTTTAAGTTTGCCGTTCTGGGCCGCAAGCTCTGCCGACTGCATATTGAAAAATACGATGGCGGCAAGCACTGCAAACACGCAGACAGCTATCATACCGTACTTGACGTAGGGCACTTTGGCTTTTTCGGTCTTTCTGCCCTGAATGCTTCTGATCTGCCGGCTTGATACAGCTTCTTTATTGACTTGTACCGCTGTGTTGTCCTTGTATGCGTAAGCTGTCATCGGTATTCCTCCGCTTTATACTCTTTCTGCCACCCGGAGCTTGGCACTGCGTGCTCTGGGGTTCTCTTCCTTTTCCTTATCGGTTGCCTCAAGCGCGCCCTTTGTTATCAGCCTGAGGGTGGGTTTGTTGCCGCACACACATACCGGAAATCCCGGCGGGCAGGTGCAGCCCTTGACTCCTTTTGCAAATATCTGTTTGACTATCCGGTCTTCAAGCGAGTGGAAGCTTATTACGGCTATCCTGCCGCCCTTTGCCATAAGTCCCACGGCGGCGGCTACAGCCGTTTCCTCGGCTTTGAGCTCACCGTTGACCTCTATGCGAAGGGCCTGAAAGGTTCGCTTGGCAGGGTGCTGTTTCTCTCTTCTTGCGGCGGCGGGCATCGCGCTGCGGATGACCTCGGCAAGCTGAAGGGTCGTTTCGACAGGTCTCGCTCTCTCGATGGCGGCGGCTATGGCGGGTGCGTATCTCTCCTCGCCGTAGGTGGAGATTATCCGTGTAAGCTCCCGTCTGTCGTAGGTGTTGACCACGTCATAGGCGCTGAGTCCTTCGCTGCGGTCCATACGCATATCCAGCGGCGCGTCCTTCATATAAGAGAATCCGCGCTCGGCATTATCCAGCTGATAGGAGGAAACGCCCAGATCGAAGAGTATGCCGTCTATCTTGTCTATGCCCATACCACGCAGGACCGATTCTATATGCTCGAAATTGCTCTTGACGAAGGTCACGTTGGTAAACTTGCTCAGACGCTTGCCCGCGGCGGCGAGAGCATCATCGTCACGGTCGAAGCAGATCAGCCTGCCCTTCTGAGACAGTCTCTCGGCTATCAGATAGGAGTGACCGCCTCCGCCGGTGGTGGCATCCACGTAAATGCCGTCGGGCTTGATATCAAGACCGTCTATGCACTCTTGAGGCATGACCGAAAGGTGTGCAAACTCCATATCAGACACCCATCGAATCCATCAGCGCCGCGATATCCTCGCTGGACATCTCGCTGTTGTACTTGTTCCACGCCTCGGTGTCCCATATCTCGGCTTTGTCACCGAGACCGACTATCGTGACGTCCTTGCTGAGTTTTGCATAGGTGCGAAGCGTGGGAGGAATGAGTATTCTGCCCTGAGGATCGGGCTCGCACTCGAAGTTGGCAGAATAGAAACGCTTGAGGCGTTCTGCTCTGGAGGGCATTGCCGAGATCTTGCTGTAGAACTCGTCCCAGCCGCTCTTGGAGTATACGCTGATGCAGTTGTCAAGACCCTTGGCTATAACGAAGCCGTCGCCCAGCTCTTCGCGGAGCTTGACCGGAAATATCACACGGCCCTTGGCGTCTATACTGTGCTGATATTCACCGCGCATCGCCCATCCTCCTTCCTCTTTTACCACTAAGTGTCACAAAATTGTGTCAAATCACCACAATTCCCCACCTGTGATTTTTATTATACTGGTATATCCCCAAAAATGCAATAGTTTTTTGTGAATTTTTTTGTGCTGTTTACCCCTTTTTTTGAACGAAAAAGATTGTTTTTTGTAATATCGAACACTTGTTCGATAATCCTCCGAATAATCGGCTATTGAGTGCAAATAATAGTCACAAACACGGCTGAAAAAACGCCAAAAAACAAGAAAGGAAGAGCCAAATATGTCCAAGCTCAGATGCGGTGTTACCAACTGTATCAACAATCAGCAGAATATGTGCACACGGCCTCTTATCAAGATAGACGGTGACTGCGCAGAAAAAAGCTGCGACACCTTCTGTCACAGCTTTAATCACAAATTATGCAATATGCAGAATTCCATCTCGGGCACTCCCCGCGCCGAGGAAAAAACCGATATCAAATGTGCCGCACATCAGTGTACCCACAACAGCGACCAGCGCTGTACGGCAGAAAACGTGGAGATCACGGGCAACGGTGCCTGCAGATGCACCGAGACCGAGTGCCGAACCTTTACAAAGTAAAAAAACGCCCTCTGAGAGTAACCTCAGAGGGCATTAAACTCACTGTCAGAGGGCTAAAAATTCCTTGACGCGAGCGGGCACGTCGGGCGCGCCGAATACGGCTGTTCCCGCTACCAGAATGTCGACACCCGCCTCGATAGCCAAAGGCGCGGTCTCAAGGGTGATGCCGCCGTCTATCTCTATCTCGCAGGCAAGACCTCTGCGGTCGATCTCGGCACGCAGAGCGGCAACTTTGGGCAGGCTGTCCGGCATAAAGCTCTGACCGCCGAAGCCCGGTTCAACGCTCATAACAAGCACCAGATCGCACAGAGGCAGCAGTTCAAACACCGCCTCGGCAGGGGTCTTGGGCTTGATGGTGATACCGGTCTTGACACCTTTGGAGCGGATGTGCTCAAGGAGCGCTTTGGGGTCGGCATCAGACTCAACGTGGAAGTTGACA
Source organism: Clostridia bacterium (assembly GCA_017408985.1). Lineage (GTDB taxonomy): Bacteria > Bacillota > Clostridia > Oscillospirales > Butyricicoccaceae > RGIG3513. Next base: position 80,737 of record JAFQTO010000038.1, read on the forward strand.
AGGTCTGCGCCTGCGCTGATGAAGGCGTCGGCGTACTTGTCAGGATCGGTGATCATAAGATGCACGTCCAAAAAGGCGCTGCTGTGTTTTTTGAGAGATTTGACAACGGGAACGCCGATGGAGATATTGGGCACAAAGTGTCCGTCCATCACGTCCACGTGAATGAGCTGTGCGCCTGCGTCGGAAACGGTCTTGACGTCTCTGCCTAAATTTGCAAAGTCAGCAGATAAAATTGAGGGCGATAATTTTGCCATAATGCTTTTATTCCTCCGTTTTGTGGATTAATTGCAGGATCCGTTTGAAAGGGTGGTCTATCCCCTCTCACCTGTCTGTCGGCGTATGCATATCCTATACAGTCAGCACTCCTCGATATTAAGGGAGGAGCTGTTTATATACGGGGCATCTTCTGCAGTAAACGGGCGGAAGATGCCCCTTGCGATTGCTCTGAAAATATTATACAATATTTTTGAAAAAAATGGGAACTTTTTTTGAAAATTACAGTCAAAAGAAACAAAAGGGTAAAACCACCCTCAAAAATTGTCAAGGAGCTGAAAATTATGAAGAAGATCCGTTTGATTTCCCTGATTTGCGTGCTTACTCTGCTTTTGTGTTCCTGCGGCGCAAAAAACGATTTGGCTGCCTCCGATTCGGCTATGAACGGCAGCAACGTTTATTATGACAAGAGCTATGATGCCGACTACGGCTATAATTCCGCTCCCGAAGCGTCCTACCCCACCAAGGACGATGCTCTCGCCGGCTCCGATATCAGCGGCAGCGGTGTTGACGCCGACAAGATAGCCGAGAGTGAGCGCAAGCTCATCAAAAACGGCAATTTTACCATAGAGACCCTTGAGTACGAAAAGACCATAAACGCTATCGAAGACCTGATCGCTTCGGTGGGCGGTTACGTACAGAACAGCAACGTATCCGGCACGGGCGCTATCTCTTCCGGCTATGCACAGATGCGCAAGGCTACTTACACGGTGCGTCTGCCCGCTGACGATTTCGGCAGCTTTGAAGAGGGTCTGTCCGCCTGCGGCTCGGTCCTCTCCAGATACGTCTACGTGGATGAGGTCACCGATTACTACTACGACAGCGAAGCACGGCTCAAGTCCCTGCAGCTTCAGGAAGAGCAGCTGATGGAGCTTATGGGCAAGGCAGACAAGCTGGAGGTCATTATCCAGCTGCAGCAGGAGTTGAGCAACGTCAGATACCAGATCGAGAGCATCCAGGGTACTCTGCGCCGCCTGGACAGCCAGATCGCATACAGCACCGTTACCATCACCATAAGAGAGGTTTATGAGTCCACCGTTATCCAGACCCCTCCCAAGACTCTCGGTCAGCGCATCTCCTACACCTTCTCAAACACCTGGGATGACATCGTTGACGGTGTAGAGGACTTTGTGGTATTCGTTGCCGGCAACATTCTGCTTCTGGTTTTCTGGGGCGCTGTGATCACCGTTGCTGTAATATTCGTGGTACGCAGGATCAGACGCAGAAAGACAAAAAAGACTGTCATCGCTCCTCAGCAGCAGGATGACAACGAGTGATAATTAAGGTTTTATGTCTCCTTTAATTCTATAACGTCCCCTAAACGGCAAGACCGCAGCCATTCCGGCTGCGGTCTTGCTGCGTTTATTGAAAGCTGTTATTCAGAAAACAGATCGGTAGACAGATATCTCTCACCCGTATCGGGCAAAACGGCGACAATTGTCTTTCCTGCGTTTTCTGCGCGGGCGGCAATCCGGGCGGCTGCATAAAGGGCGGCACCCGACGATATGCCTGCCAAAACACCCTCACTCCTGCCCAAAAGGCGAGCGTATTCGTACGCCTGCGCATCGGTAACAGGGATTATCTCGTCTATTATCTCTCTGTCAAGAACTTTGGGCACGAAGTTTGCACCTATGCCCTGCAGGCCGTGAGCACCTGCCCTGCCCTCACTGAGCAAAGGCGAGGACGCAGGCTCAACGGCAACTACTCTGACAGAGGGCTTGTGCTCCTTGAGATATCTGCCGCTTCCCGTAAGCGTGCCGCCGGTACCCACTCCGGCAACAAGGATATCAACTGCGCCGTCGGTGTCCTCAAATATCTCGGGACCGGTGCTCAGGTAGTGTGCCTCGGGGTTGGCGGGGTTTTGGAACTGGCCTGCTATGATGCTGCCGGGGTTTTCCTCAGCTATGCGCTGAGCCTCGGCTATTGCGCCCTGCATACCCTTTGTGCCGTCGGTGAGCACAACCTCCGCACCATATGCCCTCATCAGCTTGATGCGCTCTATGGACATAGTATCGGGCATAACGATGCAGGCGCGGTAGCCTCTGGATGCCGCCACCGATGCAATGCCGATTCCGGTGTTGCCCGAGGTAGGCTCAATGATAAGTCCGCCGGGAGCGAGGGTGCCGTTTTTCTCTGCGGTGTTGATCATATTGAGAGCGACTCTGTCCTTTGCACTGCCTGCAGGATTAAAGCTCTCAAGCTTTACAAGCAATTGAGCTTTGAGTGCGTACTCTGCTTCGATATTTTTGAGTCTCATCAGCGGTGTTCTGCCGATAAGATCTGTTACCGAGTTGTATATTTTAGCCATTTTTTCTACTTCCTTCATATAGTATCCAGAGGATAAATCGGTCTGCGTAATTTTTGGTAATCCACATTTTGAGGAGACAGAGGAATCAGTCCTCTGCACTCTACGTCTATAATACGTTTTGCGTATTCTCCGAAGGACGCCCTGAAATGCACCGCAGATTTTACTGCGATCATCTTTTTTTGTGTGATATCTATACCGTGAGCATAAAAGATATTCACGTCATGAGCCTGAGTAATATTAGAGCTGATTATGACATCGATCCCGTTGATATTAACAACAGCCGAGCCTTTGAGGTCAACCGTCATTCCTCCGCTCATAGGACCCTTGTTAACGTATTTTCCGTCGCTGATAAGCTTGACATAGGCATCACATTCGACAGGCTCTCCCAAAAGGTCGGGGTACGTTTTTCCGCCAAGGTGCAGATGCACGGTATTCCCTACCCCTGCAGACATAGCCCGCCGCACAGATTCGGGGTCGTATATATGCGCTATAGCCGCATTATCGCATCCGGCATCAAGCATTGCTCTGAGCAGGTGTGTTCCGTCACATCCGGAACCCGAACCCGGGTTATCGTTAACATCCGCAAGAATAACAAGCCCATCGGAAAAAGCTTTTGCCTCGGCTACCGCATCCTCGGGCGTCATATCGTCGCGCTTTAACAGACTGCGTCTTTCCCATATGGCATCTGCCAGAACACCGGCATATTCCTCTGCTTTTTTGGCATCGTTATTTGTCACCACTATAGTTGACACACCGCTGTCATGCACGTCGGCCGCAAAAAATCCATGGCAGAAAGAGGCTGATATTACACAGGGATCTTTTTCGATATCATGCGACAGACCAACAAGCTGTGCCATTTCTCCAAAATCGGTACACAGCATAGGAAGCACAAGGGGCAGCCGACGGGAATACATAACAGGCCTGAGCTCTCCCCGCAAGGTTCCGAGCATACACTCGGCAAGCTCTACCGCTCTGTCGTACATATCGGAATGGGGATATTTGTCGTACGCAATAAGCACGTCGGCATTCTTCAGCTTTTTGTCAGTCACGGTAGCGTGCAGGTCCAAGGTTGCCATGATCGGCACATCGGCGCCCACAGCATTACGGACAAGCTCCAAAAAGTCGCCCTCGCCATCGTCACTGTTTTCTGTAACCATTGCTCCATGCAGGGATATAAGCACACCGTCAACTTTGGCAGGGCCGTTGAGTGCATTGAGCATATGACTGCATATATTGTCGATTGCATCCTGCGTGACCTTGCCCGAGGGCATTGCATTGGCACCGATTGCAGGGATTATATTGACATCCTCCTGCTTTTCAAGAACGTCTATAAATCCGCCCAGTTCGGCTTTGATACCTCTGTAGGCACTGATGAGCCGGTCACCGTATACGTAGTTACGATTTTTGAATGCATTGAGGTCGGTTTTTATGGTAGAGAAAGTATTGGTTTCGTGTCTGAGTTCGGCAATTACTATATTAAACATTCTGTTTTATCTCCCTGACTGCTCCATAAATAGCTCCTCTATATAATCCCGGACTTCACTGTCCTCACTCAGAGCGTTGACCGCATCCAAAAGGGCGTTGGTGCTGAGATTTTTGGGCAGACGGAGTTTTTCCATCAGCTCCGTGCGTTTCTGCTTGCTGCACTCTCTGCCCGACAGACCAAGCTCGTACATCAGTTCTTTTGTCAGCAGTTTTTCGTTATTTGAGCACTCCTGCATAGCGCCGCTTTTTCGCACGGCTTCGATGATGATATCGTCGGATACTCCCTCAACGCCCAGCATACCCTCTTTGGAGGGTTTTTGTTTGCGTTTTTCTTTGCCGTAGATCTCGGGGATATAAGCGTGGTAGACCTTGCCGTCACCGATGCAGCTTTTGATACGGTTGCGGATAACCAGTCCCGCGCCGTCGCTGTCGGTCAGCACGATTATACCGCGGGTGAGCGCAATACGGCGGAGCATATCGGTCTTGTCCTTGTCCTTGAAGAGGCCGAATCCGCCCACTTCGATGATGGTGGTATCGAATATCTGGCTGACCTTGTTTTTGTCGTAGCGGCCTTCCACCACGATGGCAGGCAGAAGTTTTATCATACCATTATCCTCATAAGCAGAAGCTCTACGATGCGCTTATCGTCGGCATTGTTGCTCTTGAGGGCAATATCCGCCTCAAGGCACAGCTTCTGCGCACGTCTGAGCCTGCGCAAAGAAAAGCTGCTTGACACCGATATGAGCTTTTTGGTGGCGTAATCGGAGCGGAACTCCAGAAGCTTGGTCAACTCCTGCACACTTGCCCCGCTGTCAACGCCCAGCCGTGCACCGTACATACGGCGAAAATGCTTGGTCACCGCGGCAACGATGGCAACGGCGGAGTTCTTCATATCCATCAGGTCGGAAAGCACCAGCAGAGCTTTGCTGATATTACCCTCACTGAGACAGTCGGTAAGGTCAAACACCCCTGCCTCCAGCGAGCGGGATGCCATATTGTCGATATCCTTGGCGGTCACGGTTTTGCCCGCTGCGCCTGCGGCGATCTTCTCGATCTCGGTGATGAGGTTGGTCATAAGCCCGCCGCTTGTGAATATGAGCCTTTCGGCGTCAGCGCTTGAGATATCCTTGTTAAGTGAGTTGAATCTGCGGCGCACCCACGAAACAAGCTCGCTGTTTGACGCACGCTTGAACTCCACCTCCTGCCCATACTGCTGAACGGTCTTGTACAGGGTGGTGCGCTTGTCGGGTTTGTATTCAATTGCCTCGAATACGAACACCAGACATACGTATTCGGGCAGGTTTGCCAGCACGTCGGGCAGCGCCTCTTTGAGGGTGCCGCTGCCGAATATATTGTAGTCTATAACCTCAATAAGCTTGCGCTCACCGCCCATAGGCAGGCTCTCAATGGCATCACGAAGCGCAGCTGCGGTGACTGTGTCGCCGTCCAGCCTGACAAGGTCGAAATCGGGAAACACCCCTGCACATTGTTTTTCAAGCATGCCGAGGTAGTGGGATCTGAGATAGCTCTCCTCCCCGTGAAACAGATATAACCTTGCCGGGTTATTCCCGGCAAGGTCTTTTTTGAGTATAGCGACGGTATCTACGGCGTCTTTTTTGTCAGACTTGTACGCCGCCACAGTCTTACGCCATAGCGCCCAGTTCGGCGCCGCCTATGATGTGGAAGTGGATATGTCTGACCGTCTGGCCCGCATCGGCACCTACGTTGGAAACAACGCGGTAGCCGTTTGTCAGACCAAGCTCTTTGGCTATCTTGGGGATAACGCTGAAGATGTAGCCCACGATGTCGGCATTTTTCTCGGTTATCTCGTCAACGCCTGCAAGGACGTGCTCCTTGGGGATGACAAGCACGTGAACGGGGGCTGCGGGTGCGATATCGTAGAATGCGTAGACGCGATCATCCTCATAGGCTTTTTTGGAGGGGATATCGCCCTTGACTATCTTGCAAAAAAGGCAATCGTTCATAGTATTAGCTCCTTTTATTTAATGCTGCCGGTAAGTGTGGTGTAAACGCTCTGCAGAGCCTCGTCCAGCTTGCCGGCGTCCTTACCGCCTGCGGTTGCGCTGTCGGGTCTGCCGCCGCCTCCGCCGCCGCAGATCTTGGCAGCTGTCTTGAGCAGGTTGCCTGCGTGTGCGCCTGCCGCTACGGCATCCTTGCCGCAGGCTGCGGCAAAGCTGATCTTGCCGTCATTTACAGATGCCAGCACGCATACCACCGAGCTGTCCTTGTCACGGAGCATATCACCGATAGCACGGAGGGAGTCGGTGTTCGCGTTGTCGATCTTGGCGGTGATGACGTTGAGAGAGCCTATCTTCTGTGCGCTCTTGACAAGATCCTCGGTCTTGCTCTGTGCTATCTTGCTCTCCAGAGCCTCGACCTTGGCACCCAGCTCCTTGAGCTCAGCCATCAGCTGATTTGCTCTTGTGGCGATCAGGTTGACGGGGGTCTTGAGGGTCGCGGCAACGTTTGCTCTGTCACTCTCAAGAGCGGTGATGAAGTCCAGCACGCCCTTGCCGACCACTGCCTCGATGCGGCGTACGCCTGCTGCAACAGAGGACTCGGAAACTATTTTGAACGAGCCTGCCTGAGCGGTGTTGCTGAGATGTGTACCGCCGCACAGCTCCATAGAATAATCGCCCATAGTCACGACTCGGACGGTGTCACCGTACTTTTCGCCAAACAGAGCCATAGCGCCCATAGCCTTTGCCTGCTCGATAGGCATCTCGCGGCAGGATATCTCCTTGCCTGCAAGGATCACGTCGTTGACGCAGGCTTCTACCCTTGCAAGCTCCTCGGCTGTGAGGGCGGCAAAGTGAGTAAAGTCAAATCTCAGTCTGTCGGGCTCCACCAGTGAGCCTGCCTGCTCTACGTGATCGCCCAGAATGGTTCTCAGGGTCTTCTGCAGCAGGTGTGTGGTGCTGTGAGCGCGGGAAACGGCTGCTCTGTAGCAGGTGTCGATCTTGCACTCTGCCTGATCGCCTACGGCAAGCTCACCGCTCTTAACGACGCCCGTGTGGATAAATCTGCCGTCAGCGGTCTTTTTGACCTCTCTGACCTCGAACTCGCCGTTCTTGGTGGTAATAACACCCTTGTCGCAGGTCTGACCGCCGCTGGTTGCATAGAACACGGTGGTGTCGAGGATCAGAGCTGCCTGCTCGCCCTCACCGATGCTTCCGCAGCGCTCGTTGTCCTTGACAGCGGCAACGATCTTGGAGGTGCAGGAAGTCTCGGTATAGCCAACGAACTTGGTTGCGGCAACGTCCATCAAGGACAACTCGTCGCTCTCCCAGCCAATCTCGGTGTTGCTGCCGCGTGCATCCTTGGCGCGCTTGCGCTGTCCAGCCATTGCACGGTCAAATCCCTCTCTGTCAACGCCTATGCCCTGCTCCTCAAGGATCTCGACAGTCAGGTCGATGGGGAATCCGTATGTATCGTAGAGCTTGAATGCGTCGTCGCCCGACAGAACGGTCTTGCCCTCTGCCTTGGTGGCGCTGACCATTTCGTCAAGGATAAGCAGTCCCTGCTCGACTGTTTCGGCAAATCGCTCTTCCTCGTTCTTGATGACGGTCTTGATGAATATCTCTTTTTCTCTCAGCTGGGGATATGCGCCTTCGTTCTCGCGGATGACGGTGTCGCAGATCTCATAGAGGAAGGGACGCTTGACACCCAGCAGTCTGCCGTGACGGGCAGCACGGCGGAGCAGGCGGCGCAGGACGTAGCCTCTGCCCGCGTTGGAGGGCATAACGCCGTCGCAGACCATCATAGTGGTGCTGCGGATGTGGTCGGTGATTATACGCAGAGATACGTCGGTCTTGGGGCTGTCGCCGTACTTGACACCGGTTATCTCGGATGCGTGCTTTGTGATGTTGGCAATGGTGTCAACGTCGAACAGCGAGGGTACCTCCTGCACGATGCAGGCAAGACGCTCAAGACCCATACCTGTGTCGATATTCTTGTGCTCCAGAGGGGTGTAGTTGCCCTTGCCGTCGGAGTTGAACTGGGAGAAAACAAGGTTCCAGAACTCAACGTATCTGTCGCAGTCGCAGCCCACAGCGCAGTTGGGATTGTCGCACTTGTACTGCTCGCCGCGGTCAAAATAGATCTCAGAGCAGGGGCCGCAGGGGCCGGAGCCGATCTCCCAGAAGTTGTCGGCTTTGCCCAGACGGACCATATGGGAGGGATCTACGCCGATGTCTTTTGTCCAGATATCCCAAGCCTCGTCATCGTCCAGATAGACCGATACGTACAGCTTGTCAACGGGAAGCTTGATGACCTGAGTGATGAACTCCCAAGCCCATGCGGCGGCTTCTTTTTTGAAGTAGTCGCCAAAGGAGAAGTTGCCCAGCATCTCAAAATATGTGCCGTGGCGGGCGTCCTTGCCCACGCTCTCGATATCGGGGGTACGGATGCACTTCTGGCAGGTGGTAGCTCTGGGTGCGGGGGGCTCGATCTCACGCATAAAGTAAGGCTTGAGCGGTGCCATACCCGAGTTGATCAGCAGCAGAGAGCTGTCGTTCTTGGGCACCAGAGGTGCGCTGTCCATACGGTAGTGGCCTTTTTCCTCAAAGAAGCTGAGGAACATTTCGCGCAGGGTATTCAGGGAATGTTTTTCCATTTTTCTTACCTCTTTATAGTTAATTATTATTATATTTCTTTTTCATTTCGGCAACGGCTGCGTTGTGCTCTTCCAGAGTTTTGCTGAACACGTGACCGCCCGTTTCGGGGTCGGCAACGTAGTAGTAATACTCGTTTTGTTCGGGGGATATTGCGGCAAGCAGGGCGTTAAGGCCGGGGTTGCATATCGCCGTGGGGGGCAGTCCCTCATACAGATAGGTGTTGTAAGGAGAGTCCATAAGCAAGTCCTCCGCCGTAAGCGCGTCCTTGTGTCCCGTAACGTACATCAGCGTGGCGTCTATCTGCAACTTGGGGAAAAGCTCGGGAGAATTAAGACGGTTGTAGATAACGCCTGAGATCATAGTGCGCTCCGATTCCCACATAGCCTCGCGCTCGATAAGGGATGCCAGCACAACTATCTCGGCGATGGTCTTTTCGTTCTTTGCGGTAAGATTGCGCATAGCCTTGGTATAGCGTTTTTCAAAGTTGTTGAGCAGTTTATTGACTACGCTGACCGTGTTCTCTCCCTCATAGAATTCGTAGGTGTCGGGGAACAGATAACCCTCAAGTCGGTTCTCGACCATAGGCACGCCCTCAAGCACCGTGTGCGAAAAATCGTAGGTATTGCAGGTGAGAATGAACTCACTTGCTGAACAGACGTTGTTTTCTTCCATCAGCTCGGCTATCTGCACCATAGTATAACCTTCGGGAATGGTGACCTTGACTATATTACGCACCTTTTTGCCTCTGAGGGTGTCGATTATCTGACCGTAGTCCATAGTGCTGTTAAGCTCATATTTACCCTCTTTGAAGCCCTGCACGTTTTTCAGTACGGTGAACAGTCTGAACACGGGCGCGTATTCTATAACGCCGTTTTCCTCGAGTATCTGTGCCATTTCTTCGCTCGTGACCTCATACTCCAGTTCAACGGTGACTATATTCTCCTGTTTGACCAGTGCAAACACGTCGTTTGCGACTGTGATAGCCATCGCGCTGAGAGCAAGTGCGATACCCACTATCAGCAGTACGTAGGCTATGGATTTGAGCAGGCCCGTCGTTGCCGACATAAAAGCAAAGCCTGCGTGGTTTATACGCCGTTTTTTTGCCATTTGCTCCTCCTCTGTCAGTAGCAAGCACGAATGATAAACATAATAACCAAGACCCATAACCCGGGTGAGCAGACGGTTTCAAGCAGCTCGGATTTGGAGAACACGGGGTTGAGTCTTTTGATCTTGCCCTTTTCCACGAGTTTTTCCAGCAGGTTCATTGCCACTGCTATGCAAACGAAGAAAAGTGCTGCCGCAATAAGCAGAAAATATGGCCACAATCCCAAAGTCTCATAGGCTTTTGTGGCGTAGCCTATGAACATATTGAACACATTATTGATAAGATGTGCGGTGACCGCAGGCCATATCGAACCGATGGCATAGACCATATAGCCATAGATCAGACCTGCCGCAAAGGGGCCTGCGAAGTTGCGCAGATCACCGTGGCAGAGTGCAAAGCACAGCGCCGAGATGATAACGGCCGTAATATCGCCGCCACGGCTCAGTGAGCGCATAAGCACGCCTCTGAAAAACAGTTCCTCGAACACGGCGGGCAATACAGCCGCCGCTATGATCAGCAGGACGGATGACGACTCAAGCTGAGGCAGATAGTTCTGAGGCTGATAATAGGATGCCCCGCTGATACGCGCAATAATACAGTTGAGCAAAAAAGCCATCAGCGCCGTTGCCATCGACATAAACAGGGTAAATCCCATATACCGTCTGTGTGCGGGGCGGATACGGGGCAGAACGTTGACCCCGAACAGATAGGAAAGCACCACAAGCGCGGCAGACGGCACCAGAAACGGCACTATCTGCCACAGAATAAAGGCCGCGGTGCCCACTCCTCCGTCCTTGAGTGCCAGCCGCTCAAACAGCAGCATCGCACCCATACACAGAGGAGGCATAAAGCCCGATATAAGTGTGTATCTGTTAGCCTTCATCTTGTTGTCTCCGTACAGTAAAGTAAATTCAGGTAAGTTCAGTTATAATACAGATTGAGATAGCAGCGCTGTGCCTCCAAAGCAGCCTTTTCCGCTCTCTCCGACAGCGTCTTGAGACAGCCGATGGCCTCCCTGCCGCCCTCTTCCCGCACGGGCGTGAGCATCTTTGCGCTCTTTTTGCCCTCTTTATATGCGGCACCGGCCACAAGTGCCCGTGCGCTCTCGCCGCACGCCTCAGCCGCAAATAATCCGCCTCCGCGCGTGTCAAAAAAACAGTACCCCGTCAGTCTGCCGTTTGTGTAAGTGCCGAGCACCTTGTAGGCATCCATCTGTCTGCGCCATCTGTCGGTGTCGCGGACGTCAAAGAGCATACCACCGACGCTTTCTCTGTAGAGTCTGTCGATTTCGGGGATGTGTGAACGATCCAGCTGTACCGTCTCACCGTCAAAGGGCTGCGGGGTCAGCTCGACACTCCCCACCTCAAACACCGGCTTATAGCCGAAGCGGCTGTAGAAGCTTATCAGCGGGCTTCGCTGAACGATAAGGGCGGAAAAATCAAGGCCGAGGCTCCTGCCTATCTCAAAGGAGCGCTCCAGCAGTCTGCCCGCAAGTCCCCTGCCCTCATACCCGGGATGGGTACCCACGGCAAACACATAACAGCCGCGCAGACGCTGACGGTCATACTCAAGCTCCATAGGCAGCATCTGCAAAGCAGACACTATCAGTCCGTCAATGCGCAAGGTCAGGGTAGTCTCCGGCGACCATACACAGTCGAAAAACCACCGCGAAAACTCGCTCTCACCCGGAAAACAGCTGTCAAACAGCTCTCTCAGAGCAAGTCTGTCGTTCGGGTGCGCATACTCCACGGGAGTATTACATAGCTCTGCCGCGCTCATTCGAGTATGATCTTCATAATATCGGCGTTGATCTCTTCGGGGGTGCGGAGCCTGCCGTTTTGGGCGCAGGAGATGCGGTGCCAGTCAAGCTTGTCGCATACGCTGTTGGCGTTTTTGCGGCAGCGCATCAGATATTCGTGGTCAAGCTCGTGGATATCACCCGAGTCACCCTGACGCTTTTTGAGCAGGTCAAAGGTCAGCTCGGCAGGCATATCCAAAAAGAATACTTTGGTAGGTGCGGGGATGCCCAGCAGTCTGTACTCGTAGTCAAACAGCCAGTTGAGAAATCCGTCCACCTCGCCCTCGGGCAGTTTGGCTGCCTGATGGACGGCGTTGGAGGTAGTGTAGCGGTCGCAGATTATGGGAACCCCTGCCAGATAGTCCTGCTCCCAGTCGGTCTTGAAGGATGCGTATCTGTCCACGGCAAAAAAGGTGGACGCCGCATAGGGATTGACCGCATCGGGGCTTGTACCGAACTCGCCGCCAAGATACATTCTGATAAGCGCCGATGACTGCTGTGTGTAACGGGGAAAAACTATCTTGCGGAAAGGGATACCCTGCTTTTCAAGATTTTCGCAGACCATCTTGAACTGGGTGGATTTGCCGCTGCCGTCGGTTCCCTCTATAACGAATAATTTAGCCAAGTTTCTCAGCCCTTTCTCTCATTTCCTGCACTTTGCCGCAGGACATTTTGCCCTCGGTGCAGGCGCCCTTGACGCAGGCGGGACCCGAATGGGCAAACAGCGCGGGGGCTGCCTGCTTGCACAGAGCAAGCATCTGCCAGGCAAGGTCTCTTATCTCCCACTGCGCGCGGTTGCAGCAGCGCAGACGGAAGAAATTCTGCAGGCTGCGGGCGTTCATAGTCATAATCAGCTTGGTCTCGCAGGCGTTGGGCAATATGAAGCGGGCATCCTCGATAGCCATTTTTTCAGCCTTGCTCCGCTGTGCTTTGGTGGGCTTGCCCTCGGGGCATATCTCTGCGATATGCCTGTTATACAGTATCCCGCTGAGCTCGTCGTAGCCTTTGGCAATATCCGCCATGATCTGATCATAGCGCTCAAGGGCTTTGGGGTCGGCGGCTATCTCGGGGGGCGTGACGTAATTGAAATCGGACGTCTTGACATACCTCTGGGACTGGACGCTGTAAGACGCTATACGGTGACGGGTCAGCTGTGCAAGAAGCGAGCGGGACACGCCCTCCACGGCAAAGGTGAAGGATGCGTGCTCTATGGGGCTTTCGTGACCTATCTCGGCAAGCATCTGCACGAACTCGTTGGCCTTTTCGTCGGAGATAGTTTCCATAAGCTGTTCGCCGCCTACCGCGCTGTAGCAGACACGGGCGGCCGATGCCACGGTCTTTTCGGGCTGGGGTGTATGCGAAAGAAGCCAGACCTTAATCATTGTTGTTGTCCCCCTTTATTCTGAAGCAAAGAGCATCCCACAGATATATGGGTATGCGGATCATACGTTTGATGCGCTTGGGATCGGTAATAAGTCTGTAGAACCATTCCAGCCCCAGCTTGATAAACAGTTTGGGCGCGCGCTTGACCGTCCCCGCAAACACGTCCATGGAGCCGCCTGCGCCCACCATAACGGGCACGATAAGGGCGTTTTGGTACTTGCTCATAAATTTTTCCTGCTTGGGCGCACCCAGACAGCATAAAAGCATATCGGGCGAGCAGGCGTTGATATCGGCGATGATCTCCGCCTCCTGAGAGGGCGCAAAATATCCGTCGTGGGTGCCTGCTATCTTGAGTCCCGGGTATTTGGCGCTGAGGTTCTCCCCTGCTTTTTCGGCAACTCCGGGCTTGGCACCGAAGAGGTATACGCTGCCGCCCGTTTCAGAGAGTTTGCGGCACATACCCTCGCAGAACTCCACGCCTGCGACTTTGTGTCTGATGGGAAGCTTGAGTATCTTTGCCGCCATTTTGATGCTGATGCCGTCGGGCAGGCAGAGTCGGCTTTGGTTAAGGATATCTTTGAATCCGGGGTCGTTTTTTGCGATCAGCGCTATCTCGGCATTGGGGGTGACCACCATACATTTTTCTCTCGTTCTGACGCAATCCATACCGTCAGCAATAAAGTCCTCAAGGGTCATATCGTCAAAGCCTATGCCCATTACCGAAACTTTCATCCTACCCCTCCGCAGTCACATAGATATACATATTATATTATAACAAAAACCTCACTTTTTCTCAATAGAAAAAGTGAGGTTTTTAATACAAATTATTCGATTTTAACCGACTGTTTATAAATATCCCGCACGGCAAAAATCAAAAGCAGGGGCGAAACGGCGGCAATAAAGCCAAAAAGTCTGTCAGCAATAGGCAGATACCCCAAAAGATTGAACATTATATGCGCCAGAAGTGATGCCCTGATGCTACCCGTCAGCATAGTCAGATATCCGAACAGCAGACCGCCCACAAGGGCGTAGGCAACCCACACGATACTGCCTCCGTGCAAAACAGCAAATACCACTGCCTGCAAGATCACGGCGGGATACTCGGGCATACAGATACGCAGATGCTTATACACTATACCGCGAAACAGCATCTCCTCCACAAGGGGGCCGACAAGGCAAACGGCGACTATCTCCATAAGACCCGTCTGTCCTATCAGCGAGGAAGCCGATGCGTATTCCTCCATAAGTCTGTCGGGGATAGGCAGCATCGCCAGCATCATCGACAGCCACGCGGAAAAGGACAGTCCCGTAAGAACAGAGCACACTGCAGTGCGCACGCCGATAGGTTTGGAGAGCAGTGTATAGTCTTTGACCTTTACTCTCCTGATGCGGGTATCCACGGCTATAACACCGATGATAAGCAGGTTGCTTATAAGAGAGGTAAGCACCGAGCGGTCCAAAAGAAACTGCTCCAGAGCCGATGATGCAGCGTCCAGGCTCTCCCCTGCAAAGGCGGCGTAATACACCACCATAAATACCAGCCCCACAGCAAGCTGCATCACAAGTATGATGACCGAATACAGAACTACGGGGATGGCGATGTCAAGAAATATGCGGGTGCGGCGTTTCATCAATAGAGGGGGTATTTGTCACACAGCTTGGTGACGCCTGCGCGGATATAATCTGCCTGATTCTCAAAATCGGTGGCAGCCAGCTTGATGAAGTGAGCTATGGTAGCCATATCCTCTTCCTTCATACCGCGGGTCGTGACAGAGGGAGTACCGATACGGACACCGCTGGTAACGAAGGGCTTCTCGGGGTCGTTGGGGATAGCGTTCTTGTTAAGGGTGATGTACACCTCGTCCAGACGGTTCTGCAGCACCTTGCCCGTTACGCCGAAGGGACGCAGGTCGACCAGCATCAGATGGTTGTCGGTGCCGCCCGATACCAGACGGAAGCCTTCTTTGGTAAGTGCCTCAGCCAAAGCTTTGGCGTTCTTGACTACCTGCTGCTGATATTCTTTGAATTCAGGCTTGAGTGCCTCACCGAAGCAGACAGCCTTGGCGGCAATGATATGCTCCAGAGGGCCGCCCTGAGTGCCGGGGAAGATAGCCTTGTCAATGACCTTGGCAAGGTCTTTTTTGCACAGAATGATGCCGCCGCGGGGACCTCTGAGGGTCTTGTGGGTGGTGCTGGTCACGACGTCGGCGTAGGGTACGGGGTTCATATGCAGACCTGCAGCAACAAGACCTGCGATGTGAGCCATATCCACCATCAGGTATGCGCCCACTTCTTTGGCTATCTCGCCGAAGATATCAAATCTGATCTCTCTGGGGTATGCGGATGCGCCGCAGACGATGAGCTTGGGCTTATGCTCAACAGCAAGGGCGCGGACGGCTTCATAATCGATAGTCTCGGTCTCGTCGTCAAGACCGTAGGGAATGACGTTGTAATACTTGCCCGAGATATTTACGGGGCTGCCGTGGGACAGATGTCCGCCGTGGGCAAGGTTAAGACCCAGCACGGTGTCACCGGGCTGAAGCAGGGCAAAGAATACCGCCATATTGGCGCTTGCACCCGAATGGGGCTGGACGTTGGCGTGCTCTGCACCGAACAGCTCACAAAGACGCTTGCGTGCGATATCCTCCACAACGTCAACACACTCACAGCCGCCGTAGTAACGGGCTCTGGGATAACCCTCGGCGTATTTATTGGTCAGGCAGGTGCCCATCGCCATCATGACGGCTTCGCTGACGAAATTCTCCGATGCAATGAGCTCGATATTCCTGCGCTGGCGGTTATATTCACTCTTGATTCCCGCACCCACCTCGGGGTCAAACTTCTCGATAAAATCCATTGTTTCTCTGATCATTTCGGTAAACCTCCGCTGTTTTGTATTGTATACTCCGTATTATACTATTTTATTGATTTTATTTCAATCGGTATGTTATAATTATTTTTGAGGTGTTTACTATGAAATTACGCGAAAAAGGCCGAGTGATCGTTGATATACTCAAGCAGCATTATCCCGATACCTGTTCACTGGTAGCGGAAAAAGATTATCAGCTGCTTTTTTCCACCAGACTTGCCGCACAATGCACCGACGCCCGTGTCAACATAGTTACAAAAGAGCTGTACTCCCGCTTCCCTACCGTTGAGGCTCTTGCCGACGCCGATTATGAGGAGATATGCGAGATCATAAGATCCTGCGGCCTGTACCGCACCAAGGCCCGTGACCTCAAGCTGGGTGCGCAGATGATAGTGCGGGAATTCGGCGGCAGGGTGCCCGATACCATGGAAGAGCTTCTGCGTATCCCCGGCATCGGCAGAAAGACCGCCAATCTGATGCTGTCCGATTTTTACGGTAAGCCTGCCATAGTTGCAGACACCCACTGCATACGCATATCCAACAGACTGGGACTGATTGACCCTCCTGCCAAAGACCCCTACAAGGTTGAACTGGCGCTGGTGGATATCATCGAGCCCGAGGAGCAGGCGAGTCTGTGTCACCGTTTCGTACACTTCGGCAGAGATATTTGCACAGCTCGCTCACCCAAATGTCACCTCTGCCCCCTGCTTGAGCATTGCCCGTCAGCCGTCACCGTCAATAAAGAGTCCTGAATTCATAGGTGAATCCGTCCTTGTCCAGACGGCAGACAAGGTAATCACCCTGCGCCATTGCGCCCGGACACAGATAGAGCCGCGAGTCTATACGTGTTTCCAGTTTTTGGTGGGTGTGACCGTAGAATATTATATCGGCTTGTTTTTCCCGGGCGAGGAGATCAAGCTTCCAGAGCCCCTGCTTGACGTGGCTGTTATGGCCGTGCGTGAGCAGGAGCTTTTTGTTTTCGAGGCAAAAACATCTCGTTTCATCCTCCTGTATCATATCGCAGTTGCCTTTGACTGCGGCAAGATACACGTTGTACGGAAGCTCAAGAAGGTCAAGGTCGCGCAGTCCGTCACCCAAAAAGAAAATATAGTCGGGGCGCTCTCTGTCATACGCATCCTTGAGGTTGTATTTCTTTCCGTGGCTGTCCGAACAGACAAGAATTTTCATAATAAAACCGCCTTTTGTGTAACTTATCGGGCTATGGTGCATATACTGTATCAAAATGCTATGGAGGTGCTAACCGTGAACAACGATGTTGACAAGGCGGCGAGAAGTATGCTCAACTCGCCGCAGGGTATAAAAATAATCAAGGCGCTGGATAAGCTCAACGCCATTTCGGCAACCGAAAGCGGCTACGAGCTGATAGTAATGCTGGCAGGAAGCGGCTCGGACGTGATAAAGAACGCCGCAAAAGCAGCAAGCGGTGTGCAGAAAGACCGCGCAAGAGCCTTTCTGTCCACGGCGCTCAGCACGAAGGAGGGTGCGGCGCTGGTGGCAAAGATCATTGAGATAACGGGAGTATAGCCCTTTGTCGCAGCAGACCGAAAGGCTGGGCGCGCTACTCTCCGACGAGGAGGGCAGACAGCGCTTTTTGCAGCTTGCATCAATGCTGAGCGGCAGCGGTGCTTCCTCCTCAGACAAGTCCGACGCCGAAGCAGACGGGCAGGCTGCACAACAGAGCGAAAACACGAACACCCCACCCTCCGACACGGGCGGCAGCGGCGGTGCAGACAAAGCGGGACTTCTGCTGGAAATGCTGCCCAGACTGCTTCAGGCTATGTCGGGAAGCGGTGACGGACTGGACAGCAAAAAGATAAATCTCATCCGGGCACTATCACCATATCTGAACGACCGACGCAGTCAGTACATAGACAGAGCCATACGTATGGCAAGCGTAGCCAACGTTGCCAGGGATGCGCTGGGGATGCTTGGGAGATAAACGGTATGTTCAACAGATATATGAATCCCGACGGTTTCTGCGAGGTAAACAGGCCTCCAAGCCGGCACGGCGAAAACTACGAGGACATCTCCCCCTGCCCCGACCCCGCCCAAAAAGACCGGCCGCGTTCAGACGGCAAGGGACTGTTCGGCGGAGGCATAAAGCTTCCCGAGTTTGACGCCGACACAATTCTGATGCTTGTGCTGGTGTATTTTCTCATCTCAGATGAACTGTCGCCGTCCTCAACAGAAGACGGCGACCGTGATAATAACAAAAACAAAATCAGCGATACCCTGCTGATAATCGGGGCGCTGCTGCTTTTGGGCTTCTGAGTTACCTGAGCTTTTGGCCGTTGGGCAAAACGAACAGCGAGGAATCCTGCTCGGAGATGACCATTTCTTTGCACAGAACAGACCATATGACCTCACCGTTGTCCCTGGCATCACAGCTGTAGAGCAGGCCGCTGTCGATGTCGATATACCAGTCTCTGGTGTATCTGCCGTCATAGTAGGAGCTGGTCAGATATATACACAAACGGCCGTTATGTTCGGTCAGACCCGCATCGATGATGCAGTTTGGGTCCAATGACAGCACAGATTCATAAGTAGGCAGTCCTGCCTCGTCCTCAGGTGAGAACGAGGTGCGGCTGCCTTTGTAATATGCAACGTCGCCTTTGCCCCACATATACACCTCCGACTGGGTGTATATGAGCTGCTTCTGTATTCTGCCGTCGGTGTCAAACATATCGACCCGACCCATATTACCGCTGACACGCAGAAGGCTGATGGCGGATGCACTGCCTTCGGGATAATAACTGATCTTCTCGGCGGTATAGCTGTAGGAAACGGGACGGGAGAGGGTGGCAACGACAGCCTGAACGTTGTCGGGTCGCACCGTCACCTCTCTGACCACACGCTGATTGTGTCCTGCAATATCCACCGTATCCTCTATCTGCATAGAGCCCTGAGGCAGGACTATGTTTCCCTCGCTTTTGAGCGAGCCGTTCATAAGCAAACCAAAAAGGACGGCAAGCACAATGAGAAAAAGACCCGCCGAAAACATCAGCGCCGTACGCTTCTTCATATGCCGCCCCCCTTTTGTCAGGATAGATATTGAAATGTGTTATTTGGTATCCTCTTTGGTGTCCGAGGCACCGTCCTCCGCCGAATGATAGTGCTGTTTGCCGTAGAGCATTGCGCTGAGCGCGATAAACACGGCAAATATGAGCGCGATAGCCAGAATAAGCAGTTTGCCCTCACCCGTCTTGGTCATTATCACCGAGATAACGCCCAGCACGATGCTGAGACAGTAGAGTATGAGCACGCTCTGCTTCTGGTCAAGGCCCATATCGATAAGCTTGTGATGGATGTGTCCGCGGTCGGCGGCAAAGGGGCTCTGGCCCTTGGCAAGACGGCGCACCACGGCAAACACAACGTCCGACAAAGGCAACGCAAGAGCCACAAAAGGCACGGCAAAGGACACAACCGCATACATCTTGAACAGTCCCTGCACCGACATTGTGGCAAGAATGTATCCCAAAAACATCGAGCCCGTATCGCCCATAAATATCTTGGCGGGATTGAAGTTAAAGGGCAGAAAGCCCAGACACGCGCCTGCCAGCGCGGCTATGGCAAGGACCACCGATCCGTCGGAGACCATATACGCCACGATGAACATGGTGATGGAGGATATTGCCGATACTCCGCAGGCGAGACCGTCAAGTCCGTCGATAAAGTTTACGGCGTTGACTATAGCCACTATCCAGAACACCGTAACCGGGATGGAAAATATGCCCAGATGCAGAGTTCCGCTGTCGGCAAAGGGATTGGTAAGATTCTGTATAACGACGCCGCTCAGCACGGGGATAAGTGCCGCGGCTATCTGAACGACCAGCTTGATAAGGGCGGGAACGTCATAGATATCGTCAATGACACCCATTACCACTATAATGCAGGCACCTGCAAGAATAGCTGCCATCTCGCCGTCAATACGGGAAAAGGATACCAGCGCCACCATAAAGCCCGCAAAAATAGCCAGACCGCCCACAAGCGGTATAGGCTTTTTGTGCATACGGCGGTTATCTTTGGGCACGTCTACGGCTTTGATCCTGAACGCCAGTCTGCGTACCAGCGGCGTAAGAACAAAAGCAACTATCATTGCCACTATAAATGTCATAAGTGCTCTCGGCAACATATTCCCCACTACCTTGTTTAGATTATTATCTGAACAGTCCGACCTTCTTGTATACCTTGTTCATAGTGCGCTCGGCAACACGGGCAGCCTTTTCGGCACCCTGACGCTGCAGCTGATCAAGGTAGTCTTTGTTTTTGAGCAGATCTTCCGATCTCTCTCTGAAGGGACGGAGCATTTCTATAACGGCCTCGGCGACCTTAACCTTGAACTCGCCGTAGCCCTTGCCCTCAAACTCCTGCTCCACCTGCTCGGGGGTCAGGCCCGCGGCTATGGAGTAGATCTCAATAAGATTGTTGATGCCGTATCTGCCCTCTCCGCGCTTGACGGTGGCTTCCGAGTCGGTGACGGCACGCTTGAACTTGCGCACAATGTCCTCCGGCTTGTCCGACACCGATATGCAGGCGTTGGGATTGGGATCGGACTTGCTCATCTTGTACTGAGGCTCGGCAAGGCTCATTATTTTGGCACCCGATTTGGAGATAAGAGGCTCGGGTACGGTAAACACGCTGCCGTAGATGCCGTTGAAGCGGGCGGCAATATCCCTGGCGATCTCAACGTGCTGCTTCTGATCAAGTCCCACGGGTACCACGTCGGCTTTGTACAGCAGGATATCGGCTGCCATCAGCGCGGGATAGGTAAACAGACCTGCGTTGATATTATCTGCGTTCTTGGCCGACTTATCCTTGAACTGGGTCATACGGGACAGCTCACCGAACATAGTGTAGCAGTCAAGCACCCAGCCAAGCTCGGCGTGAGCGGGAACCTGACTCTGCACGAACAGAATGTTTCTGTCAGGGTCAAGACCTGCCGAAAGCAGATTTGCGTAAGCTCTGTATGTATTGGCTTTGAGAGTGGCGGGGTCCTGACGGACGGTGATGGTATGCATATTTGCAATCATAAACAGGCAGTCGCAGCTGTCCTGCAGATCGTTCCAGTTGCGGACGGCGCCTATATAATTACCCAGCGTGAATATGCCCGAGGGCTGTATTCCGCTGAGAGCTATTTTGCGTTTTTCGGGCTGAGCGGCAGTTACGATATCTTCCATAATATATACCTCCGAGAGTTTATCCATATTATATTATCACAATTAAGTCGTTTCATCAATAATAATCCTGCGCGGTGGCATAATAATTTAGAATTATTTGACCTTTGGAGGTTTATTATGGACAAAAACAACACACGGGCGCTTATAAGCTTTTCTCTTGCCCTTGCGGTCATATTTGCGGCAACTGCTGTTTATTACGCTTTCCGTACCGAAAAATATCAGCGCAGCATAACTGCCGCAGGCGAAAGCGCGCTGAGCCAGCTGATATATTCTGCCGAAACTATGGAGAGCCAGCTGAAGCTCCTGTCAAAAAGCGACGGCGGCGCGGCATTCTCATCGGCGGCGTCACAGCTGTGGAGCGCCAGCCAGAGCGCGCTGGCGGCGTTGTCGGCGCTGGAGGTGAGCGGCAGCGGTATGCCCAACTACGAAAAGCTCCTTAACCAGACAGGTGAATACTGTCTCAATCTTATGCAGAAGGCATCCGAGGGCAGACAGTTAGCGCAGGAGGACACGGAGGCTCTCAAATCGGTGGCGGAGGACTTAAAACAGCTGTGCATCTCCCTGCGTGAAGTAAAGGAAAATCTGGACACGGGTGAGATGGCTCTGAGCACGGACGGACAAGCAGGCAGGAAGGTCTCGCTTATCTCAGAAGCGCTGAGCAAAGCGGAAAGCGATTACGTCCCCTCCTATTCGCTGGTCTATGACGGCGGATACTCCGACCACATATCCTCTGTCACACCGCTGCACACTCAGGGTATGGAGGATATAGAAAGCGAAGTCGCCGTAAAAACGGCGGCAAAGTTTATGAAAACGGCATCCGCCGATATAAAGCTGCTTTATCAGACCGACGGCACAATTCCGGTATACGGTCTTGACTGCGGCGGTAAGATAGTGGAGGTCACCAAAAGCGGCGGTATGATAGTAACCGTATCCGCAGGCAGAAATGTCCGTGCAAACATTGTATCCAAAGAAGATGCAAGGGATATAGCTTTACAGGCTTGCAAGGAGCTGGGATACACCGGTCTTGCCTGCCGCTACACATCCGAAAGCGCAAACGTGCTGACCGTGGAACTGGTGGGAAGCAGCGGAGACGTGACCGTATATCCCGACCGCGTAACAGTCAGAGTGGCGCTGGACAACGGGGAGATAATAGGCTTTGACGGACAAAAATACCTGATGAGCCACACCCAGCGTCAGCTCACTCTGCCCGAAAATATACCCGAGGGCGCCTCGCTTGCACTTCTGCCCACAGACGGAATGTCGGAGCGGCTGTGCTATGAATACACCGAGGACGGGCACCTGCGGTTTGTATGCTGTGAGACCGACACCTGCTACGCCATACACCCGTTCGGCGAGGGTGAACAGCAGGGGCTTATAGACTGATCACTCAAAATACCTGTCCAGACAGAAGGGCGGGATAACACCCTTGTCGGTGACGACGCCGCTGCACAGATGGGGCGGAGTGATGTCAAATGCGGGATAGTAACCCTTTACCCCGTCCATAGTGACCTTGATCTCGCGGGCGTGGAGCACTTCTTCGCTGTTGCGCTCCTCGATAGTGATGCGGGAAATATCCTTGTGGGCGGGGTCAGGGTTGCCCGTGACATAGTACGGGATGCCCCAGTAATGGGCGGCAAGAGCTATCTGCAAGGTACCGACCTTGTTGACAACGTGACCGTCTACGGTGATAACGTCAGCCGCCGAGGTGAACAGATCAACGTTCTTCTTGTTGAGCACGTAGGCGGGCATATTGTCGGAGATGACGGTGACGTCAAATCCCATATCGCAGATGACGCTGGCGGTCAGGCGGGAGCCCTGAAAATACGGTCTGGTCTCGGGACAGATGAATTTTGCGGTCTTACCCGATTCTCTCAGTGCTCTCAGGGTGGTGCCTATGACCGTATCGGCATAGCATTGGGTCATCACCGTGCCGCCGTCGGGGATAAGCCTTGCCAGATGTCTGCCCACCGAGATATAGCTTCTGTAGGTGTCGTCTATCTTCTTGAAAGCGTACCGGAACAGAGTGTCTATCAGATCCTTGTCCTCGGTTTCGGCGGCAAGCTCTAAAGCTCCGCCCACTATCCGCTCCATTTTTGCAGAGGTGGTAGGGCGGGCGTGAGACAGAGTGTATGCCGCATCCCTGAGGTACTGCATACGCTTGTCATAGCTCATACCCTTTGCCTCATAAGCGGCAAGCACCATTCCCATTGCCGCCGCCGTATAGGGACCGTAGCTCTGTGTAACCATATCGGCTATTGCCTGCGCCACCTCGCGGTGGGTGGTGCATTCCACAAATCTGGTCTCTATGGGGTATATTCTTCTGTCAAGTATTCTCACTTTACCCTCGTCGTACCACGCCACATTTTCGTATCTCAGCAGAAACGCCAGATCATAATCAGCTCTTTTTTCCATACTATCACCCAAATATCCTTTTCATTTGCTCAACATTATATTCGTCTATTGTTTTCGCACCGCCTGCCTGCTGTGCGATGCAGTATATCTTTGCCGCATCCTCAACGTAGACGGCTCTTTCACAGGCTCTTTGGAGGCTGTCGCCTACGGTCAGAACTCCATGATTGGACAGCAGGCAGGCATTGCTCTCACGCAAATACGGCACAGCCGTGCTGCCCAATTCTCTCGAGCCGGGAAGAGCGAAAGGCGCGCACCCTATACCGCCGCCGAAGTACGGCACCATCTCTATGAGTATGACGGGCAGGTCTTTGTTAGCTGCCGCAAGAGCCGTAGCGTAGGGAGAATGGGTATGCACCACGGCGCAAACATCCTGGCAAAGTCTGTACACCTCGGCGTGCATATTGTACTCGGAGGACGGTCTGCGCTCACCCTCAAGCTTGTTTCCCTCAAGGTCCATTATAACGATATCCCCGTCGCACATATCCTCGTATGACAGCGACGACGGTGTTATTGCCATAACACCAAGATTTCTGTCGCAGCAGCTGAGATTGCCGCTGGTACCCGCGAACATACCCTGTGCATAGGCTTTTTGGGCGGCGCGGCGCAAAGTTGATTTGAGTTCACTGTACATTTTTATCACCGACGTTAATTATATCACTATTAAGCAGTTTTAACAATACGGATATTTCGGCTTTACAAACCTTGCCGCGGATGATATAATTATCCAAAATCAAAGCGTGGGAAAGGGTTATAAGGATGAAGAAGATTTTTGCGCTTATGCTGGCGCTTATAACAGTGTTTGCAATATTCACAGCCTGCCACAAGCAGGATGATACCAAAGATACAGACAATACCGGCACAGACAGCGGTTCGGAGACCCAAAACAGCGATCAGACCTCTGCCCCCGCAACGCCCGGCGACATTGAGAGCGGCAGCGGATCAAACGGCAGTTCGGGTGAAAGCATACGAACCACCACCTCCGACGTCGTACAGAACCTGCCCACCTCGGCAGACACCATCAAACCCTGATCAATTATAATGCCAAAACACCGCAGACAGCTCTGTCTGCGGTGTTTTTGTTATCCTACAGTTTGCGGTATATCATAAACCACATAGTAGTGAAGGCTGCCACGCCGCCGATGACGTTTGACACCGGCTCGGCAAGGAACACGCCCTCCACACCGAATCCCGCCGCGGGCAGGATAAATGTGAGAGGCACCACTATGATAGCTTTGCGCAGCAGGGAGAAGAATATAGCCTGTTTGGCTTTGCCCAGCGCCTGAAAGGTAGTCTGCCCCGACGCCTGCAGAGCCATAAACACAAAGCCGAAAAAGTAGATGTTCAGCATTCTTGCGCCCTGCTCCACCACCGTTACATTATCGGTAAACAGTCCCATAAGCGCCCGAGGGATAAGCATAACCGTTATCCACGCCACCAGCAGGTATATGACGTCAACAGTAGCGGCAAAACGGATACCTTCTTTGACACGCCCGAACTTTTTGGCACCGTAATTATAGCCCAGTATGGGCTGAGCACCGCGGGTGATGCCCATTGAGGGCACGAAGAGCATTTCGCGGATAGAATTGGTAACGGTCATAATAGCGACGTAGTTGTCGCCGCCGTACTTTTGAAGCTGGGTATTGCAGGCGATGGAGACAAGGCTGTTCGTGCCCTGCATAACGAAGCCCGGAAAGCCCAGACTGAGGATATTCCTGAGTCGGTCTTTTGATAGGCGCATACTTCTGCGTCTGAGGGTGATAACGGCTTTTTTCCCGGTGAGGAAGCGCAGTACCCACCCACACGACAACGCCTGACTGATGACCGTTGCCGCCGCCGCACCTCTTACTCCCATATCAAATACGAATATGAATATGGGGTCAAGCACTACGTTCATAGCGGCGCCCAGCACGGTGGTCAGCATACCGATCCTGGGGAATCCCTGGGCGTTTATATATCCGTTAAGTCCCGTGGACAGCATCGAAAACGCCGTACCGAACAGATATATCCTGAGATATTGGTCGGCGTATACGAAAGAGTCCTCGCTGGCGCCGAACAAAAACAGTATGTCTCTGCGGAAGAAATAACAGACGAAGAACAGCACCACCGCCGACACCGTCAGCAGAGAGAACACGTTGCCCATAACGTTTTCGGCTTCCTCTTTGTCGCCCCTGCCTCTGGCTATGGCAAACAGCGTGGAGCCGCCCGTGCCGAACAGAGCGGTGAATGCGGCTATGATGACGATAACGGGAAAGGTGATGCCCAATCCAGTCAGGGCAAGATCACCCGTCCCCTCAAGGTGGCCTATGTATATGCGGTCGACTATGTTGTAGAGCAGCTGCACGGTCTGCGCAACGGTCAGCGGCAGCGCCTGAGACAGTATAAGCTTTTTGACCGAGCCCTGAGAAAAATCACTCTGTACCGCAGCCAAGCCCGTTCACCCTTTCCTACGTATATTCAATACGCTCCGCAAAACGCGGAGCGTATGGGTATTGATGAGTATTATTTTTCCAGCAGCTTCATAATGGGCTCAAGGCCGTCTTCGCCCACGGCTTCCACCAGACCGCTGTCCACGGCAGCTGCCAGAGCGGGATTGATGGGCAGGCGGCATACGACCTCGATGCCGTGCTTTTTGGCAAGCTCCTCGATGTGGCTGTCACCGAAGATACGGTGCTCCTTGCCGCAGTCGGGGCATTTGAAGTAGCTCATATTCTCGACCAGTGCCAGCACGGGGATGTTCATCAGCTTTGCCATATTGACAGCCTTTTCCACGATCATACCGACCATATCCTGAGGGGTGGCTACCACCACGATGCCGTCAACGGGCAGGGACTGGAACACGGTGAGAGGTACGTCGCCCGTTCCGGGAGGCATATCGATAAACATATTGTCTATCTCGCCCCAGATAACGTCGGTCCAGAACTGCTTGACCGTGCCGCCGATGACGGGACCGCGCCAGACGACGGGGTCGGTGTCGTTTTCAAGCAGCAGGTTGATGCTCATGACCTCGATACCGGTCTTGGTAGTGGCGGGATAGATGCCCATCTCGTTGCCCATAGCCTTCTCGCGCAGACCGAATGCACGGGGAATGGAGGGGCCTGTGATGTCGGCGTCCAGAACTGCGGTCTTATAGCCCGCTCTGTCCGACATAACTGCCAGCAGAGAGGTGACCATACTCTTGCCGACGCCGCCCTTGCCGGACACGACGGCGATGACCTTGTTGACGCGGGAATACTGATTGAGCTTTGCTCTGAAATCCACCTGTTCGGTTTCTCTGTCCGAACAATTCTGGGAGCAGGAAGAACAATCGTGATTGCAGGAATCAGACATATATTTCATCTCCTAAGATTATTTTTTGACTATATTATTATACCCCTTTTGGCAAATAAGTCAAGCAGACGAAACGGATTGACTTTTATTTAGTTATGTTATACACTCTAAAGCAGACAATCGAAGGGAGGATCGGCACTTGGATGCTATAAAGTTCTGCCCTGCGGGAGACTGTGCGCTGATCGCCGAGTTCGGCAATCGTATAGACGAAGACATCAACAGCAAAGTCCACGCGCTGGCACGCTGGATAAGCGAACGTAAGATACCCGGCGTCATTGAAACGGTACCTACATTCCGCTCACTTATGGTCATCTACGACCCTTGGCGCATATCCTACAGACGGCTTACGGGCATACTGAAAAAATGCTCTTTTGAGAGCCGTGATACCCAGAATACACAAAAAGAGATAATCGAAGTCCCCTGCTGGTACAGCGGGCCCGATATGGACGATATGGAAAAGCTCACCGGACTCAGCCGTGAGGAGATAATCTCCATACATTCGGGCACCGACTACAAGATATATATGATGGGATTTTTGCCCGGATTTGTGTATCTGGGAGGACTGGACAAGCGCATCCACGCGCCCCGTCTGAGCACGCCCCGTACCCGCATCGAGCCGGGTAGTGTGGGCATAGGCGGAAGTCAGACGGGCGTATACCCCGTTGCCAGCCCCGGCGGCTGGCGGATATTGGGCTACACTCCCCTCAAATTCTACGACCCCGAAAAAGAGAACCCCATCCTCTGCCGCGCGGGACAGTACATCAGATTCGTACCCATAAGCCGTGAGGAATACGAAAGGGCGGTGACAAGATGAAGCTGCATATAGTCTCGCCCGGGCCGTTTACCACTATTCAGGACGGCGGCAGATACGGATATATGGCCTCGGGCATCGGCACGTCGGGAGTTATGGACAGGTTTGCTTTTGAGGCGGCAAACTGGCTTGTTGGCAACAAGCACGGCGAAGCGGTGCTCGAATGTACCATGATGGGCCCCTCCATACTGTTTGACGAAGACTGCATCTGTGCCGTCACCGGTGCCGATATGGGAACCACCATAGGCAACCGCCCCGTAGAGCCTTACAAGCCCTTCTGGGTACAGCAGGGTCAGACTTTGACCATGGGATTTGCAAGATCGGGCTGCAGAGGATATCTGGCGGTGCAGGGCGGATTTCTCGTGCCGGAGGTAATGGGCAGCCGAAGCACCAATCTCAAATGCGCTCTCGGCGGCATTGAGGGCAGACCCCTCAAAAAAGGCGACGTACTGACCGTGCCCGACGAGCATCACTCGTCGATCATGGACAGACGGTGCAAAGTGCCTGTGTACAGTCAGAACGTGACCGTGCGCGTCGTGCTCGGCCCTCAGGCAGAGTATTTTACCGAAAAGGGTATATCTACCCTTCTGAACGAGACTTACGTCGTGTCAAACCAGTCCGACAGAATGGGTCTGCGTCTTGACGGCACCGCTGTCGAGACCGTATCGGGCTCGGATATAGTGTCCGACGGCATAACTCTCGGTTCCATTCAGGTCACATCGTCGGGTCAGCCCATAGTGCTGATGGCCGACAGACAGACCACCGGCGGATATGCAAAGATCGGCACGGTCTGTTCCTATGACATTCCCCTGCTGGCACAGCTCAAGCCGGGTGCAAGCGTAAGATTCCGCGCCGTTACGGTAGAGCAGGCACAGCGAATATACAAATTAAAGAAGTGGAGGATATTCAGATGACCCCCTTTGAATTTCGTCAGCTGATCCGAAGTCAGACACATACAGGCCCCACCGCAGGCTTCTGCCCCGGCTACGCGCAGGCCAATCTGGTAGTTCTGCCCAGAGACCTTGCATACGATTTTTTGCTCTTTGCACAGCGCAACCCCAAATCCTGCCCCCTGCTTGAGGTCACCGACACCGGCAGCCGTTTCCTCAAGGATATCGCAAAGGGTGCGGATATTGCCACCGATCTGCCCAAATACCGTGTATACGAGCACGGTGTTATGACGGGCGAATATACCGACGTTTCCCATCTGTGGCGTGACGATCTGGTGAGTTTTCTGATCGGATGCAGTTTCTCTTTTGAAGGTGAGCTGCTTGAAACGGGCGTACCCGTAAGGCACATAGAGCAAAACTGCAACGTGCCTATGTATCTGACCAATATCCCCTGCGCACCTGCCGGGGTATTCAAAGGCAATATGGTAGTCAGCATGCGTCCCATGCCCTATGATCAGATAGTCAAGTCGGTGCTTGTCACCGGCGCTATGCCCAAGGTACACGGCGCACCCGTACACATCGGCAACCCCTCTGTGATCGGCATCAAGGACGTAAACAAGCCCGATTTCGGTGATGCGGTCACCATCAAGGATGGTGAAGTCCCCGTGTTCTGGCCCTGCGGCGTTACCCCTCAGGCGGCTCTGATGGCAAGCAAGCCAGCATTTGCCATAACCCACGCACCCGGTCATATGCTGGTGACCGACGTCAAGAATATTGATCTCAAATATTGAGGTGGAGTATGAAACGAGTAGATCTCAACTGCGATCTCGGTGAGAGTTTCGGCAATTACACTTGCGGTATGGATGCAAGTGTGATCCCCCATATCAGTTCTGCAAACGTAGCCTGCTCCTTTCACGCAGGCGATCCGCTGGTGATGGAAAAGACGGTGGCGCTTGCCGCAAAGTATAACACAGCCGTAGGCGCACACCCGGGGTATCCCGACCTTGTGGGATTCGGCAGACGCAATATGGCGGTCTCCCCCGCCGAGCTCAAAGCTATGGTGATCTATCAGATCGGTGCCCTCAAGGCATTCTGCCGCTCTCAGGGCGTGACTCTGCAGCACGTCAAGCCTCACGGCGCTATGTACAATATGGCAGCCAAAGACCGCAAGCTTGCCGACGCCATCTGCGAGGCTATCGCGGAAGTCGACAGCAATCTGATCCTGCTCGGTCTGTCGGGCAGCGAGATGCTGAAAGCGGCAAAGGACAAGGGTCTGCGCTATGCCAGCGAGGTGTTTGCCGACCGCGCTTATGAGGCCGACGGCTCGCTGACACCCCGCTCTCTTGAAGGCTCTGTCATCACCGACGAAGACGAGGCTATAGCCCGCGTACTGCAGATGGTGCAAAAAGGCACGGTAGTTGCACGCACGGGCGAAGAAATAGCCATCGAAGCAGACAGTATCTGTCTGCACGGCGACGGAGTCAAGGCTGTGGAGTTTGCAAAGCGCATCCGTCAGGCGCTCACAGCTGCAGGGGTTGAGATAGTACCTCTGTCACAGCTTAAATAAGGAGCGGCAGGGATATGAACGGTATAGAGAGTATTATATTGCAGCATTCGGCAAGGGGTATGGACGTACTGAAAGAGTATCTGCCCACAAGCTTCTGCACAAACGCCGCCAAAGAGATACTGAGCTGGGAAAAAGGTACGGTACTGCTGACAACGGGCTTCTATGTTGGTGGAGCTTGTGAAACCGATGGCCCTCCGGGTACGCTGTTCGTGTGCAAAGCGCTTAAAAACTGCGGGTTCGAGCCTATCGTCATTACCGACGAGATATGCTGCGGATATTTTGAGGATTTCGGCGTGTCTACCTTTTACGTTGACAAAAATGCCGACGAGCAGGTGTTCAAAGACCTCCTCACAGCCTACGCGCCCGTGGGACTTATCTCCATCGAGCGCTGCGGTGAGAATATAAAGGGCGACTATGCAAATATGCGCGGTGTCAGCGTAAGAGAGCATACCGCGCCCATAGACAAGCTGTTCGGGCTTGCCTCCTGCCCCACAATCGGCATCGGCGACGGCGGAAACGAGATCGGTATGGGCAAGCTTAAGGAGGTTATCAGCACCCGTCTGTCTCTCTGCCCCTGCAAAACAGCCACCGATCATCTGATCATTGCCACCGTATCCAACTGGGGTGCGCTGGCGCTGGGTGCCTGTCTGGGATATCTGCCCTCCGACAGCGAGTATATGAGCGCTTATGAAGCCTGCGTAAGCCACGGCTACATTGACGGCATCACAAAAGAAGTTGTGCTGTCCGAAGACGGGTTCGATCTCAGCGTAGGCAAGGAGCTGCTTGAAGAGATAAAAAAGCTTAAATAAGTCAACCGCCTCGGGAGATGATCCTGAGGCGGTTATTCTGTCCGAACGGCGCAGATAAACGAAAAAGGAAAAAGGCGGTACAGCTGTTTGCTGTACCGCCTTTGGTTCAGTCTACGATATCGACCTGGATTCTCTTACCGTTTCGCTGACCCAGCGCTTTTGCAAGCACACGGATCTCCTTGGCTATCTTTCCCTGTCTGCCGATGATCTTGCCCATATCCGACTGAGCTGTTTTCAGCTTGTAGACGATGGTATCGCCTTCCTCGGTTTCGGTGATGGTCACCTGATCGGGAAATTCAACAAGGTTGGAAACGATGTAGGACAGAAGCTCTTTAACTTCGTTCATAGCTTACAGAACTCCAGCCTTCTTGAGCAGGCTGCGGACTGTATCGGTGGGCTGTGCGCCGTCCTTGATCCAAGCCTGAGCTCTCTCTGCGTCGACCTTGATCTCAGCAGGCTCCTTCAGGGGATTGTAAGTACCCAGCTCCTCGATGAATCTGCCGTCTCTGGGGAAACGGGAATCCGCTACGACTAT
>JAFQTO010000039.1 GCA_017408985.1 Clostridia bacterium
CCAGAGTTGCTCCTGCTACATTAAAACGAAACCTGGCGTTGATTAACGCCAGGCCTCGCAAGGTTCTTAATTTCCTTTCTGCTCAACAGCTTTGGGATCTTGAGCTTCAAAAAGTGTTGCACTTAGTTTGACAAATCACTGTTAAGAGATAATAGCTAATAGCTAATAGCGAAGGTGTCGGCGTTGCCGACGGATTTATCAGGGGGTCGATATGTTGCTGCGCAACTCGATATGTCCCTTGTGGGACGAGAAGGTGTCACCTGCGGTGACGGATTTATTAGGCGGGAAGGCACGGAGACCCTCCCCTACGACCTCTACTCTAAATATGCTCGGAGGTTTTGTGCTTATTTCGTCCATATACAACTAACGAGAGTGTTGACAGTACTCCGGCGACGCGAGTGCGTCGCGAGGCGGAGGGCGGATTTATTCCGACAATATCTAATCGATCGGGGCCCCCGCGAGACCTGTCTCGTGGGGGTGTCGCAAGCGACGGATTGATTAGGGAATGATGTTGTGCCGATGGCACAAACGATGTGCGGCAAGCGCAACGATGTTTTCGCTTTGCGAAAAACGATGTTGTCCTACGGACAAATTAAGGTGTCGCTGCGCGACGGATTGGTTAGGGGCAGCCATAGGCTGACCGAGCGTAAGCGAGGCGCGGTGAGTACCGCGCAAGGGAGCGATGGGAGCGCTGCCGGTGGCAGAAGAAGCGACCTGAGCGAGTGGCAGCGGTCGAAGGCAGCCATTGTGCGGCGAAAGCCGCGCATCTATTTGATTGTACGGGGTCCCCGCAAAGCGTACGCTTTGTGGGGTGATATCGTAACGCCCGACGGCTGCTTCGGGCACCGCAACAGTGAAAGGGCGGATTTATTCCGACAATATCTAATCGATCGGGGGCCCCGCGAGACCTGTCTCGTGGGGTTTCAGATGGGCGGAAGGTGTGCAAAACCAAAACCCTCAAGTCTTATTATTTTATCACAGTATAGGCGACCAGGAGCCGTCAACAAGTCCGGGGTTTACCGGTATTTCGGGGGTGCTCATTCCGTCGTTGGGGACAGAGGGGTCGGTGGGTGTGTCGCTGCCGTCTGCGGGGATGTCGTTATCGCCGCTTACGCCCTCATAGCTGGTATGATCGCCGTTTACGGAGGATACGGTGGCGCCGCTTCGGCAGATGAGGGTATTGCCCTTGCCCAAGAAATTCAGGGTCAGCACCATTCCGCTCTGCACGTCGACTATCAGGCTGTCGGCTTTGACGTTCATATTGCCCGCAATGCCCTTGACGGTCAGCATAGAGCTTCCCGCGCCCTGAGCGATCAGCACCATACCGCCTGCCGCACCCGTCAGGGTCACGTCTTTTGCGCAGACCAGCACGATGCCCTGATTACCGGGGCTCATACTGAACTCGCCCGAAGTCTGAACATAGGACGCGATGGCGTTGCTGAGTATGGTGACCACCGAGGCACGGTTTATATTGCCCGTGGGTGCCAGCATATCGTTGCCCACGCCCTTGATATAGCCCAGATCAACGAAGCTCTTGACGTAGCCTTTTGCCCAATCGGCGGTAAGCGCTCCGTCGGTGAATTTGCTCAGGTCGGAGCTTGTACTTTGGCTTATGCCCCAGGCTCTGCCCAGCATAACTATGGCTTCCTGGCGTGTGATATTATCGCCGGGTCGGATAATTCCGCCGCCGTCGCCCTGCATAATGCCTGCCTCCACGCAGCACAGCACAGCCTGCTCGTACCACGCGCCAGCAGGCAGGTCAAGATAGGTGTTGGCAGCGGGGGTGGTCAGCTTGAGCAGACGGGTGATGACGGTAGCCATTTCGGCACGGGTTATGGGGTCGTCGGGACGGAAAAGTCCGTTTGCGCCCTGCACGATACCCTCCTCGCTCCACTCGTTTATGGCGTTTTCGCCCCAATGGCCTGCGGTGTCGGTGTAGGAAGCAAAGCAGGGCAGCGCAAACACCAGCGCCAGCAGGGGCAGAAGCAGTAATGCACGTTTAAGTGTTCTGTTCATCTCTCTCAACCTTTCCTGTTGATATCAAATCGGGTGTCGGGCAGGTAGTTCTCGAATATCACGCAGTCACTGCCCGCGCCCTCGCCCTGCTCACGGCTGGTCCAGCACACGTCCATTGCGCCCATTCTTATGACCATACGCACCGGCGCGGGCTTCTCCTCTATGCGGTATGCGATAAAATGGGGTCTGCCGATAAAGTTGAGCCCGCAGTTGCCCAGCGCCCAAGCGAGGGCTTTGGGCTGATTTTTGTAGTGCTCGGCTCTCTGACACAGCTGACCGCGCACGATACGGGGGCGGTTTTTCTTGAACCAGCGGAGCACGCGGGGGTCAAAGCTCTCTATACACAGCCTGCCCTTGTAGTTTTCAAGCTCCGTGCAGACCTTTTGGCAAAGCTCGGGGTTGCGCTTGCCGGATTTTATCTCAATTATCATAGGTGCGGCGCCGTTGTAGGCAGCCAGCACGTCAGAAAACAGGGGTATCCTCTCGTTTGTGCCGAACAGCGGGTACTCAAGAAGCTCGGGATATGTGCAGTCGGCGATCTTGCGCTCAACGCCGCAGGCGCGATGCAGGTCATCGTCGTGAAAGACCACTACCTTCCCGTCTGCGGTAAGATGGACGTCAAGCTCCACGCCGTAACCCTTCTCTGCGGCTTTTTTGAAGGCCGTCAGGCTGTTTTCGGGTACGCCCTCGTTTAAGTTATGCAGACCGCGATGGGCATAAAACCTGCCCGCGTAGGCTTTTTTGACATAATGCGGCATATCGGCAGGCAGAAATACAAACAGAAATCCCACCGCCGGCACGCCTATTATAATAAGTATCCACCACAAAGTATTCATACCGCTCCACGCCCTTTCTGCATATATTGTATTATTTTATTCTTTTTTCGTCAAGACCGTTGCGCAGAGGCGGATTTTAAGTTACAATATTTTTAACAACATTTTTGCAGGTGATGATATGAAGCTCAATTACAAGCGCACCACTCTGGTCGGTTTTGCATTTTTCCTCATCTGTCTGTTCTGGCAGGCTTATGACAGCACCATTCCCGTGCTTCTGACCAACAAATTCGGTATGTCACAGACCTTTTCGGGCATCGTTATGGCGCTGGACAATATTCTTGCGCTGTTTATGCTGCCTTTTTTCGGCTCGCTTTCTGACAAAAGCCGCAGCAAATACGGCAAGCGCACTCCATTTATCGTCGTGGGCACTGTCGTTGCTGCGGTAGCGCTTATCTGTCTGACTGCGGTGGATGCCGCACAGCTCAGAAACATCAGCGAGGTGTCGAAAATTGACGACCCCGCCGCGCTGGAAACTCTGTACGAGCACCAAAAGGACGAAACGCTTATGACCCCCGAGGGCGACAAATTCGTGCTGAGCCGTCAGTTCACACTTGAGCAGTTTACCGCCATCCGCTCCACCGTCAAGGATGAGCAGGGCAAAGACATTACCAACCCCGACTACACCAATTATGTAGCACCCGCACGTCAGGCATACGCCTGGGATAAGACGGTAAATAACCCCGGCTCGCTGGTGCTGTTCGTTCTGCTTTTGCTCGTGGTGCTGCTGGCTATGGGTACCTTCCGCTCCCCTGCCGTCGCGCTTATGCCCGACGTCACCGTCAAGCCCCTGCGGAGCAAAGCCAACGCCGTCATCAATCTTATGGGTACGGCGGGCGGTATTCTGGTGCTTGTGATGGGTACGGTATTCGGCACCTCCAAGGTCAAAAACGCCCTGATGCCCTACACCCTGTTCTACGCAATAGTGGCAGGGCTGATGCTCCTGTCTCTGGCAATATTCCTGCTCTTTGTCCGTGAGCCAAAATGGGCAAAGCAGATGCAGGAGGACACCGTAAGACTGGGTATAGAGGACAAGGAAGAGGATACCTCCTCAAGAGGCAAGCTGGGTAAGGCTGAGCTTAAAAGCCTGATATTCATTCTGCTGAGCATCGCGCTGTGGTATTTCGGCTACAACGCCGTCACCTCCAAATACGCCGTCTACGCCGCCAACGTGCTCAACAAGGACTACAACACCACCATGCTCATAGCCCAGGGTGCGGCTATCGTGTCATACCTGCCCGCAGGTATGATAGCCACCCGCTTCGGCAGAAAAAAGACCATCCTCGGCGGCATTATACTGCTGACCGCGGCGTTTGCGCTGGCAGGCTTTATGCGCTCGGGCAGTCCCACTCTGGTGATGAATCTGCTGTTTGCCGCTGCAGGTATAGGCTGGGCGACCATCAACGTCAACTCCTTCCCCATGGTAGTTGAGATGTGTTCGGGTGCCGATACGGGCAAGTATACCGGCTTTTATTACACCGCGTCCATGTCGGCACAGATAGCCACACCCATACTGTCGGGCTTTATTATGGACAAGATCGGTATGACCGTGCTGTTTCCCTACGCCGCCGTATTCGTCGCCTGCGCCTTCGTCACTATGCTGATGGTCAGACACGGTGACTCCAAACCCCGAAAAACCGCCAAATAATCTACCCTACGGAGGCTGATGACCATGCCCGAATACCTCAGAATGCTGCTTTTGATCTGCCCGCTTATATTCTGCGCAGGCTTCATTGACGCTATCGCGGGAGGCGGCGGACTTATCGCTCTGCCCGCATATCTGTTTGCCGGTCTGCCCTCTCACGACGCCATCGGCACCAACAAGCTTGCGGGCGGCTCGGGACTTATAGCGTCCAGCATCAAATATATCAAAGAGGGCAAGGTGCGTTTCAGCGTTGCCGTCTGGTCGGCACTCGGCTGTATCGGCGGCGCCGCCGTGGGCGGCTGGCTGGCACTTCTGATGCCCGAACGCATACTCAAGATGCTCATGCTTGCCGCCGTACCCGCGGTGGCTGTATTCCTCGCCGTGCGGAAAGACCAAAGCACGGAAAAGGAAGAAAAACTGCTGAGCCGCAAAAAAGAAGCCGCCATCGCGCTGTGCATCGGTTTCGGCGTGGGCATCTACGACGGAATGATCGGCCCCGGCACGGGAACATTCCTCATACTGGCGTTTACCGCGTTTTTGGGGCTGGAGCTCGTCACCGCCTCGGGATGCGCCAAGGTATCCAATCTGGCATCCAACCTGACCAGCGTGGTCATATACGCCTGCAGCGGGAATATCCGCTACGCCATCGCCATCCCCGCCGCGCTGTGCTCCGTAACGGGCAGCTGGCTGGGTGCAAAGGTGGCGGTCAAAGGCGGCGGCAAACGTGTCAGGCAGTTTATGTACGTTGTGCTGGTACTGCTGTTTGCAAAAATGATCTACGATCTGATAGTATAACACCCCCACACCGAAGACGCAGGGCAAGCCCCGCGTCTTTTTGTATATCATTGTTGTTTGCGGGAAGCGGCAAGCTGCTTCTGCGCGCGTTTGGCACGGAGGTCGCGGAGGCGGCGGTAGAAGGTGCTCTCGCTCATATCAAGGACTTTGAGCATATCGTAAAACTCTATGTTTTTGTTTTCCCACTTTGCCACCGTTTTTTCAAAACCTTTGGGAATACATAAGGACGGTCTGCCGAACACCACTCCCCGCGATTTGGCGGCGGCTATGCCCTCCTGCTGACGTTTACGGATGTTTTCGCGCTCGCTCTGGGCGACAAAGGACAGTATCTGCAGCACGAGGTCGGCTATAAAGGTGCCCATCAGGTCTTTGCCCTGACGGGTGTCCAGCAGAGGCATATCTATAACGCAGATGTCCACCCTCTTGTCCTTGGTCAGGATGCGCCATTGGTCCTGTATCTCCTGATAGTTGCGCCCCAGACGGTCGATGCTGAGTATATACAGCAGGTCGCCCTCGCGCAGTTTTTTGACCAGAGTTTTATACCGGGGACGCTCAAAATCCTTGCCCGACTGCCTGTCTGTATAGATGTTCTTTTCGGGTACGCCTGCCTGGCACATTGCGTCCTTTTGTCTGTCATCGTTCTGGTCCGTTGCCGATACTCGTATGTAACCGTATATGTTCATCAGTATCCCTTCCTTTTTGTATAATGCTGTATATAATCAATTATGGGCATTGCCGCAAATGCGGCAATGCCCATTGTTTTATTCGTTTATGTTTTTTTGCAGGGTTTCCAGCGCGAAGTTGATATTCTCGCGGAGGTATGCAAGATATTGAAGTATTCCGTCTATATCCCTGCTTGTGTTTCCCGTCTGCGCGGGGGGATTTTTGTCGATTTTCGGGGTCATTTTACACCTCGCTCATAATTGCACACTCACGGAGCATACCCGTCAGTTTAACGTCGCCCCTGCCCTCAAGCCGCACCGAAAAACTGCTGCACCTCTGCACCCTGACGGGCACGGTAACCGTGGTGTCGCTGTCGGGGGTATGGGTGTACACCTGAATTCGGTCTTTGCCGTCCGTGCTGAGGTACACGCTCAGACCGGAGCCTGCCGCCATAGCCACCCGAAACAGAAGCTTTGTATAAGTCTTTTTGCTCAGGGTGTCCTCACAGAACGGTGCAAACTCCAGCATATACGTACTTTGGCTTCTGTCGGGCAGGTTATGTATGAACACACCCTGCGAGTGAAGCATATACATCATCCCGTCTATGCAGGCGTAAGCACGTGTATCCTCCGTAGATTCTTTGACCCAGATCTTGTGGAGCAGGTCAAAGGCGTACCGCACTCCGCCGGAGTCGGTCTGACCGCTGAGATAATATATCCTGCCGTCGGTGCCCGCGCAGGCAGAGCGGAGATGAAGCTCGCCCAGCGGTGCCGAAACAAGCTTGGGTGCCGTGCCCGAATAGGCGTATACCCCGTGTACGCCCTTGTAATAGAGCTGCTGACCGATTATCTGCAAAGACCGCTCACAGCCCTGCGCCACCCCCTCCATATTGTAATCGCTGACGTAGTATTGGGCGGGGGAGGTTCCCAGTATTTTGTGGAGCTTGTTCTCCTTGAAACAGCAGACACCGCCGCCGAAGGCACATACAGCCGTGAAGCCGTCCTCCGAGCCGAAGGTCATATTCCACGCGCCGTCTGTACCGCTGTAATCAAAAAAGCTGTCGGGCTCGCCCCTGCGTGATGCGTAGACGCGGTTTTCACTGCGGTTTATGCCCCACAGACGGTTGTCGCTTTCGCAGATAAAATCCAGATCGGGCAGGGGTTTGCGCACCGTCAGGCTGCCCTCGATCAGAGTATAGGCAATAGTCTCCACCGCGCCCTCAACGTAGGTATCGGACACGCTTGCCTCAAACTCCCCTGCCGTCTGCTTAGTCTGCTCATCCCACAGGTATACGGTGATTTTGCGGGTGGGGGTGGTGCCCGTGTCACCCGTATACACCGCGCCCATATAGAGCAAGGTCCCCCTGTCAAGGGCTTTTTCCGGGGTGAAGGTAACGTATCTGCCCCCTGCCTCAAGGGTGAGCGGGGTGCTGCCCGCCGCCTGCGCGGACAAGATACAGTAGTATTCGGCATCCCTGACGGCATTTTCGGCAAAGACCAGAGTGTTGGTCTGCGCCGTTATGTCGGTAACGGTGACACCCCTTGCGTCCTTGATGCCAAAGGGCGTGCCCTGGATACTGACGGCATCGCCTATTTGGAAGTTGCTCTCAAACAGCACGTCCGCGCCGTCGGTCTTGTACACATCGTAGGTAACAAGTGTGTCGGCACCGCGGTCAAGGTCGGTGTCCACCGAGGTTATCACGCAGTAATAGCCCTCGCGGTTATACAGACCCTCGTCGGGGTAATACTGAGGGTCGACAGCAAGCTCACCGTCGACGTTTATCAGCTTGTAGGGATTGCCCACTATACTGATCTCACCATCGGCGGTTTTCTGCGGGATGACTATATCCCCCGTCTGAAGGTGCTCACCCGTGTTGTTGTAGCAGATATCCTTGAGACGGCGGTTTTTTTGCAGGTCCGTCCAGCCGCCCCGCTTAAAGCATCGCTCCAGCGCCTCTTTGTCGGTGCCGTAGGTGTAGGTGCAGGTGTAGGCAAAAGGCCCCGACAGCCCCGTGCGCTCGAATTTTTGGCTTTTGCCTGTCTGCACCGTCTCCCGCACGGGGGTCACGGTCAGCCCGCCGCTGTTCAGACGGGTGGGACTGCGGCTCAAATCTATCTGCATACTGCGCTCCATATACCACACGCTTCCGTCACGCAGGTCATAGGCTATCTTGTCGGGGAAGATGCACAGTCTGCGCCCCACCACGGCAAACTGTTTAATACCCGAAGTTACGGCGCACACGGGTACGCCGTCGCA
The DNA here is from genome assembly GCA_017408985.1 of Clostridia bacterium. Taxonomy (GTDB): domain Bacteria; phylum Bacillota; class Clostridia; order Oscillospirales; family Butyricicoccaceae; genus RGIG3513. The sequence goes on from JAFQTO010000039.1 coordinate 8,209, forward strand.
CATCAGCTGTTCGCCGTCCACCACGAACAGCCTGCCGTTATGCTCAAACATATCGGTGGGGTTATTATACTCGGTCAGCTTTCGGCTGCCGCCGCACACGGCAAGATGCGGAAAGGCGCGGGTGCTTATCCCCGCGCTGTCGCGCAGTGCTCCCTCGCCGGGGTTTTCACGCAGGTCAAGCCCGCCGAATTCCAGCTGTGTGCGCTTGAGCTTGGTGATCTTGTTTGGCAAAACGGGCAGAAACATCAGCCTATCCTCCAATTGCCGCAGTTTTTGGGCAGGTTGTGCTGTCTGTGCCACTGTTTTGCCCGTTCAAGAGCGCCGTTGAACATCACGCTGTCGTTAAAATACAGATCGCTGTCCTGCTGTGCGTGGTCGATGCGGGCGCACAGATACAGATAATATATATTGTCAAAGGGTGGACTTACGCACAGCGCGGCGTCCTCGGAAAGGTGTCCGTCAAGAGGGTCAAGCTCCATAAAACACCGCAGCTGCCCCTCTATCTCCATAAGCCACTCCAGCTTGGTCTGCTTGTCTATGGCGTTGGGTCTGAGCCCGTCGGCTCGGTTGATTGCTTGGTTGGTAGTCAATTGTCGGTCTCCTTGTCGTTATTGGGTTTGTTGTCAAACACCCCTGCACGGTGCAGTATCACCAAAATCCTCACCGTATCACGGCTCAGGTCTATACTGCAGGGGGTCTTGCCGTCACCGCGGATGATACCCTTTGACATAAGCTCGGCTATAACGGCGCGAAAACCGTCACTTTCGGGTACGTCGGTCAGGTATCGGTAGCGGTCAGGGACGGCAGATGCAGCAGATGCGGGGGCGGCGGGGGCGCAAACACCCGAATATTCGGCTATTACCCGCGCTTCGGCGGCGGCAAGAGCGCGCAGATTGCTGTCATTTGTCAGCCAGTTTGCGGCACGGCTGTTGGTATGAAAGCTGTGCTCAAGTATCACCCCGGGCACCCCGGCACGGGCACTGCCCCTGAGCACCCCGTAATAGTCTTTGCCCGAAGAGTTGGCTCTATGCTCTATCCGTGCGCTTTGGGATGTGCCCATCACCCGCTCCACCGTCTGAGCAAGGCGCAGACCCACTTCGTCAGCCTCGCCGCTTACCGGAACGTAGGCCACGGGATAGTCAATATCCTCGCGCACACCGTTGCCCGCCACGGCATTGGAATGCAAAGACAAAAACAGCCCACACCCCTCGGCGCGCCTGCCCCGCTCTGTCAGCGGCAGGTCAGACGATATATCCTCTCTAGTGCGCACCGTCTGCACGCCCAATGCCTCAAGCTCCTCACACAGCAGCTCCTGAAGCCGCCACATCACCTCCGACTCGTAATAGTCGGGCAGGGCGGGGCTTTGATTATATCTGCCCCAATGCCCTGCGTCAATGCATATCCTTGCCACTTTCGGTCTCCCCGAGCGCCCTCTGCGCCTGCTCAAGCCCCTGCAGGGCGCGGGATACCGACATGGCATCCACCCTGCCCTCGGTGACAATATAGGACACCGCCGAGACCAGCGACACCACCGCACCCGCAACGGCGGTGACGGTATCGGCGTCGCCGCCGACTGTTATGCTCACACCCATAAAGATGCCCGCCAGCGCCGTAAGAAATTTGCGGCTGAGCAGCTTTTTAAGGGTTTGTTTTATGATATTTTTCATCCTGTTTTTCTCCTCTCAGCTGACGATATCCCACCGAGACACGTCAGAATAAATATGTTCTATAAAACTGTTGCCGCCCAGCGCCTTGTACGCCTTGTAGGTGGTCAGAAAATTCTCCAGCTCGTACTGCCGTATCCTGCCCTCGTCGCGGTGTCTGTAATAGGTGCGGAGCATATCGGCGCGAAGCAGACACTTTTGCCCCTCCTCTATATGGTGCAGACCCAGCACCCATCTGCGCAGAGGGCGCACGAACATCACCGCCAGACCCAGTACCGCACTTATACCGGTGCAAATTTCGGTTATCATTGTCAGCATTGTCATATGTCATACCCGTTTGGGTCTGCAAAAGCCGAAGCTTACCCGCCTCGGCTTTTGCAGAGGCGAACCGTTACAGTCCCAGCTCTCTTGCGCGCCGGGCAAACTCACGTCTGCGCTCACCTGCGTACTCGGCGGCAGACACGTCCTGACGGGCCGACTGCTCAAGGATAAGTGCGAACTTGCGCTTGATCATAACGGGCACGCCGCGCTTTATGAGGCAGTTTTCGCCGTTGCAGGACACGAACACGTCGTCGCGGTAATCCTTGCCGTCCTTGAAGAGCTGTACCTCCACGTACTCCTCAAAATAAGGGTCGGGTGCGCACTCGGCAGGCTTGGGTCTCTGCACAAGCTCCTGCCTCAGCTCCTCTCTCAGCTGATTTTTTATCTGCTCAAGCTCGGATGAAGTGAGCCTGAGGGTAGTTTTTGTTTCGGACATTGATTGTTCCTCCTTGTTTGACTTTGGTGCGGAGGGGGCTTATGCCCCCTGCCGCGTTTTATGTGTGTCAGTTAGCGCCCAGATCGTTGAAGGTGGAGCAGCTCTCGATACGAACCATATACTCCTCCACCAGACGCTTTGCCGCACGTGTTGCCTTCCATCCGGCAGACCCTCTCTGATCAAGGGGATCGGCAGAGCCGGCAGAGCCCAGCTGCTTGACGATATGCTGCAGACCGCCGCCGCGGATCTCGGTCACGCCGTATGCATTGTCACCGAAGATCAGCGTAGCGTAAACGTCTCTGCCTTTTGCGCCTGCCTCACCGGGATAGATGACCGCCTCGGCAGCCATGGTGCTTTCGGGAGTCTCGGCAACGGTCACCGATGCGCCGCCCGCGTTGCCTGCGGTGGCGTAGATTACGGTATACAGCTTGTCGTTGATGATGACACGTCTGCCCGACAGCGCGGTAGCCTGCGCCTCGTTGAGCTTTTCGTAGATGGTGATGGTCTTGCCCGAAACGCTCTTGACGGTCAGCTCTCTGTGACCGGAGGAGTCGCTGTGCTTGGTCGTCAGGTCGTTGGCGTGGAATATCTTGCCCTCGCTGGTCTCGATAAATCTGCAGCCTGCGATAGCGCCGATCTCGCCCGTGTAGATGTTCTTGGGGTCGGCGTACTGATGGGGGTACTTCCACTCGGGGTCGTTTGTCAGGTCAAAAGAGCAGTCCTGATTGATGATAGCCACGTAGTAGCCGTCGATCTTTTCGGCGTTCATTGCCTTGAGATAGCGGACCACGCGCTTGATAAGGTCAACGGTCAGGTAGCAGTTGCCGCTGTCCTCACCGCCCGTCAGCTGATAGCGTGCGGTCTTGCCGCCTGCGTAGTGGACGTTGGTACCGCCGCACAGCACCTCGCGGGTGATGGTATCGAGCGTTCTGCCCGCCTGCGCGCCCAGCAGCTTGGTGGCCTGCACCAGATTGTTGTCGATAGCGGTCATCAGAAGCAGATCGGACAGCTCCACGAAGCCGCCGTACTGCTCAACGGTAGCGGAAACGGTGGTCATATTCAGCTTCTGTCCGTCGGGTGTGACGCCCTCGGTCAGCGCGGTAAGCAGCTTGGGCAGGGGGCTGTACTTGCGGAACTCCACCGTCTTGCCGCTGCCCTGGGGAATGGGAAGCTTCTGTGCAAATCTGTCGTGGATCAGCTTGGGCTCGGCGATATCAATAAGATAATCGCTGTAGTAGGTCCTCATCTCACCGCTCAGACCCTTGTCTGTGGTGACGTTGGTGTTGCCGTCAAAAACGGCAAGTGAAATTGCTTTGATTGTCAGTTTGTTCATTTGTTCTCCTTTTTTGGGTTATCTTGTAAATGTGATCTTCTCGCCTCTTGCGGCGCGTCGGGCGTAATCCGCCCTCTGCTCACGGCTGAGCGCCGAAACGTCCCTGCTCAGCGATATACCGCAGTTGGCGTATATGCCGTTTTCGGGCACGCGGAGACCCCGGATGCGGATGTCCTCGGTTATTCTGCGCTGCAGCTCCTCCTTGGCGCTCTCGGCGGCTTTTGCGGCAAGCTCCTCAAGATGCACCGCGCGGTAGGCCGTCTCAAGGGGCACTCCCGTGCGCAGCAGAGCCTCAAACAGCGGGTCTTTGAGCTCTGTGCCGAGATCGAACTCCGGGATGCGCTCCTTGAGCTTTTCCCCTTCTGCCTGCCGCAGCGCCTCGGACTGCCTCTGCGTTTCATCCTGTACGCGCCATTTCTCCTCCAAAAACTCCGTCAGCGCCGCAGGCTCGGCACTGTCTGCCCCGAAACGGGCGCAGACCAGCTCCGCCAGCGCGCGGTAGGCGTCTTTTGGGGTGTCTTTGTCTTTTTTCAGTCTCAGTGTTGTCATCGTTCTCCTTCCTTGTCTGTCACCAAAACTCCGTTTATATGAACCCTCACGTTGTCGGGGTAGCTGACCGCCACCTGACAAAGCCCTATGACCGCGGTCATAAAGGCGCTGCGCAGCGATTGGTCACCGACGGCTTTTATGTGAGCTTTTCCCCCTCCGGGCAAAAGCTCACCGTACCCCGTAAGCTTGTCCAGCTTTTTTACGTGCTCGGGATTGTTGCTTACCCACCCGACAAGCGCAAAGGTAAGTGCGGAAACGGCGGCGCAGACGATATCATTGCCCGGGCAATAAAGTGCGTGTCCCTCCAGCCTAAGCTCATACAGATCACGGTCGGTATTTACCGTTACGCTTATCATACCCTCCACCCCCTTTCGCTCAGTCTGCGGTGCGGGCGGTCTGCTCTGCAAGGGCGCGGAGACGCTCAAGAGCTTTTTCTTTGCCCTCAAACTCCATAAGCTCCAGCATAATGATGCCCTCACGCGCCTTTTCGGGTGAAAAGGCGCCCAGCTCAAACAGCTCCTTTGCCGTCTCGTTAAGAGACATACGGGAGAACGGATTGCGCCGCTCGGCGCTTACCTGCACGTCGAACACGGGACTTGCACAGCCGTCCTTCGGCGCGATCTGATCGCTGCAGAAGCTCCTGAACTCCCAGCCGTTTCTGCCCGTGATGCGAAAACAGCGGCGCTCGGTATAAAACTGTCTGATAAGCTCGATGCAGAGGTAGCATATCTTCACGTAGGCGCGGTATGCAGCCGCTATCATATCGCGGCTGTTTTTGCTGCCCGCTTCCTGTAATGCGGCTATTGCTGCCGCAGCGGTGACACCTTCGCCCGAAGACCCTGCGTTTACGTCGCGGTTGGCGCTGGTCTCCTTCATCTCGCGTATCTTCTGCTCGAGCACCTCCACGTACACCTTGTCCAGCGGCTCCAGCTTTATCTGCTTGAGTCGGTTTTCGTCCAGACTGCTGCCCTCCACGTGAACTATGGGTCTGCTCCAGTCCAGAAGCTCCTCCTCGTTGATGCCCGTATTGTTAAGTGCAAAATACCTGACCTTGGTAGCCATTACCGCCGTCTCAAGTATGTTTGCGCTGAGCTTGTCTATGTACATCTGGGGGTCTTTGCACACCGCCACGTAGCCGAAGCCCACGGGCGTGCCCTTTTCGGGGAACAGAGTATCCATTACCACGGGATACTGCCCGTGATCGTAAAAACCTCGCTCTCTGTATTCGGGGTCGTTCTCGGATGCGTACAGCAGGATATCCTCGCAGAACTTCATCAGATGCACCGTCTGTCTGCCGGATGCGGTGCGGCTTTTGTAGTAGCAGTCCACCACCAGCACCTTGTCACGGTCGGCGGCGTGCGTACCTGCGCAGCCGTCTGTGCAGGCACCGCCTTTGAGCCTGCCTCCTGCGTGAGGATAGAGCCTCTCTACCGCGCTTTTTTCCCACATATCGGTGATAAACAGTCTGCGCGAGCGCTGAAGATCTCCCACTCCCGGCTCCCAGAATATATTGAGCAGGTCTATCATCCTGATGTCCACGTCCCCCAGACCCTGCTCCTTTTCGCTGTTCCAGAACACGCCGTAGGCGGCTGTGCCGTGCTTGAGCTTTTCCCACCAGTTGTCCGAATAGGTCTGCTCAAAATCGCACCGCTCCATAATAACGGGCAGTATCTCGCTGAGAAGCTGTGCGCTGCAAACGTCCCTTTCCTCTCTGGGCAGGACGTTTGCGTAGGGGTAGCTGTCCGAGGCGTCGGCGTGCTTGTTCATCAGGGTGTTGAACAGCCACGCCGAGGTGGGCTCGGGATGGGCTCCGCGGCTGCCCGTGCCGATCACCTCCCAATGGCGGCGCTTGTACCACAGCTCGTTCTCGATAATGCGGCTCTCAAGGGGCGCTTTTGCCTCCCTGTAGATACGAAAATCCTCCATAGCCGCCTTAAGCTCGTCGTTGCCCACGGGACGTACCCGGTTTTTGTGAGTCAGTTCCCTGACCGCGCCGCATACCCTTTCGGCGGGTGCGGCGCTTTTTGTTTTTTCGGTCATTTTGTCTCCTTGTCAATATTTTTTGTACCAATCGTAGCGCCCCAGCGGGGTATCCTCTCCGCTCAGGGGAGAATAGACGGGTACCCGTGCAGGGGTCGGTGCGGCGGCGATGGGGTTTTCCATACACACGTAGCGGCACTCGTCGTAGATGTGATCCTCGCCGTCGGAATCAATATCCTCCACACGGCTGTCGTCGTACACCAGCGAGGGCAAAGTGCGGATAAAATGTCGGCAGGTGGAAAAAACGTACAGCATCGGCACGCCGTTTGAGTCAAAGGCAAGTCTGTTGTGAAGCTGCATCTTTCCGTCTATCCTTGAGTGGTCGCCCTTGCCGAAATATACCCGTTCCCGCTCCATCAGATTGGCAATGCTCTCGGTACCGTCACTTCCCCAGATAGCCGGGTCTGCGACCCCGATGATGTTCCTGCTGCGCAGGTTTGGGTCCTCGCTCTCGATGCGCTTTATCTCGCGGGCCACCGCCGCAGGCTCAAGCCTGACTCCCGTGTTTGGGGTATCGGTGCAGCCGTAATACTCGCGGATGCGGTACAGCCGTCTGTCGTGATCTATGGCGTACCACCCCACCGAAAAGGGTCTGCTGTACCCCCAGTCAAAGCCGCGGTATATCTTCCAGCTGTCGGGAACGGCAAATGGAGATATGACGTGGGTGTTTTTGCGGTCAATATAATGGTCGGGATCGTCACGCCATTCGGTGAACACCTGCCCCGAAAAGGTGTCCCAATCGCCGTAAAGCAGTGCCTTGCGCTCTGCCTCGGGCAGCGACGCCAACCGCTGAACGTAATCGGGGTCGCTTCTGAGCAGGGCGGGGTTGTCAAATACCGACGAGGGCACGAAGATGCGCTTCTGCTCCCGCTCCACCTCTTTTCCCGACGGCTCACGCCATCTGACCGTCCGGCAGATGGGTGTCATAGGGGGTGCGGCGGTGATGAACCGTTCCTTTACCCATCCGTGTCCCACGCCGCCGGGGTTGGCGGTGGCGCGGATATAGCAGCGGGTGCCCGCACCGTTGGGGCGGTTTCGTGAAAACAGATAGCTGTACTCTTCAAAGGTGAAGTGGGTCAGCTCGTCAAATGCGATAAAATCGTATGCCTGCCCCTGGTATTTGACACGGTCTTTGGTGTGCTGCATGGTGCCGAAGATTATCTTTGCGCCGCTTTTGAAGGTCCAGGTATGGGAGGATGCGTTGTATCTGGCATCGGGAAAGGCGCGTGGGTAGTAGTTGAGGGTCTTGTCGATAAGCTCACCCATCTGCGGAAAGGTCTTGCGCAGTATCAGCGCTTTGTAGTGAGGGATATGTACCTGCCGCAGAGCCTCGATGACCAGCGCGTCGCTTTTGCCGCCCCCTGCCGCACCGCCGTAGAGCGCTTCGTATTCGGGCCGCGCCATAAACACCGCCTGCTGTTTCTGAGGCGTCCATATACGGACGGGAGCAGGCGTATATATACGGGCGGTCTTTTGCGACGGGGAAGAGAGGGAAGAAACACCCGAAAGCTCAAGGCCTTGTGCTCTCCCGTCAGCCAAAGAGCCCACATCCGTCCCCGTCGGAATCAATGTCGGGCAGGATTATGACCCCCGCTCTGTCCTCGTCACCTGAGTCCTCACGCACCTTGACCTGCCAGCGCTCGGGCAGACGGTTCATCAGATAAAACCGCTGTGCCATAATGCTTGCGGGCACGTGTATCTCGTCGGGAACCTCCGCCATCTCCTCCCACTCACGCACCTTCTTGCCCGTTTGCGGGTCGTACTCGGTGTGCTTGAGCTTGACCTGCTTTTTTACGGTGGTGACGTAGCCCGTGCAGGCGTTGAACAGCGCCTGCTCCACCCTCTGCTCGTCGGTAAGAGTACCCTCATCAGACCCCTCGTAAGCGCGAAGCAGGGGCAAAAACTCCTCCCTGCCCTCTCTTGCCTGCCTGAGATACTTGCGCAGGGTCGGCTGTGAGATGCCCAGCGCCTCGGATACCTGACGTGCCGTAGCTCCCTGCCGCCGCAGACCCAAAACGGTCTGAATACGGGGCTCTATCCTGCTTCTGTAGGTCTTGTCCGCCGCCATCAGCTGTCCTCTGCCGCCGAAAAGCTCCCCGACGCAGACCCGCCGGCGGCGCCCCCGCTCTCCCCGCTCTCCGTGCTCTCCCCGCTCTCCGCTCTTACGGCGGCGATAACGTATCCGTCCTCATCTCTGCGGGTCATAATAACGTAGCGCTCACCGTCCAGTCTGACGGGCGGTATTCTGACCTCAAATCCGTGCTCGGTCTTGTTGCCGCAGTGTACTATCACCTGCGCCACTATCCCGTCCAGCGCCCGCGACAGCTCAAGAGCACCCTTTTGGGTATCCTCAAGCTCCCTGCTGAGCCTGCCGAGCTTTTTCATAAGCTGTTTTTCTCTCTCGGTGTGAGAGGGTTTTTTAACCTTGTGCGACATTTCTTCCTCCTATTTTAACTTGTCAAGTTAATAAAAGGGCAAAAAGATCGGCGGGCTGTGCCGCCGTGATTTGACCTGATAGGTTTATTTGGGGCGTGTTTTAACTTGACGGGTTAATCGTAGCACAAGACTTTTAGCTTGTCAAGTTATTTTTTGAAGTTTTTTCAAAAAAATCTTGTCATTTTTAACTTGTTGTGTTAAAATCATTTTCGGAGAGGTGACTTTTTATATGACAACAGGACAAAAACTCAAACAGCTCAGAGAACAAAGGGGTCTGACCCAGGAGGCGGTCGCCAAACACCTTGGGGTCGCCACACAGACGGTTTTCAAGTACGAAAAGGAGATAGTTACCAACATCCCCGCCTCGAACATTGAGAAGCTTGCCGAGTTGTTCGGGGTCTCTCCCTCGTCGCTTCTGGGCTGGGACAATAGCTCCGATATAATCCCCGTGTCCATGCGCTCCTTCCCCCTGCTGGGTGACATCGCCTGCGGCAAGCCCATTATTGCCGACGGCAAGTACGATACCTACGCCGCCGCGGGGTTTGAAGACCGGGTGTCCTTTGCCCTGAGATGCAAGGGCGACAGTATGATAAACGCCCGTATCCTTGACGGAGATATAGTGTTCATCCGCGAGCAGGATATGGTACGCAACGGTGAGATAGCCGCCGTGGTCATCGGAGAGGAAGCCACCCTCAAGCGAGTATATTTCTACCCCAACGAAGATAAAATGATATTGGTATCCGAAAATCCCGCCTATCCCCCGCTGAGCTACGAGGGAGCGGCGCTGGACGAGATACGCATATTGGGCAAAGCCGTGGCATTCCAGTCGGAGATACGGTAAAAATAATTGAAAGCAGAGGTGAACCAATGGACACAGCAAGCGGCAGTACAGGGCGATTTAACACTATAACCGGCTGTGTCCGTTTCGGCGCATAGCCCCACGCTCTGCATCTGCGCTCACACAACCCACACATCGAAAGGAGCGCAAAAAATGGAAAACACAACTATCCTCCGTGACCTGACCCAACTGGTCACAAACAAAAAATGGGCAGAGCTCCGCGCGGCTCTGTCACCCCTTGAGGCGGTGGATATCGCCGAGCGGCTTATGGAGCTGTGGGACACACGGCAGATAGCCCCCGACAGTCTGGCGCTGATATTCCGCATACTGCCCAAGGAGCTTGCCGCCGAGGTCTTTTCCGAGATGGACAGCGACCTTGCGCAGGTGCTCGTGCAGGCGTTCAGCGACAGCGAGCTGCGGGATATTATGAGCGAGCTGTATATGGACGACGCAGTTGACATCATCGAGGAGATGCCCGCCAACGCGGTCAAGCGTATCCTGCAGGCTGTGGAGCCCGACACGCGCAAGACCATAAATCAGCTTCTCAACTATCCCGACGACAGCGCGGGCAGTATTATGACCACCGAATACGTATCCCTCCGCCCCCATATGACGGTCAGCGATGCCTTTGACCGCATACGTCGGACCGGTCCGGACAAGGAGACCGTCTATACCTGCTACGTTTTGGACAACAGCCGCCGTCTTATAGGCATAGTCACCGTCAAGGACCTGCTTCTGGCACCGGACCGATGCACCGTGGCAGATATTATGGAGAGCCACGTTATTTCGGCAAACACCCTGACCGACCGTGAGGAAGTGGCGCACACTCTGAGCCGATACGCCTTTCTCGCCCTGCCTATAGTGGACGGCGAAAACCGTCTGGTGGGTATCGTCACCGTTGACGACGCTATGGACGTTCTGCAGGAGGAGACCACCGAAGACCTGGAAAAAATGTCGGCTATCACCCCCTCCGAGCGCCCCTACACCCGCACCGGCGTTATGTCTCTGTTTATGAGCCGAATCCCCTGGCTGATGCTGCTGATGCTGTCGGCAACTTTTACTGGTATGATAATCACCTCCTTTGAGGATGCGCTGGCGGCGCAGGTGGCGCTGACCGCATTCATCCCCATGCTGATGAGCACGGCGGGCAACTCGGGCAGCCAGTCCTCGGTCACCGTGCTGAGAAGTATGTCGCTGGGCGAGCTGGAATTCAGGGATATATTCAAGGTGCTGCTGAAAGAGCTCCGCGTCTCCCTGCTCTGCGGCGCCGTGCTGGCAGTGGTCAACTTTGGCAAAATGTATCTGGTTGACGTCCTGCTCCTCCACAACACCGCGCTGACCGTCCCCGTGATGGCGGTAGTCTGCCTGACTCTGGCGGCCACGGTCATCTTTGCCAAGCTGGTCGGCTGCACCCTGCCCATGCTCGCCAAAAAGATCGGCCTCGACCCCGCCGTTATGGCCAGCCCATTTATTACCACTATAGTAGATACCGTGACGCTGCTTGTGTACTTCAGATTTGCAAGCGCCATACTGAATATATAACGAAAGGACGAGCTAAAAATGCTTGAAACAGGACTCAAAAACTCCATCACCCTTACCGTCACCGAGGAGCTGACCGCCGACAAGGTTGGCTCGGGTGCGCTGAAGGTATACTCCACCCCCATGATGATCGCCGCTATGGAAAACTGCTGCCTCAGCTGCGTCGCCCCCTATCTCGAGGAGGGCAGCACCACCGTGGGCACGCTGGTAAACGTCACCCACGATGCCGCATCCCCCGTGGGCGCGGAGATAACCGTGGAATGCACACTCACCGCCGTGGAGCGCCGCAAGCTGACATTTGAGGTAGCGGCACGCTGCGCAGATCAGGTGATCGGCAAAGGCACTCACGAGCGATTCATAGTCAACGCCGACAAGTTCATGTCCAAATTGGGATAAAACACTAATTCATCAGGAGGAAAAATCATGTGCAATATCGCCGGATACGTCGGTGAAAAAGACGCCGCACCCGTGCTGACCGAGCTTATCAGGAAGCAGGAAGGTCTGTTCGGCGGATTTTTTACCGGAATGGCCACCCACGACGGCGCCCGCCTCGACTACCGCAAGATACAGGGCGAGCTAAGCACCCTGCTCAAAGAAACCGACGCCGCCTCCCTCAAGGGCAAAATGGGCATCGCTCACAGCCGCACTCCCTCGGGCGGTGATTCTCTGTGGTCACATCCTTTTGTTACCGAGCGGGAGGGAGACCTGCAGATATGCTATATCGCCAACGGAAACGGCGGTGTACTGGAGAACCGGATCCCCGAGGCTGCCGCAGTTGCCGATAAGCTGGAACAAGACGGCTACCCCATCCCCTGCAAGCTGAGCTTTGACAACGACAATTACGTTCATCTGTCCACCGGAGAGCCCATACACGTGTCCGACGTTATGTGCCAGCTGATCTGCAAGTACAGAGACGAGAGCGGGGACACCCTGCAGGCTATGACGAGGGCATATACCGAGATCGGCACCGAGATCGTGGGGCTGGTTGCCGACCGCAAATACCCCGACCGTATCTTCTTCTCCCGCATCAATATGCCTATGTTTGTCGGCTTTGACGGGAGCGGTGCATACATCGTATCCTCTCCCCTCGGCTTCCCCGACAGCGTGACGGAGTACCGGCTGATGCCGCCTCTTTCTTCGGGTGTGGTGTATAGGGATCACGTTGAAGTAACCCCCTATGAAAGCTTCTGCATGGAGGCACTGGAGATCACAAGCGAGCTTTTGGACATTACCGAGGACGTGTTTGTGTCAAAAGCCAAAGAACTGGACGTAGGCATGAAAGACGTGGCGTCGCTTGTTCGTGACGCGATGCCAAAGGGCTTCATAAATCAGGCTCACGCCATGATCTATATCGTCATTATGCGCCTGCTCAAAGAAAACAGGATCCGACAGGTCAACACCCGCTGGACGGTAGACGGCGCGGATGCTCCCAAGACCCGATTTGCTCTGGTATAATACTACAGCGTGACCCTATGCGCAGTGTCCTTGAGGACACTGCGCAACTAAGTTTGCCCCTTGGTGCAAGTGAAGTTTACTGCGTAAGTGAAGTTATCCTGCGGATAGTGAAGTTTTGCCTTCGGCAAAGTGGGCAAACTTAACTTCACTCGTGCATTTGCACGAACTTCACTGCACGGCAACTTCACTTTCGCGTCAGCGAAAACTTCACCAAATCATCATTTGTGCCTGCAAATGCAATGCTTGCAAAAAAAGAGGACAGAGAGTGTAAAAACATTCTCTGTCCTTTTGCTGTCGGTAGATGCTGTATTCTGCTTGGGCTTAAAAACTGTCCTTTAGGACACTGCGCATATCGGTCACGTTTTTCAGATTCATATTATTCTCCCTGCGCAAAGGGTCGGATGAGCAATGTCCGACCCTTTTTTTGCAATATATGATTATTCTTTGGTGTGGAGCTTGAGCTTGGCCAGAGCGGTCTGGATGAGGAAGTTGCCGTAGCACTCGGTGCCCCACTGCAGAGCGGGTGCGGAATGCTCGTCGTACCAGCGGTCGCGGTTATGCTCGACCACCAGAGTGGGGATATGGAAGTTATTCCAGCAGTAGCCCTGCAGGAACTTGTCGCTCTTGTTGTATTTGCCGGGCATATATCTGAGGTCGGCCTCGCCGTGTTCCCAGCCGCGCTTTAAGAGCTCCTGCTGAATGTGGTTGGATACCTTGCGGCAGACGTTGGAGTTGGCGGCCTGCATACTGAACTGATAGTACAGAGGTACACAGCGTTTGACCGCGCCGTGGAAGTCGATAATAACGCCCACCTCATCCTTGTACTGATGGAGCAGCCACAGAACGTTGACCGTCTCTGCCTGACTGTGATCGCCAAAGTCACGGTTGAGGTCGATGCCGGAGCTGTTCTTGCGGTCGTGGGTGGTGGCGGCAGAATGTACGTTGACCACGGGCACAACGATCAGGCGTACCTTGGTGCGCAGGTAGTGCAGGCCTTCGTGTGTGCCGTCCTCGTCTGCCATGATCTGCAGAAAATGAGCAAGGCTCAGATATCCGTCCATCTCGGTGGCGTGGAGGCCGCCTGTGATGAACATGGTCTGCTCGTAGCCTTCGGGAGCAAAGGTATACTGCCACATATCATAGGTATTGGTCTGATCCTTGCCTATCCAGCTGCGGGTGATGTACTCGGGGTATTTTGCGCGCATAGGCTCGTATACGGCCTCAAGCAGCTCGTCGAGAGACCAGTCCCAGTTGCCCCAGCTGCCTTCGCCGCCGTTGAGGTCACCCACCACGGGGGTGTAGAACCAGCAGTCGTCGGTATCATAGCCCAGAGACACGGGGCTCTCACCGAGGAAAAACTCCTCCTCGGAGCCGGTGTAGATGACGAGATACTGGCCGTTCTTGTTGGGGGTACAGATGAAGTCTGCGTTCTCGCCCTCGACCTCACCCTCAAAATAGGGCAGATGCTCGTGGATCTCGGTGGCAACGCCCTGACCGACCTTCAGCTCGCGGGGGTCAAAGTCGCATCTTGCGGCGCGGAGGCAGGAAGGCTTGGTATTGAATCTGACCTCATAGACACTGCGGTTGGTCAGAGGGAGGATAAAGCTGCCTTTTTCGCTCTCCGCGCCTTCGTTCTTGACAAAAACGTCCTTGTCGGTCTTGGCAACGGGGACGATGCCCTTTACAAACTCGGCCTGATCGAATATGGCCTTTTCCTGAAACAGATAGTCAAAGTTTTTCATACGTTTTCCCTCATTATTACTTGGTCTTCAGCTTTGCCAGAGCGTGCTGGATGATAAGATTGCCGTAGCACTCGGTTGCCCACTGCAGGCTCTCCGCCGAATGCTCCTCATACCATCTGCCGGGGTTGTGCTCGGCAACAAGTGTGGGGATGTTGAAGGTATTGTAGCAGTATCCCTGCAAAAACAGATTGCTCTTGTTGTACTTGCCGGGGATGTTGCTGAGGATAGGCTCGCCCGTTTCTCTGCCCATATCATAGAGGCGCTGCTGAATGTGGTTGGCTACCTTGCGGCAGACGTTGGAGTTGGCGCTCTGCATGCTGAACTGATAGTACAGAGGCGCGGTGGTGGGACGGCAGCCGTGGAAGTCGATGATAGCGGCTATCTCATCCTTGTACAGATGTATCTGACGGAGCACGTTGATGGTCTCTGCCTGAGAATGTGCCTGCCAGTCGCGGTTGAGGTCCACCCCTGCGCTGTTGCGGCGCTCGTGATTGGTGGCGGCGGAGTAGACATTGACCACGGGGATGACTATGAGGCGTACCTTCTCGCGGACGTAGTGCAGACCCTCATGGGTGCCGTCCTCAGCGCACAGAAGATGCAAAAACTGTGTCAGGCCGTAGTAGCCGTCGATCTCGGGGCCGTGGAGGCAGGCGGTGAGGAACAGAGTCTGCTCGTAATCCCGGGGGGCAAAGGTATACTGCCACATATCGTAAGTGTTGGTCTGGTCTTTGCCTATCCACTCACGGCTGATGTATTCGGGGTATTTTGCGCGCAGGGGCTCGTAGAGGTTCTCGTACAGCTGGTCTGCCGACCACTGCCAGTTGCCGAAGCTGCCCTCGCCGCCGTTAAGATGACCTGTGAGCGCGGGAGTCAGCCAGCAATCGTCGGTATCCTTGCCGATATATACGGGGTTCTCACCGATAAAGAAGCCGTCCTCACCGCCGGTGTAGATAACGAGATACTGACCCTGCTTGGTAGGTGCGCAGAGGAAATCTGCGTTGTCGCCCTCGGGTGCACCCTCAAAATACTGCAGATGATCCTGCCACTTGCATCCGATGCCCTCGCCCTCTTTGAGTGTGCGGGGGTCGATATCACAAAGCGCGCAGCGCAGAGCGGCGGGTTTATTCTCGAACTTTACAACGAACAGACTGCGGGGATGTACGGGAAGGACGAAGCTGCCCCTCTCGCTCTCCGCGCCTTCGTTTTTGAGCAGAACGTCTTTTTCGCCCTTGGCGACGGGCACGATGCCCTTGATGTACTGAGCCTGCTCAAACACGGGCTTCTCGGCAAACAAGTGATCAAAATTATTCATATTCATTTCCCTCTCTTTCGGTAACTTCGGCAGTTTTCTGTTTTTATCTTATCATTTTGTCCAGCTTCTGCAGGTTTTCTTCGCTCTTTTCGCCTACCGAGCCCACCATAAGGTAGCACTTTTTCATAGAATCGTAGATGAAGTGGTTGAGCAGCTTGAACCCCTTTATCTTGCCCGTGTTGCTGACGTGGGTCCTGGGGCCGGTGCACACGTGTATCTCGCCGCCGATGGACATATGATTCTCGTCCACGTAGCCTACGGGCAGCTCTTTTGCGATCATATCCAGCACCTTTGCCTCAAGCTCACTCAGGTCAAACTCGGGTGCGTGGCCGGGGAAGGACATAATAAAACCGTGACGCACGTCGCCGTGACTGCATCTGACCAGCTCGTCGTTGGGCATAAAATACTCGCACAGGTCCTCCGCCGTATGGGCCATAAGACGGTAGGGCAGAGACTTGAACACCGTGTCGCAGACCTCCTGAGGCTCGGGGCCGAACAGGTTGGGACGGGTGATAAGCACCTCCTCGCCCACGCCTATAAGCAGGTCGGCGTTCATTCCGAGGAAGGGGTAAATGAGGTCAAAATGCTCAACAATGACACGCTTGCCGCGGTGCAGCGCCTGCAGAATAGCGTCGGCAAGCACGCTCATAGAGGTAAAGCCGGTCTCAAATCTGATATCCAGATGGTAGGTGTGGGGTGAGAAGAATCCCGTCTCGCTGTCCTGCTCTAAAAGGGGCAGAGGACGGATATTGACGCCGTCATCGTCGTTGGTCAGCTCAAGGTTGGGGAACATTCCCTTGATAAGGGCGCTCTTGCCCGAGCCGGGCTCACCGATGACACCGATAAGCTTGTCAAAGGGCGACAGATACAGCTGTGCAAGCTGCATTCCCAGCGCGTAGATACGCCGTCTGCCGCGGGGCGCAAAATAGGTACTGTACAGATGACTGGTATGTGTATGCTGCATAAGGTTGCCTCCTTTTTTGCTGTGCTTGAGTACATTATATAATACAAGTTCGGTTTTTACAAACCTTTTAACGCCAAAGACCAAAAAAAGAATAGGGACGAACAAAAAAGGATTGAAAGACCTGCCGCGTTATTATATAATAAGGAGAGATTGTTATTACTATTTTCACATAGTGAAAGGAGTTTTTTGGAAAATGGCGGACATTATCAAAAGAGCGACCGCAGGCACCATGGAGTCCAGCGACGCTTACGTAGAGATATCCCCCGCAGAGGGACTTGAGATATCTCTGGAGTCTGTTGTAGCAAAGCAGTTCGGCACAGCTATCGAGGCAGTTATCGGTGAGGTACTGCAGGAGTGCGGTGTCAAGAATGCAAAGGTTACCGTTATTGACAAGGGTGCTCTCGACTGCGTTATCCGCGCAAGAGTTGAGACAGCCGTTATGAGAGGAAGAGGTGAATAAGAATGCGCAGATCGATGCTCTTTTTGCCCGGAAACACCCCCAATATGCTGATCAACGGCAGCAGACTTGGTTCTGATGCTCTGATATTCGACCTTGAGGACGCTGTTTCCCCCGCCGAGAAGGACTCTGCAAGAGTTCTTGTCCGCAATACTCTGAGATATATGGATCTTGGCTCCTGCGAGATCATCGTCCGTATCAACTCTATCGACACAGACTACTGGAAAAAGGATATCGACGCTATCCTCCCCTACTCCCCCGCTCTTATCCTGCTGCCCAAAGTCAACTGCGCTCAGGATGCTCTCATCGCTGACGAGTACATGACCGAGGTAGAGCAGAAGCTGGGTCTGGAAGCAGGCAAGGTCAAGCTGATGCCCCTTATCGAGACCGCTCTGGGCGTTGAGAACGCTTTCTCCATCGCAACCGCTACCGAGCGCGTTGCCGCACTCTTCCTCGGCGCAGAAGATCTGACCGCCGATTTGAGATGCAAGCGCACCAAGGGCGGCGCCGAGATCAACTATGCACGTACCCGTCTGGTTATGGCTGCACGTGCCGCCAACATCGACGTATACGATACACCTTTTACCGACGTTAACGACGACGAGGGCATCAGAGTTGACGCCGAGTACGCCAAGGCTCTGGGCTTTACCGGCAAAGCATCCATCTCCCCCCGCCACGTTGACGTCATCAACGAGGTATTCAGTCCCTCCGAGCGTGACATTGCATACGCATACGAGGTAATGGAGGCTATCCGCATCGCCAAGGAACAGGGCAGAGGCGTTATTTCTCTCCACAACAAGATGATCGACGCTCCCATCGTTGCCAGAGCACAGCAGACCATCGCTATGGCAGAAGAAATGGGCATTAGGAGGGGCTAAAATATGAAAAGCAGCAAAGTTGTAAAGAATCTTCAGGAAGCCGTCGCTCTTGCAGGAATCAAAGACGGCATGACCGTGTCCTTCCATCACCATCTGCGTAACGGCGACTACGTCCTCAATATGGTCATGGAAGAAGTGGCAAAGACCGGTGTCAAGGATCTGACCGTCAACGCCAGCTCCCTGTTCGATATCCACGCACCTCTCATCGACCACATCAAGAACGGTGTCGTCACCACCATCCAGACCAACTATATGTCCTCCAAGATAGGCAAGGCTGTATCAAACGGCCTGATGGACAACCCCGTACAGTTCCGCACCCACGGCGGCAGACCCTCCGATATCGTGCTGGGCAGAACCCCCATTGACGTGGCATTCATCGCCGCTCCCTCCGCCGACTGCATGGGCAACTGCTCGGGCAAGTACGGCAAGAGCGCCTGCGGCAGCCTGGGCTACGCAGTACCCGACGCAATGCACGCCAAGAAGGTCGTGGTCATCACCGACAATCTGGTGCAGTATCCCCTGCTTGACTGGTCTATCCCCGAGAGCTACATAGATTACGTCGTCGCCGTTGACGAGATAGGCGACATCAACGGTATCGTTTCCGGTACCACCAAGATCACCCGTGACCCCGTAGGTCTGGTCATGGCTCAGCGCGCAGCTCAGGTCATCAAGCATTCGGGCCTCTTAAAAGACGGTTTCAGCTTCCAGACGGGTGCAGGCGGCGCAACTCTGGCAGCCGCAAAGTTCCTCAAGGACATCATGCTCCGCGAGAACATCAAGGGCAGCTTCGGTCTGGGCGGCATCACCGGCTATATGGTGGATATGCTTGAGGCAGGCTGCTTCGAGAGCCTGCTGGACGTTCAGTGCTTTGACCTCAAGGCTGTTGAGAGCATCCGCAAGAACCCCAAGCATCAGGAGATCAGCTCCATCCACTACGCAAGCCCCTCGGCACGCAGCGCAGTAGTTGACAGCCTGGACGTAGTCCTGCTGGGCGCAACCGAGGTGGACACCGACTTCAACGTCAACGTACACACCGATTCCAACGGCTACATCATGGGCGGTTCGGGCGGCCACAGCGATACCGCTGCAGGCGCCAAGCTGGCTATGATCATCGCACCTCTGTTCCGCGCACGTCTGCCCATCGTCACCGACCGTGTCAACTGCATCTCCACCCCCGGTCAGGACGTTGACGTGCTGGTAACCCAGGCAGGTATCGCCGTCAATCCCAAGAACAAGGAGCTGGCCCTCAGACTCAAGGATGCAGGTCTGCCCGTTGTGGACATCCACGAGCTGAAGGCTATCGCCGAAAAGATCACCGGTCAGCCCAAGCCCCTGCCCAAGGGCGACAAGACGGTCGCAAACGTCATCTGGCGTGACGGCACCGTTATAGACACCATCAAGAACGTTCCCACCGAAGGAGGCGTACTGTAATGAGAGAAATTTGTGCAAGCAAGATAACCGAGGTAGTACGCAAGCTGTGTATTGACGCAAACTGCTATCTGCCTCAGGACATCAAGGACCGCATCATCCAGTGCCGCAAGGAAGAGAGCTGGGGCACCGCCCAGGAGATCCTTGACCGCATCATCGAGAACTACGAGATCGCCGATACCGTTCCCCAGCCCATCTGTCAGGACACAGGCGTTGCCTGCGTATTCCTTGAGATCGGTCAGGACGTTCACATCTGCGGCGACCTGCAGGAAGCCGTCAACGAAGGCGTCAAGCAGGGCTACCGCGACGGCTACC
The DNA here is from genome assembly GCA_017408985.1 of Clostridia bacterium. GTDB lineage: Bacteria > Bacillota > Clostridia > Oscillospirales > Butyricicoccaceae > RGIG3513. Next base: position 27,916 of record JAFQTO010000039.1, read on the forward strand.
TGCGCAAGAGCGTTGTAGGTGATCCCCTCAACCGCGTCAACACCGGCGACAACACCCCCGCTATGCTGTACACCGAGATCGTTCCCGGCGACAGCCTCAAGATCACCGTTGCACCCAAAGGCTTCGGCAGTGAGAATATGAGCCAGATCAAGATGCTCCGTCCCTCCGACGGTGTCGAAGGCGTCAAGGCATTCGTCACCAAGGTTGTCGAAGAAGCAGGCCCCAACCCCTGTCCTCCCATCGTTGTCGGCGTGGGCATCGGCGGCACATTCGACAAGGCTGCATATCTGGCCAAGAAGGCTCTCATGCGTTCGACTGACGAGCGCAACGCAGACCCCTACTACGCCGATCTGGAGCAGGAGCTGCTTGAGAAGATCAACGCCCTCGGCATCGGTCCTCAGGGCTTTGGCGGCAAGACCACCGCTCTCTGCGTAAATATTGAGAAGTTCCCCACCCATATAGCAGGTCTGCCCGTGGCAGTCAACATCAACTGCCACGTCACCCGCCACAAATCGGAGGTGCTCTAATATGGCTATCAAAATCACCGCTCCCCTCTCCAGAGAAGAAGCAAGAAAGCTCAAAAGCGGCGACAGCGTGCTGATCTCGGGCGTTATCTACACCGCCCGCGACGCCGCACACAAGCGCCTTTGCGAGCTGGCTGACAAGGGTCAGGAGCTGCCCCTTGATATCAAGGACTCCATCATCTACTACGTCGGCCCCACCCCCGCAAAAGAAGGTCAGGCAATCGGCAGCGCAGGCCCCACCACCTCCTACCGTATGGACGCTTACAGCCCCACACTCATCAGACTGGGTGAGACCGGTATGATCGGCAAGGGCAAGCGCGGCCCCGAAGTTATTGCCGCTATGAAAGAGCACGGCGCTGTGTACTTCGGCGCTATCGGCGGCTGCGGCGCTCTTCTGAGCAAGTGCATCAAGAAGGCCGAAGTCATCGCATACGATGATCTGGGCGCAGAAGCCATCCGCAGACTCGAGGTCGAGGATTTCCCCGTTGTCGTCGTTATCGACAGCGAGGGCAACAATCTCTACGAAAAAGGCAAGGCAGATTACCTGAGCAGCATCAAGTAAGAGAAATATAATACAGCCACAAAAAAGAGAAGATTCGTTTTTTGCAACGAGTCTTCTCTTTCTTATTTACCGTATTACGATCGTCCGTTTGTTTTAAGCAGTCCCAGCGACTGCATAAGCTGCGCGGTATTTCGGCTTTCCTCATCGGATACCGAGTTGCGGGCATCGGTAAGATGCCTGATCCTGCGCCGCTTGGTCTTGTCAAAAATACGCAGCCACCGCCTCACCTGATACAAAGGCATCAGGCGGGGATGCTCTTTCAGCTTGGGATAGATGATCTGCAGACTTTCGCGGGACAAAAACATAAGCTCCATAAAAGAGCCAAGCTTGCCCACCCCGCCTGCCGCCTGAGTTTTTGCGGCGTTGGCGGCAGTACCGTAAACGCCGCCCGTCAGCACGTATTCCTCAAGCTTGCGGGTAGTGTCGGTGTGGGGCGCGTTTTCCATCCAGACGCGGCTCAGCGCGATCACGGCGGTATAAAACTCCCACAGCCCGCCCGTCTCAAGCATCTGCCTCAAAAGGGTACGGTCAAAGGGCATCTTCCCCTCCAACAGCCACAAGTCCACAAAGGGACGCACTCCGCAGCCGCCGCGGAGAATGTGCTTTGCCATATGCACCAGATGATAAAAAACGAAAAGCTCCCCCGTCATCTCATACCGGCAGGTACTGCCGCGGGCAGGCTGCGCCGTATCCCAGACCCGCTCAAGAACCGAGTCGCTCTGAGGCAGTACCCCGTCCTGAGTCAGGGTATAATGCAGCTCGATATGTACCCCCGAGGGCGAGGAAAAGCTGTAATCGTGAACGGTTGAATCCTCTCCGCGGGTGCAGCCCATGTCCAGCAGGACGGCTTTTGCCCTGTCGGCATCGGCAGACTTAACCAGCACGTCAATATCACAGCTTGTACGCATCCAGGGCTCGGGATAATAAGAGCGGATAACAGCTCCCTTGAGGGGGATAAAAGGTATCTTCGCCCCCTCAAAAGCCGCACATATCTCCTCCAGCACAAATCTCCTCTGCTCGTCACGGTATACGGCAGTATAAATCGCCTGATTCGCATACGCCTCGCCCTGCATCGGAAGACCGTTATCACCAAGCGCCGATATAAGCAAATGAGCTATGTCGTGCTTTGCCGCAGTTTTGATAAGCCTGCTCTGAAGCTCGGGAGTAAGGCTCTCCCTCTCCGCCTCGCCGAGCCTAAATGAGCCAATGCTGCTCCGCAGCAAAGCGAAGAACAAGATTGCTTCCTCTCTGTTCACTGTCTCCCTCCTCCCCTACGATGATGAACGTCTGTCAAGAGCTTCTTTTTGTTATTTTTTCAGTAATCCTTTGGTTAAGCTTAAGAGGTCTTTACGGTATGGAAAAATGAATAACATAAACGAAATTACCGCTACTCCAAACTTCATTAAAATCTCAATTATGTTAATCCTTGGATTTTGTACAGATATAAACATACCGCCAGCACTTAACACTATTGCCACAAGGATATATAGACTCATTTTAGACAGTCCGAAATCCACCTTTTCCGCTTTTCTGCTCATACATACCGTCAATGTCGCTAATACAGTCTGCGAAACAAAATTTGCAATCAAAACACCATAAATATTGAACCTGCCGACAAGCAACAGGGCCGTAATCACATTGACAGCCAAGCCGCTCATCGAACAAACCATGGTAAATTTACTCATTTTGACATCATACATCAACGCCTGAACATGGCTGTAATATATAAAAGCAACCAACTGCGTAACAACAAAGAACGGCACCATTTTCCAAGCTTCAGCATATGATTTTTCCGCCGCAAGCAGTACTATTTCTTTGCAAAACAAAGAGATCAGGACGGCAACGAAAGAGTATATCGCCATAATCATCACCGTCATATATTTGATCTGAACACGTCCCTCTTCTTCTTTTTCCATCTGTTCTATGAACCACGGTCGGAACGCCAAATTGATCGACGATTGAACAAGGCTGATAATAGTGGAAAACTGTGCCGCCAAACTGTACATACCGGACAAAACATATCCTATGCAGTTATTTATTATCAGCTTTGTTGCATAGGTGTTCATATTGTTTGATAAATTATGCGGCAAGATCGGCAATGAATACTTCAACGAACGAGAAAGCATTTTGCTATTCCACGAAAAACGCATAATCTGCGAACGCAGCATAACAAAAACACCGTAAATGGCAAACAAGCAGTTTGTAATGCAATTTGATAGTATTATGCCAACTGCCCCCATTTGCAATGCCCAAACAAAAGTTATAACGGCAACAGCGTGAACAATCAAATACAATATGCTGTTTATCGAATACTGTTTGCCGTTTTGTTCCGCCTGCAAGACACTTTGATAAACCAGATAAATCCCCTCTGCGCCAAGAGAAACGATCCCCAAAAACACGAGAGGATAAAAGCTGATGTCTTTGAACAAAAGCGGGGTGTACAAATCATGAAGCAGGCATAAAAGCGTGCATATGACCAAAGCATTTATTGCTACAAAGCCCGTAATAGTCCCAATAAACTCTTGTTTTTCTTCTGCACCGTATTCGTTGTAAAACCGTATTAACGCTGCCCTCAATGACAACATAATAACAATCCCAAACGTAGATACGAACATTGTAATAGTCGTCGCAACTCCGTAATCCGCATCTGAAACGTTGTATGTATAGATCGGTACAAGGAAAAACCCAATTGCTTTTGAAAACACCGTGCCAACCGAATATAAGAGTGAGTTATTAAATATTCTTTGTGAGCTTTTGTTTATCATCTGTTCTTGCCATCCTCAGAAGTATACTCTATCCGTTCAAAAACGTCCAGAATAGCATTTCTTTGATCCTCCGGCGGCAATTCCATATAATTTTTGTATATACGTGTTAAGTAATTATGCGTTTCGGCAGGGGCCGCAAGTGATAAACCTTCAAAATCTATCCGTGTCGGCTCTCCGTAAATCGACGCGGCCATCAATTGCTTCCAATAGGAATAATGACTGGCCATACTTACAAGATACCCGGCAGGATGATCATTGTACTTCTGCATGGTTTCATCCATCATTCTGTTCAAAAGGGCAAAAGATATAGGTGCCAAAAGTAGGCTTATGCACCGTTTTGCAAAGATCTTCAGTCTGCTGTTGCTGTCATAAGCATATGCCGCTTTACGGATGACTATCTCTTTTAATATTTTGATTTTTCTCATCTGCTCTTTTTGCAGTTTTTTCGAAGATGGCGCATAATCCAACGGAAAAATATCTAAATATATTCCATCATAACGAGGCTTGAAATGAGTGGACACATACTTAAACAAAACATGAGACTCTTTAATTTTAATGAGGGCATGTGGCGAAAGATGATTTTTCTCTGTTGAATAATGCTGATAAAAGTATCTCTCGCTTTTGTGCGTATCAAAATATTCCCTGACTGCCTCGTAATCCTTTCGCGGCATAGCAATATCTATGTCAGGATCCCATGGGATAAAGCCCTTATGACGCACTGCTCCCAGCAATGTTCCCCCAATAATGTAATATGTGAGGTTGAGCTGCGAACAAAGATCATCCATCATTTTAATCAGTTCAAGTTGAGCAAGCTGATACTCTCTTATTTCTTCAAACGTCATTTGATTACTCATCTTTCCACAAAGTATTAATCTTTTTATACAAAACAGTCGAACTTATACCATCGGTATGTGGCAGGTAAATTATTTCTACTGAAACTTCAGCAAATTGTTTTTCGTATTCCTGCCAAGCCGCCGTTCCCTGCCAATCGCTGCCCACAAACATTTTGTCAAATTTGTACTTTTCCCATGCTCCGAATTTATTCTTATCATGTTGTGGGACCACTTTGTCAACATATCTTATGGCTTCTACTATCCTGACACGCTCCTCATAAGGTATCACGGGAATTTTGTTTTTTTCGCGGCTGACCAACTCGTCAGTTGATACACCCACTATTAAATAATCGCACTGCTCTTTTGCTCTTTCCAGAATATTCAAATGTCCGATATGAAACATATCAAACACCCCGGTTGTGTACCCGATCGTAATTTTCTTGTTGGATTCATCTGTGCTATTCATCAATATCCACCTCTTAAAATCAATACCAATATATTTTTATCTTCTATTCGTAGCTATAATGATTTTAGTGCATTTCTTTTACCGGCATAACCATTCTTGGGCCGTTCCCGTTAACCCTTGGTCCTCAGTCATGTTTTGTAACATAATAATAAAAAGCATAATATTGAAATATGGCTTAAACGCATATATAGATGCAGACATGGACATAACAAGCATTCCAATAATAACGGCAAAGGCGAATTTGTCCTTGGCCATGAATGCCGTTTTGATAAACGAAAATACAGCTGCCGAATATATAATAAAGCCAATAACACCCAACTCGGCTAAAGTTTCCAAAAACATATTGTGTGCCAGTTTAACTTTACTGTATCCATAATACGAAAAACACCATATTATAGTTGCAGTTCCATATCCAAACGACTGCCTGAACAGGTTGCCGTTAGCAAACAAATCAACCGTCTGTTTCCACAACGTTGTTCTGCCCGCGCCGCCTCGTTCTATTACGTTATCCACCGTAAACCGCAATCTCAGAGTTTCCGGCAAATGATCTATCATTACAATCATCAGGACAACGATCAGGATTATTAAAACGATCTTCTTTTCGATATGTTTTGTTTTTTTGTCTCCATAGGTGAGCAGATACATTGCCACAGCGGCACCTACCGCTAGCAATCCTCCGCGAGAACCGCTGATAAGTACCAAACCAAAGTACAAAAACAGTTCTATTATCGCCCAAGCCTTTTTACTTGCCTTGCTTTTTGATGTCAGTATATTCAAAGAATATATCACACCAAAAAGAAAATAAGCGCAGAGATAGTTTGGGTCTTCCTCGATGATGCCCATCATCATAAAACGATCCCCGACGTACTCGCTGAATATCACCATCACTATTACAGTTAATCGGGATGACCACGCTAACGCACATTTAACTTTTTTGATATCGGTGTCAGTGTATTTGAACATCGCTCCCGAAATCAATAATACGAACAACAGCGCATAGCTTCCTGCCCGTCCGATAGATCCATCCGCAGAAACAGACCATATAATTGAGCAAGCCGCAAAGATCGTAAACAAAAATTGCCGCCGGATAGGTGCAGTCAAAGCAATCTTTCCCCCGGTCAGGAAAGCAATCCCTATAGGTAATATAGCAACAACTTTTAATGCCGAACCAAACGAGCCGATGTTCATCGCATTAAGTGGCAAGCAAAGGATATATATTATCAGGAAAAATATATACATATCTTTATAGGTAAATTTCAAACTTCTCATTTCTTTCCCTCATCTTGCCACAAAATAGCTTTATCCCACAGTCTGTCTTTGCATCAAGAGAATCCGACCATATGCTTTTATGCCGATGTTTTCGGCACTGTTCATTCTATTTGACGTTGATTCCCCGGTATATTTCGACATATCTGTCAGCCATTTTTTCTGCCGAAAAATTCTTCGACATTTCATACGCTTTCCGACCGTGTTTTTTTCTCAAATCACTGCTCAGATAATACCGTTCAAAACCATCCGCAACAGCAATTGCATCTACGGATACAAGCTGTGCAGCGGTTTCATCCAGCATATCCGTGACCCCGCCAACCGCTGTAGCTACGATAGGCATTCCCGTTCCCATTGCTTCTGCTATAGACATAGGTACCCCCTCGTACAGTGACGGCAAAGTAAAAACATCCATTTGTGATATAAGCCTGTGAACGTCGGCTTGCAGCCCGTGAAAAACAACCTTATCCTCAAGCTTTTTCGCTTGGACCAATTGCTCGATCTCCCGTTTGTTTTTTCCGTCTCCGATCAGATGAAGCTCACTGTTTTCATACTTTTTATTAAATATGTCAAACGCCTCAACTAATCCTTTATGGTTTTTTACATCGGAAAAACTTCCTATATGAATTATCTTGAAGTTCCCATTAATATCATAGTTTGATTTTACTCTGCATTTGCTCAGATCGATTCCGTTCAGGACTACGGGAACACTTGCAGGTTTCAGCTTGTATTCTTCGACCACGGTTTCCTGCACAGCGGCACTCAGTGCAACAGGTATTACGTCACAGCGCTTGAAGAAAAAACGGTTGATCCTTCTTGACATTATCCTCAATTCGTGTTTTGCCACACTGTGTATAGTATGAACTGCTTTGATCTTCATCGCAGCTGCAATTGGGAACACATATTTAGCCACATAAAGATGGGTATGTATCACGTCAGGTCTTTCTCTCTTGAATAATCCTCTCAACTTAGGAAGCAGTGAAAGATCCAAGCCGGGTTTCTTATCCAGATAACGAATGTCAATTCCGGATTTTTCCAGATGTTCCGTTATAGCAGTCTTTTCGTTATACAGGCTGACAACGACTACCTCGTGTCCGAGTTTTATAAGCTCATACACGAGGGTCTCGCACATTCTCTCTGCCCCACCCATACCAAAATGTGGTATAACCTGAATTATTTTCATAACAGCACCTTTTGTCTTTTACAGGATATGATTCACCGGCATTATGGTGCATCCGTCTCGCTCTTCACGTTTACAGCATTGTCCAGCCTGCTTTTGATCACTCGTGCGGGCACTCCAACTGCTACACCGTAATCCGGAATGTCCTTTGTAACAACAGCCGCCGCTCCAATTATACAACCATTGCCAATTTTTACACCTGGCATAATCATTGCACGCCTGCCTATCCATACATCATTGCCGATACAAACGGGTCTCATATCATCAAAGCCTTGTTCTCCCATTGGTATATCCGTTCGATCATACCTATGGCTGGAGGTATAAACAACGACTTCCGGTCCCATCATAACGTTTTCACCAATCGAAACAGCACCGTAAATTTCACAGCTAATTCCCACGCCTGACCGATTGCCAATCTCCAGCAGGGGGCCAAATACCGCATTTTTCTCAATGTTTACGTCTTTACCGCATTTTCTCACTATTGTTCTCGCCCAGAAAACACGAAGTTTTTTGGCAATTAATGATCTTTGGCTTATCGGTAACCACGCAGCCGTTAACCTATATAGGATATACAATATCTTTTTCTTGGTTGTCCACATATTATCCCCCTGATTTCAATACATCCTATCTATAAGCAGTTTTACCGCTGTATGAGGCACGTAACAATCACTTTTTTTCAGGCAGCTTGTTTTCATAGAAACGAGCCGTGCGGGATCATCTGCAGCATCTGCAAGTATACTTTTCAACCCTGCAGGGTCATCAAAAGCATAACCTATGCCCGTAACTCCGTCCTCTATGATGTCGGCAAAGCTTTCCCATTTGGTACTGATGACGGGAACGCCAGCTGCATAGGCATCAATGACCGTCCCCGGAATTCCTTCAGTATAAAATCTTGTGGGGAACAGCAGTGCAAAATAGTTTTTCAGCACTTCCGTACTTTGATTCGTGTCAACGCTGCCAGCATATCGGATATACGGCGGAAATTTCTTCTGCAATTCGTCAAACCATACCGTCTGTCCGTTGTCCACCTGACCATAGACGTCCAGCGAAAAGGCTTGGATCCCCAATTCGGCATTTACCGCTATCACGGCACTCACCGCATCTTCAATGCCTTTTTCCCTCATGACTCTGGAAAAGGTGCAAAGTTTATACGGCATACCGGCAGGATAAACGAGTTCCTCTTCTGACAGGATTTTAAGGTTCTTGCAATTGGGCATAATATGCACGTTTTCAAAGCCCTGCTTTTCTAATGCACTTTTCATAGTTTGGGTCTCAACGTATATGCCGTCAAACTCTTTCAGTATTTTGGCAAGCCTTTTTCGGTTTTCCAAAAATCGCGGCAGCCAACCGCCGATCACCGCATAATGCAACTTTCGGTCATTAAACAGCCCCTTTAACACAGCCAAAAGCGGGGCGTATACTCTTAAGCTGTTCTGTGCAGGAAAAATCAGCACGTTCCTGCTGTTTTTCAATGCGTTGAGCACCTGAAACGGAGCTTTGATGAGATTTTTTGCCCCGCCGTAGGTATCTATTGTCAAAATCTGATTCTTTCCAAAACGTCTTGTCAGTTCTGCGGTTACGGTTTTCGTTTTGACTGTTTGCCCGTCCATAAAATTATGACCATATCCAAAATGACCTATTGCCGACACCTTTTTCATCAGATCACAATCTCCAATACTTCATCCCGCTGTTTTTTAGATCGGCAATTTTGTATATGCCCTTGACGTCGACCAGCACTTTTTGGCTGTCATCACAGTCTTTGAACAGTTTCTTTATGTCATCAACACTCAGCGCCCTGAACTCATTGTGAGCAACCGCCACAATAACACAATCGGCATCTTTGACCTCCCCCAGCTTGGTAAGGGCTACTCCATATTCTCGCATAGCCTCTGCTTCATCTGCCCACGGGTCGACCACTACGGGCGAAATCTCATATTCCGCCAAGCGTCTGATTATATCCTCCACCTTGGAGTTTCTCGTATCGGGGCAGTTTTCTTTGAAGGTCAGGCCAAGAATGACCACCTTGGACTTTCTTGGAGCCTGTCCTGCTGCCACCATTTTTTTGACTGCCGCATCGGCAACAAATTTGCCCATACCGTCATTTACGATACGACCGTTGAGAATGATCTGACTGTGGTAGCCGAGCTTTTCCGCCTGATAGGTAAAATAATACGGGTCAACGCCTATACAGTGTCCACCCACCAGACCGGGGCGAAAACCGAGTGCGTTCCACTTGGTATTCATACCGTCGATGACCTCGTTTGTATCGATGTCCATTCTGTCAAAAGCCATTGCCAGCTCGTTCATAAACGCGATATTGATGTCGCGCTGGCTGTTCTCCACCACCTTGACCGCTTCTGCTGTCCTGATATTGCTCACGGGGTAGGTGCCCACCTCAATAACGATATCATACACCGCCTTGATGGTCTGCAGCGCTTCCTCATCACAGCCGGATACGATCTTGGTGATATTTTCCAGCCGGTGAAGCTTGTCACCGGGGTTGATGCGCTCGGGCGAATAGCCGACCTTGAAGTCTGCACCGCACCTGAGCCCCGACTCGCGCTCCAGAATAGGAACACATACGTCCTCGGTGCATCCGGGATAAACGGTTGACTCAAACACCACAAAAGAGCCTTTTGTAAGGTTCCTGCCCACGATCTGAGACGCGCCGATCACTGGAGTAAGATCGGGAGTATGGTCACTATTCACGGGTGTGGGCACGGCAATAATGTGGAATTTTGCCTTTTGCAAATCGGCTTGATCAGACGTAAAGCATACTGTGGTGTTTTTGATAGCGTCGTCACCGACCTCTTTGGTAGGATCTATGCCTGCTTTGTAAAGCCCGATCTTGTCTGAGTTAAGGTCAAATCCGATAACGTCAATGCCTTTTTTTGCAAACGCAACGGCAATAGGCATACCAACGTAACCCAACCCCACAACGGAGAGTTTTTTATCTCTGTTAACAAGTTCCGAATAAAAAGACATATCAATACACTTCCCGTAACACGCTCAAATTTTCTTGTTGATATAGTGATCTTTTTTCAGCTCTTTGGAAAAAAGCTTTGTAATACCTATCATAGAGCCTGTGCCGTATACAGTATGAAAAATCGGAAACAGCACAGCCAACACAACAAGCTCTTTTACATTTGCTGCCTGTTTCGCTGAGAACAGTACGTCCAAGACTAAATATAAGGCCAATTCCAAGCTCAATATCATCCAAAACACCGGATGAATCACGCCAAGAATACCAAGTCCAAAAACAGAGGCAACAAACAAAAACGGAATAAAATGACGCATCCCCATCGAGCCGGGACACAGCTTCATTGTAATAATATTCCACATACCGTTCTTCATCGCCATCGTCGATATTCCTTTGATCGAATCGCGACAATAGTAAGAGAACCGTATATCATTTGCCAGATATATCTTCCCTCCATTTTTTCTTATGCGGTAGTTCATCTCATTGTCCTGATTGCGAACCAATCGCTCGTCATAACCCCCGTATTCAGAGAAGACTTCCCGCTTGAAAGCTCCGAAAGGTACAGTATCTACGTATCCGCTTTGCCCGTTCGTTCGGAACTGCGAATTGCCAACCCCAAACTTTGAGGAAAGCATTTTAGCAATAGCATTACCCATAAATCCGTTCGCTTTTGTCTCTGCGACTCCACCGACATTTTCCGCATCGGTGTTTTCCAAATAAAAAATACATTTCGAGATATAATCTGTTGCGTAGTCAGCGTGAGCATCAAGGCGAACGATATACTTGCCGCAGGACGCTTCAATTCCGATATTCATAGCATACGGCACTATCTTCATAGGATTATTGAGTATCCTGATAAGTTCGGGATACTTTGTACGATATCTCTCCAGCAGTTCAACGGTTTTATCCTTGGAGCAGCCGTCCACAAAGATCCATTCCATTTTTTCGATCGGATAGTCTTGCAACAGCAACGAATCAATACACTTTTCTATATACTTCTCTTCGTTGTAAACAGGCATAACTACCGAGACTGTTATTTCACCCGTCATACTCTATTATCCCTTTCGATTTCTCCCGTGTACTCTTTCCCAAGTACTGCAAACACGGTCATAAACATAACCTTTATATCACTCCACAGACTGAATCGCTCTATGCTTTTGAGGTTGTAGTACATCTTTTCGGGAAGAATCTTTTCAATATATACCTTGTCTGTATCTTCCGCCCCGTCAAGCATCTTGGCCTCGTCCTTATAATAAATGCTTGCAAGGCTCGTGACGCCCGCAGGGAGAAGCAGCGTAGCCATCATCTCATCGGTATAGCAGGCAACGAATTTCGGACTTTCGGGTCTTACACCAACCAGCGTAACCGTGCCCTGTATCACGTCTATCAGCTGTGCGATCTCGTCAAGTCTGCAATCTCGGATCACCTTTCCCACGCGGGTGATGCGGCTGTCGTTGTTGACCGTCAGCTGCGATCCCTTGTCTGCGTTTTGGACCATAGTGCGGAACTTATGGATACGGAACTTCCTGCCGTACTGGGTGATCCTCTCCTGCCGATAAAACACCGGGCCGGGCGAATCGATCTTGATGGCGATTGCCAAAATCAGAAAAACCGGAGAAAGCACAGCAAGCGCCGCCACGGACACCGCCAGATCGAACACTCTCTTAAAAATCAGTTCTATTCTCTTTTTCTTGAGGATATCGTAATACTTCCTGACCGCCTCAGTCTGCATTTTTGACGGAAGCTGATCCCATTCGACGATCTTCACCTATATGTACTCCTTCAGGACCTCTGTATATTGCCCGATCACGTATTCCACATCGTCATCTGTCAGGCAGGTGTGCAGAGGCAACGTGATTTCGTTTGCAAATTGGTTGTACGCGTTGGGATAATCTTTGATATCAAACCCCATATTCTTGTATGCGGTATGCATAGGCAGCGGCTTGTAATGCACGTTGCAGGCAACTCCACGTTCCGCCATTTTGGTGATGATCTCATTTCTTGCTTCGGGAGTTATACCCGGGATCCTTGTCAAATACAAGTGACCGGAAGACTCATATTCATCCGTATAATGGTCAAGAGTCTCAACACCTATGGGTCTGAGGGCGTGGTCGTACCGTCCAATGATCTCTTTTCTGCGTTTCAGCAGTTCGGGGTACCTCTCAAATTGCTTAAGCCCGATCGCTGCCATAATGTCCGTCATATTGCACTTGTAATATGTGCCGACGATATCGTATTCCCACGCACCGAGCTTTGTTTTTTGAAGTGCGTCTTTGGACTGACCGTGCAGACTGAGTAATTGGAGCTGCTTATATATATCCTCACTGCTGACTCCCGGGATCTCTCTCCACGTCAGTGCCCCGCCTTCTGCCGTAGTAAAGTTTTTGACAGCGTGAAAACTGAAACCGGAAAAATCAGCAACAGCGCCAACCATTCTGCCGCGCCATTTTGCACCAAAAGCGTGCGCCGTATCAGCCATGACCGCTACTCTGCCGAGAGAGGCCTGTATTGTATTCCCGGGCTTAAACAGATGCTTCTTGCTTTCGGCAATTTCGTATATCCTGTTGTAATCACAAGGTATTCCCGCAAGATCGACCGGGATGATCGCCTTGGTTTTCTCGTTGATTGCCGCCTCAAGCGCCTCATAGTCTATTTGAAAACCGTCTTTTTGCGTGTCGACCAATATCATCCGTGCTCCCACGTGATCGATCACGGATGCAGAAGCAGTATAGGTGTAAGCACAGGTAATAACCTCATCTCCTGCCCCGATCCCCATAACCCGAAGTGCCATTTCGGCACACGCGGTCTGAGAACTCAGGCACACGCACTTTTCCGTGCCTATCCACTCGGCAATATTCTTCTCAAGCTGCTTTGTCCGTGGGCCGGTTGTTATCCATCCGGACCTGAGAGTATCAATTACTTCGGCTATCTCAAGATCGCTGATATCCGGCGGACTGAAAGGTATTTTTCTCATGTTTGCAGACACGATGATTTCCCGCTTTCTTCAAGTTGTGTTTTGTGGTTTAATTTGGAACCCGTCACTTAAAAACAGTATTCCTTCGCCAATTCTTGCGTATATTTCAATATATGCTTTGTTAAATATATATTAACTCTATTTTATTATAGATCACTATTCGTCACAAGTCAATAAAAGCCGTCAAAAACCCAAACCCCCGCACCAAACTCAAACCTGCCCGCCCCGATAATCCCTCTTGTAAAAATAAGAAAACTATTGTATAATACAATAGTTGAACAAATATCCTGTCCGGGTGTGGCGCAGCCGGGGACGTTCCCGAGCGTCGCCGGTGGAAGATAGCCTTTTAACCTAATATGTATCCGGGTGTGGCGCAGTTGGGGAGCGATGGGAGCGCCGCCGGTGGCGGATGCAGCGACCTGAGCGAGTGGCAGCAACTTGGCGATTGCCAAGCGAGCTGCGCGAGCGCCGACAGAGCCTTAGTTGCAACAGGAAGCGCGGGTGTTTCCCGTACGCATAGCCGATCAAGGAGCATACATACACAATACAATATCAAATCCGGGTGTGGCGCAGTTAACGCCTCATCCAAATACAATTTTATCTATCCGGGTGTGGCGCAGTTGGTAGCGCGGGTGGTTTGGGACCATCAGGCCGCAGGTTCGATCCCTGTCACTCGGACCATTTCGAGTGTTCATAACGAATCTCAAGTTTCGAACACTCGATTTTCAATTTACAAACAAATTTTAAAAAAGCGAAATACAACCAGTATCAATCAATTAAAAAGGAGGGCTGTTTGTGAAATGCCGTAAAAAGATAATTCCAGTAAAAAAGGACTCAGACTTTGACGAGAACTCTGTATCCCTTTTGTTAAACACAGCTAAAGCAGAATATGATAATGAGCATAATCGAACAAGTGTAATAGACTCTAAAACCAATATTTCGCTCCCTATTATTACTGCCTTTTTTCTTGCCTTGGTGCAACTTAATGATTACAAATACATCTTTCAACTTCCAACAGACACTTTCCTTCATTGGCTATTACCTGCAACTTTGTTTTTCACTTACACGTGTGCTCTTGTTTTAGGAATAATTTCGGTTTTCTTAATGACACGTGTGATATTTGCCCACAACTACAAAACATTGAAAATACGCGATTTATACGATACAGACTATTTAAAAAATCCAGCACTTAACTTTTCGATACAATTAATTATGTTATATTGTGAATGTAGTGAATTTAATAAATCGCAAAATGATAAACGAATTAGGTTATATAAATACAGTTGGATAGTAATGTTTATAACCTTATGTCTGTACTTGGTATATATCATATTGAAATCAAACATATAAAAGGAGTAACGCGCATGTCGGATGATGCAAAAAAAGTAATTGAAACAATCAAAAAAGGAGAGCTTCCTCCTTTATCGTCAAACAGTACCGCTGACAGTAAAGGCACACAAACTTTACAACATGGTATCAACCTTACGGAATTCGATCTCCAAACAAGAAATAACACATCAAAAGATAAGAAATAATTATACAGTTTTGTTAAACCACGTTTTTTCTTTGTTTACTGCAAACCATTTTTTGAGGGCGCCGTTAGTCGGCGCCCTCTTTTCGTTTTGCTTTCTCTTCCGCAATCTCGGCTTTGACTCGCGCGATCATCTCGGCGAGTTTGATTTCACATCGCTCCTTCGCTGTCGGCGCTGTCGCCGCAGTTCTTACACTCGACAAACTCCGCGAAGACACCGTTCATTACGGCGAGAACGTCGTTCCATTTATCTTTGGAATAGTCGGCAGTCTTTGCTTGACTTTCCTTATAAGCGTCCGTGTCGCCCAACGCTGTTTCGCCTCGTCCTCGTACTGCTGACGGGCGGACTCGTATTCGCTGTTATCAAATGCGCTCATAGTGATCTCTCCTTTTTCTGCTTGTTCCAGAGCCGCGATCAGCCGTTCTAGCCGATCTTTCTTAAGCGTCAAGAGACGCTTCCGCTCTGCAAGTTCTTGTTGTTTATCGTAATTTGGCGAGGCGAGGATCTCCCCAATGCTTTTCAAAGAAAAATCCAACTCACGGTAAAACAAGATCTCCTGCATCCGTTCCAGAGATGCTTCATTGTAAAAACGATAGCCATTTTGTTCGTCAACAAAACTCGGCTTCAGCAATCCGATCTCATCGTAATAATGCAGTGTGCGCACGCTGACACCGGTGAGCTCGGCAAATTCTTTGATCTGTAGTTTCATATCTTCACCTCGGACATGAGTATACACTATAACGTTACGTCAGAGTCAATACTATTTTACACTATTTTTTAAAAGAATGAAAAAATCACTTTTCTTTGTCTACTGTGGAGCAGTTTTTAATCTGTAAAAAAGTCAACGCCACCGGAATCTCCGATGGCGTTTTTCTTTGCTTTATAAAAATTATTTCAAATTGTTTTTTGAGATATATTCTTTAAGTTTGATAATTCTATCCTCGACATCAACACCCTGCTCATTTTGAGAAATGGAAATGGTATCTATAAGGCTATCATCTTCATTTTTATACACGCCGTAAGAATTATTTTCGCAAGCAATATAAACATCCTTGTATACCAAATACTGTCCAAATTCATCTCTTGACAAGTGAGCGTCATCAGCTTCTTTGAGATAAGGCATATATGTATTCTGAGACCATTGTGTTTTTGTTTGCATTACCGAGTACATATAAGGCTTCTTTTCTGCTTCATTGTTACTCAGTTTTCCATAAGCTCCAGGACGAAAAACGGGATATTTTACATAATAATAAGTCCAAGGATATACACATTCCGTTTCGCATTGAGCGATATATGCTGATATAATTGCATCCAAGGAGCTGTTGGTGAAAACTTGATTTGTCTCAAGGAGTTTTACCAAAATTTCTTTTGTGTTTTCAAAACCTGCATTAGCACTTTTGTGGAACAGTTCATTCCACGCCAACTGCATACCTTTTGATGCAAATTGATAACGCCATTTATTTCTCTCCTGCTGACCGTAATTGCCTATTGTCATTAAAGCACAGTCAATTTTGTCCCATGAGCAAGTAAACAACGACGCAAACCGAGAACCAAGATCAAGATTATCGAGACCGACAATTCCAATCTGTCCCTTAAGCATATTATGGTCTTCCAGCTCAAAAATTTCATCGGCACGTGCAGGATGATCAGCAAGGAATTTAATCTTTTCTTTTTCTTCCTGTATTTGATTCACATTGAAGTTGTTTTCTATGGAGTCGTCGATTGACCCGGTAAGGATGATCGCATCAACCGCTTGAATAATAGCAGGAATTCTGTTTCTATCAAGTCTGTCACTAACCTCGTCTTCGGAGTTCTGAATAAGGTTATTTACGATCCTTATTCTTCTTACAAAGTCAGTGTACTCAACATCATCTTGATGTTGCAGATAAACAGTAATGGCATAAAGAAGCACAATTCTATTTAATGGAAACTGACGTATTCTTCCAGTTTTGTCGGAATAGGAATGTATGCAATCCTCAAAAATATCGATCTTATATCTGGAATCAACAATGATTTTTCCATTCTCGTGCTTTAAGCTCATAAATGATTTGAGGAAGCTTGTTGGATTGCTATATCCGTTGATATTACACCAACAATCAAAGAATGATTCCAGTGTGACAATATTTGCAGCAGCATCCTCATTTTCTGCTGAGAAGTATAAACGAAGCAGATTGAAAACATCACTGCCATAGCTTTGCGGAGATTTGCCGTTACGATAGCAGATAATATCACAAACAAATTTGAAGTAACGCAAAAACTCATCATCAATGATATTATCGTCAGCATCATCCGTACCGCTGTTACGGTAATTCCAAAGCAGATCTGTCCATTCTTTATCTATCTTTTCGACGATACGGTTTGCTGAGTTCTGCCCGGTCTTTTCATCCAGCGACCTAATTTCTCTTTCAAGCTCAGCTTTGAAATGTTCAAACAAGGTTAACGGTTTACCACGGGAGTTCATCTTTATATAAAGCTCATCAGTTAATCCCATATCCTTTATCGGTAGGAAATAGAACGTAATGGCTTGATTTTCAAGAGCACTCCAAATATCCGATACATTTTTGAAACGAACATCAATAGCATCCAGCATTACGAGCATTGAACTGATAGTCGGGTCGTTTTTCCAATCAAAAGGAAACCACGATTGGTTTTTAATGTCAGACGAAAGAGCAGTTTCAAAAGAAGGAGTAAACTTAACAAGTTCATCACAGAAATATCTTGCACTGTAGCGTGTTTCATAACTGAATTTGCTGAGAAACGCATACTTATCCTCAGAGATTTTTTCTTTTTTGGCTGCATACCAATGCAAAAGAAACAATGTAGTCAAACGCTGTTGACCGTCCAAGGGTGTCATCGTTCCGTTTTCATCAATGTCCCCATAAATAAAATCCAGTGTGATCGGCTCATTGGTGATGGCATTATAAAGTGAATCGAGGAAACGGCTTCTTACTCTTTGTACATCATTGTCCATACGACCCTGGGCGTAATCTCGCTGGATAAGAGGTATAGCAATTTTATTGAGTTTAACCGAAGTTTCTCCATCACTAATTTCAGTATCAAATATATCTATAAAAGAGTGGAGAGTTGTGCTCATTTTGTTTCCTCCTTTTCCAGAACGATAGGCTCTATATAATCAGAGAGTACGGTGTTAATTGCTTTAACATAAGCAATTCGATCTGCTTGTCCCCAAAATTGAAGCTGATTATCAGCAGAGGGAGTATAGTATTTGAGAAATACCATTTTTGTACAAAACGGAATATATTGCCCACTCTTATCCATTTCGATGATAGCATTTCTTTTAACATCAAACGTCGAATTGTTAAGAGCAGCATTATCAGCAGTATTGAGTAATGCAAGGTTTGCGATAGAATGCATATATTCCGTGTTACCGGAAACAGAGAGAAGATTCAGAACCTTCTGCTGAATAGTTTCAAACACAGAACGCTCTAACTTGGGCATATCTATAGCATTTTGCATTTCATTAAGCAAATCGCTGTGATTACCTTTAAGATTTTCTATGGAAGGCAGATGGAGTTCTAACCATTTTTTCCAAACTTCTTGTGTTTTCATACCTTCTGATTGCTGAGCATGGATATGTTCCAGACTCCATGTTACATTATTACCTTTATTACGCTTGAACTTATCAAACGGGAATCTTTGAGCGTGTCCATCGGTCTTTCTCACAGATTCCACATTGAATAACAGCAAAAGTGTACTGATCCGCTTATAATCCAAAGGTTTCTCATAACTAAGTTCAGAATAATTGCCGGAGATGGCAACACTCTTTTTAATCAGCTCATCAAGAGAAGTGTTAAACTCATCTTTCTTCTTGTTTTTCGATAAAGCAAAAATCTTATGTAGTGAAGTGCCGGATGCAATCAAATATCCGATTTTATGATACAGATCGTGATCCTCATACCATCCCTTTAAGACAAGGAATGTCTGATATATCTTTTTCCAAATATCGTCCAGAGATACATCCTTACGCATTTCATCAAATTTGAAGAAGGTATAATACTTTTCACGGATAGCTCCGTCTTTGCCGGAAATCAAATCAAGAACAAGATCAATGCGGGTTTGATATTCACTCTTAACACTGTTAGTTAAGAAATACCACAAAGACTCGTTGTGAAGTTCTCTTTCGATATTATCCCACTGCAAAGATATTTCTTCTTGTTTTTCTCTGTTCATATTTTCCGAAATGTCACGGCTGAGGAACATTGCTTTCACAAGCTCTGCACTTGTCAATGGGATTTTGCCGATATTCAAACGTGTAAACAAGGAGATGGCATCCTCATTTTCTCCCACTTCGTACCAAATGATTTTGACATCCTCTTTAAAGTATTCAAAAATGTGCATTACACGGATCTGCAAATCTTGCTCAAACCACTTTTGAATTGTCTTATAAGCATTTGCGATAAACCAAAAGTCGATGTTGTCCTCCTGCTTAGACATATCCAAGGTCTTCAAAAAATCAGCAGATTGCTCGCGGGTCTGGTAAGTAAGATTAAAAGCAGGCTCGCTAAAAAACGGATTTACATTTTTCATGTACCTATAAATGAGATAAAGCGTAGTCAATCTCTGTTGTCCATCAATAAGCTCATACACATCATGCTTTTTGCGAACAACTACCGGTTGCAAGCAGTAATTCTTTTTGCCGTTTTGATATACGTCATCTAAAAGACGAGTAACCTCAACTTCGCCCCATCTATATCCACGCTGATAAGAAGGTACAAAGAAGTCACCTTTTATATCAGCGACCAATTTTGTTTCAAGAATAATATCATTGTTAATCATAAAACTGTGCCTCCGTGATTATACTCATATCAAAAATGTCTACAATAATTCGTATTTACTAACATGTATTATATACCAAAATCCGACTTTTTCCAAGAGAAGCACCTATATACTTCATAATTAGCTGATAAAAGCTAAAGGGCGCGGCACCAGGCCGCACCCACGGCAGAAGAGGTCAGATCTCTTCCACCGTTTCCATACCATCCATGACCTCAACCATGATCCGCGTCGCCAGAATGAACCCGTCGGCGAATGCCTGGCGAGCCGTGAGGTCGCAGATCTCGCTTTGGCAGTCCTTGAACTTTTCGAAGGTTTCTTTCTGCTGTTCGGTGAGCGTGGACATGAGGCTTTCCTCATTCTTGCAGATGAGTTTCACTAGCTTATCCATCCGCGATCCACGCTTCATATCACGTTCGCACGGACTGATGTTGCCGTAGTACAGATCTTCAAGCGTTGTCATGTTCATCCCACCTCACATAAGAAGAGGACGGCTCAGCATCGGTCATTCCCGATATCGAGTCGCCCTCTAGTTTCATTTTGTCCGCTGCGATCAGCGCGTGCTTGACGATCAGCATCTCCACCCAAGTCCGCTCGTCGTACTCTGCCGGACGGCCGTCCCTAAGGTACTCCACCATCGCCGCGCTCATCACGCCGTACTTTTCGCCTCTGTAAACTTTTTCTACAGTAATCCGTGCCATATTCGCACCTCCTTTGCAGTACACAACAGTACCATAGGAGTTTGCGAAAGTCCAGCGAAAAATATCAATTTTGCTTTTCTTGGCTATTAATCGCAAATTTTGGGTTTGCTAACACAATTTCAACAATATCAGAAAAACATGACAGGACATTGTATTTAGTTATTGGTGCAGCGCCCGGATGCCCTGAATGACATCTCATCTCAAAACAACTTGCTAATCTTGTGCGTTCATTTGCATCAATTAATTGCATTCCCTCGATTACCCATAATATATCATTATCAAATACTGTTCTTAATTCACTCAAAGATTGTACTGCATATTCTTTACTAAAACGTTTAAAACGACCAGTGCTTTGAGACTTCATAAATACAGAGGTTTGATTAAAAACGTTAAAGCCAATTTGTTCAATAACTTTATGTATGCGGTCAATTGCGCAACACCAAAGAAGAACTGTTGCACCTTTTAAATAGGAATTCTTCCAACAACCCAATGCTTCACTCAAATATTCGTTTTCATCTTTATCAGATATTTTAGAAAGTAAATCTGTAACTTCAGGTCCCAATTCTAAAGAATTAACTTCTTCAGGTTCAAGTGCATCTGCTTGCATAAATATTATAATTTCTTCATTAAAATTCTTTAAAATTAAGTCAAAACACTTGATGTAAGATGATCTACGATTTAAACCTGAACTTAACTTTAAAATCGACTTAAATGAATCATTGTATTTAATTAAAATCTCTTTATTTACACCATATGAGTTTAATGGCTTCGAAAATTCTGAAAACCAACGCGAGGCCAAATCTTCATAGATAGCTCTTTCGTCCTGATTATTTACACCTTTAATTTCAGAGGAGGCCAACTTTTTTTTAGCGTTTTTCAAATCTTGAAAGAAAAGTTTTAGTTTTTCGACAAAATTAGTGCAAGGCATTTTATTCACCGTCCGCTAATTCAATCAAAATGGCTGCCAGTTCTTTTTTCCCTTCGGCAGATAATGAATATTGGGCTTTTTTATCATATTTTTCAGCCCAATTATCAAAGAGGGATGAAAAACGTTTAAATGTATCTGCAAAATGCGGAGCATCATAACATTTTAAATCTTGACAACGTTGACGCACTACTTCTCCGTTAAAAACCATTTCGCCTCCATTTGAAAAAGAATTTTCGAATGCAGTCAATAACGCAATACGATTTTGACAATCAGTCATTTTATTGCTATTTAATGATTCGTAAAGTGGCATAAGTTTTCCGTCTTCTTTATAATAAAGAGCATTAATCATTTCAATAGTAATGCCGTTTGCCTCAAAAAATTTTCTTGTTTTAATGTGAAAATCGGTCAGAAGAATTTCGTCTTCGCTAGATAACTTTTCATCCTTAGAAGCGGAATTGTTTTCATTTGTTGTTTGAATGGACGTTTCTGGAATGTTAGAAGATGCTTTTTTATGCTTGGGTTGTTCGTTGGATTTCAAGTAGTTTTCCAATAACAACTCAAAACATTTTTCTTGCAAAGTTTCGGGGCACTGTTTTACTATTTCTATAATTTCTTTAATTTCGTTTTTTAGATTTTGATACATTATATTACTCCTTTATTTTTGCTTTTCTGTTTGTTTTTTAATGGGTTTACAGGAAAAACTAGCATGAAAAGTCATAATATCTGCCAGTTTCATAATCATACAAGTTAACCGAGTTTCTACGTACTGTGCCAGAAAAATGCTTATTACTCATATAATCAAAACCATCAAATTTTTCGTTTTTGATATTTAATGTAATATGTTTAGATAAACCATAATCAAAAAGATTATATTTGCCCTGACCGCTACTACGCCCTGAAATATGGCAAGACCTAGAATAATCAAAAATATTAACATTACTTTCATCTGCAGTTCCAGATATTGAGATATATGTTGACAATTCATAGCTATAAACACTGGTAATTTTTTTCTTGTTAACAATAGCATTTGCGATTCCTGCAATACAAGCACGTTGATTAGAATTCAAAAAAATCCCTCCATGGTTTTAAATATAAGTTTTTGTGCAAGCCTATTTGTAGGGTTTAATCAAATAGTTGCACTTTTTTATATTATACCATATACTTCTTTTAGATTCAACACAAAAACACAATATATTGTGTTTTTTGTAAAAACTATCACTATATAGAGAGGCAGGCGGTGCTTATGTTAAGAGGTTTTTTATTCATATGTGTATTAAATTAAAACACCGTCGCAGTGATCCACTTCATGCTGTATGATTTGCGCTGTCCAGCCGGTGTAGGTTTTGATGCAAGTCTGCAGTTCCAAGGTCTGATACTTGACCTTGATGGATTTATAGCGTTTGCACGGGCGCGAGCCGCCGAGCAGAGAAAGACAGCCTTCCTCGGTGTTGTACGCGCCATCTTTTTTGATGATCTCGGGATTGGGCATCACGGTATATGTAGGTGCTCGTCCGCTCTCGTCGAGAAAGGCGATGATGCGCTTTCTCACACCAATCATATTCGCTGCCATGCCTACACAGCTATCTTTGTGCTCCATCAGTGTGTCAAGTAAGTCCTCTGCGACCTACAAATCATCTTTTGTTGCAAGCTCCGACTTTCCTGCAAGAAAAATCGGATCATGTACTACTTCTTTAACCATTATAAACCTCTACGATTTTCTTCAGTATTTCTTCATCTGCCGGGCAGAAATTGTAATTTGGTATCTCCGCAGGGAATATCCACTTCATGTCGTTATGTTCCAACTTTTGCGGAACGCCCTCGGCGATGGTGGCGTTGAACAGCGTCAGATGCACCGTCAAGTCAGGATATTCGTGGACAACATCCATAAACACGTCACCGACGGAGAGCGTCACGGCAAGTTCTTCCTGACACTCACGAATGAGTGCCTGTTCCTTCTTTTCGCCTGACTCAACCTTTCCGCCAACAAACTCCCAAAGGAGTCCTCTCGCCTTGTGCGCCGGGCGCTGGCAGATCATGAATTTATCTTTGTCCCATATCAGGGCTGCTACAACTTCGGTTATCATATTTCCTCTATGCTAATCTGTTTCAAATACTCATAAGTTCCATCGTAGAATTTAGGCAAGCGAGTACTGTCCTCCCAAAACCCACTTGGATTCTTATTGGGATTGCCTGCTGGAACGCAAATTACCATACCAGCCCTTGCTCTTGTGAGAAGAACTCGATAGGCATTGAGCATATATTTGATCTGCTCTTGTTTGTTCTCGGTATCGGGTATTTTTTCATTCCATGCCGTTTTGCCGTTAAACGTATAATAACGCCATTTACCGTTATCGCATCTCATATCGGCATCCCACAGCACGCAAGTGTAGTCAAGCTCCAAGCCCTGCACTTGAATTTCGGTAGCTGCATCTTCAAGATAGTTTGATGCTCTTGTATCAATCTTGTCTTCAAGGAACCAATGAACAGCATTTTCATCACCGGAGGGAAGAATATGTATGCCCAACGGTTTGAATCGCGCTGCTTCCTTGGTTATAAGTACGCCTGTGCGTTCTGTGCCTCTAACTTTGCTATGAAGCCATCTTTTTGCAGCCTCCATATCGCGTGTTAAGACAATAGGATATCTGTCCTTTATTTCATTGTACAATTCTGCTGCATTGGGATTAAAAGTAAGCAGTGAATGAACGAATGCAGAGAGTTTTTCTGCTCTGAATGAGCGCAGAGAAACGCCAAGATGTAGGTTTTCTGAATACGTAACGTTTTCGTTTTTCGCTAACAGCTCGTTAACCTTACCTTCGGCATATTCCGGCTCAGTAAGCTTGGGAGAAATATATACTTTCCAATGTGGGAACTTGTCATTCAGCGCATGAATCCACTCTGAAATTCCCGCTTCACCGGTATTGATCTCCTGACCACCACCTACAAGGCAGACAATCGTTGCCCAATCCTCTCTCTGATCGAGAGACCATATCAAGAAGGCCGCCTCGGAGAACGGGAAATTCGGAACCTTCAATTTATTGCCGTATGTTCCACCGCGTTTGAGATAGTCTGCGAGCCTTTTGTGCGTCCATGAACGTTGCGCTTCATCGAAGATTGCAACGTGTTCCACCTCACCGTAACCTGACTCTGCAAGCTTCACCGCTTTTTCGGGATCAATTTCCAAAACTCCATTTTCAACGGGATTCTTGATTTTGGCGAGCATGTTATCACGGTAACGGTGGATAATTTGAATAAACTTGCCTACCTCTCTGCGAGAATCGGAAAGATTTTTCTTTTCGTTTCTATCACGGCATTTTTGATGATTATCTTTTGCGAGAGCTTCGGTAAGTACAGCAACCAAAGGACCGTTTCCGGAAAGATATACCGCGCCTTCGTCTTCAACAGGCGCATCATTTCCCTGATAGGTTTGCTTTACTGCAACATCAAGACCGACGAGTGTTTTGCCAGCACCGGGAACACCGGTAACAAAACAAATGCTTTTTTCTCCATTTGTCTTACTTCTTTGGATTACGTCAAGTATGTATTTGATTGTTGTATCGGTTGAAACCTTATCTGCTTCATGTCTTGTGATATTTTCTACCGAATGGCTTTCGTAAAGTGTTTTCGCCGCCTCAACAATAGTCGGAGTAGGTGCATAAGGGCTGATAATCCAATCGTTATGAACCGGAGTCTCATTCGGAAATTTATTCAATACGTTTTGAATCAAAGCAGAAATTCCTGTTTTGCCGGTTACCAATGGATTTATTACCCTGTCGTCATACACCGACATCTGTATGGATGTACTGCGATTGGAATAATTTGTAGCTACCAAAATAGGAGCGATAACCTTGTCCTCACTGAATTTATGGAAGTTTTTCAGATCCAATGCGTAGTCTAAAACTTGGTCAATGTTTGATTCAAGAATCTTCGATTCGCCAACCTTAAATTCAAGGCAAAATACAATTCCGCGATAAAGGAGTACAACGTCAATTCTTTTGCCAAGTCGAGGTATGTCATATTCAAAAACTATCTGTCCATTGGCATCAGAAAGACTCGAAACCACATTCTTCATTATTTCGATTTCGGCCTTCCACGCATCTCTCGTAGTAGTTAAGGCTTCACCGTGATAATTGTCGTCCAATATTCTGTATATAGAAGCAGAGTCGGTATATAAAAAAGTTGCGAAGTCGCTATTATATAAGCATCGTGCCATAACTGTCGGCTCCTTTATGAATTCTGTTCCGGTACAATTTCTACGATATCGTCCATTGTACAACCGAGCGCCGAACATATTTTCACGAGGACGTCGCTGGAGACGACGGCGCCGTCTTTGCCCATTTTGGTGATGGTGGCGATGCTGATACCGGCTTTTTCGGCGAGTTCTTTCTTTTTCATATCCTTGTCGATGAGCAGCTTCCAGAGTTTTTTATAACTAACAGCCATAAAATGATCTCCTCCATACCGATATACGAAAAATGCTCTGCCGCCGGGCAGAGCATTTGGGCTATGTAGCCATACTGCCGGGGCTTATTTCAACACTGACAGCGTTGTATTCTATAATAGCACATTTGGCTCGAGAAAGCAATAAAATGATAAATACACATGATTTTTAATGTCTTCTGCGGGTGTTGCCTTGCGAAACAATCACTTGGATATTATAATAAAGAAAAAAATAGTTACCGCTTAGCGAGGTAAATAAATTATGAACCGGATTGAGTACTTTAAAAACTTTCCTATGATTAAGGAAATCGAAATTGCTGGCCACTTTGTATATTCCAGCATGAAAAGCTTTTGCCAATTAGATAGTTTTTGGAATGAATCTGATATTTTTTATGTTCTTTACACTGCCTCGGTTGGAATAGAGCGGTTACAGAAAGTTCTTCTTGTTCTTTCAGAAGATATCACTGCAGAAAATGTAAGTGATTTCGAAAAAACTTTGATTACGCATAGCCATCAAGATTTGCATAAAAGAATTCAAGAGCAGGTTGGCTTGTCATTCAACAGTAGTCAAAACAAGTTTTTGAGTATGCTAACCGCATTTTATAAATCTTGTCGATATGATCGTTTTACTTTTGGAATCTCATATCAAAAAGAAAAAGATTTATTGATTGAATATCTTTCATCCGGATTGAATTGTAAGATCATCGCAGATAGTTTCATTGGCAACACATCCAACGATCGCCGCTTCAAAAAATACTATTGTAAAAATTTGGGCAGCATGGCAAAGGCATATCATAGTTGGATTTCTCGCAAAGCACATGAGCAAAACATTTATACTTATGAGCTGCCGTATAATTCTTCCGCTGGTAAAATATTTCTTCCTAAATATGAGGACGGCACTTATTATAGGCTTTTTGAACAAGAAGAGCTTACAAGGAAAGAGTACTTACTTTTCCTTATTCAACGAGCTGATGATACAACATGGGGAAAGTTCATCAAAAGCATTCCGCCGCTGGAGCTGGACGAGGCGTTGTACAACAGCTATGCATCATCACTGATTTCAGGTCAGCTCTCCTTGTCGGACATGGATGAGGTTGAGGCTGAATATGATTATGAAGTGGAGAACAAAAAAGAACGACTCAATATGATGCTGGCGTTGGGAAATCCTCTGGTATATCTGGATGAAGACTTCGACGAGGATACGGAATATTAACTATCCCTATTTCTTTGTTTATTGCGGGGCAAAATTGCGCCCTGG
The DNA here is from genome assembly GCA_017408985.1 of Clostridia bacterium. Lineage (GTDB taxonomy): Bacteria > Bacillota > Clostridia > Oscillospirales > Butyricicoccaceae > RGIG3513. The sequence continues at coordinate 55,116 of JAFQTO010000039.1, forward strand.
CACTCGGCAGAAAGGACTTGACTTTCGGCCCTGGCCGAGCTACTATACAACCGCTATCAGAGACAGAAATCGCCCAGCTGCGGAACGCAGTTGGGCGATCGTTTTATACCACATAAATACTACAGACAGATTCGGAACACACGGAAACAGTGGAGGTAAGAGCGCCGGAAAGCATCTGTTTCCGAGCGGAAAGGGGCGGAAATGCCTGGAAAGTGCCGGAAACAGGTACTCCCAAATTCTTTGGGACCATCAGGCCGCAGGTTCAAGTCCTGTCACTCGGACCAAAAATCCGGCTGATTTAATTCTCAATGTTAGATTAGCCGGATTTTTCTATGTTAACACAAGCATTGACTTTCTTGTTTGTGTCTATTATAATTATATAAAATATATGTCACCGGAGGCGGAGTGCCGTAGCGCTCAATTGCCGGATTAGGTGTCCAAGTGAGCTTGGGTTATTGCATTTGCAAGACCTTAGCTCTATTTTTATTTTCGGAGGTAATTTATGAAAAACACAAAGGTTACTCTTGCTTTGCTTACGGCAGACGACCGCGAGCAATTCATTCTTGACAATCAGTGGGCATTCAAGTACGGCGCGATCGAGGAATTCGGCAAGCGTGACGACCACATGGATTTTGACGGCGAGATCATCTCTCGCAAAACCATCGAGCGTTGTATCGACTCGCCCGATAGCGAGACCTACCGAATCGTTGTTGACGGTAGACGAGTTGGAGGTCTTATTCTGAAAATCAACAAAGAAACGAATCACAACGAACTGGAGATCTTATTCGTTTCCCCCGAGGAGCACACCAAGGGCATCGGCTACGGTGCGTGGCAGGAGGTTGAGGCACTCCATCCCGAGACCAAGGTTTGGGAGACCTGTACTCCCTATTTTGAAAAGCGCAATATTCATTTTTACGTCAACAAGTGCGGCTTTCAGATCGACCAATTTTGGTGCGAGTATTTTCAACCCGAACACGAATTGTTCGAGGATGAAAAGCACGATCCCGACGAGGGCCCCGATGAAATGTTCCGTTTTATCAAGGTGATGAAGCCGTAACCTGTTTTATTTGTTTCCTCCGACGCAATTTTTGAGGGCTGACGGTTTATTTTCCGTCAGCCCTTTGCTTATCAACTGCTTTACCAATTGGAATTTATCAATAACTATCTTAATTCCTTAGCATACAAGCGGTCAATATCTCCACCGTAATTCACTATATCTTTTATGTAGGTGTAGCCGTACTTCTCATATAACCCGATATGTACCGATGGGATATACGTTTTATC
>JAFQTO010000040.1 GCA_017408985.1 Clostridia bacterium
AGGTTTCGTTTTACAATAGCCAGTTTTTCTTCTTTACTTCTTATGGTGTACTTTCTTGGCATATTACCACCTCCAATTCTAATAATAGCATAAAAATAATGGTAGGCACTTTCGTGTCTACCATTATTTTATCACTTCAGCGATCGCCAAGCGTTTTTTGCATTTATTCGGCTTTTTGATTGGTTTTTACGTTGATCTCATGAGCCATATGCTCGTCGGCTTTGGTGACCGAGATGGACAAATGCCTGTGCTCAAAGCAATATCCCGCCGCGGGTATAGTGCCCAGCACCTCGGTGAGCCAGCCGTTAACCGTAGCGGCCTCGCTCTCCTCCTCAAGCTCAAACACCTCAAAGAACTCCTCGGCCGATGCCGAACAGAGCACGCGGCAGGAGCCGTCGGGCAGCTTGCGGAAGTCCTCAAATGCATCGTCGCTCTCGTCCCAGATCTCGCCGACAAGCTCCTCAAGAATGTCCTCCATGGTCACAACACCTGCCGTCTCGCCGTATTCGTTGACCACGATGACAATGTGCAGATGCTCCTTTTGCATCTTGCTGAGCAGGGCATCAAGATGTACACTTTCGGGCACAAACACAGGCTTGAGCAGAGAGGAGGCAAAGGCATCCTCTGCGCCTGTGGCGCACTTGATCAGGTAGTTGCGGGTGTGCAGCACACCGATAATATTGTCGGGGGTCTGCGAGTACACGGGAATGCGTGAGTAGCCTTCCTGCTCGATGATCTGTTCGATCTGCTTGGGAGTGGAGCCGTCTTCGATGAGGGCCAGCAGGCGTCGGGGAGTCATAATATCCCCCGCGGTCAGCTCGCTGAGCCTGAACACGTTCTTGATGTACTCGATATCGTCCTTGTCCAGACTGCCCTCATCGCCGCCCGCGTCAAGCATAAGCACGATGTCCTCCTCGCTGACGGGGTCTTCTTTTTCATAGGGGTCAATGCCGAACATACGCAGAACGACGTTGGTAGACACGGTCAGCAGCCATATTATGGGGCGCAGCACAAATGCCAGCGTGGAAACAGAGCCGCAGACCGCCTCTGCGAGCTTGTCCTTGTGCTTCATAGCCAGACGTTTGGGTACAAGCTCACCCAGCACGAGGGTAAAGAAGGACAGAATCAGCGTGATGGCCACAACCGATACGGAGTGTGCAACCGCGGCACCGTCGGCGCTCAGGCCAAACACCCGTATCATCACCTCGGCAAGACGCTGTGCAAAGTTGTCGGCGGCGAACGCCGAGCCCAAGAATCCCGCCAGTGTGATGCCTATCTGTATGGTGGACAAAAATCGGGTGGGTTCCTCGATCATTTTGAGCATTTTTGCAGCTTTTTTGTCTCCGCTGTCGGCACGGGCTTTGAGCTTTTTGTCGTTGAGGGAGATGAGAGCTATCTCGGTAGCCGCAAAAAACGCGTTGATCAGTATCAGAATAAACTGTAATATAAGCTGAGAAATCATAATTATCAAACCTCCAAAATATTCATACAGTCAAAATCATCCCTATGAATATCCTAAAGGCGGCGTATGATAACGTGCCGTCTACTTCGCGGCAGGGGTTCCACAAGATCAACTCCTTTTGTGTCACAAGTTTCTTTATACTACCATATAAGTGTTCTTTTTGCAACAACAAAAAAGCATCCTTTGCCGCCTTTTAGCCGAGGGGCAGAGGATGCTTTGTGATTTTTGCTTGTTTTTTCGCGGATTATCTCGCGTTTTCTTCGATTTTCCTTCGGTTTGCAGATCAGGCTTTGTCCTTTTTGCGGTAGCGGAGAGAGCATCTGTCGTCGCCTTTTGCGATGCACTTGGGCAACTCAAGCACGCTGCCGTAGCACTCGCCGATGCCGTGGTCGCCGCACATTGCGATATCGCAGAGCATTGCTATCTCCTCATCCGAGCAGCCGGCCTTCTGCCACGCCTTGACAAGGGGGCAGTAGTGAAAGTCGATGTTCAGGGTGTCGTCGGTGGACTCCAGAATATCCATCTCGAATACAAGCTGTGCGGCTTTGGTGAACAGGGTCTTGCGCAGTCCCTTGAGACTGTCGGTGCTGCCCTTTTTGACTAAGTCCGCGCCCTGAGACAGACCGCAGCGTCTGACGGCGGCAGAGCCGAAATCGCGGGGGTCAAGACCGCGCTTTTGTGCCTCGTCACAGAGCAGATACAGCCAGAATGCCCTATGCTCCAGCTGTGCGCGTACTGCCTGCAGCAGGGGGTTTTTGTACTTGGGGTCGTTTTTTACGTTGCTCATATCTATGTCTCCCTGTCTGATTATTTTCAGTCTTTAAGCGCCTTGCGTTTCCATCTGCCCAGACGGTAGAAGAAGAATGTCAGCACGGCACCCATCACCCACGCCGACAGCAGGGAGATGTGTATGCATTCAAACCTGCCTATGGGCAGTTCGGGTGTGCGGGTCAGGTAGGATATGCCGTATGCCAGCGGCACGCGGAACAGTATGGTGGTGGCGAGGGATATCCACATAGGTGTGACCGTGTCGCCCGCACCGCGCATAATGCCCGACAGACTCTGCGTGACGGCAAATGCTATGTAGCCGACGGCCAGGATCTTCATCAGATAATAGCTCAGCTCAACGAGCTCTTGGGTGTCGGTGAATATACCCATAAGCCCCTTGCCGAACAGCAGGATGATCGCGGTTATCATCGTGGCACAGCCTACAGCCAGCGCCGTACCCTGCTTTGCGCCCCTGGTCACGCGGTCGTACAGCCCTGCGCCTACGTTCTGCCCTGCGTAGGTGGTCATAGCCGCGCCGAAGGACAGATTGGGCATCATAGCGAATCCGTCAACGCGCATAATGACCACGTTTGCGGCGATGAACTGCTCACCGAACTGATTGGTCAGCGCCTGCACCACGATCATTGCCGAGCTGAATATAGCCTGGGTCAGACCGGAGGGCAGACCGAGGCGGATGATGGTCTTGACGTAATGGGCTTTGGGCTTGAGATACTCAAGACCGAAGTCAAAATGCTCACGCATACGGCTGAGTTTGACCAAACAGAGGATGGAGGACACTATCTGGGCTATGACCGTAGCCAGCGCGACACCGGGCACGCCCAGGTTGAATTTTGCCACGAACAGAATATCCAGCGCGATGTTGATAACGGTCGCCACCAGCAGATAGATAAGCGCCGACACCGAGTCGCCCATACCGCGGATGATACCGCTGAGTATATTGTAGTATGCAATGCCCGCGCCGCCTATGACCGATATCATCAGGTATCCGGCACAGCTGTCGATGATGCTTTCGGGGGTGTTGAGCATCACAAGCACGGGGCGGATAAGAGGTGCCGCCACCGCGATAAGAATAATGCAGGCAATAGCCGTGATGGTGATGCAGTTGCCGATGGTATAGGACAGGTCCTTGCGGCTCTTTGCACCGAAATACTGTGCCACCATTATGCTTGCGCCGGTGGAGATGCCGATAAACAGCACCAGCAGCATATTGACGATAGGGCCTGCCGAGCCGACGGCGGACAGAGCGTTGTCACCGATATACTTGCCGACAACTATGGTATCAACCGTGTTGTAAAGCTGCTGTGCGATGTTGCCCAGTATCATAGGCAGGGTAAACAGCAGAATAGCCTTCCAGGGAGCACCCACCGTCATATCGGTAGGGCCGAAGAGTTTTTTGAGCATTATGTATCCTTTCTTTTTGCAGAGGGCTTTACGCCTTGGCTTGGTCTTTTTTGGTCTTTTTGGTCTTGCTGATATCAAATACGGCTATAAGCACGCTGGCAAGCAGTACCAGAAATGAGCCGATACCCGTGCGCAGACCGATCTTTTCGTTGAGAAACAGCGCACCGAGGAAAATGCTGGTGATAGGCTCGGTGGTGCTGAGTATTGCGGCGCGCTGTGCGTCGATGTAGAAGGTGCCCCGCTGAAACAGCACCACGGCGCCTACGTTGACGGCAAGTGCGAACAGCACGCACATTCCCCAACCGCCAAGGGTCTGGGGGAATGTCAGCTGACCGCTGACCAGGCAGATGACCAGCAGAGCGGCTGTGGAGATGAGGGAGATATAAAAGGAGAACAGAAAACCGGAGATCTCCTTGTACTTGAACTTGCTCAGCAGCAGGATATATGCGGTGTAGGCGATACCCGACAGCAGCGCCAGCGCGCTTCCCGTCAGATCCAGCGGCTCACCGGGGTTATAGAACATACAGATGCCCGCGATGCAGGCGGCAACGCTGAGCAGGCGGCCCGGACTGACCTTCTGCTTAAAGAAGATGGCACCGCCCACAACCACCATAGCGGGATAAATGAAGTGGAAAACGGTTGCCGTACCCGAGGCGATATAGTTGTAGGACGAAAAGAGCAGAAAAGGGGTGATGCAGCAGCCTGACATACCCACGAAGGTGATGGAGGGCAGGGCTTTGGGGTTTATCTTCAGCGAGCCGGTCTGGAAATACGCCAGCACGCCCAATATGGGTATGCTGAGTATGTTGCGCCAGAACACCAGACTGAGTGAGTTGACCCCCTCGCGGTAAATATAGTCAGCCATCAGAGGCATCGAGCCGAACAGAATTCCGCTGAGAATGACGAATATATAGCCTATCAGGACTTTTTTGTTTTTCATATTGTGCCTCCAAGCCGTTTTTGGGCATTAAACCACATTATAATACAGCTTAATTATAGTACAAGCCGTCCCTAAAATCAACTCAAAACTATTGAAAAACCACACCGTCTTGCGTATAATGAACTCGGGCAAAAACCCCAAATATTATCAGGAGGATACCGTTATGAGAGTTTTTATCAGCGCCGATATCGAAGGCTGTGCCTGGACTACCGCATGGGAGGAGACCCAGAAGGGTCAGGCGGAATACCCTGCCGCCGTCAGGCAGATGACAGCCGAGGTCAAAGCCGCCTGCGAGGGCGCAATTGCCGCAGGTGCAGACTATATACTTATCAAGGACGCCCACGGCACGAGCCGCAATATCGACCTGAGTCAGCTGCCCAAGTGCTGTGAGGTCATACGCGGGGGCAACTCAAGCCCCATCACTATGGTGGAGGGCATAGACGGCAGCTTTGATGCCGTTATGTTCGTAGGCTACCACTCCGCCGCAGGCAGAAACGGCAATCCTCTGTCACATACCTATACCAAGAGCACCACCTCCATAAGGCTCAACGGCGAGCCCTGCTCGGAGTTTTTGCTCTACAGCTACGCCTGCGCGCTGGCACAGGTGCCCACCGTATTTCTGTCGGGCGACAAGATGCTGATTGATGACAGCGAGGGTCTGCACCCCAAGCTGGTAAGTGTCGCCGTCAAGGACGGCCTGGGCGGCTACACAAGATGCAAACAGCCCGACTACGCCTGCGACCTTATCCGTGAGGGCGCCGAAAAGGCGCTTAAGCAGGACCTGAAGGGCGCTCTCTGCTCGGTGCCCGAGCATTTTGTGTACGAGGTGTCCTTCAAAGAGCACGCCCGTGCCGTGAGAGCATCCTACTATCCCGGCTTTGTGCAGGTGGACTCGCATACCGTGAGAATGGAGACCGATAATTTGATGGAGGTGCTCCGCTCCATCCCCTTCGTGCTGTAAACAGCAAAAATATGACCGCCCCGGCTCCCTGATGCCGAGGCGGTTTTGTTATGTGCTTTTTCAGTTTTGTTCCATTTCCTCAATGAGGTCGAACAGCTTCTTTGCCAGAGTGGTGCGGTGCATAGGCAGGTTGTGACTGTCGGGGAAAACGGTGAAGGAGGTCTTTCTGCCCTTGGCCTCCAGCATCTTGTAGACAGGCTCTACGTGCTTGCCCGAGGGTGTGGTCAGATCGCCCGAACCGACGATAAAGTGCAGGGGGATATTCTCGGGAAGCTTGTCAATGAGGTTAACAAAGCTCCACTCCTCTGCGTGAGCGTCGATATCCTCCAGCAGAGCGTTCTCGTGAGCAAGCTTGAAGTAGCCGCTGTCCTTTGCTTTGAGCAGGTTGAGCGCCCATTCACGCTCCTTTATGTAGCATCCGCCCCAATCGCAGGGGCACATAAGCACGGCACCGCGGACCTTTGCGCCCTGAGCAACGGCGTTCATAGTGGTGAAGCCGCCCATGGAGTGACCTATAAGATAGATCCTTTCGGGGTCGATGCGGTAGGTGTCGGCACGTGCGACCAGATGGTCGATAACGGCAAACACGTCCTCAATAAGATGGCTGAAGCTGTAGTCACCGTGGCTGCCCCATACTCCGCGGAATGCAAAATATGCAGCGGCTATACCTGCGCGGCTGAGGCAGTAGGGTGTGTCCATATTGCGCTCAAGTCCGGGAAAGCCGTGGAGAAAGATAGCCAGAGGTGTGCGGTCACCCTCGCTGAATGCCGCAGGGGTGTGTATTCTGCCGTAGACCTTGCTGCCGCCGCTTACAGCGGTAAAAGGATGTACGTTCTCGCCGTAAACTGCGCCCGTGTTGTCCCTGTCACAAAAAAGATAGCGTGCGTCGAGCATTGTTGTTCCTCCCTGATAGTGTGTAAAAATATTGGGCATATACGCTTGTTTGTCTGTGTTTTGTACACGGATGGATTATACCACAATAGGGGTGATAAATCAACCCTCAAAATATCCGTTTGGAGTCTGTCAATAGCCGAGGGGAGCAAGGGCGTTTTTCAGCCGGTATGCGCCGTAGCCTTCGCTGACGCGGATGCGTTTGAGAGCGAACATACCCTGGGATTTTTCGGCGAAGCCGTTTTTGGTGGTGACGGCGCACAGATAGCCTGCCTGCGCGGCGGCGGTCCGGGTGGCGTCGTTGTATTTGCCGGAACAAGCAGCAATATTGCCGCTGAATATATCTTCTTTACAGTATAGATCTCCTTGACGGTTTACTCTTTGATTCCCATAATGACCTTGAGCCGCTGTGTGAGACGGTCGTTTTTAAGCTCCTCAAGGTCGATAACGGCTATCCCCAGCTGTGCGCCCCGATGACGGGCGGCGGCACTGCAGGGTTCGGTGGTGACGATAGCGGCTTTTGCGCCCTTGCCGCCGAAGCGGTCGCGCAGAACGGCAAGTTCGTTTAGCGAATCGGTCTTGATATCGGTGGCTTTGCAGCTGATAAACAGCGGCACCACGCCGCGGGCTGACATCACGTCGATCTCGTTGATGATGCTGCTGTGCCCCACGGCATCGTCCCAGCGCACCACGGCGCTGGGTATCACGTCGTTGAATATCCCCGTGTCCAGGCATGCTTTGTAGACAAAAAGCTCCAGCACACTGCCCACGTCGCGCAGCCACGACCGCACGTTCAGGTCGCGGAATGTAAAGCTGACCGAGCTGTCCTTTATGACCTCAAGATCGCTCAGAAATCCTATATTCTCCAGCGCCTCAAGAGCGGCCTTGTTGGCTGAATTGCGGGAACCGTGCTCGCCCTTGACCGTGTATTTGCCCTGAACGGCGAGGGGCGGGGTCTGCCCGTACTCGGCAGGGGAGACCCGCTGGATATATGAGATAATGTTGGGCCACTGCCTGCGAAAACGCAGAAAACACTCGAAAAACGGATCAATATCCCCAAGACAGCCGCGGAGTGCCTCAATATCCATTCGTCCGGGCAGAAGGGTACCGCCCGCCATCAGGAAAAATTCCTCCACCGAATAGGTAAGACTGCACTCTAAGTTGTCGGCAAAGTCGGCACCCGTAATATCGTAAAACTTGTTCTGTTTGCGTGAATAGGTAAATGCAGGCGCACCCGTGCGGCAGGAAAACATACCCGCGGCAAACAGCGCCGCATCACTGCCGCCCGTAACGTCAATGGCGCAGTCGGGGTATTTTTCGCCGATATACAGCAGCTGGCGCAGTATGCGGTCGGCTTTGAACAGACTTGCCTCCATAAAAATAAGCTCGGGTTCCCAGCCGCGTCGGGCAAAAAAGTCGCGCAGCTTGTTCTGCCGCCCGCGGTTTTGCGCTATCTCGGAGGGGCAGAGATAAATGACCCGCGCAGGACGGAATGTGTCGGGCGCAAGAACGTTCTCGATAGCCCGCTCGTCATATAATTCGATCAAAGTCTGCATATTATCCCTGCCTTTCGTGATATGATTGCTGACAGGACTATTATACTTCCGTTTTGCTGTAAAATCAATAAGACGATGAAAAAGTGAAATATTCGGTAGCAGTGCCGAATGTGAAATAAAACTCGCCGCCTCACATTTGCCAAGCAAGTATTTCACAGCGAAGCTGTTTCGCTTGGCGAAGCCAAATTTCACTCGCCGCAACGCGAATTTCAGTGATTTGTCAAACTAAGTGCAACACTTTTTGAAGCTCAAGATCCCAAAGCTGTTGAGCAGAAAGGAAATTAAGAACCTTGCGAGGCCTGGCGTTAATCAACGCCAGGTTTCGTTTTAATGTAGCAGGAGCAACTCTGG
>JAFQTO010000041.1 GCA_017408985.1 Clostridia bacterium
CCAGAGTTGCTCCTGCTACATTAAAACGAAACCTGGCGTTGATTAACGCCAGGCCTCGCAAGGTTCTTAATTTCCTTTCTGCTCAACAGCTTTGGGATCTTGAGCTTCAAAAAGTGTTGCACTTAGTTTGACAAATCACTAGCAGAATAAAGCAGAAAAGTCAAACTGAAATGCGAATATAAGCGAAAATACCGACTTTACATTTCGGAAAGTCGGTATTTCAAGCAGTCTACTTCATTATTTTGTCAATATAGCCCACAAAATCGGCGTTGCTTGTGATAAGAGCATAGTTGACGAATATTATGTCATCGATATCGTTTTTTGCGGTTATCTCCCCAACGGTTCCCCAGTAGCTGCGAGGGTCGAGGATGATGAGCTTTTGGTAATTTGCCGTCAGCAGGGGTATAAGGGCGTTGGCGTAAGAGTCTTTTATGATCAGCGCTGTCCGTCCGTTTCCGACATCAGTATCAATTTCTATATAGGAGAAGTCTCCGCCCATAAATATTCCGTAATTTGCCATGCTGTTTTCGGGAAGGCGGTACATAGAGCTGAGATATGAGACCGTTTTACCGTTTGCGTTCTTTTCTTTGATGGTAATTGCATAGTTTTTGCCGAAATCAAAATACTCAATATCATCTGCAAACTGAGCGTATTCTTTTACGTTTGCCTGATTGAACAGATACCCCAAGAATCCGCTGTAAGTGTGTACGGTCATATCGTCAAGGGATGCAGGCGTGACGTCCTGCGCTTTACATAAGGCACAATAGGCATAGTACGCACCGCGCTGTGTCCAATGATGGTCGGTGCGGAAGTAGATATATTCGTTTCGGTGCTCGGCAAGACTGTCGTATACGTTTACGGTATTGAAGCCGTTGAGTGATGAATAGACGTAGTTGATGGTCTCAAGCTGACTGTCGGCAAGATTACGGTAGGGGGATAGGTCAAACTCAAACTGTGTGGGCGCAAGCATAAGATACATATTATGTTCTGTACCAAACTCGGCAGAGTAGCTGTTCAGCACGCTGATATACTGCTCGGTGACCTCGGGCATCTTTTTGTATACCTCCATTATCCTGCCCTGGCTGAGTACCAGCTGTGAACCCCACGGCTGTGTGATGACACGGTCATCGGGCATGTCGCCCGAGGACAGAGAAAGCCCCTTTGCCCGTTCAAGCAGAGTGCCCGCCGTGATAAATCTGCTTCGCAATCCGATATTGTCGCTGAGATAAGTCTCGATTGATGACTGGAACTTGCCCGAGCGCAAAGACTCGGCGGTCAAGGTGGGAAAAGATGCCAAAGGACGGTTCTCTATAACTGAGGCACGCTCGTCTTTGGGTACTATCAGAGCAAGCGCAAAGAAAAGTGCAAGCATCAGTACAAAAATAACGGTTGTTGTTTTTTCTCTCACGGATATCTCCTAAAATCTGAAATACAAAAACGGGTTATACGACTGCTTTACAAGCATTGTAAAGCATATAAGCATTACAACAATTACTGATATCGGCAATACTGCTGAATATATCTTCGGGCATTTGTCACGAAGCAGGATAAACAGTTTTTTGAATATGGGAGTACAGGCAAGCACCATGACCACTATTATCCATACGTTAGACTTGAGTGAATCAAGGGCAAGCAGGGACGTACCGTTCAGATTGCGTCCCAAGGCTACTATCAAAAAGCTCTTCAGTCTGCTCATATCGGTAAAATAGAAGAGTATCCAGCCGACTACAACGACCGCGTTTGTGTACAGCAGACGCAGTACGGTGGGTATACGGTCAATAAATCGGAATATAAGCTTCTTTTCCAATATGAGCCACACTCCGTAGTATACGCCCCACAGCACAAAATTCCAGCTTGCTCCGTGCCAGAAACCTGTCAAAAACCATACGACGGCGATATTAAAAAGCTGATGACGGCGGTTGCCGCCGAGGGGTATATACACGTAATCGCGGAAAAACGATCCCAAAGATATATGCCATCTGCGCCAGAACTCGGTGATGCTTTTGGAGGTATAGGGATAATCAAAGTTCTCCTTGAACCTGAATCCGAAGAAATACCCGAGACCTATAGCCATATCGCTGTAACCGGAAAAATCAAAATATATCTGCAGGGTGAACATCAGTATGCCCAGCCATGCTCCTGCGGCAGACAGACTGTTGAGATTTCCGCCGATAAGTGAGTCAACGATGCTGCCTGCGCTGTTTGCAAGTATCACTTTTTTGAGTAGACCCTGAGAAAACCTTATTACGCCCTGTTCAAAGTCTGCCCAATCGGTGCGGCGGCAGTTTATTCTGCTTTCTATATCCACGTATCTGACTATTGGACCTGCAACGAGCTGAGGGAACATGGTGACGTAGAGCAGGAATTTGTAAAAATGGGGCTGAGCTTCGGCATCGCCGCGATACACGTCTACCGTGTAGGAAAGTATCTGGAATGTATAAAATGATATTCCCAGAGGCAGGGAAAAGCCCGTAAATCCGATAGAAGTACCAAACAGCAAATTGATATTTGATACAAAGAAGCCTGCGTATTTGAATACCGCAAGAAAACCTATACAGATCACAGCCGCAGCTGCGAGAGCGGCTTTTGCGGCTGCCCTGCCACGATTTTTGTCAATGATATGCGAGCAGATGAATGCTGTCAGAGCACTTGCAAGCATTACGAGAATAAGCAGAGGCTCGCCCCACCCGTAGAAAACCAGCGAAGCAGCCAGCAGAATGATATTTTTGTAGGTTATGTTTCGGCTCAGGTTATACAGCAGCAGCGTAATGGGCAAAAACAGACACAAAAACAAAAGACCGGAAAAAACCAAATTGAAGCTCTCCTATGCAAATCGATGAAAAACACTCTTAAGTTATTATATCACTGTATAGATAAAATGCCGGTATAAATTGTATAAAAAGATCCTGACATTGCTTTTTTTATGCGTCTGAGGTATAATCATCTTAAAAATGATAGGAGCGAGACATTATGAATTTTGTTGAGATAGCCAAGCAGCGGCAGTCGTGCCGCGCCTATGACCCGACCCGCGAGGTTGAACAGAGCAAGCTCGACAGCATTCTTGAGGCAGCCCGTCTGTCGCCCTCGGCATGCAACGGCCAGCCGTATTTTATAACCGTGTGCAAGGGTGAAAGTGCCAAAAAGGTCGCCAAAGCCACGCAGGGAATGGGTATGAACAAGTTTGCATCAAACGCTCCCGTACTGCTTGTCGTGTCCGAGATGCCCTACGTTGCATCGGCGGCGCTGGGCGCAAAGGTCAAAAAGAACGATTACCGCTCCATTGATATCGGCATCGCAGCGGCGTATATCACCGCAGAGGCAGCGGCGCAGGGACTGGGCAGCTGTATTCTCGGATGGTTTGACGACAGCGAGATACGCAGCGTCTGCGCTCTTGAGCATCCAGTCAGACTTGTTATCACAGTAGGATATCCTGCTCCCAATGACCCGCTCCGTCCCAAAAAGCGCAAGGACATTTGTGAGCTTACAAAAACCGTTGAATAAACCGTCAAATGACAGTGAGGAAGTTGTCTATGGCAAGAGCATCTACCAAAGAAAACAAAAACATTTACCATAAAACCAGAGAAAGCCTGCAGCTTACCCGAGAGGCGGCATCCGAACTTTTGGAGTGTATTGCTCCCGAGCGCATCGAGAAGATCGAGAACGAGCGCTCTCTGCCGCACCCGGACGAAGTGCTGGTCATGGCCGAAAAATATAAACAGCCCGGCCTTTGCAATTATTATTGTGCCAATCAGTGTCCCATCGGACAGCAGTACGTCCCCGAGGTCAAGATCAAGGATCTGTCACAGATCGTTCTGGAAATGCTGGCATCTCTTAATTCCATGGGCAAGCAAAAGGACAGACTGATCGAGATCACCGCAGACGGAAAGGTCACCGATGACGAGCTGGCTGATTTTATTTACATTCAGGAAGAGCTGGAGCGTATCTCCATCGCGGTAGAAACTCTGCAGCTTTGGTCTGAGCGTATGCTGGCAACGGGTGCCATTGACATAGAGCAGTACAATGCACATAAAAACAGATAACTGTAAGTAACTGTAAACAACCGTTCTTTTTTCCAAAAAACAGCAAATTAACCCACCTTATTTTGCTGAACCGGTCATTTATTTCTCCCAAACTCAATAGTACAATATATCCATAAGAAGGAAGCAGCTTTCCGGATATTAAAAAGGATGTGATACTTTTGAGCGCAAGAGAAAGGATCCTGATCATTCGGATTTTAGACAAACTTTCGAAGCATCCGACCTATGCCAAAGCACCGGGGATCAAAGGTGTACAAGGTGCGGTCGGCTCGGATGACTTGGATATGTCTGATGCTTCCGGATCGAGCCGTAGCCGATAACCGTGTGAGTTTTTGAAAGGAGAAAAAGAATGGAATTTATTATTGGTGCCGGTATTGCCCTCGTACTGTTGCTCGTACTTATCCTGATCGGTTATGTCAAAGCTCCCCCCGATACGGCATATATGATCTCCGGTTTCCGTAAGCCCCGCATTTTGATCGGTAAAGCCGGTGTACGTATCCCGTTTCTGGAGCGTCTGGACAAACTGTCGCTGAAGATGTTCTCCGTGGACGTTAAGACCACCGATTACGTTCCCAACGCTGAGTACATCAACGTCAAGGTCGACGCCACCGTCAAGATCCGTATCGGTCAGAGCGAAGAGATGATGTCTCTTGCATCCAAGTTCTTCCTTAACGAAGGCGAAGATATGATCATCCGCCGTGTACAGGACACGCTGGAAGGTAATATGCGTGAGATCGTCGGCCAGATGAAGCTTGAGGAAATGGTCACCGACCGTAAGGCTTTCGGTGAGCGTGTTCAGGAGAACGCCATCCCTGACCTGCAGAAGATGGGTCTGGAAATGATCTCTTTCAACGTCCAGTCCTTCTCCGACCAGAACAATGTGATCGAAGACCTCGGTATCGATAACATCTCACAGATCAAGAAAGGTGCTGCCGTTGCCAAAGCGCAGGCTGACCGTGATATTGCTATCGCTCAGGCTCAGGCCGCCAAGGAAGCCAATGACGCCAAGGTGCAGTCCGAGATGGAGATCGCGGAGAAGCAGACCTCTCTTGCTATCCGTCAGGCAGAGCTGAAGCAGCAGTCCGACGTCAAAAAGGCTGAGGCCGATGCCGCCTACTCCATTCAGGAGCAGGAACAGCGCCGTTCAATCGAGGTCTCCTCTGCCAACGCCGACATCGCCCGTGCCGAGCGTACTGCCGAGCTTAAGGCCAAGGAAGTAGAAGTCACCAAACAGACTCTGGACGCAGAGATCCGAGCCAAAGCCGATGCCGAGCGCTACGCCGCACAGCAGGCCGCAGAAGCCGAGCTGTTCCGCCGCACCAAGGAAGCCGAAGCCAAGATGATAGAGCGTCAGCGTGAGGCAGAAGGTATCCGCGCCGTCGGTGAGGCCGAGGCGGAAGCCATACGTCTGAAGTCTCTTGCCGAGGCCGAAGGTATTGACAAGAAGGCCGAAGCTATGAAGAAGTACGGTGAAGCCGCTGTTATTGAGATGATCATGGCAGCTTTGCCCGAGATCGCCAAGAACGTTGCCGAGCCTCTCAGCAAGGTCGACAAGATCACTATGTACGGGGAGGGTAACAGCGCCAAGCTGCTGTCCGACATCGTCAACGGAACTACGCAGGTCACCGAGGGTATCAGCGCCGGTATGGGCATTGACATCAAGAGCCTGATTATGGGCGCGCTGGGCGGCAAGCTTGCCGCGGATGCTCCGGTAGTTATGGTACAGCAGACCAAAGAGACTCCCGCCGTACAGAAGCAGGAGCCCGAAAAGGAGTAATCGGCATAACGGGGTCTCACAAATAACGTGAGGCCCTTTTTTGCAAAAGAGTCCGGGGGATAAATATGGGATTTGGAACGGGTTTCGATCAGGGATTTGGGCGGTACGGAATACGGTTTGCTCATTGAGGGTGACAGGGGAATGCTGACCCACCGGGGAACCCGGTATAAGGGGGTTGAGCGTTTATGAAAGTGAGGTAGTCTATGACTTTATATGATGAAAAACTTAAGGCCTTGCAGGAAAAGATTGCCCGCTCCCGCCAACTCTCTGCAATGCTGAAGGAGCTGCGCAGCCAAAGAGATACCATCGCCGTACGTGTTTGTGAACTGGAGACTGTCAAGCTGGATGAGCAGGCCGATGTGGAGCGTCTGGAAGGACGCAGTCTTGCCGCCTTCTTCTACAACGTGGTCGGTAAGATGGATAAGCAGCTGGATAAAGAGCGGCAGGAGGCCTATGCCGCCAAAGTCAAGTACGATACCGCAGTTCGGGAGCTGGAAGAAGTGGAAAGCGACCTCCGTCGTTTTGAGGCCGAATACAACGGGCTTTGCGGCTGTGAGCAGCAGTATAAAGCCACCCTCAAGGAAAAAGCCGCTGCTGTAAAGGCCGAAGGCGGTGCGTATGCGGAGGAGATACTCAAGCTGGAAGAACGCTATGGGTATCTGGAGTGCCAAAAGAAAGAACTGTGTGAAGCCATCTTCGCAGGCAATTCCGCTCTCAGCACAGCCAAGAGCGTTTTGAACAGTCTGGACAGTGCCGAAAGCTGGGGAACATGGGATCTGTGGGGCGGAGGCCTGCTGGCTGACATAGAAAAGCACAGCCATCTCGACGAGGCGCAGGGAGCCATTGAGCAGCTCCAGTCTCAGCTCCGCTGTTTCAAGACTGAACTGGCAGACGTGACGATCCACGCTGATATGCAGGTCAATGTGGATGGATTCCTTCGTTTTGCCGACTGGTTCTTTGACGGTCTGTTCGCTGACTGGGCGGTAATGGATAGGATCAGCCGGTCACAGAGTCAGGTGCTGAGCACCAAAAGTCAGATCGAAAGCGTTCTGTCCCGTCTTAATTCAATGATGAATGCAGCGGAGAAGGAGCAGATACAAGTTAAGAAAGATCTGGATGATATAGTGTTGGCAGCTCGGCTTTAAGTGATAAGAATGTTTAGGCGATGTGTAAATCCTGCGGGATGAAGAATCGGCTTAACCCATCTCGACAGACCCCGCAGACGGGATCACAGCGCCGGCGGCGGTTCTGACCGCCGACTGCGTCGCAGAGTCCGACCCACGTGCAAGTGTTACCGTTTCAAGCAATTGACGAAAGGAGCAATATATATGAAATACGCAGCAGATTTCAAACGAACAGCCCTTAATGCCCTGCGCGGCAAATGGCGGATTGCAGTGTTGACAGGCTTTGTTGCATCGTTGATCGGTGCAGGTATCGCATCCGACGGAGGCGGCAGCTACAGCAGCAGGAGTGATTCCGCATCAGACATCTTTCAGGATTTTCAGGCTACCGAGTTGTGGCTTCAGCTTCACACGTTTCTTATTTTTGCCGCAGTTGTCCTTGTGATATGGGCTCTGGTTAATATCGTGATAAGCGGCGCGGGAAAGCTCGGTTATGCCGTTTTCAATCTCAAGTTAGTGGACAACAGGGAAGCGTCCTTTGCCGATCTGTTCTCACAGTTTAACCGCTTGTTCGAAGGATTCTGTATGAACTTCCTGATAGGACTGTATACATTACTGTGGTCGCTGCTTTTTGTGATTCCCGGTATAATCAAGTCGTTCAGCTATGCAATGACTCCCTACATTCTGGCAGAACATCCGCAAATGACTGCTAATGATGCCATAACAGAGTCCAGACGTATAATGGACGGTAATAAATGGCGTCTTTTCTGCTTGGGATTCAGCTTTATCGGATGGGGTCTTCTTTGCGCTGCGCCCATTGCGATCTCTCTTCTTTGTGCTGTCAAAGCTATCGTGACAAGCGGTAACTATGCAACGCTGCTGTGGGTCGTTCCTTGCGGAATACTCTCATTCATAGGTTATCTGTTTTTGATGCCCTATCAGGAAGCCGCATACGCCGCTTTCTACCGTGATGTTTCGGGTACGGAGGTATCTTTGCAGGATAACGGCATATTGGATTGAAACTAATCTAAATCTCAACTAAAAATCACCGCCGATTTGGCGGTGATTTTTCTCAATATTGTCTCACTTGATGATATACACGCCGATCCAACGTATAGAGATTTTTCGGAATACGTACAAAATGGTGGACCCGAAGGGGATCGAACCCTCGACCTATGCGATGCGAACGAATAGAGAACCATGATTTATACCGGTTTTCAGCCATTTCTGACCCTTTCGTCTAAAAATCGAATGGTCTTGTGACCTCTTTTGCCCATTGTTTGAGCGTGACCCGGCGGTGTCTGTGGTGGTTGTTGTGGTCATAAAACGAGCCTCGTTGGAATGCTCCAACGAGGCTCGACTGCTGTCTGCGTGTTGATAGTAACTCTGGTTTCAAGGTTAGTCAACAGTTTTCTTCGTCAAGGTAACGCAAGGCGTGCGATGCCATAAACAAAGATAAACCCAGTAACCTTAATCCTCTTCCAAGA
>JAFQTO010000042.1 GCA_017408985.1 Clostridia bacterium
ACTCGCGTCGCCTCGCTTACGCTCGGTCGCCTGCGGCACCCCCCACGAGACAGGGATCAAAGGGACCCCGATTGATTAGATATTGCCGAAGTCAATTCGGCAATATCTTGCGCCGCACTCGCGTCGCCTCGCTCACGCTCAAGTGAAATTTCACCTTAATTCTGCGTTTTGTCTTCTGCGTTTTGTCTTCTGCATACAAAAAACGCGCCGTTTTCACGGCGCATTTTGATTTTGGGTTCATTTATGCTTCTACTTCTTCGGTTTCTTCTATGCAGTCGCAGTCACATTCGCAATCGCAGTCACAGTCCTCACCGCTTCCGCAGCAGCAGAACTCTCTCTTTTTGAGGAAGTAATATACAGCAGCTGCGATGCCTGCTATCGCTGTCAGCACGCCCAGAATTGCAGCAATGGTTTTGAGTGTTTTCTTCATAACATACTCCTCCTTGGTATTTGATGATTATATTATATCACAAATCCCGGCTATGAAAAGTGTTTTTTTGAAAACAAACTAAAAACTTTCAGAATTTGCTTTTGTCTGCCCACAGACCCAGAGCGGGGTTGCTGATATAGAATATCTCCTCGCCGTTTACCTCCTGCCAGCCGTCGGTCAGCCGTGCGGGGTCGTAGGTTTTGACCATTTCATCAAAAGGTGCATAGTCGAAGCCCGCGCCCCTGACCTCCTCCTCACTCAGCAGACGGGTGCAGTAGGTTATTTTGAATCTGCCGTCAGAGGAACCGTGTATCAGATGTGCGGCGGCAGACATATTGTTTTTGAGATCTTCCTGAGTCTTGCACAGCTCGATTATGTGCTCTCTGCCCGTGTAGCCGTATTTGCGGATAAGCTTGTCAATAGTATCGTCCTCACCGAATTTGTGCACGCCGGGTGCAAGCACCACGAGCTCACCGCCGTCGGCAATAGCCATACGGGTGCGGTAGACAGACTTGTTGGCCAGCCAGGTGGTCTTGAACTCGCTTGGGTCCATATAGACCACAGCCTTTTTGAAGGGCTTGTCCACGAATATCAGATTCTTCTTTTGGGCAAGCTCCACGGCTTTTTCGAAGCCTCTGCGCTCTCCGCCGATGAACAGGCCGTGGATACGGGGCTGATTCTGAGGCGCGGTGGTGACGGTGAGCACGTACTGCAGGGGCACGTCCTTGAGAAAATGCTCCTGCGCGTAGTCAAAGACCTTGCGCACGGGGGTGTGATCCTTGCCCATCATACGCTCCATACCGTAGAACGCGCCCAAAATATGTGAGGCGTTGATCATACGGTTGCCGCCGCAGCCCACGAAGATGTTTTTGGCGTGGTTTGCCATACCCACCACCTCGTGAGGCACTACCTGACCCACCGACAGTATAAGATCGTAGCTCTTATCCATTATGAGCTTGTTGACCTCGACGTCGATAGGCTCGTTCATAATACCCTCGGACACCTCTCTGACAAACCCGGCGGGGACCTCGCCTATTTTGACAACGTCGGTACGCCAGTTATGGACGATTATACGCTCAAAGGGGATGTCGGGGAACATTACAGCGCACTCCTCACGGGTCATTGCCACGTGGGTGCCCAGCGCGGGAAGCACGTCCACCTCGCAGCGGGGAGCGAGCATATTGTAGAATGCGTTGGTTATCTTGCCTGCGCAGGAATAAAAACGGGTGAAATCGGGGGGGATGAGCAGGACTTTTTTAAGTTCACCGCAGCTGTCAAGGGCCTCACGCAGAGCCGAAAACACCTGCTCGTCGGAAAGTCCCTGACCGTTTCGGTCGTAGAGAGCAAACTCTTTCATAGCGTCACCTTAGACCGAGTAGGTGTTGGCGGTGGTGCTGCCGCCCTTGCCCGTCCAGTTGGTATGGAAAAACTCGCCTCTCTCGCAGTCAAGACGCTCGTAGGTATGAGCGCCGAAGTAGTCGCGCTGTGCCTGAAGCAGATTGGCGGGCAGGCGTTCGCACTTATATCCGTCAAAATAGCTGAGTGCGGCGCTCATTGCGGGTACCGAAACACCGTTGAGCACGGCGGTGGCAACCACGTTGCGCCAGCTCTGCACGCAGTCCTCTACCGTCTGTCTGAAGAACGGATCCAGCAGCAGGTTCTGCAGGGCGGGGTCTTTGTCGTAAGCTTCCTTGATCTTGCCCAGGAACACGCTGCGGATGATGCAGCCGCCGCGCCACATAAGGGCTATGCCGCCGTAGTTGAGGTTCCAGCCGTAGGTCGAAGCGGCGGTGCGCATCAGGGTGTAGCCCTGTGCGTAGGAGATTATCTTGGAGGCGTAGAGCGCCTTGCGGATATCGTCCACGAAGGCTTTTTTGTCACCGATGAAGGTGACGGGGGTCTTGGAGAACACCTTGGATGCCTGCACGCGCTCGTCCTTCATTGCGCTGAGGCAGCGGGCAAACACGGCCTCGCCGATGAGGGTAAGAGGCACGCCCTCGTCAAGGGCGGAAACGGTGGTCCACTTGCCCGTACCCTTCTGGCCTGCGGTGTCAAGTATCTTGTCAACTATAGGCTGACCGTCGGTATCCTTGTAAGCAAGGATATCACGGGTGATCTCGATAAGGTAGCTGTCCAGCTCGCCCGTGTTCCACTCGGCGAATACCCCGTGCATCTCGTCTGCGGACATACCGAGGACGTTCTTCATCAGCTGGTAAGCCTCGCAGATAAGCTGCATATCACCGTATTCGATGCCGTTATGCACCATCTTGACGAAATGGCCCGCGCCGTTCTCGCCCACCCAGTCACAGCAGGGGGAGCCGTCCTCTACTTTGGCGCAGATAGCCTGAAATACAGGCTTGACGCTTTCCCAAGCCTGCACGCTGCCGCCGGGCATCAGCGAGGGGCCCAGAAGTGCGCCCTCTTCGCCGCCGGACACGCCCGTGCCCACGTACAGCTTGCCGCAGCTTTCAACATAAGCCGTTCTGCGCATAGTGTCGGGGAAGTGGGAGTTGCCGCCGTCGATGATGATGTCGCCGTCCTCAAGCAGGGGCAGCAGCTGCTCTATCATACTGTCCACAGCCTGACCTGCCTTGACCATCATCATTACCTTGCGGGGTTTGCTCAGCGATGCCACAAGCTCCTCAAGGGAGTATGCGCCGATGATGTTCTTGCCGCGGGCTCTGCCCTCAACAAAGTTTTTGACCTTGTCGGTGCTGCGGTTGAACACCGCAACGGTAAAGCCTTTGGACTCCATATTCATAACCAGATTCTCGCCCATTACGGCAAGACCGATAAGACCTATATCAGCTTTTTTCATATTCCGTGCGCTCCTTTATCTCTTGACTCTTGCGTTGCCCGCATAGATGCTCCACACCTGCTCCTCGTCGGCAGGTGTGCCGTAATCGGCAAGCATAGTTGTGGCAAGTGCGCCCGTTGCCCAGCCGAACTTGATCCACTTGTCACTTTCCCACTCTCTCAATATGCCGTAGAGCATACCGCCCACGAATCCGTCACCGCCGCCGATGCGGTCAAGCACGGTGATCTCGCGGGGTTCTTCAACAAACCATTCATCTCCCGCCAGCATGATCGCGCCCCACATATGGGTGTTGGCGGAGTATACCTGCCTCAGGGTGGTGGCAAACACCTGTGCGTTGGGGTAGGCTGCCTTGACCTCGCCTATCATACCCTTGAAGCCGTCTATCTTGGCGGCGATATCCTTGCCGCCCGCCTCGGGACCGCGGATACCCAGCGCAAGCTGGAAGTCCTCTTCGTTGCCTATGAGGATATCGGCAACCGACGCTATCTCGGAGAAGATGGCGCGAAGCTCCTCTTCCCTGCCCTCCCAGAAGGATGCGCGGTAGTTGAGGTCAAAGGAGATGAGGGTGCCGCTCTTTTTGGCGGCGCGGGCAAGTTCCAGGCAGAAGCGTCCCGTATCGGGGGACAGCGCACCGATAAGACCGGACAGATGGAGTATCTGCACGCCCTCGCGCTCAAAGATGCGCTCGAGATCAAAATCCTTGACGTTAAGGGTCCTGCCGACCTCGCCCGCGCGGTCGTTCTGCACGCGGGGACCGCGCATACCGAAGCCGCTGTCGGCTATATTGAACTGATGGCGGTAACCCCAGGGGCCGCCCTGCTCCACTTCGGCACCTTCGTAATCTATGTTGCGGGCGCGCAGCTCGGCTTTGATGAACTCGGCAATGGGACTGCCCTTGACAAAGGTGGTCAGCGCCTTGGTCCTGAGTCCCAGCGACGAGGATATATTAAGCACGTTGCTCTCGGCACTGGTCGCCTGCATCATATAATTGCGGCTGACGTGGACGGGCTGACGGTCGGTGGGGGTTATTCTGACACCCATACTTGTGGGGCAAACCAATGCGTAGGCACAGTTTTCCTTGAGTTTCATAGCTTTATCCTCCGTATTTCGGCGTATTATCCAAACAATATTATTATAATTTTATAATACTTTGCCGCCCGAGTCAATGAAATTAATATTGCTTTTTTGTTGAAATGTACATTGCAAATATGTTATATTAATATAAACAGGCACTTTTTGCAACAAATAATGCTTCGAGGTCGTAATATGAATATTTATGACATAGCCAAAGCAGCCAACGTATCCATTGCTACCGTTTCCCGCGTTATCAACGGCAGCGGAAAGGTAAGCCCCGCCACCCGCGACAAAATTCTCCGCATCATTCAGGAGAACGATTATACCCCCAACGCTTTTGCAAGAGGTCTGGGTATGGGCAGTATGCGCACGGTGGGCATACTGTGCGCCAACACCTCCGATCTGTATCTGTCCGAAGCGGTGTTCCACCTGGAGAACAATCTGCGCAAAAGCGGATTCAATTCGCTGCTCTGCTGCACCGGCTACGACAGAGGGGAAAAAGAAAACGCCCTCAGACTTATGCTGTCCAAGAGCGTTGATGCGGTCATACTGGTAGGCTCAAACTACATCGAGTCGGAAGACAGCGCCAACGACTACATACGTCGTGCGGCACAGCAGATACCCGTGTTTATGATGAACGGCGCCGTCAAGGGCGAGAACATCTACTGCGTCACCTGCGACGATTACACCGTGTCCTATGAGCTTGCCGAGATGCTGCTCACCACGGGTTCAAAGAGCATACTGTTTGCCCAGCGCAACAACTCATACAGCACACGCCGTATGATAGCGGGCATCCGCGACGCCTGCGCAAAACACGGCGTGACCTTTTCGGGCGAGCATATCGCCAACTGCGAGGTAGGCGTTGCCGGGGTCATCAGAGCACTGCAGGAGGCATCCCGGCGTGTGAAGTTTGACACGGTAATGTGCTTCAATGACCTGCTTGCCGCCTCGGCGCTGAAATACGCCCAGCAGGAAGGACTCAGTGTCCCCTCACAGCTGCGCATCAGCGGCTACGACTACAGCGTACTGTCTCTTATCACCACGCCCCTGCTGACCACCGTGGACAACAAGGTGGAGCTTATGTCACAGACCACGGTCAACGTGCTCGTTCACTGTCTGGCAAAAGACCTGCTGGTCTCCCAGCATACGGTCATCTCGGCAAACATCGTCAAAGGCCATTCCACCTGACCGCCGCCCGCCGCTCACTGCACAGCACACCCGTCAGACGCGGCACCGAAAACGCCTGCACGAACAGATCGCACTTGCACAGAAACAGATAATATACGTTGAGCCCGCAAGTCAGCATAGTCTCAAAATTGCCCTGACCCTTGGCGATTATCACGTCGGCAAGGTGCAGGGCATTTTTCATCTCTTCCCCACACTCGCTTATCTGGGTGCCCGAGATATCACAGCCGTTGTCTATTACGGGTACTATCCGATCAAGACCGACATGCTCTGCATCCTCCCGCGTTGCGTCGTTGATGACCGGCGCACCCCGCACCGCCGCGGTGATGCGCAGGTGGGGAAAGCGCTTTTTGAGCTGCTCTATAAACACTCTGTCCAGCACTATCTCACCTGCGTTGTCGAGAATGTAAAGGAGGCTTCGGGCGCTTTCAAGATCCCGAAGCAGATTGCCGTATTCTTCGGCGTCCACGCTCTCCGAGGGTGCAGCGTCCAGCTTGCTCTCAAGCTCCTGCATATCCAGTCTGCCGAAAAGGGCGCCAAAGTCTATATAATTGCCCAGTCTTGCGTACTTGAGGGCGCAGAGCAGAGGGTCGTCGGCGCTCTCAACGGCGGCGTACACTCTGGCAAGACGCTCAAGCACGAAATCGTTGGACTGTTTCTTGAGTTCGGCGTATATGTCCCGCTCCTCAAAATACCTGCCCCGCACGCGGTTGAACCGCGACACCAGCCAGGGTGCGGCGACCCCATCGGGAGATGAGCCGATTATGGCGCAGACTTCTTTCATATACTCCAGTTTTGCGCGCTCGTCGGGGTATTTTTGTATCTCTGCCGTTTGTCTCTTGATAAGACACGGAATACAATGGTGGGAATACTGCATAAGCCGGTCTCCTTTTGATGTTTTTGTTACTATTCAGTATAGTTTTCATTTGATTTTTAGTCAAGTTAATCCTTGAAAGGCAGGTTGTACTGTGTTAGAATACATATATCATAAAACAACAAGAAAGAGGTAACCACAATGGCAAGAGATATCGGCGCAGAAAGCCTGAAAATGCACTACGAAAAACGCGGCAAGATAGAGGTCGTATCCACCGTTTCCTGCTCCTCGCGAGAGGATCTGTCTCTGGCATACACCCCCGGCGTTGCAACACCCTGCCTTGAGATACAGAAGGATATCAACAAATCCTACGAGCTTACCCGCCGCCACAATCTGTGCGCGGTCATCACCGACGGCAGCGCCGTTCTGGGTCTGGGCGACATCGGTCCCGAGGCAGGTATGCCCGTTATGGAGGGTAAATGCGCTCTGTTCAAGTCTTTTGCCGACGTGGACGCATTCCCCCTCTGTGTCAAGACCAAGGACGTGGACGAGTTCGTCAACACCGTTTATTTGATCTCCGGCTCTTTCGGCGGCATCAATCTTGAGGATATCTCCGCGCCCCGCTGCTTCGAGATCGAGCGCAAACTGAAGGAAAAGTGCGATATCCCCATATTCCACGACGATCAGCACGGCACAGCCGTTATCGTTCTGGCAGGTCTCCTGAATGCGCTCAAAGTCGTCGGCAAGAAGAAAGAAGAAGTCAAAATAGTCACCTGCGGCGCAGGTGCTGCGGGCATCGCAATAGTGAAGATGCTGCTCAGCGCAGGCTTCAGGAATATCACCATGTGCGACAAGAACGGCGCTCTGCACAAAGACTGCCCCGGTATGAACTGGGCACAGGCAGAAATGGCGCTTGTCACCAACCCCGAGCAGACGGGCGGCACGCTTAAAGAGAAGCTCCAAGGCGCCGACGTGTTCATCGGCACCTCGGCACCCGGTCTGGTCACCACCGAGATGGTCAAGACCATGAACCGCGACGCCATCATCTTTGCCTGCGCAAACCCCAACCCCGAGATATTCCCCGAGGACGCAAAGGCAGGCGGCGCAAAGGTCATCTCCACCGGCAGATCGGACTATCCCAACCAGATCAACAACGTGCTGGCATTCCCCGGCATCTTCCGCGGTGTGTTTGACGTGCGCGCAAGCGACATCAACGAAGAAATGAAGGTGGCCGCCGCCATGGCGCTTGCCGAGCTTGTCCCCGACGAGGAACTGAACGAAAATAACATCATGCCTGCCGCATTTGATGAGCGCGTAGGCCCCGCGGTTGCAAAGGCGGTTGCCGAAGCCGCACGCAAAACCGGCGTAGCAAGAATATGAGAAAAATCCTCCAAGCTGATATGCTTGGAGGATTTTTTGTCAGGTAATAAGTAACCGCGGATAAATAAGATGTCGCTCCCGCGACAGCGGGTGAGAGGGCATCTCCACCGTAAGGCACCATCCGGGAGGGAGGTGGATTTTGCGTAGCAAAAGACGGCGGGAGAGAGCGTTATCCAATCCGTCGCTTGCGACACCTTAATTTGTCCAACGGACAACATCGTTTTTCGCAGAGCGAAAACACTGTTGCGCTTGTCGAACATCATTTGCCGTCAGGCAACATCGTTTGACTCACCCGCCGCAGGCGTTATTAATTCCGTCGGCTTGCCGACACCTTTACGTCATCAAAGATGACATATCACGCACCGAAGGTGCATATCACGAACAACGCAGTTGTTCTATATCACGACACCGAAGGTGTCTATATCACGCGCCGCAGGCGTTATATCTCGTCACCGCAGGTGACCCGCGGTGTATTCCTTCACCACATCACACAAACTGTCAAAACCTCCCTCGGTTTTGGCAGTTACAGCTTTATATGCGGCATCAAGCAGGGTCGTAAGTATCATTTCCGTAACGGGCTTTTTGACAGTAAATTTTGCCGTTAGTTTCTCCATATTTGCGTTATGTTTTGACAGTGTTTCCCCCACAAGACGATGAGAATAGAGATACCTCACATAATACTTGCACCATAGAGGATTGTTCTTCCAGAAATCATACACAACTGTCATAAAGTACAGGCTGCTCTCGGCGCTCACAGCACCCACAAACTGTTCCTCTATCATTTCAAATATACTGTCAAAAAGTCGGTCCTTACTGCCGTAAAGTCGGTATATGTACACCACGTTCATTTTGATATTTTCAACGTCGCCGCCGCTGTAGGTAATGGTGTTTGTGGTGGCGTTTTCAAACCCGCCGTCGGCAACAAGACGTATGGCGTTGTCCATCAACGCCCGCCGCACAAGATGCTCGTTTGTCATTGCAAACAACCTCTCTGAAAAATCTGCTATTTGCAGAAAACGGTGCGAAAACTCGCACCGTACTCTGCTGTGTTGAAAAAGTATCTCGCTTAGCCGTTTATGTGTGGTGATTATTCAGCGGCAGGAACGACAATCAAAATATTATCATTACCTGTTGCAAGAACTGCGGAGACTGCTTCTGCTTCTCCGACTTTGATAGTATAAGCTTCAGGAGTATCCCCGTTTGCAGCAGTATAGCCAACGGTGACAGTAGTGGCATCTTTAGAAGTAGCGGTCAGTTCTCCGTCTGCATAGTTAAATACATATGCATCCATTTCTCCTGCTGCTATATCTTTTTCAAAATAATAGAACTTTGTATTCTTCTTAATAGTACCGTCATCCTGCTCGGCAAGGTATTCCATCATTGCATTACGGGTTTCCTGAATGCGTGCGGACTCCTGTGCACGGGAAGTGATGCCGGAAAAAGTGGGAATAAGAACGCCTGCGAGTATTGCGATAACTGCGATAACGATAACAAGCTCTACGATGGTAAAGCCTTTACGATTCATCTTTTTCATAATAGTTGTTCCTCCTATGGAAATACAGTTTGCGGCAGGAGCAAGCCCCCGCCCTACATGGCTTGGTTATTTATCCCATCTTGTAGGGCAGGGGCTTGCTCCTGCCGCTATTCGTGGTATGATGCAACCCGACCCCGAATAGGTCGGGTTGCATCTTTGTTTGAGTCTTTACCGTGATTAGTTAGCAGGAACACCATTGATAACATTCTTGCTTGTGGTGCTCATATAGTGAGTTCCTTCAAATGTTCCAGCGGGAACTGTTACATCGAAATAATTTCCAGTCCAATACCACGCCCAATCATTTGTTGCGGAGCCGAAAATATCCGGTCCGGCCAAATTATAGGTGTTGGAATCCAATCCAACGATCGTCTGCTCCGAAGAAGTAATATCGGATTTCTTGACAGAATCCTTGTTAAGACCGTTAACAGTAATGCCTGCAAAGTCACAATCAGTAGCAGTAAGGTTACCCTTATCTCCGATTATACCTGCAATCTTAGCTACCTCTGTATATCCATTTACAGTAGTATTGGTGACCTTAACCTTGTTAAGTTCAACTGTTCCAAGAAGCTGACCAACAAGTCCGCCAACCTTCTGATAACCGTTAACATCGCAGTTGTCGATAGTTACGTTATTCATAATGAGCTTACCCTTAACATATCCAGCAATAAGGCCGGTGGTGTTAGCACCGCTACCGTGATTGACAAGGCTGTTACCAACAGAAAGTCCGGAAATGGTGATGTTTTCAATGGTAACTACTGCATCTTTCTCAATATTTCCAAAGAGGCCGTAGCCGTACTTATCACCCGCAAATTCACCGGTGGTAGGAGCGTAGGTGTTGTCATCTGCTCTAAGACCGCTGAGAACGGTGCCAGCCGCACCGGTAATAGTTACGTTGTCGGTTACAGTACCAAAGTCAACAGCAGCACCCTGAAGGTCAACGTTGCCGGAAAGAGTAACGGTCTTTACAGTTTCCTTGTTGTTCTTTACCTGCTCCATGAGGTGAGCGAGCTCTGCACCGTTATCAACGGTAACTGCACCATTGTTAACTGTGTAGTCATCGCTCATGGGAACCATGCCAGAGAGAGACATCCACTGTGCATTTGCACTCAGTTCTACATCTGCAGGAGCGATGATCTTGCCGGTTTTGTCTGCATAAATAACTTTGGGAGTGCCCTTTGCGTCAACGACAAAATAGAAGAAGTGATCCTTGGTCAGAGCCTTGTAGTTGTCAAGGTCAATGTTCTCTTTGTCAAGAGCTGCAACAGCATCAGCAACGTTCTTAACAGAACCGTCAACATAAGTTGCCAGGACTGTATTCATCTGGCGAACAGCCTGCTGGTCAGCGGACATATTGGCTTTTTTGACCAGATTGGAGAAGGTGGGGATCAGAACTGCGGCGAGGATAGCGATGACCGCAATTACGATAACCAGCTCTACAATGGTAAAGCCTTTTTTGCTTTTGTGCATAAACATTGTTTTATGCCTCCTAAATTAATATTTATTTGAACACCCCAAACAGGGAAATTCACGGATTTACTGTCAAAAGGTATACCTTTTGACAGTAGGGACTTTTTGACAGTAAACGCCGTTTTTTGGCCGTTTTTCGGCCGCTAACA
>JAFQTO010000043.1 GCA_017408985.1 Clostridia bacterium
ACGCACGAGTGAAGTTAAGTTTGCCCACTTTGCCGAAGGCAAAACTTCACTATCCGCAGGATAACTTCACTTACGCAGTAAACTTCACTTGCACCAAGGGGCAAACTTAGTTGCGTAGTGTCCTCAAGGACACTGCGCATAACCGTGAGAGATTTTTATGTTTCGGATCTTTATTATCAGAAGGGACCCTGCTCCATCATAGCTTCTGCCACCTTCTTGAAGCCTGCAAGGTTTGCACCTGCGACCAGGTCGTAACCCAGACCGTATTCTGCGGCTGCCTCGGCAGATGCTTTGTGGATCTCGATCATCATCTTGCGCAGGTGCTGATCGACCTCTTCGGCAGTCCAGACAAGACGCTCGGAGTTCTGGGACATCTCCAGTGCGGAAACGCCGACGCCGCCTGCGTTGACAGCCTTGGAGGGAGCGACGATCATATGCTTCTGGCTGCGCAGGTAGTTGAGCGCGTCGTTGGTGGTGGGCATATTGGCAACCTCGATATAGTACTTGGCGCCCGATGCGGCGATTTTTTCTGCCCATTCCATAGTAACATCGTTCTGCAGAGCTGCGGGCATAACGATGTCAACGTCCTTGGCTCCCCAATGCTTGGTACCCTCCACGAACTCACAGCAGAACTTCTCGGCATAAGGCTTGCAGTGCATAGAATCCTTGGCACGCATCTCAAGGATGAAGTTCAGCTTCTCCTCGGTATTGATGCCGTCGGGATCGTGAACGTAGCCGTCGGGACCTGCCATATAGGTGACCTTTGCGCCCAGTTCGGCGGCCTTTTTCATAATGCCCCAGGCAACGTTGCCGTAGCCGGAAACAGCGATGCGCTTGCCCTCGATGGAGTCATTCTCGTGCTTGAGCACCTCGCAGAGGTAATAAACTGCGCCGTAGCCGGTAGCCTCGGGACGGATCAGCGAACCGCCGGATGCAAGGCCCTTACCGGTCATAACGCCGTTCTTCCACGCGCCGGTCAGACGGCGGTACTGGCCGAACAGGTAGCCGATCTCTCTGCCGCCGACACCCATATCGCCTGCGGGTACGTCGATATCGGGGCCGATGTAGCGGTACAGAGCGGTCATAAAGCTCTGGCAGAAGCGCAATATCTCGGCATCGGACTTGCCCGCGGGATCAAAGTCGGAGCCGCCCTTTGCGCCGCCGATGGGCAGACCGGTGAGAGCATTCTTGAAGGTCTGCTCGAAGCCGAGGAACTTGATGATGCTGGGGTTGACGTTCTTCTGGAAACGCAGACCGCCCTTGTAGGGACCGATAGCGCCGTTGAACTGGCAACGGTAGCCGATGTTGGTGTGATAGTTGCCCTCATCATCCATCCATACAATGTGGAATGTAAACATACGCTCGGGCTCGACCATACGGTTGAGCAGGTCGTATTTTACGTACTCGGGATGCTTCTCAATGACGGGTACGATAGAGGAAAAAACTTCCTCAACAGTCTGTACAAACTCCGGCTCGGTGCCGTGTTTTTCCTTAACTTTGTCGATCACGCTCTGAACATAGCTGTTCATAACAACGTACCTCCTATATGATTTTTCTAATGATTATTATATCTTTCAGAAAATAAAAAGATTAGAACCCATACTACCACTATTCCATTTGTTTTTCAAGCCTTTTTTTAACATTTTTAATGTTATTTTTTTGATATTGCAAAAAATATTGCCCGATAGTATAATCATCTCAAAAATACACCGTTCAAAGAGGCAGATCTATGTTCAATATCGTTCTTCATCAGCCCGAAATACCTCAGAATACAGGCAATATCTCCCGCACCTGCGCGGTGACGGGTACGGCTTTGCATCTTATCAAGCCCTACGGTTTTGAGCTGTCCGAACGCACCGTCCGACGTGCGGGACTGGACTACTGGCCCAAGCTCATACTCAGCGAATATGACAGCGAGCAGGATTTTTTTGCCGCTCATCCCGATGCAAACATATATTACTTTACCACCAAAGCCGACAAAAATTACGCAGAGGCACAGT
The DNA here is from genome assembly GCA_017408985.1 of Clostridia bacterium. Classification (GTDB taxonomy): domain Bacteria; phylum Bacillota; class Clostridia; order Oscillospirales; family Butyricicoccaceae; genus RGIG3513. The sequence continues at coordinate 2,001 of JAFQTO010000043.1, forward strand.
ATAAGCCCGGGGATTTTTTGATGTTCGGGCGTGAAACGGCAGGTCTGCCCGAGCGGCTTCTCCGTGCCAACTACGCTCAGGCGGTGCGCATCCCTATGCTGCCCTGGGCGCGCAGTCTTAATCTGTCCAACACGGTGGCGCTGGCGCTGTATGAGGCGCTGCGGCAAAACGGCTTTGAGGGGCTTGAGCAGGCGGGTCAGTTGACCGGCAGGCAGGACTGACGGCGTTATATTGAGTCTATGCCGATATACAATACATAATATATAAAAGGCGATATGCCCGCGCTTTGGGCATATCGCCTGTTTATATATCTGTACGGTTTGTTCAGCGCTGTACTCTGCCCGAGCCTGAACCCTGCATCAGAGACTTGACCTCGGCTGCCGTGACCTCATTGAAGTCACCCTCTACAGTATGCTTGAGGCAGGATGCGGCAACGGCAAAGTTGATGGCATCCGCATCGGTATATCCCTCACTCAACGCGTAGATAAGACCTGCTCCGAAGCTGTCACCGCCGCCTACGCGGTCGACGATCTTTATATTATAGGTGCGGGACAGACAGTAGCTGTCGCTTGCTGCGTCATAAAGCATACCTGCCCAGTTGTTCTCACTTGCCGAGATACTGCCGCGAAGGGTGATGGCGACCTTTTTGCAGCCGAAGCGGGCAGCGATGGCACGGGCGACCTGAGCGTAGGCATCGTAGTCAAGCTTGCCGCCCTCGATATCGGTATGGCTTGCGCGAATGCCGAAAACATCAAAAGCATCCTCCTCGTTGGCGATACACAGGTCAATGTATGGCATCAGCTGAGCCATGACCTGACCTGCCTTTTCCCTGCTCCACAGCTTTTTGCGGTAGTTGAGGTCACAGCTTATGAATATGCCCTTTTCTTTGGCCTTTTTGCAGGCGCTGAGGCAGGCCTCTGTCATACTGTCAGACAACGCGGGGGTTATACCCGTAAAATGAAACCACTCCGCACCCTCAAAGATGCCGTCCCAGTCAAATTCCTCGGCTGCAGCTGTGGCTATAGCCGAGCCTGCGCGGTCGTAGATGACCTTGGAGGGGCGCTGGGATGCGCCTTTTTCGATAAAATACAGGCCCACTCTGTCGCCGCCGCGGAGGATGTGACGGGTATCCACTCCGTAGCCCCGCAACGTCCGTACAACTCGCTGGCCAAGCTCGTGAGCGGGCAGCTTGGACACGAAAGCAGCGTCAAGCCCGAAATTGGCAAGCGATACGGCAACGTTTGCCTCGCCGCCGCCCACGCTGACCTCAAATCTGTCTGCCTGCACAAACCTGAGATATCCTTCGGGATTAAGTCTCAGCATAACCTCACCGAACGTAACAAATCTGCTCATCGTAACGCTCCTTTTTGCAAAATGCCTGTATTGAAAGGGTCAGATGACTCTGCATCAATATACCTATTATATAACCGGGTTTAGCGGGTTGTCAATTGGTTGTAGCCAGCAGCGCCAAAGTATGATATGATATACAAAAGAGACAAAACGCCGTACAAAGGATCGAGAATATGCAGCTGACAAATCAAATGATATACAAAATTGCCATGGAGCAGTCTGCCATAGATGCGGGCTGCAGTGGGGAGGATTTTTTGAGGCAGGAGAACGTGATCGTCCTCTCAAAAGCAGATCCCAAAGCCAGAAAATACCTGAAGCTTCCCCACGTCTGCAACCTGATCTCCTACGGCAGCAATGTTGTGGCGTCTATATCGCCCGAGTACGAGGGCATAGTCCGCGACTATATCTCCCGCTACCCTGCAGAGCATTGCTTCGAGACCCCCAATATGCACGTTCTGGACGACCGATTTCGTGAGTTGGGGTTTCGGGTATGCTTTATGGCGGAGTATTTTTTGCCCGATGTGGACGCACTCAGGCCGCTGAACTGCGGCTATGAGCTGCGGTTGCTGACTCAGGAAGATTTTGCGGGGCTGTACACCCAGCAGTGGAGCAATGCTCTTTGTGAAAAGCGCAAGGAGCTTGACGTGCTCGGGGTGGGCGCATACAGCTGCGGCAGGCTCATCGGACTTGCCGCCTGCTCGGCCGACTGCGAGACTATGTGGCAGATAGGCGTGGACGTGCTTCCCTACTACCGCAGAAAAGGCGTGGCATCGGCGCTGACCAGCCGTCTTGCGCTTGAGATACTGAAACGGGGCAAGGTGCCCTTTTACTGCTGTGCCTGGTCTAATTTAAGCTCTGCAAAAAACGCCGTCAAAAGCGGTTTTCGCCCCGCGTGGGTGGAGATGACGGTCAAGCCCGCCGCCTACGTTGACGAGATGAACGGCTTGGGATAAAAACCGCCGCCGACAGAAAACTTACAGACAAATAACGCGCAAAACGAGCGGGGCGTGTGCCCTGCTCGTTTTGGTTTGTTGGCGGATCATATTTCGATCTCGTATTTATCGTCTATCAGCAGATAGTTTACGCTGTGCTTTTTGGCATTACTCAGCACCTGTGCGTTGTCGGACAGGAGACTTTCCATCGTGATATCGTCCTGCAGGCGGCGCTCGATGACGCAGGCGTATTTTTTGATATCGTCAAAGTGCTCTCTTATATACCTCTCGCTCATAACGAGGCAGTAGTGGCGGATATGCTCAAGATAGCCCTCCTCAAAACTTTTCTGCCAGTCAAAGGGGATGTAACAACCCTCCACGATCAGGTTCTGGCTGTTTTCTATAGCTGTCTTGATCATCTCGCGCACGACAGGCCACAGATACCCGGTCAGCGCGTCGTCGTCGCTGAGCGGAGTCAGGTGAGTATTGTCCGAGCGGATAAGACCCATTTTGAGATGATCTATGGACAGATATGGGCAGTTATGTTTTTCAAGCAGTTTTTGTGCCAGCGCGGTTTTGCCCGTGTGGGATGCACCCGTTATCAGTATAATCATAGGTATTACCTCAGAAGATGCCCTTGTTGTACTTGATCTGTGCGCAGATTATGAGCACCAGACTCACGGCTATGCCTGCGCTCATCAAGCCGATGGACAACATATCGGCAGCGCGGCTGCGGGACACAAAAAGCGGCACGACGCTCAGCGCAAAGAATACGCCCATCAGCACAATCGCCCTGCCCATGGCTCTGCCGTAGCCGGCTTTGTCGGTGACGCGTTTTTGATGATAGCTGTGTATCAGTCCGGTCCTGCCGACGTATGTGGCAGCGCCTACGGCAATGAGCCCCGCCGCCACGATAAGCATTATTACAGAATATACCCACATATCCGATCTCTCCCAAAACAAAAAACAGGACGGAATAACCGTCCTGCGTTTTTGACTTACTTGTCCATGTTGAAGCGCTTCTTGAATCTGTCAACACGTCCGCCGGTATCGACCAGCTTCTGCTTGCCGGTATAGAAGGGATGGCAATTGCTGCAAATTTCGACACGGATGTTCTCCTTGGTGGAGCCTACCTGGAACTCGTTGCCGCATGCGCACTTGACGGTAGTGGTCTTGTACTGGGGATGGATTCCCTCTTTCATCTTTTTCACCTCGCACAATAATACTGTCTGACAAAGGTCATCATATCACAACAAGTGTTAAAATGCAATCTTTTTTTTCAATTTTTATATGATTTTTTGAAATAGTTGATAAAAAAGATTGACATATCCCATTAAATAATGGATAATTTATATGTTCGTAACAAAATCGCGGGCACAATACTATATAATAGTATTCGACAATTTGTACAAGGAAGGTTAAAACAATGGCTAAGAAAACTCCCGCCGCACCCAAGTGCAACGCAAAGTCTCTTCTCATCAAGATCGGAGTCATTGCATTCGTTGCTGTTTTTGTTGCTGTGCTGGCATTCTCCGCTCTCCGCTACACCACAGGTATTGTACACCGTGGCGTCAAAGCCGTCAAGGTAGGCAACGAATCCCTCTCTGCAATGGACCTGCGTATATTCTACAACGACGTCCGCAACAACTACCTCTATCAGTACGGCTACATTCTCCAGCTGTACGGCTATGATCTGTCCACCATCGACTCCCAGACCTGCCTGCTGGACAGCAGCATGACCTGGGGCGAGTATTTTGTCAATCAGGGCTTCACCCAGGCTGTCAACGTGCTGAGCCTGAACATTCTGGGCAAGGCTGCAGGTTTTGAGGAGACCTCTGACATAGACGCTTTTGTTGAGGACTATATCGGCACCATTGAGGAGTCTGCCGAGGCAGAGGGTATGAGCGTCAAGAAATATCTGAAGAACTACTACGGCAAGGGCACCTCCATCAAAGACGTCACCAAGATGGTCGCTCTCTCCGAGTATGCAAACCAGTACTATGAGTATCTTACCGAAGGCTATTACGACAGCTACACCGCCGACGACGTACAGGCATACTACGAGGAAAACAAGAGCAGCTACGACGTTTACGAGTATTACTCCATCACCATCCCCTACACCAAGTACACCTACACCGCTCCCACCGACGGCAGCACCATTCCCGACGGTCAGCCCAAGAGCGAAGCAGAAGCTACCACTATGACCGAGGATGCACGCGTAAGCGCAGAAAACCTGGCACGCTCCGTTATGTCCGAGCTGACTTTGGAAAATGCCGAGGAACTTGGCAAGAAGTACTGGGAAGAATACAACGACAGTGCTTTTGAGACCGCACTCAGCACCAACCCCGCATCCGATATCGACTCTCTCATCGGCAAGTGGTGCGCCACCGAGGGCAACAACGAGCAGGGCCGCAAGGACGTGCTGCACGACTCCGACAACGGTGAGTACATTGTAATTATGTATAACCAGCGCTATCTGCCCAAGGTCGACACCGTTGACGTACGCCACATCCTTATTGAGACTATCGAGATCACCTCTACCATGACCGATGAAGAGAAGGCTGAGGCCGAAAAGGCCAACGAGGAAGCCAAGGCCGAAGCCGAGCGCATCTACGATGAGTGGAAGTCCGGCGAGGCTACCGAAGAGAGCTTCGGCGTTCTGGCAACCAAGTACACCGCCGACACCGGCAGCGTTGCGACCGGCGGTCTGTACGAGAACGTAGCACAAGGCGAAATGGCAGAGGCTTTTGACGAGTGGATCTTTGACGAGAGCCGTCAGGCAGGCGACACCGAGATCATCTACTCCTACTACGGCTACCACATCATGTATTTTGTGGGCGAGGGTCTTGTTCAGTACGAAGCAGCTATCCGCGAGGCTCTTGCAGCTGAGGAATACAATGCTTACTACGAGGAAAACACCAAGGATCTGGAAGTCAAGACCTTTGAGCTTGGCACGATGCTGATGTTCTCCTGATCACAACAGCATAAAAACCAAAAGATATCTCCGTATGAGCGATCATACGGAGATTTTTTGCGCGGGTTTACAAAAACCGCAAGTTGCATTATAATAAATGATACTCAAATATTCGGAAGCGGTGAAATATATGAGAACCATTGCAATATTGAAAGAGTGCACAAAAGATGAAAAGGCTATGATCCTCTCTGCCTGCACAAGCGAGGACAGAGTGCTGTTTTTTGACAGCGAGGAGGCTATGCTGCAAAGCGGGCACAGAGAGGATATCGAAGTTATATTCGGTGAGCCCGAGGTGTCTGCCGTAAACTCCCTTCCCGCTCTGCGCTGGGTGCAGATGAGTTGGGCGGGTGCAAACAAGTACACTTCCGACCCTGCCTACCCGGCACACGTCAGGCTGACAAGCGCGTCGGGCGCGTTCGGCGGCGTTATATCCGAGCATATCATTGCCGGCGTGCTGGCGCTGTACAAGAATCTCCGCGCCTACGAAAGCCAGCTCAAAAACGGCGGCTGGCAGCTGCTCTCGGGTGATGAATCGCTGGAGGGCAAGCGTGCTCTCGTGCTGGGCGTGGGCGATATCGGCTCTCACACGGCAAAAAAGCTCAAGGCATTCGGCGCAAGCACTACGGGCATCTGCCGCACAGAGCGGGACAGGCTGCCCGAGGGGTTTGATATGTGCTGTACCCTCTCCGGGCTGGATGAACAGCTGAAAACAGCCGATCTTGTCATCAGCACCCTGCCCGGTACTCCTCTGACACGCAGACTGCTTGACAGAGAACGTATTGCAAAAATACAGCCAAACGCCATCGTAGTCAACGTAGGCAGAGGCTTCGTCATAGACACCGAGGCGCTTACCCAAGCGCTGCAGACGGGCAGGCTGAAAGGCGCGGTGCTGGACGTGACAGACCCTGAGCCCCTGCCGAAGGAGCATCCTCTGCGCAGTATGTCAAACGTCATTCTGACCCCGCACGTCTCGGGCATCAGTTGGGGTGAAAACGTCTGTACCAGAAAGAAGATCATCGGGATTTTTGCAGATAATATCAAAAAAGACGCCCAAAACGCGCCCCTGTCACATCTGATAGACCTGACCGAGGGATATTGAGCCGCAATATTAGTGATTTGTCAAACTAAGTGCAACACTTTTTGAAGCTCAAGATCCCAAAGCTGTTGAGCAGAAAGGAAATTAAGAACCTTGCGAGGCCTGGCGTTAATCAACGCCAGGTTTCGTTTTAATGTAGCAGGAGCAACTCTGG
>JAFQTO010000044.1 GCA_017408985.1 Clostridia bacterium
CGTCCGGTGACCGGACCCTATTGATTAGAGGGAGTCCGGAGTTCGCCGTCTGGGGTAGCAATAAAAAAGCACCGGATCCCCGGTGCTTTTTTATTGGTGACCCAGCGGAGATTCGAACACTGGACGCGGTGCGTCCAGTGTTTCCGGACCCTATTGGTTAGGGGTGTCCGGAGTTCGCCGTCTGGGGTAGCAATAAAAAAGCACCGGATACCCGGTGCTTTTTTATTGGTGACCCAGCGGAGATTCGAACTCCGGACACCCTGCTTAAAAGGCAGGTGCTCTGCCGACTGAGCTACTGGGTCGTTTTAACTTCCTGAGAGCTACTGTTTGAAAAACTCGACGTGGTCGATCATTATCGAGTTGCCGTTTTTGCTGAAACTGTGCTCCGATTTGAGACTTCCGACTGTGACGATCAGTTTGTCTCCCTTTACCTCAAAGGTGCCGTACGTTTCTATCCCTGCAACCGAGATTATAACATCGTCACCGCTGAAGGTATAGCTTGTTGCCACGCCAAGCTCTTTCTGTGCCAGGTAGGTGCCCGACAGCGTGGTGCATCCGCACAGGATAAAGACAGTTATGACCGCCAGCAAGCTCAGACCTGTGAATCCTGCTTTTCGGCGCATAGCTTCCCTCCCAAAGAAAATGGCTGGGGTAGCTGGATTTGAACCAGCGAATGTCGGCGTCAAAGACCGATGCCTTACCGCTTGGCGATACCCCAACATCGACTGCCCGGTACTTCTGCCTTGGCCCGACTCTTGCTAAAGAAAAAAATGGGGTGGATGACCGGATTCGAACCGGCGACCTCCAGAGCCACAATCTGGCGCTCTAACCAACTGAACTACATCCACCATAAATGACCTAAAATGGCGCGCCCGGAGAGACTCGAACTCCCAACCTACTGCTTAGAAGGCAGTTGCTCTATCCTGCTGAGCTACGGGCGCATAAAATAGGCCTACTATTCAGCTATCCTCGCGGGGCAACCCTCAAAAGGCTTACTGCACTTTGGAGCAGGTGATGGGAATCGAACCCACGTGTTCAGCTTGGAAGGCTGACATTCTACCATTGAACTACACCTGCATAAGCATAGTTTTCCAAATCAGCTTTTTGATTTTACCATATAGATTTGGCTTTGTCAACAATTTTTATTATAAGTATTGCATTTTTCTCAAATATGTTATATCATATATCATAATGTAACATTTATAAGATGGGTAGTGGATGGCAATGAGCAATCAAAGACGAACAAAGATCAAGGATTACATCGACAGCCGCGGTGAGGCTACCGTAGCCGAACTGCTCAATCTGTGCGGAGGCTGCTCCAATATGACTCTGTGGCGCGACCTCAAGCAGCTTGAGGAGGAGGGCAGTATTCGCCGTACACGGGGCGGAGCTATCTCCCTGCGTCTTATCCAGCCCGACACCGAGGGTCTGTATATCCGCCGCTCCAGAGAGAATATCAACGCCAAACGCGCTATCGCACGCACCGCCGTCAAATACGTCACCTCCGGCCACGCCATATTCTTTGACGCGGGCAGCACGGTGATGGAGCTGGCACGGCTGCTGACCGACGAGCATTTTACGGTCATTACCAGCGGTGCAAACATCGCCATTGAGCTGTCACAGCTTCGCTCCTGCAACGCTATATGCGTAGGCGGCCAGCTGAGCGCCAACACCCTGTCCTTTTCGGGGCCTCACGCCGACGCGTTTATCAACTCGGTGAACATCGACACCGCCGTTATGGCGACTTCGGGCTTCTCGCTCAAGCACGGATTCACCTCGGGCTCTTTTACCGAGCACGAGCTCAAGCGCAGCGTCATCTCCAAAGCCGAAAAGGTCATTATGCTGATGGACGCCAGCAAGCTGCAGCGCAATCTGCCCTTTACGTTTGCCACACTCAGCGATATCGACATAATAATCACCGATAAGCCGCTGCCCGCAGACGTGATGGAGAAGTGCAACTCGGCAAAAGTCAAGGTCATCGTGGCAGACAATCAGTGATTTTGAGCCCCACACCATAAATATATGCAGTTTTTTCACATATTTTCTTGTATTTTTGTCCTATAGTGCAAAAAATATGTTTACAAGAGCAAATATATGTGGTAGAATAACGCTGTTATGTCTACGATCTTGGTTTTGGGTCAATTTATCCACAGCCCATCACTCAGACGTCAGATAAAAATATCAAAGGAGGATATAAACAATGATCCTGAAAGAAAAGAAGACACAGGTCATCGAGGCCAACCGTACACACGAGACCGACACCGGTTCTCCCGAGGTACAGATCGCTATTCTCACCGCTCGCATCAACGAGCTCACCGAGCACCTCAAGGTCCACAAGAAGGACGAGCACAGCCGCAGAGGTCTGCTCAAGATGGTAGGTAAGCGCCGCAAGCTGCTTGTTTACCTGCAGAATAACGATATCGAGCGTTACCGCGCAATCGTTGCCAAGCTGGGTCTTCGTAAGTAAACAGTGTATCATGGGGAGGCTCTGTGCCTCCCCTGTGATATATCAGGCAATTTTCAAGCAACCTTTTGTACGTGGCGGACGTCTTTTAGCAGTTGAACAGTATCACGAGCCTATCGCGGCACTGTTCAAGTGCTAAAGATCCCGCCAAAATCCAACCGAATAATAAAGAAAGGCGGAAAAACAAATGATCAGACACGCAACATTCCCCAACCACAAGATCTATGAAACCACCCTTGCAGGCAGAAGTCTGAAGGTCAACATCGGCAAGATGGCAGGCCTGGCAAACGGCTCCTGCGTAGTATCCTTTGGCGACACCACCGTTCTGGTGACCGCAACCATGGCAAAACAGCCCAGAGAGGGCGTGGACTTCTTCCCCCTCTCGGTCGATTACGAAGAGCGTCTGTACGCGGTAGGCCGCATCCCCGGCAGCTTTATGCGTCGTGAGGGCCGCCCCGGCGAGAAGGCTATCTTGGTCTCCCGTCTTATTGACCGTCAGATCCGCCCCTTCTTCCCTGCTGATATGCGCAACGACGTATGCGTCAACGCAACCGTTCTGGCTGTTGACCACGACGACAGCCCCGAGATCGCCGCTATGCTGGGCGCATCCATCGCTCTGTCCATCTCCGATATCCCCTGGAACGGCCCCATCGCAGGTCTGCAGGTAGGCTACGTTGACGGCAACCCCGTTATCTGCCCCAACTGCGAACAGCGTGCAAAGAGCATTCTGCAGCTGACCGTTGCAGGCAGTGATGAGAAGATCGTTATGATCGAGGCAGGTGCCGATCAGCTGCCCGACGCGGAGATGCTCCGCTCCATCAAGGAAGCTCACGTCGAGATCAAGAAGCTGATCTCCTTTATGCGCAATATGAAGATAGAGAACTTCAAGGAGCCCGCAAGCTATCCCAGCATGAAGCTGCCCGAAGAGTTCTTTGAGGCTGTCAAGGCATACGCACGCGATGCAGTCCGTGCCGCAGTGGACACCGACGACAAGACCGTCCGCGATGCACGTATCGACGCTATCACCGAGGACGTCAAGGAGCACTTTGCAGACAGCGAGTACGTGGAGCTGGTAGGCGAGGCTATGTACAAGCTGCAGAAGTTCGTCGTCCGCCGTATGCTGCTGGACGAGGGCAAGCGTGTCGACGGCAGAAGCCTGACCGATGTCCGTCCTCTGGCGAGCGAGGTCGGTGTTATCCCCCGTGTACACGGTTCCGGTCTGTTCACCCGCGGTCAGACTCAGGTCCTGACCATCTGCACACTGGGCACCCTGCGCGACGCTCAGGAGCTGGACACCACATTCGAAGAGACCGAAAAGAGATACATCCACCACTACCACTTCCCCTCCTACTCGGTAGGCGAAGCACGTCCCACCCGCAGCCCCGGCCGTCGTGAGATCGGCCACGGTGCACTGGCAGAGCGTGCTCTGGAACCCGTTATCCCCTCCGCTGAGGAGTTCCCCTACGCCATCCGTCTGGTCAGTGAAGTTCTGTCCTCCAACGGCAGTACCTCTCAGGGCTCCGTATGCGGCAGCACCCTTGCTCTGATGGATGCAGGCGTGCCCATCAAGGCTCCCGTTGCCGGTATCTCCTGCGGTCTTGTTACCGAGGGCGACAGACACATCACATTCACCGATATTCAGGGCATTGAGGACTTCTTCGGCGATATGGACTTCAAGGTAGCAGGCTCCGAAAAGGGCATCACCGCTATCCAGGTCGACATCAAGAACGACGGCCTCACCTATCAGATCATCGAAGAAGCATTCGAGAAGACCCGTGTTGCCCGTCACGAGATCCTTGAAGAGATCATGCTCAAGGCTATCGCAGCTCCCAGAGATGACGTTTCCGCATATGCACCCAAGATGATCCGTATGACCATCGATCCCGACAAGATCCGCGAGGTCATCGGCAAGGGCGGCGCTGTTATCCAGAAGATCACCGCCGAGACCAACACCAAGATCGACATCGAGGACGACGGCAGCGTCTGCATCGCCGCTGTCAACGCAGCCGACGGCGAAAAGGCAAAGAAGATGATCGAGGCTATTGCCAAGGATCCCGAGGTAGGCGATCTGTACTACGGCAAGGTCATGCGTATCATGAACTTCGGCGCATTCGTTGAGCTGTCTCCCGGCAAGGAAGGTCTGATCCGCATCAACCATCTGGACAACAAGTTTGTCGAGAAGGTCGAGGACGTCCTCAACATCGGTGACGAGACCTGGTGCAAGGTCATCGAGATCGACGAAAAGGGCAGAATCAACCTGTCCCGCAAGCTGGCTCTGCGCGAAATGGAGCAGAAGGGCGAATAATAAGCCCGATCGCAGCAATAATATAAAATGAGCGGGAGGTCTCACCTCCCGCTTTTTTACAAAAGCGAACGACGCTTGCGTCCATATATATCATGCGGCAGGAGCAAGCCCCTGCCCTACACACAATGTTTATTGATACAGCCCTGACAAAAGGAGTTGTTATTTATGGTAGAAAAAATTATCCTCAACAACGGTGTGCGCGTACTCTGCGAAAAGCTTCCCTATCTGCGTTCCTGCAGCATAGGTTTTTGGGCAGAGAGCGGTTCGAGACACGAAAGCGCCGAGATAAACGGTATTTCGCATTTTCTGGAGCATATGCTGTTCAAAGGCACCAAAACCCGCTCTGCCGCCGACCTTGCCTGCGCTTTTGACGAGATAGGCGGTCAGGTCAACGCGTTCACCAGCAAGGATCACACCTGCTATTACACACGCACCACAGATATGCATCTGCAGACGGCTGTCGATCTGCTGTTGGATATGTACACCAACTCGGTGTTCGACAAAAAAGAGGTCGATCTTGAGCGCGGCGTGATCTGCGAGGAGATCGATATGTACGAGGACACCCCCGACGATCTGGTCAACGAGCTTTTTGCCCAGAACATATACGCAGGCGACCCGTTGGGCAGACCGGTGCTCGGCACAAAAGACACCCTCGCCGGCATCACCTCCGAAGTCCTGCGCGACTACCACAAACGGCGCTACACCGCCGAAAACACCCTTGTCTCCCTCTGCGGCAACGTGTCCGATGAGGCGCTGCAGGAGATCTGCCGCAAGCTTGAGAGCATCCCCGCAGGCGGCGACAAGACCGAGGACGGATTCGTCGCCTTCAAGCCCTGCATCGTCACACGCCGCAAGAAGATCGAGCAGAATCACCTGATAGTGGGCTTTGAAGGCGTGCCTCTGGGCTCGGATGACAGATTCGTTATGCAGGCGCTGAATAATATTCTGGGCGCGGGTATGTCATCCCGTCTGTTCCAGCGTGTACGTGAGCAGAACGGTCTGTGCTACTCCATATACAGCTTCTGCACCAACTATATCGGTGCGGGCGTGCTGGGCGTATACGTAGGTTTAAGTCGTGACAGCGAACGAAAGGCGCTTGAGCTGATACGCGAGATATTTGAGGAGATCAAGCACGACGGCGTGACAGACGAGGAGCTTCACCGCACCAAAGAACAGCTCAAGACCACCCTGCTGATGGGTATGGAAAGTACGGCATCCCGTATGAGCACCATCGCCCGCAACGAAATGGTGTACGGCAGAGAAGTCGGCGAGGATGAGCTTATAGCGGGTATCGACTCGGTAACGGGTGAAGATATCAAAAAGCTTGCAAACCGCGTATTTGACTACAGCCGCGCGACCCTGAGCGCCGTAGGAAACGTAGAACGCAAGAGCGAATACGCAAGCCTGCTCAAAACGGGTAAAGTAAGCGAATAAAAGAAAATACCGACTGTTAAAAAACCGCCGTTGGGACATCCCTCGGCGGTTTTTGTAATCTGTCGCCAACGGCGACACCTATGCTTGCTGCGCTGTGAAATTTTTGCCTGCGGCAAAAGTGAAATTGCCAGATCGGTCCCCCTTCCCCTGCACAGTAGAAGGATTGTCGCTTTTTTCTCACCCATGTCAATAAGGTGCGGTTTGACAATCTGCTGTACGGTTTATGGTGCAGCTTTCGTGATAGGCTATGAATAAAATAAGGCTGCCTGCGCCTGATGGAAGGAGTTTTGGTATGATCTATCTTCATTCGTTCGGTTTTTTGTCGCAGGAATGCGAGGACGTCTATCTGTCTAAGCCCACACCCAACTGTTATCCCACCAAATACCCGTTTAACGTGTTCCGCTACCGTCATCTGCCAAGGTTTGAGTTTGAGCCAATTACAATTTTTTACGGCACCAACGGCAGCGGCAAGACCACCCTGCTAAACGTTATTGCCCAAAAGCTGGGACTGCACCACCGCACGGCATACAACCGCACCGAATTTTTTGATGACTACGTGAATATGTGTACTATGGACCTGTCATATAAATTCGGTGATCAGGCATTGAGCAAGAGCAAGATACTCACCAGCGACGACGTGTTTGACCATCTCATCGACGTGCGGTATATCAACGCAGGCGTCGACAGACAGCGCGAGGAGCTGTTTGAGGAGTATGCCTCCATAAGACGGGATCAGACGAGTCCTTTGGGATGCCAATTCCGTATGGGCTCATTAGACGAGTACGATATGCTCAAAAAATACGCAGACGCATCCAAGGGCAGCTGTTCAAAATACGTGCGGGCGCGGGTCACGCGGAGCATCAACGGACGGTCAAACGGCGAGGAGGCTCTGAGGTTTTTTACCTCTCAGATCGAGGACAACGCCGTTTATCTGCTTGACGAGCCCGAAAACAGTCTGTCTGCCTGCAATCAGCAAAAACTGCTGAAGTTTATTGAGGAGTCAGCGAGGTTTTTTGGGTGTCAGTTTATTATCTCGTCACACTCACCGTTTTTTCTGGCGGCGCAAGGTGCAAAAATATACGATCTTGACATAACTCCGCCAAGGGCACGTCTATGGACAGAGCTGCCCAACGTGCGGGCGTATTTTGAGCTGTTTGACAAGCATCGGGAGGAGTTTTGACAGACTGCCCGACACAAACACCGCTGCGGCGTACGCCAACAGAGGCATATACGCCGCGGCGTGTTGACATTTTGGGGCGCATATGTTATCCTAACCTTAATGAGGGAGTAGCGGGCGCGAGAGCGCAACAAGTCAACATACTGGCGTTTTTTGCCTGGCTTGTTTTAATTTGCGAGACTCATATACGCTATGGCATAGCTGTATGTGGAGTCTTGTTTTTTTGTGACACCAAGTACGGTTTGCCGTGCTTGGATTTTTTATTACGGAGGAAGTCACAGATGGATCTCAGCTTTTCATTCTATTTTACAAGCATAATGCTGGGCGTGGGACTGGCTATGGACGCTTTTTCGGTATCGCTGGCAAACGGGCTCAACGAGCCCAAGATGAAGCCCGCGCGTATGACACTTATGGCGGGGATATTTGCCGCGTTTCAGTTTGCTATGCCTATGACGGGCTGGGTGTGTGTATCCACGATCGCCGATTATTTCAAGGCGTTTGAGAAGTTTATTCCCTGGATAGCTCTTGCCCTGCTTGGTTACATAGGCGGCAAGATGCTGTACGAGGGCATCACCTGCGAAAGCGAGTGCGGGTGCAAAACCTCGGTCACCGCAGGCGCGCTGATAATGCAGGGTGTGGCTACCTCCATTGATGCGCTGAGCGTGGGATTCACCATCTCCGACTACAACTTTGCCGAGGCGCTGCTTGCCTGCCTGCTTATCGGCGGGGTGACCTTCTTGATTTGTTTTGCCGGAATCGCAATAGGCAAAAAGGCCGGCACCAAGCTTGCAGGAAAGGCAGGCATACTGGGCGGCTGCATACTGATATTTATAGGTATAGAGATATTTATTTCGAGCTTCTTTTAAGCTGTAAAGCGGGAGGCTGAAAAAATGGCAAAGGACAAAACATCTATAATCTTTACGGGTGATATAGGCTTTGACCGATATATGGACAGGCGTTGGGAGGACGACGGATTTCTCTCGAGTGAGGTGCTGGAGTTTTTTGACAGCGGCGACCATACTGTAGCCAACGTGGAGGGTGCGCTTATCGATGCAGAGGACAACGGCTCACACGGCTCGTTTTTCCATTGTATGAACCCTGCTGCGACCCGCGTACTCAGGCGTATCGGTGCGGATGTATGGAGCATCGGCAACAATCACACTATGGACGCAGGCACGGAGGGCGTGGTCAGCACCCGAAAAATCGCCGCCGAGCTGGGTGTGTCCACCATCGGCGCAGGCGAGAACGTGACTGAGGCAAGCGAGCCTGCATATATTGACGAGGCGGGCGGCATAGGTATGTTCTGCGTGGCGTATATGACCGAGTGCATCCCTGCCACCGAAAGCTCTGCGGGAATATTCCGCTGGGACGATTTTGAGCGTATTAAGCAGCGCATCCGCGAGATAAAAAGCCGCTGCCGCTGGTGCGTTATAGTGTGCCACGGCGGTGAGGAATTTACTTCCCTTCCCAACCCCTACACACGCGAGCGGTACCTCAAGTTTATCGAGATGGGCGCTGACGTGGTGGTGGGGCATCATCCCCACGTGCCAGAAAACTACGAGCTGCTGCCTGACAACAAGGCTATATTCTACTCGCTTGGCAACTTCATATTCGACACCGACTATCAGCGTGTGCATCTGTACACCGACACAGGCGTACTGCTCAAGCTGATGTTTACCGAAAGCAGCCTGGATTTTGAGGCAATGGGCATCAGGATAGTCCGCGGTGAGGAGAGAATAGAAAGCTGCCCTCTGCCTGACGTGTTTGTCAACATCCCCGCAGAGGAGTACAGACTGCTCTCTCCTCTGTCAGCCAAAGCATTCGTGCAGGAGGACCGCCGCACACAGACCTATCTCAACCCCGCAAAGTACAAAGACGCACCCGAGAGCGTGTGGAACGAATACTTTTTCAGCGAGAATACCGACGGATTCTTCCCTCTTGAGCATATGGACTTTAACGTTATCGTGCCTTTTGCTGAGACAGCAGAGTCGGGCGAGTGGAAAAAGAGCAAGCTGAATAAGGTCAAAGATTACATACTCAGACAAATATAAGAAAAACCCGCTCGAGTGAGCGGGTTTTTATTCGTATCAGCCAAAGGCTTCGGCGGCGGTGATGATATGCAGCATACGGGGGTCTATCCTATCCTTGCCGTATGCCTGCATAAACCGCTCTGCGTATATATCGGTCCTGAGATTAAACTTAAGCGACCACAGCGCCCAATAGACATCTATATGCCTATCCCCTACCCCTGCGTGGTCAAGGTCGATAAACCCCGAAAAGCGCCAACCGTCCAGCATAATATTGGGCAGGCAGAAGTCACCGTGTATCAGGCAGTTTTGCTCAAACAGCCCCCGGTTGTCCATAACGAGCCTATACGCCTGCTGTGGGGCGATGATGCCCGTGCCTGCAAGGTCGCGGGTATAAAACTTGCCCTGCTCGTAGCCCTGCTGCACACTGCGCAGGTATTCTTCGGTGCGGTTTTGGTCAGGACAGCCGTCTGTGGGCAGAGAGTGCAGCTGCACCATCACCTCTGCAATGGTGTCGCACAAACGGGCAGGGTCGCTGAGGTATCTCTCTGCAATGCAGTCGTCGCCTCTGACCGCCTCTGTAAGCAGCCAGTCGCACTCAAGCTGCAGATAGTCAAGCACCTGCGACGAAAGCCCGCGGGACGCAAAAAACCGCGTCATCTGCGCCTGCCGCTCAAGTGTGCCGCGGGGCGCGGTCTTGAGATACAGCCCTGCGCCGCTGTCTATATAGTATACGCGCGCTAAATTGGAGCAGCTTGAGTCATAGACCTGCGCGTTTTTGATAAGCTCTGACAGCTGCGGGGGCAGGTCCGGGATATTGGGGATGGGGGTTTGGGTCATATTTTCACCGCCTCGGTAGGGTGGTATTATTATCCCACCCCGACCGCAGGCTGTCAATAGGCCCGTATTGCAAAACGCCGACTAGGGTGGTATACTGTATCTGATAAACAGTTTGCATACAAAAAGGAGTTTTGAATATGCCCGAATACAAAGACCGCAACCGTGACCTGCTTATACTTCAGCACGAATTTGACGAACCCCACAAGTATCTGGGCTCTCCCGTTCCCCCCGTGTTTATGAACAGCATCCACGTTTTTGACAAGCTTGAGCAGTTTGAGAGCTGGCAGGAGGACGGCACGTTCGTCTACGGCAGAAACGGCAACCCCACCGTTGACGTTCTTGAGCGCAAAATAGCCGCACTTGAGCACGGCAAGCACTCGGTGGTCTATTCGTCGGGTATGGCGGCGCTGACTGCGGCTATTATGTCCACCTGCAGAGCCGGAGATCACATCATCTGTATGACCGAGGCTTACAGCTCCATCCGCGAGGACGTGGAGATGTTCGCCGACCGTTTCGGTATGAGCGCAAGCTTCATCACCTGCTCCGACCTGCAGGAGGTGGAGGACACTATGCAGGAAAACACCAAACTCGTCGTGCTGGAAAGCCCTGCAAGCACCTTCCTGCGAGTTGTCGACCTTGAGGGTATCGCGAAAATTGCACACAGACACGGTGCAAAGACCTACATAGACAATTCCTGGTCAAGCCCCATACTGCAGAAGCCGTTGGATTTCGGCATTGATATGGTAATGCACAGTCTGTCCAAATACATCGGCGGTCACAGCGACGTTATCGGCGGCGTGGTCACCACCAATGACGATAAGATACATCACGATCTTCTGCATATCGTCCGCGACCTTGTGGGCGGATGTCTGGGACATATGGAAGCCTGGCTGGCTATCCGCAGTCTGCGCACTCTTGAGATGCGTGTGCGCGAGAGTGAAAGAGCGGGTATCGCGGTTGCCAAATATCTTGACTCTCATCCCAAGGTGCGCAAGGTCTATCACACAAGCCTGCCCACACACCCGAGGCAGGATCTGATCAAAAAACAGCAGACGGGTCACGCAGGTCTGCTGGGCGTAACGCTGGACACCGACGACGAGCAGACGGTGCTCAGGTTCTGCAACAGTCTGCAGGTGTTCCGCCGCGGTGCCGCGTGGGGATCGTTCAGCAGTCTCGTGCAGATGCCCCTGCACCATCTGCCCATAGACAGTCTGGGCGACCTCTTGAAAGACCGGCTGATAGTCCGCCTCGCCTGCGGATTTGAGGGCGCGGATAATCTGATAGCCGACCTTGAGCAGGCATTGGAGAAGATATAAAGGTATATAAAACGATACCCTCCCGAAAAATCGGGAGGGTTTTGTTTTTGAGAGAGTCAGTCTTTGCTGCTGTAGCTTATCGTCATTTTTTGCCCCTCGGTGAGACCGAGTATCTCATTATATCTCTCTATTGCCGATTCATAAGAGTCAGCAGGTGCAAAGATGTTTATCTGATGCAGCTTATTGCTGTACTGCTCGGTCTTGTAGTTTTCGCCAATATACTGGTATGACGTGTTCCACATATTCTTGCCCGTGGATATTATGATCTCCCGGCTGCGGTTATCCATATAAGTATAGGACAGGTGATATTCTATTGCATTTAGATTTTTGGAACGGTCGGGAAACATAATCATTGGCTGTGCGGAAACGTAACGGATGTACTGAACATCTCCGAAGTCATACAGCACGCCTTTTTCCCCAAGCACCACCATAGTGCCGTAATATATCCCGTCTTTGACGTAACCGTTCAGCTTGACCGTGACCTGCTCGGGTTCGTATTCTTCGTCGTTCCACCACATATATCCGGTAAACTCTCTGACCACGTCTACGTTTACGCTGCCTGCTATGCTATCGGGCAGAATTGCAGGCACCTTATCCTGAACCTTGATTCTGAATATGCACCAGCCCGATATCAAAACAGCGACGGAGAGAACAGACGCGCAAACCGTGAGCAGGATCTTTTTTCTTTTTTGGTAGCGGGCTTGCCAGCTCTGCCTAATTTCTTCGGTTATGGGATAATATTCAACCTCTTCCAGAGGTTTTTCGGCGGTAGTATCTTGGGAATCCATGCTCTCATTGAGATTCTTCTGAGCCTTTATATACTGATACAGGTCTGCGCGGGCGGTCATCATATAGGGGGTTGCCCACAAAAGAAAGGTATACGCCAACACCGCGGCAAAAATCACTGCCACCAGCGTATTCGCCCGAAGTATAAGAGCCGCAGCCAACGCTAACATATACCACCCGATAAAGCTCAGGTCGAGCAGGAATATGCGCAGTTTATATTCATTCGTCAGCTCCCGTGACAAAGCTCTGGCGTCTTTTACGCTTAGCCCGGGTTTTTCTGCCATAATAAAGGGCGCCATACTGTAGGAATAATATCTGATAATTCCCGGCACGATAAACAGCAGTCCCCAGAGCAGAGATATAATGCGGCAGCTCCAATACAGCCAAAATGACTTAAAGAAATGCTTGAAGCCTTCCCACAGCTGACTGTGGTGAGCCTCTCTGCCCCGCTGCAAAGTGAGGGCAACAGAGCTGAGACCTATAACGAATACCGGTTCAAGGATCATATCACTTAATGATATATTGGACAAGATATCTATACAGTCAAATATCTTTGCGTCTGACTGCATAAATAATCTTAATACAAAATTCAATAAGACGAATACAGATTCCATAACCCTGTCAGCCAATGACAAAATCACGGCATATATAATCATTATTTTGGCGGTGGGGCCGAGGTTCCTGCTTATGCCAAAATCGGCTTTCTGCTTATGATCTCTTATGGTCATACTCTATCCCTCACTTTCTATCTGACCCATATATTCTCTACCACACGGAAGAGTTCTTCTTCGCTCAGCGTGGATCTGAGTGTAAAATATATTCCTTTGTTTTCGTACGGCCATACCCAACGCAGAGTCTTTTCGTTCATACCGCTTATCTCTGCAGGCTTTCCCCACACAAGGATGCCATCGTCGGGGTCATAGGTCTCTTTAAGCTTGGTGGGAGCATAATCTATCTCTATCCTCTGACCGTTATTAAGGTTTTGCAGTATGACAGTGCCGTCATAGTCGTTATCGTATCCGCCGTAAGATCTCACGAGATTATAAATCACTTTGTAATCCTGCTTGAGCTCGTCGGAAAACTCCAGATAGGGAGTAGAGCCGTATGGCGGTTCGCTTTCGGTGTTCCAGAACTCCTCTACGGCAGCTGCTATCCTGTCATAATTGTGATATGTGTATATCATCGCTGCTGCAACGAGCAGGGTCAAGAGGACGGCGAGGAGCATTTTGGTTTTTTGCCATATACGGTAGCGGCGCTCTTTGCGCAGGGTGTCCGACATACGGGCGCGCATACGGTCGGAGAAGGTATGGCGCTGCTCATAGACGTCGGTGTTTTTCAGTTCGGCGCAGGCGTCAAGGATCTGTCTGCGCAGGCTCTGCTCGTCAAAACTGAATTTGCCGTTCATACCGTCTCCTCCTTTGCTTCCAGTTTGTCGCGCAGCTGTTTTTTTGCTCTTTCGGCAAGCTTGCGCAGAGCATCGGCGCGGATGCCCATAATTTCGGCTGCTTCTTTGGACGAGTACCCGTACACGTACCGCAGGATAAGCACCTCACGGTAGGCAGGGGCGAGGGATGCCAGCGCTATGGAGAATGCGGATTTCTCGCTGAGGTCGCCGTCCAGAGTCGTCAGCTTTTCAAGCTCGGCATTACTGTCATAGAAGGCGCGGGAGCGGATGATGTCCAGCGCTTTGTTCTGCGCTACGGTGACGAGGAAGGTGTACAGACCGTCCTCGGGTGCTTTGGTCAGCTTGGCGGTGTGTCTGACCAGCGACAAAAACGCCTGATGCACCGCGTCCTCGGCATCCTGCTCATTTCGCAAAATGCGCATAGCGGCGCGAAACATACTCTCGCGGTAGTCAAGATAGATCCGCTCAAATGTGAGCTTATCCTCACGGTTATTAAGTTGTACCGTATAGACAAGTACGCTTACAAACACTCTCGGTTCTCCGTTTCGTTTTTTTGCTTTCTACTATATAAACGTTTGAAAAGGGCGATTTGTGACAGGGGGCGGAAAATATTTTTTTTGTGCAAGGAGGTGAAGGTGTCGGCAAGCGACAATTGATAGGTCCACCTCATCCGTCAGCCGTTGGCTGACACCTTCTCCTTCATAGGAGAAGGCTTGTATAAGGTAAAGCCGTCCGACGGGCGTGATAAGTCCGCGGGCGGCTTTCAAGGTTCAGGAGTCGGATTTGTCAAACTTTTTAAGCACCTCATCGGGGACGGGCGGGCGGTCAATGCACAGACCGTTTAAGCAGCGGTCGCACTCCATAGCCGGATATGCGCACTGGGGGCAGAAGGTGAAGTCGGCAGGGCTTTCATATCCGCAATATTTGCATCTCATAATATCATCTCCGTAAGTTTATTGGATATATTATACCACAATATTGAAATTCCGTCTATATCTGTGCTATTCTTTTGGAGTAAGGGAGGGGTATATTATGGTATGCAAAATAATCTCGTCGCTTGAGAAATGCTTTTTGGACGAGGATATAGAGACTAAGAGTGAGTACCGCTCGGCGTCTATGCTGAAAAACGAGGTTTTTCACTTCGGGGTGTGCTATCAGCTGAAAAGCGACAGAGTACACGGCAAGGGGTATTACAAAATGTCGCTGAGCTCCCCTATTGCCAAATATATCAGGTTCTATCGGGTCAACCACGTACCCGTACAAATGCCAGCCTACAAGGAGCATATTGACTCAGACTATCTGCGCACATCCCCCGGGCTCTACCCCGACCTGCTCACCCCCATAGAGCCGGGTCAGCGTATGGCGGTAAGCGAGAACCTGCAGTCGCTGTATATTGAGGTGGACACCTGCTCGCAGGTATCTGCAGGGGTATATCCTATTGAGCTGCTATTCTGCACTCAGGAGGGTGAGAGAGTATGCGAAGCGCGGTTTGAGCTGGAGATAATCGACGCGCTGCTGCCCAAACAAAACCTCATATACACCAACTGGTTCCATTGTGACTGTCTGCAGAGCTATTACGGCACGGAGAGTTTTGACAGCAGGCATTGGCAGATAATAGAAAACTTTCTCTCCTCAGCCGTCAGACACGGAATGAATACCGTGCTGACGCCTATATTCACGCCGCCCCTTGACACCGAGGTAGGAAAAGAGCGCCCCACCACCCAGCTCATTGATATAACCGTGACCGAAAACGGTTATGAGTTCAGGTTTGATAAGTTAGACAGATGGATTGATATGTGCGCTCGTGTGGGTGTGGAGTATTATGAGATAGCACACTTCTTTACACAATGGGGCGCAAAGCATGCACCCAAGATAATGGCGCAGCTGCAGGGCGGGACCAAGCGGATATTCGGCTGGGAGACAGACTCCTGCTCTGTGGAATACGCGGAATTTCTGCGTGCGCTTATCCCTGCCCTGCTTGAGCATCTGCGCAAACGGGGAGTTGACAAAAGATGCTTCTTCCACATCTCCGACGAGCCCAAAACCGAGCATCTGGAGCAGTACGGACGGGCGCGGGCGATAGTCGCGCCCCTGCTTGAGGGTTATCCCATCATAGACGCGCTGTCCGATTATGAGTTCTACTCTCAGGGCGTGGTGGAGCATCCCATACCCTCAACCAATCATATCGAGCCGTTTATCAAGGGCAAGGTGCCCTCTCTCTGGACGTACTACTGCTGCGGACAGGGCAGAGAGGTGTCCAACCGATTCATCGCCATGCCATCCTCACGCACACGTGTTATTGGCACTCAGCTGTTCAAGTACGATATTGCGGGATTTTTGCAATGGGGTTACAACTTCTACTACGATCAGCGCTCACACGGGCTTATTAACCCCTATCTCTGCACCGACGGCGACTATTTCGGCCCTGCGGGGGATGCTTTTTCGGTATATCCCGCGCCAGACGGTACGGCTTATGAAAGTTTGCGGCTGAAGGCGTTTTTTGACGGTCTGCAGGATATGCGGGCGTTTTGGAAATTGGCTCAGCTGTGCGGTAAGGACGCGGTTCTGGCACTTATCGACGAGGGAGTGCCTCCCGTGACCTTTTCGAGCTATCCCCGCTCGGCAGAGTGGCTGCTTTCTCTGCGCGAAAAGGTCAACGCCGCCGTCAAAAATGCTGTTTCGGGTTAAAAACAGCTTATCCGGTTGACCTTTTTGGGCGAATAATGTATAATATTAGATTGTGTGAAAACAATACTGTATATAGGAGCGTGTATTTATGACCTTGAGCCTTGACATCTATCAGACTGCGGCTGTGGCGGTTTTCGTCTATGCCCTGGGCAGTTTTGTCAAGAAGAAAGTATCCTTCTTCGAAAAATACTGCATCCCCGCATCGGTCATCGGCGGTATTCTGTTCGCCCTTCTGACGCTGGGTCTTAACCTGACAAACGTTATGACCATTACCACCGATACTACTTTGCAGAATATTTTTATGACCCTGTTCTTTACCAGCGTAGGTTACACCGCCAGCCTCAAACTGCTCAAAAAAGGCGGCGTGCAGGTGGTGGTATTTCTGATGGTCGCCACCCTGCTCATCGTATTGCAGAACGTGGTGGGCGTATCTCTTGCAAGCCTGCTGGGTCTTGACCCCCTGATGGGTCTGTGCGTAGGCTCCGTGCCTCTGGTAGGCGGTCACGGCACCTCGGGTGCATTCGGACCTATGCTTGAAAACACCTTCGGCGTTGCGGGCGCATCCACCGTATCCATAGCCGTTGCAACGTTCGGTCTTATTATCGGCGGCATCGTGGGCGGACCCGTTGCAAGACGCCGCATCCGCAAGCATAATCTTACCGCTGAGGAGTCTGCCGAGCAGAGTGATTACACTGAGGGCAACTCCGCCAATCCCCACTCCCCCGAGGAGTTTATGAAGGCGTTTTTCATTCTGTTCGTCGCCGCAGGTATCGGAAGCGTTATCTCCACTCTGATACAGAAGACGGGTATCACCTTCCCCTCCTACATCGGTGCCATGCTGGCAGCCGCGCTGCTGCGCAACATCTCCGACTCCACGGGCAAGCTGACCGTTGTTGAGGATATCGTCAGCCTGCTGGGCAACGCCTGCCTGACCCTCTATCTTGCGATGGCGCTGATGAGCCTGCGTCTGTGGGAGCTGGCAAATCTGGCTCTGCCCATGCTTGTCATCCTTGCTGCACAGACCGCGCTTATTATTCTGTTTTCGTATTTCCTGGTGTTCCGCATAATGGGCAGAAACTACGAAGCCGCCGTTATGTCCTCTGCCACCTGCGGCTTCGGTATGGGTGCCACACCCAACGCCATTGCCAATATGCAGGCTATCACCAACGTATACGGCGCCGCTCCCAGAGCATTCTTCGTAGTGCCTCTGGTGGGCAGTCTGTTCGTTGACTTTGTCAACAGCGGTATACTGACTCTGTTTATCAACATCTTCTCCTGATAATATCTGTAACCCCGACAAATATCAACTCCCCGTAAGCCTTGAGCTTACGGGGAGTTTTTCAGGTCTGCATCAGCCGTTTTGCCGCTGATCTTCATCAGCGCGGCGTATTCTTTGAGCTGTTTGCGGGAGGATACGCCAAGCTTGGAGTAGATATTCTTGTTGTGATATTTCATCGTGTTCTGGTTGATATTGCATATCTCCATTATCTCTTTTGCCTGCTTGCCCTCCATATACAGGTCGAATATCTCCCGTTCCTTGGCGGTCAGGGTGTGCAGGCATTGCAAAAACTGTTCAAAGCTGTCGCGGTCAACCGTGGGTATGCGCTCTTCGGCAAGGTGACCCAGATAGGTCTGCGCCTGCTCAAGCCGATGCTCTGCCGTATCCTTTTCACCGCTGAGGCGCTCCACCTGCCGTTCTATATCCATATCACGGGCAGACAAAAACTCAAACAGATCGTTTATCTCCAAAAACGGGGTCTCTTTTAGCTGTTTGTGGTCGTCGGTCTTGATAGAGCCAAGCGCATCCTTGAGCGGCTTGATATATTTTTTGCTGACTGCGAAGGATGCGGCAATGCTCACAGCCAAAAGTGCCACCACTATCCAGATCAGCGCTTTTGAGCTGCCGTCCACCTCTTTGTGCAGGATATCCAGGGGCATAAGCACCGATACCGTCCACTCCTGCCCGCTGTAGGGCGAGCCGTTTGGGTACAGCCTGACGGACAGAGTCTTGCCGCCGTAGGTTGAGCCGTCACCCATATAATGCACGAACCCGTCGTGGTTGCCGTAAGCGTTGAGGTCGTACTCCCAGCGGTTGCCCGTAAGATAGGTATTGCCCGCCACCAGCCCCTGCGAGGTCAGGACTCCGTCCCCACTCCCGGGCGCCATTACGGTAAATATACTTTCGATCTCGCCGCCCTTTGGCGTATAGAGCATCTTGAACTGGCGGTCGCTTATCTCCACACCGCAAACGCCGAACACCGTACCGTCCTTTGCTATCAGGGGCACACAGAGCAAAAATCCCGACTCGCTGTTATCCCTCAGGGTGACTCTGCCGCTCCAGTAATAGAGCCGCGACAGGGGCAGGTCAGGGTTTCGGCGGGCGGTGTCCATAACCTGCTCAAAAACCTGCAGGTCGGCTTGGTCAAACTCCATCTTCCACTGACCCAGCAGCATTATGCCGTTGTCTCTGGCTATATCGGCAGGACCGCGGAGATAGTGGAGCACCACACCCAGCGCACCCGTAGCTGTGGGCTGGGTCTTTTTGATAAATATTCCTGCTTTTGTACCGTCGCTGTCGGTCTGGGATGCGTCAAGCATCAGAAATACGCCGCCGCAGCTTCGGTCGGTCACCGTATGTATCAGGGTCTGTATATGCTGCTCAAGCAGGGGCTCAATAAGGTCGGGGCGGCTTTGCATCTGGGCTGCGGTTATGCCGTTTTTATCGAAAAACTGCTGGCTTGCTGCCGATATGCTCTCGGCTATGGTTATGCCGCCCAGCGACGTACTGCCGAAATCGTCCTCGATGGAATCGGACAGCACCGACAGCTGCACCGCAAGATTGCTCTGTACGCGTTTGTCTTCTTTGCCCGTGATGCCGAACAGGGTAAGCAGCAGGGCAAACGCCAGCACCACCGACACCGAAACAAGGATAAAGAACAGAAGCAGCCTTCTGTGCAGGGTTCTTTTTTTATCTTTAAGACCGCGCAGCAGTCTCAGTGCCTTTTCTGCCATAGGGCTGCCCCTCCTTTCTCCCGTTTTATGCCGTGCCTGTTATCTGATCTCCGCCAGCGCCTCGGTCAGCCTGAGTGCGGCTGTGCTGAGGTATTCTGTTCTGTGGTTTTTGAGCAGTTCTTTGAATTCGGTTTCAAAGCCGCTGCTGTCCGAATCAAAATCGGGGTAATCGGGCGCGGTAAAGAAGGTGTAGGAGGCGTACATATCCATAACGGTGGTCAGCATCTTCTTGATACTGCCGTCCTCCATAGCCTGCACGTAATCGGGCATCAGCTGTTCAAACGCCTCTTTGGTTACGGGCAGATATCCCGTCTGTCCCACGAACTTCATATTATGCTCGGCATCGGTCAGCCATTTGAGGAACACGGCTGCGGCGTACTCTTTTTTCTCGGTGCTTTTTGCCACCATCAGTCCGCCGCCCCGCTGCAGGGCGGTTTTTTGCCCGTTCTCAAACACGGGGTAGGGCAGAATATCGTACTCGACCTCCTCCACCCTGCCGTCGGGGTAGGTAACTGTACTGCCGTAAAACAGTATGCCTGCCGACGAGCCCGTGGAACATATTATATCGCCGGTTTTGGACAGATCGGAGGAATATCCGTTATGTATGGCAAAGCCGCCCTTTACCGCAGGATAGTATGCAGTCTCAAAAACCCATGCAAGCTCGTCGGTATCAAGCTCAAGGCTCTCCCCCGAAAAGATACTGCCGCCCAGCTGTGACGTGCCCACCTCGGCAAAATTGAACCAGGAGTCGGCAGAATAAAACTGCCTGCCGTCATCCGCAACGTCGGGGGTCTGTTCATCTGTCCATTTATAGTAGCTCTGTGCCAGCTCTGCCAGTCCCTCAAATGTATACAGCTTGCTCTCCTCTGCGCCCGTCGCCTCGGCAAAGGCATCAAACAGGGTACGGTTGAGATACAGCACCTCGGTAGATTTGGCAATGGGGAATACGTACAGTCCGCCGTCCTGCAGTCTGCCTTCTTCTATAAACGAGTCAACGTAGCCGTCAAGCTCGGCTTGGGTGAAATATCCGTCAAGATCTGCCAGCATACCCTTCCCGGCAAACTTGACAGCAGTTTTGGGGTATCCGGTAAAGATGTCGGGCATATCCGGTGCGCCGGGGTCACCGCTGACTATCATATCCAGGCTCTTGCTCAGCTCCGTGCCGGAAGAAATAGCAACAACGTTTATGAGTATGCCTTCCTGCTTGCCGACCGTACCGTTAAACTCGTCTATAAGCTCGTCCATAGTACGCTGCATATCCCCGCCGTAGTTGTGCCACATATGCAGTGTGACGGGGTCATCGGGGTCAAGAGGGGATCTGTCCCCGCAGCCGCATAAGCAGATCAAGCCAAGGGCAAGGATCACCATAAGCACCGATCTTTTCTTCATATTTCTCCCTCCTTGTGTGGATTTTTGTCAAAAAACCTTAAATTTTTGGCCTTTCCCACCCTTTTTGAGCAAATGGGGTGGGGTAAAAATCCCAAAAACAGGTACAATGAACCTAACAGACAGCCGAAGCTCACCCGACGAGCTGCATAAGCCCAAGAGGAGCAGAGGTATCGTTAACAGTATTTTAACACAGATCCCCGCTATTTTTCAACTATTCCCGCCGTATATCTCAAAACAAGGAGGCTTTGTTATGACCGCACGTTATTATACCTCTACCGCAATATATATGGTCATCCCCTCTGAGGGCGGCCACCGATACAGATTTCTGTGTGAGGATACCGTCACACCCGTATGCACCACCTCGGTCTACGCCTCCCCCGACCCTTTTCAAACGGCGCTGACCGCGTGGGAAAAGGAAGGCAGACAGCACTTTGAGCTTTGCCCGCGATGCGGCAAGTGGATAGCCGCGGACTCATATCCCGCACACGCTTCACACTGCACCCCGCCCAAATAAAAATCAGTCCCAAAACACCATTCTTATATAAAAACAAAAAGGAGGATCCGTATGATGAAAACACGTTTTGCAAGTTTGGCGCGTACAGCACGCACCGCAGGAAAGAGACTGCTGACGATCTTGCTTGTTCTGTCGATGCTGTTTGCCTTGTGTGCCTGCGGAGATGCGGATGCCTCCCCCGGCACGGCAGACGGCAATACCGGCAACAGCGCATCCGACTCAAAAGAGAGCAGAAGCGGCACAATCGACACAAGCGGCGGCGATACAGACGGCGGTGGCGCAGACAAGATCAAGGACAATTACGCTTTGCCCGACGACTATACCAGCGGCTACGATTTTTATACCCGAATAGCCGACAAGCTCACCGCACTGGTCACCGATACCATAGACGCCAACAACAAACGGCTTGAGGAGGCAGACCCCAACGCGTTTTTCAACAGTGACCAGTATATGCTCCTGCTGTTTCTGCCCTACAACTCTCTGGGTATGGCTATGACGTCGGGGTTCGGCAAGGATGCCACCGTATCCACCATCAAATCCACCTACAGCATACTCGGCGGCGACGGCGTGCAGGTGACCCAGAACGCAAACGGCGGGTTTATAATCGCCTACCAAAGCGAGGACTACCTGACCAAGGAAAAGCAGGATATCGTTGAGATCATAGACTACTCAAACGGAAGCATCCGCTACGAGACCACCACCAACGGCGTTACTCAGGCGTTTTATGAGTTCGTCTCGCTGGGCAATGACCGTTTCGCGATGCAGAGCCGCACCCACCGCAGTATACTGACCTACAAAAACGGTGAGATAACCGAGCTTACTCACAGCTACACCGTCTACGAGGAGGACTGGGAAACGGGTGAGCTTAGCCCGCAAAGCAAATTCTACGACAGCACCGCCGACTCCATCTGGGGCAGGAAAGAGCTTGACGAAAGCTGGGTGCTGGAGCATCAGGCGCAGGATGCACTTGAGCGTATATTCAAGGTAAAAGACGGAGTAATGACCGTAGAGGGTGTCAAGATCAATACCAACTGGGACACGGGCGAGAGCACCTATACCCCAATGGAACCTATAGAGATGCCGCTGCCCTGACCGTGAACAAGGAGGTTGAACTATGAAAAAACTGTCGTTATTGCTGCTGATCGCTCTTACAGCAATGGCACTGTGTGCCTGCTCTGCGGATGCCGCGGAAGAGCTTGCAAAGGGCGTGGGCAGTCTTGTTTCACAGATGCAGACCGGCACACCGTCAGACGGCGACGGTAACCCCGATGAATTGAACAGCATCACAGACCGGCTGACCGACACCTCCGCCCTTGACGGTCTCAGCGAGGCAGACAAGCAGAAGCTTATGGAGGAAGCCGAAAAGGAAGGGGTAGACCTGACGTTTGACAAGGACGGGCAAATGGTCTATAAGGACGAGGACGGCACGGTGGTGCAGCAGAACGATGACGGAAGCTGGTCAGCCGTGGGTGCTGACGGCGAGACCGCACAGTTCGGCGGCGACTGGCCCGACAATGAGTTTACGCGGCTGATACCCAAGCCGTCCTTCTCACTTACCGCTGCGTCTTCCGACTCACAGCAGTTTTCCGTGGCTTTCGTAGGTGCGGATGCGGAGATCATACGCCAATACGCTCAGCAGGTAAAAAAGTCAGGCTTTGACAAGGACGTTGCGGAGGAAGACCAAAATCTGTTCGGCATTGCCGTGTATAATTTCTCGGCAAGCGACGGCAAAGGACACCGCATAGAGATATTCACCGCCGCAGGAGTCAGCGGCCTGACAGTAACCAAGGAATAACGCCCTGTGAGGCTTAAACAACACATTACAAACCAACAGACTGAAAGGAGAGCGTACTATGGCTTTTTGTTCCAAATGCAGTACTCCCATAGAGGAGAATACCAAGTTCTGTCCCCAATGCGGCGCATCAGCCCATCCCAAGACTGCAAACGACCCGGACACCACGGTACTCTATGACAGCGCGGATATCGAAAAGAACAAGCTGATGGCGGCTTTGGCGTACGTGCTGTTTCTTATCCCCCTGCTGGCGGCAAAAGACTCACCGTTTGCCAAGTATCATACCAATCAGGGACTGATACTGTTTATTGCGGGTATTATCTGCTCGATGCTTCTGATAATCCCCATAATCGGTTGGATACTCGCTCCCATAATCAGCATCGCGATCACCGTTCTTGCCGTAATGGGCATAATCAACGCACTGGGCGGAAAAACCAAGGATCTGCCCATCATAGGAAAGTACAGGATCCTCAAATAATATCTCATTTTCTCCTGACACCACAGCCCGGGACGCAAGTGTCCCGGGCTGTGGTCTTAAAAAAATAAAACTCCCGAAATTCGGGAGCCTTCAATAAAAAAGAACGCTCGTCTGAGCGCCCCAACACTTATAGTATAACACGGCAGGACGATCAAGTCAACGATTATCTGAATTGTGCTGATAATTTCTACGTTTCGCACAAAAACCGTCTGCAAAGCTTGTGAAAGTTCACATATTGCATTTTTCCCATTCCTGTGGTACTATATAGACACAGAAAGGGTGAGACCAATGTACTGAAAAGCTCCGGTTCTGAAACAAAAGAACCGAAGGGACAGAGGCTCAAAAAAACATCTTCCGATAACATAGATTTTTAGGGTAATAACTCACAGGAATTGAAGGCGGAAGCAATTCTGAAACGGAGCCGAGTCCAAGTAAAAGAAAGAGAGGTAATCATGAGAGATCCCAATATTTCAGAAAAATGACCCTCAGCGATGTGTGAAGAAACACGCTGAGGGTCATTTGTTTTTTTGGGGAACCGCTTTTGGTCTTGAGGTTCATTTCTGTTTTACAGCTATGAGATTGACATCCCGAGCGCGGGGTGTTATATTTTTTGTACAGAAATCTGAGGACGGTGGCGCGTATGGAAAAATATATTCCCGTGGTGGTCATAAAAGAGCTTGGCGAGGTGGATATCATACTGCCCGCCCTCAAAAACATCGGCATAAACTGCGCCGAGATAACCTTCCGCACAAGCTGTGCCGGTGAGGCTATAAAGCGCGCGGTCAAAAACTACCCCGGCATGCTCGTCGGCGCGGGTACGGTAATCAACGCCGATCAATGCCGCGAGGCGATAGACGCGGGTGCGCGGTTTATCGTGTCCCCCGGTCTGAGTGCCTCTGTTGCAAAGATATGCAAGGCCGCGGGAGTTCCCTACTACCCCGGCTGTGTCACTCCCACCGAGATCATGCAGGCGCTGGAGCTTGGGATAACCACCGTAAAGTTCTTCCCTGCGGGTGTCTACGGCGGTTTGTCTGCCCTCAAGGCGCTGTCCTCGCCTTTCCCGCAGGTCAGGTTTATACCCACGGGCGGTATCGACCGCTCGAATATGGACGAGTATCTCTCGTTTGACAAGGTGGCGGCCATCGGCGGCAGCTTCTTTGTCAAAGAAGCGCTGGATAGACTGAAATAACATAATACGGACGTTTTTGCTCCCCCGGCTCTGTGCCGAGGGAGCTTTTTGTTTGTGCGATATATTCAAAATCTGCTTTTGATGGGTGCAAAACGGCTGAGGTGCGCAAGATATATTGTTATTTTTCTGCTTTTTGGTATAATCGTTACAAACGGGAACGGGAGGAAGTTTTTTATGCTGAACATAGGAGTTATCGGCGCAGGGATCATATCGGGCAGACATTTTAAGGCTATTGCCGCACATAATGATACCCGACTTGCCGCTGTTGCCGATATAGACCGTCAGAAGGCGCTCAAAGCCGCAGAGGAATACGGTGCGGAGGCGTTTGACGATTACGGGGAGATGCTCAGTCGGTGCAGGCTTGACGCCGTCGTGATCAATCTGCCTCACGCCCTGCACGAAAGCTGTGCCGTATACTGCGCGCAAAAGGGCGTACACGTGTTTCTGGAAAAGCCTATGTCAATATCTTTTGATTCCTGCCTGCGGATAATCGACGCCTGCCGCGAAAACGGCGTACTCTTGCAGATAGGGCACGTGCAGGGCTACGACAGATACAACCGCACGGCAAAGGCTGTTATCGACTCGGGCAAACTGGGCAGGCTCGTTATGCTGACCGACAGACGGAGCGCGGATTATTTTACAAGCAGCCGTCCGCGGTGGTTTTTGAGCAAGCAGACTGCGGGAGGCGGGATATGGCTCAACTACGGCGCTCACGCACTTGACAAGCTGTGCTATCTCACGTCCTCGCGCATACGCTCTATCAGCGGTCAATGCACATATCCCGAGGGTTTGGACGTGGACGGCAGCGCCCAGGCTCTTGCCGTTACCGAAAACGGGGTCAGCGCCTCCATATCCATCTGCGGCTACAAGGTGTCACCCTTTCACGAGACACATATCTATCTCACAGAGGGCGAGATACTGTTAAGACCCTTTGAGTCGGTGCAGGTAAAAGCCGCAGACGACGAGGAGTTTAAGCCTGTGGCCCCCATTGACTGTCCCGATGCCTTTGCATCTCAATGGGCGGATTTTGTCAGCGGGATAAAACAAGGCCGCATCCTCCGCTGCGGCGGAGAATACGGCGCACATATTATAAAGTTTGTAGAGCAGCTGTGGGAATAAGCCGTTTACCCCTTCCCTGCCCTTAAGCTGCCCGGAGTACAGCCGTAATGGGTCTTGAACTGCTTGCAGAAGTTATTGAGGTCGGAGAAGCCGCATCTCTCGGCTATCTCGCCTACCGACAGCGCCGTATCACAGAGCATCATCGAAGCGTTCTTAAGGCGCACGAGGGTCAGATATTTTTTGGGACTGTAGCCCGTAAGCGCCTTGAAGCTGTGTGACAGATAGCAGACCGAAACGTAGTTTCTTTTGGCAAGCTCGGAAACCGTGATGTCCTCGCAGAAATGCTCGTCGATATACCTCTGCACCACGTACATACGGTTTTTGTAAGCCCGACTTATACCGCCTCGCTGATATGCGGGCTGAAGTCTGCTGACAAGCACCAGCAGCTGTGTAAGACAGGCACCTGCAAGGTCGTTGTCGTAGTCTTTGCCCTCAATGCAGTCTCCCATTTTGAGGATGAGCCCCATCACCTCGTCACGGCAGTCGGACATATCCACACAATGACAGAAGCCATCGGGGTGGTTCTTGAGCAGGTCAAGCAGTTCGGGATTGCGTATATAGGCATCGGTCAGGGGCGCATTGAGAAAAAGACAGAATCTTGAACAATGGGTGTCTTTCTTGAGACGCAGAGTCTGCTGTTCAAGGTTGGCAAGCAGGGTGAGGCTGTTTTTTGCTGCTGTGTAGGTATGCTCGCCTACCGTCAGCTCTATCTCGCCATCCTCCACGAAGAACAGTTCGTACTCGTTGCGGTAGTTGATATTTGACAGTACGCTGCCCGTATTGTGATAAAACGCCGATACGACCCTCCGTGAGTTTTCCACGCCTGCGCCTCCTCTCAAGCCTTTTTATAATTCTTATCATATTACTTTTAGGTTGTCAACCGAAAAAAGGAGTGTTTTTGTGAATATTCAGTGGACCGAAGACCGGCTGAACGAGCTTTTGTGCACGCCCTCAGATGAGCTTGTTTGTGATATTGCCAAAACAGAGGGCGACATAACGGTACTTGGCGCGGGCGGAAAAATGGGCCCTACTATGTGCGTGCTTGCAAAAAACGCCTGCAAAAAAGCAGGCGTGCAAAAACGTATAATTGCCGTGTCGCGGTTTTCCGACGAACACGCCGTCAGCCTGCTCAAAAGCCACGGGATAGAGACCGTATCCTGCGATCTGTCCGATTTTGCTCAGCTTCGGACTCTGCCGAAAACCGAGAATATAATCTTTATGGCAGGGCTCAAGTTCGGCACGCTGGGCAACGAGGCAAACACCTGGCATATGAACGCCACCCTGCCCGCTGTAGCGGCAGAGTATTTCAGAGACTCTCGCTTCACGGTGTTTTCATCGGGCAACGTCTATCCCATCGTACCTCTCAGCAGCGGCGGCTGCCGCGAGGACGACCCGCCCGCACCCATAGGCGAATACACCCAAAGCGTGCTGGCAAGAGAGCGTGCTTTTGAGTACGCCGCACAGACGTACGGGACGCGGGCGTTTATATTCCGTCTTAATTTTGCCGTTGATCTGCGCTACGGTGTACTGTGCGATATGGCAAGCAATATTCTGGCAAAACGCCCCATCTCACTTGCCACCCCCGCACTCAACTGTATATGGCAGGGCAGTGCAAACGAGATGGCTATCCGCGCTCTGCTTTATGCAAGTGCACCCGTCACCGTGATGAACATCACGGGGCCCGAGACTCTGTCCGTACGCAATACTGCCCTTGAACTGGGCAGATATCTGGGTGTTGAGCCGATATTTGAAGAAGCGGAGGGGCAAGACGCCTATCTGAGCAACGCCTCAAAGGCTATGGAGGTATTCGGTTATCCCTCCGTCTGCGCTCACACCCTCATAAGATGGCAGGCCGAATGGCTTAAAAGCGGCGGCAGGACGCTGAACAAGCCCACCCATTTTGAGGAGCGACGGGGCAACTACTGATATAAGGGAGAAAAATATGGACAGACATACGAAGGCTATGCAGATACTTGCCGAAGGCACCGTGATCCCCGCCACTCCGCTGGCGCTGAAAGAGGACGGGAGCTTTGACGAGGCTGTTCAGCGCAGGCTCATCCGTTATTATCTGCAGGCGGGCAGCGGCGGTATCGCCACAGCCGTACACAGCACCCAGTTTGAGATACGCCTGCCCGGGATAGATCTGTTTGAGCGGGTAATCAGCATCGTATCTCAGGAAGTGGACAAATTCGAAAAACAGACGGGCAAAACCGTGGTGAAGATATGCGGTGTCTGCGGTGAAAAGACTCAGGCTCTGTCCGAGGCAGAAACGGCAAAGAAACACGGGTTTGACGCCGTACTTCTCAGCCCCGGCGGACTTAACGGTCTGAGTGAGCGGGATATGCTCGAGAGGACACGGGCGGTAGCGAAAATTATGCCCGTTATCGGGTTTTACCTGCAGACGGCTGTAGGCGGCAGGGTGTTTTCGTACGACTACTGGGCAAAACTTGCCGAGACAGAAAACGTGGTTGCGATAAAATGCGCCTCTTTTAACCGCTACACCACTCTGGACGTGGTGAGGGCAGTCGCGCTGTCCTCCAGAGCCGACAGGATAGCATTGTACACGGGCAACGATGACAACATAATCGCCGATCTGCTCACCACCTACCGCTTCTGCCATAACGGCGTGATAACGGAAAAAGGCTTCTGCGGCGGGCTGCTGGGACATTGGTCCGTATGGACGCACAAGGTCTGTGAGATATTTGATGCCATCCGCTCGGGCAGCTGTGAATTAAGCGAGATGCTGACTTTGGGAGCGCAGATAACCGACTGCAACAGCGCGGTGTTTGATACCGCCAATAATTTCAGAGGATGCATTGCAGGCATACACGAGGTGCTGCGCCGTCAGGGGCTTATGGAATGTACCCGCTGTCTCGATCCCGACGAAAAGCTGAGCCCCCATCAGGCGCAGGAGATAGACAGAGTATGCTCAAGCTATCCCCATCTGCTTGACGACGGGTTTGTAAAAGCATTTTTGCAAGCCGACGGATGTCTCTCTTGAAAACCCATCGCGGCTGATATATAATGTAACCGGATTATATACCGGGAGGTTTATTATGGCTCTTATACATATGCATTTTTATTCTGCCGCGCTGGGAAGTGCCGAGGAGGTCAATATCATTCTGCCCGAAAATTCCAAGGGCGCACAGCCTTTGGGCGCGCCTGCGGAAACCTGCAAAACTCTGTGGCTGCTTCACGGACTTAACGGTGACCACAACAGCTGGATACGTGAAACGGCTATCGAGCGGTATCTCAAGGACGGGGGGTACAACATCGCCGTGGTAATGCCCAACGTCAACCGCAGCTGGTATACCGACACCTGCGACAACGTAAAGTATTTTACCTATATAACCGAGGAACTGCCCGCCATACTTCGCAGCTATTTCAAATGTATGACCGACAAGCGTGAGGACAACTATATCGCAGGTCTCTCTATGGGCGGTTACGGCGCCGTTAAGGCGGCGCTGACCTATCCCGAAAGATATGCCGCGTTTGCTTCCCTCTCGGGTTCGCTGGACATCACCCGCAGAGGAAGAAGCATCAATATTCCCGAGTGGCGCAGGGTGTTCAAGGCAGGTCTGCAGTCGGGCGAAGAGCTGGACAAAACTCCCCACGATCTTTTCTGGCTGGCAGAAAAGAATATCAATGCAGGGGTTTCCCTTCCCAGATATTACCAATGGTGCGGTGTTGATGACGAGCTTATCAAGGTCAACCGCCGCTTCCATGAGCATCTTACCCGGCTTGGATTTGATCACGTATGTGAGGAAGGTCCGGGCGACCACACCTGGAAGTGGTGGGACGAGCATATCATTGACGTGCTCAGGTTTATGTTCTCTGAATAACTTGTAAAATCGCCCTTTCCCAAGCACGGGAAAGGGTGTTTTTTACTTTACATCGGGAATACTAAATGGTATATTAAAATTGTTATAATATCTCTTGAATGAGGTGCTCTGTTGAAAAAGTTTTTTGCTATATTATGTATCCTCTGCCTGCTGTGCGCCTGCTCATGCACAGATAAGCCGCCCGTACAGCAGGATGATCCCCCCGCGCCCGTAGACCCTATCGATCCCGATCCCGCAAATCCCGTCCAGCCCGATCCCGTTGAGCCCGATCCTATTGAACCGGATCCGGTCGTTCCCGTTGAGCCTGACCCTATCGAACCCGACCCCGTTGAGCCTGCTTATCCCGATATTTCGGACTTTGAGGTGCTTGATCCGACAGTCGTTTATTCTCTCCGTGAGTTTGAGCTTGTCGCTCCCGACAGCACTGCGGCTGTGTACCCTGCGGGAATGACGTTTTTGAGTGCGGGAGAGGTTGACTCGTTTGCAGTCATCGTCCGTGCCGATGGGCTGTATCTTGCGCCTGCGGATGCTTTCAGCGCCGATAAGCCTGCCTCTGCGCTTGCTCTTGAGTTCGAGAAGGGCGGCAGTTATTATCCCGGTTCGGACAAGGTAGTAGTCATCGACCCCGGACATCAAAGCAAGGGAATGAGCGAAAAGGAGCCCAACGGCCCCGGCTCAAGTGTGCTCAAGGCCAAGGTGGCCTCGGGCACTCAGGGCGTTGCCACGGGTATCGAGGAGTACAAGCTCAATCTGGCGGTCTCCCTGCTTTTGAGAGATGAGCTTATTGAGCGCGGGTACACGGTTGTAATGATACGCGAGAGTAACGATGCCCGCATCAGCAACGCCGAGAGGGCCGTTATGGCCAACGAGTATGAGGCAGATGCGTTCATCCGCATACACGCCAACGGCTCGGATAACCCGGACACAAAGGGCGCCATTGCCATATTCCAGACCAAAGATAACCCCTGGTGCGGCGATCTGTATGCCCAAAGCCGACTGCTCAGCGAGACGGTGCTGGAATACTACTGCGCGGAGAGCGGTATTGAAAACGACGGCAACTGGGAGACCGACACCATGACGGGCATCAACTGGACCCGTGTGCCCTCCACCATAATCGAGCTTGGATATATGTCCAACCCCGACGAGGACAGACTGATGGCAACGGAGGAGTTCCACGCTGCGGCGGCACTGGGGATAGCTCAGGGAATTGATTCTTTTTTTGATATTGCAGAGGATTGAAGAAAATGTTTAAGAACATCAAAATACACAGGTGCGTTATTGCCGTTCTGTGCGGCGCGTTTGTAGCTTTCGGACTGTATCAGGTTCACTCTCTTTCGGGAGTCACCGAGGGCGGTGTGCTGGGACTCAACCTGCTGCTGGATCACTGGTTTGACCTGTCCCCCTCAATCACCAATTTTGTGGTCACCGCTCTGTGTTATCTGCTGGGCCTCAAGCTGCTGGGCAGGGAGTTTATCATCTATTCGGCATTCGCTATCGGGAGCTTTTCGGTTTCTTACCGTATCTTTGAGCAGTTTGACAGACTGTGGCCTCAGCTTGCCGATTATCCCCTGCTTGCGGCAGTTTTGGGTGCGGTGTTCGTAGGTGTCGGCACGGGTATATGCATACGTGCAGGAGCTGCCATATGCGGCGACGATGCGCTGGCAATGTGCATATCCCATCTGACAAAGATGAACGTTCAATGGGCATATCTCATCACCGATGCTGTGGTGCTGGGTCTGTCCGCGACTTACATACCAATCGGCAGACTGTGGTATTCTATTGTTACCGTAGTGCTTTCGGGACAAATAATCGGGTTTATTCAGCGGATTGGCACAAAGAAAAAAGAAAAGGAGTCTTAAAGCAATGAATAAGATGCTCGGCGTAATGCTCGACTGCTCCCGCAACGCCGTTATGAGCGTACAGGGCGTCAAAAACTACGCAAACATAATCGCAAAAATGGGGTACAACACCCTGATGCTCTACACCGAGGATACATACGAGATACCCTCGCAGCCCTATTTCGGGCATCTGCGCGGCAGATTCAGTCAGCAGGAGCTTCGTGAGATAGACGCCTACTGCGCAGGTATTGGCGTGGAGCTTGTGCCCTGCATACAGACTCTGGCCCATCTTGAAAATATGTTCAAGTGGTACACCGAATACGAGGACGTGCGCGACTGCGACGAGATACTGCTGGCAGGCGAGGAAAATACCTATAAACTTATTGAGGAAATGATAAAAAGCTGCGCAGGCAGCTTTTCCTCCCGCAAGATACATATAGGTATGGACGAGGCGTACTGTGTGGGTCTGGGCAAGTATCTGCGCAAGCACGGCTACTGTGACCGATTCAACATAATCAACGATCATCTGCACCGCGTGTGCGAGATCACCGACAAATACGGCTTTGAACCTATGATATGGAGTGATATGTTCTGCAAGCTGGCACTCAATATCACCAATCAGTACGCACAGGTCGACACCGAGGCAATACTGCAGAAGGCTCAGCTGCCCGAGAACATCACTCTGGTCTACTGGGACTATTACAGCACCGATTATGACAGATACGTGCGTATGATACGCACCAACAAGCTCTTTGGACGCAAGATCATATTTGCAGGCGGTGCGTGGACCTGGAAGAGCTTTGCGCCCAGAAACGCCTACAGCATCGAGGCTACCAATGCCGCACTGCGTGCCTGCCGTGACGAGAACGTGGACGGTGTTATTATGACCGTATGGGGCGACGACAGCACCGAATGTTCGCGGTTTGCCGTTCTTCCCACCCTTATGACTGCGGCTATGGCACAAAAGGGTATCACCGATGAAAACGCCGTCAAGGCGGCGTTTGAGCAGGCGGTGGGATGCAGCTACAGCAGCTTTATGCTCTTTGACGATATAGATCAGGTGCAGGGAGATGCCAAATCCTACAGAGGCAAATGCCTGCTGTACAACGATCTGTTCCTCGGTGTGCGCAACTATATGTGCCGCCCCTCCGACAGAGAATATTACGGCGAGCTTGCGCGCAAGCTCCACTACGCAGAAGATAAAGGAGAATTTGCGCCGCTGTTTGACAGCTACGAAAAGCTGGCACGGGTGCTTGAAATCAAGTGCGATCTCAGCGTGCGCATCAAGAGCGCCTACCTAAACGGCGACCGTGACGGGCTATTGGGGTGCGTACACGACTGCGAGCAGGTGCTGATGCGGCTCTGCGACTTCTGCACAAGCTACAAAAAAGCCTGGAATACGGAGAACAAGCCTCACGGGCTTGACGTGTTCGATATACGTATGGGTGGACTTATGCAGAGGATAATAAGCTGCAAGACACGGCTTGAGGAGTATCTGCACGGGGAGCTTGAGAGTATTCCCGAGCTGCTTGAGCCCGACCTTCCCGCCCCCAACGGCCCCGCCCATTGGTACAGACTGGTAACACCCAATCAGCTGACATTCGGCGGCTTATAAAGAGAGGACGACCTATGAATATTGAGATATTGCAGCTTATTGAGGGCGCACGGCAGGCAAAGGGGCTTGCCGTCATAATCGACGTATTCCGCGCCTTTACCGTGGAGTGCTATATTGCCCGAAACGGCGCAGAGCGCATCTATGCCGTAGGCGACAAGGAGATAGCATACAGTTACAAGCGTGAGCATCCCGACTGTCTGCTTATAGGCGAGCGAGAGGGGGTCAAACTGCCCGGGTTTGACTTCGGCAATTCGCCCAGTGACGTGGAGAAGTTTGATTTTTGCGGCAAGACGGCAGTACATACCACCAGCGCGGGCACTCAGGGTGTGGACAATGCCATAAATGCAGACGAGATAATCACGGGCAGTCTCTGCAACGCCAGAGCCGTTGCCGAGTATATCAGGCGGGGCAATTACCGGCAGGTATCGCTGGTATGTATGGGACTGGGCGGCAAAAAGCCCACGCAGGAGGACACCCTCTGCGCCGAATACATAAAGAGCCTGCTTGAGGGAACGGATATCGACCTGCAAAACCGTATGTATGAGCTGAGATACACCAGCGGCGCAAAGTTTTTTGACAAAGAAAAGCAGCATATTTTCCCCGAGGCGGATTTTCATCTCTGTTGCAGTCCCGATCTGTTTTCATTCGTGCTTCGCGCCGAAAAGGTGGGCAATATGTACCGTATGGTGCGCATAAACGTAGAATAATGCAAAAATCCCGTCACGGCCGCGGCTGTGACGGGATAGTCATATATGCAGGTTATTTGTTGTCGGGGTTGGGCAGGTCGCACTTCTGGTAGACCGAGATGATGCCCTTGTGGGCGGCAAGGCTCTCAAACAGCTTCTGACGGCGTTTCATTCCTCTCGCTCCGCCCAATTCGGCGTGGAAGGTGATATTGAACACTCCCTCCTCCGACCGCTCCGCAAGCAGCTCGCTTATTTCCACGCGGCAGTCTTTGGCACAGTCGTGAAGCACACGCAGTCCTATCGTCACGTCGTTGGTCTCCAGACAGTAGGAGCAGCGCTCACCGTGAGGGCCCACCAGCTTGTTCTGCACTACTTCGAGCAGGGTGAGGGTAATGAATATCAGCACCATACCCACCAGCGCAACAAAATAATATCCCGCACCTGCGGCTATGCCAAGGCAGGCTACCGACCACAGACTTGCGGCGGTGGTCAGTCCCTTGACGCTGGTGCCTTCACGCATTATAGTACCCGCGCCCAAAAAGCCAACGCCGGTAATGACCTGTGCGCTCAGTCGGGCAGGGTCGGGATTGGCACCGAAGGAAGAGTAATGGGCAAACAGCATCTGTCCCACTATCATCACCGAGCAGGCGCCCAGCGCGACCAGGATATGTGTACGCATACCCGCAGGGCGGTTGGTGTACTCACGCTCGGTGCCGATGACCAGGCCTACCAGCATCGCGCACAGAAAGCGCAGGGCAACGTCCAGAAAGCTCAGCTCAAGGCTCTGCGTGTTCATCAATATGTTATAAGCGGTTTCCATAACAGCACCCCTCTGATGATAAATATTGGCAGCAGAGCCTGCTGACAAGCCCTGCTGCTTTGTGGTATAATATTTTAACATTATACTCACTCATCACCAAAAAGTCAACGAAAATTTTGGCACTTTTTGTAATTTTTCACAAATCTCCCAATATACCGTCGGTTGACACCCCTCATATTGCAGAGCATAATGAAAATATCACATAACCGAAAGGACAGAATATGAACGAGTTTATCATACGCAGAGCCTGCGAGGGCGATATCAAGGCGCTTACCGATATATACAATCACGAGATACTGCACTCAAGTTCCACCTTTGCGATCACTCCCAAGACCGAAAGCGAGCGGCTCTTATGGCTGCGCTCACACAACAAGGATAACCATCCCCTGATCGTTGCCGAGCAAAACGGCGCGGTCATCGGCTATGCAAGTCTTTCTGCCTACCGCGATATGGAGGCGTACCGCGGCACGGTGGAGCTGTCGGTGTACGTGCACCGCGGTCATCGGGGAAAGGGCGTGGGTGAAGCGCTGTGCAGACATATCATAAATATGGCAAAAAAAGACGGGGTCACCGTCACCGTCGTTTCGGTCATAACCTCCGACAATCAAACGAGCATCGCTCTGCACGAAAAATTAGGCTTTGTTTTCTGCGGCGAGATAAAAAACGTGGGGATAAAACACGGCAGACTGCTGAGCATCAAAAATTATCAGCTGCTGCTGTAAGGCGCTGTTTGTCGGTGGACGAAAGGATAAAAAACAAAAAAATTTTTGCCAAAAGCTGTAAGATGTCCTAAAAAAAGTTGTGTATATAAGTGAAAGGACAAAAATCACAAGGAGGTGAAGGCGATGGATGACGCCAAAATAGTACAGCTATACTGGGACCGCAATCAGCTGGCTATACCCGTCACCGCCGACAAATACGGCAGCTACTGCACAAGTATCGCAAGAAATATTCTGGGCAGCCGAGAGGACGCGGAGGAATGTGTCAACGATACGTGGCTCCAGGCGTGGAATTCCATGCCCCCGCACAGACCCGCGCTTTTGTCTGCCTTCCTGGGCAAGATAGTACGCAATCTGTCCTTTAACCGTCATAAGCACAACACCGCGGCAAAGCGGGGCGGAGGTGAGGTGCCCGCCGTACTTGACGAGCTGGCACAGCTGGTATCGGGCGGAGACGACGTGCATCAGCAGGTGGAGTATAAGGAGATCACGAGGGCGGTGAACGCCTTTTTGCTGACCCTGCCGCAGGACAAGAGGGGTATATTCATCAGGCGGTACTGGCATACGGACAGCATCTCCGCCATCGCCTCACGGTATAATATGAAAGAGAACGCCGTATCCGTTACCCTCAACCGACTGCGCAAAAAGCTGGGTGACTATCTCAAAGAAAGGGGGCTGTATCTGTGACCGCCGATAAACTGTACGAGCTTCTGGGCGATATTGACCAGACCCTGATCAACGAATGTGATGCACGCCCCCGACCCAAAGCAAAACCCGACCCCGCACGGCAGAAGTGGTATGCCGCCGTGGCTTGTCTGTGCATCGCAGTATGTATCGCGCTTCCGCTGATGCTGCACAAGCCCGACTCTCCCCACTCGTCCGATCAGTCGGATGTTCAGGGTGACACCGGTAACAACACCCAGCCGCCGCATATCTCGCTGGGCGGCGTGGCATACTACAGCTCTTCCCACATTCCTACCTCCCGTGAACTGCCCGAGGGCTATGAGCTTACAGAAGATGCAAGTTTTATAGGTTACTCTCAAAGCTCTCCCTGTTATGTAAACCCCGACCGTCCCGAGTGGATATATGTGTACTCTGAGATGCGAAATGCCTATGTGTGCTACGTTGACCAGCGCCTGCGCGGCAGCGACATTATCTGCTACAACGGAGAATACTATATCTCTATGCGAAACGCACACTACAGCAGCAGCGCGCCCGCTGTGACAAAAGAATACTACGTCAAGATGGACAACAAATACGGCAGGTACATCGACGGTTATCTTCCCGACGGATTTGAGCTTGCGGGCGAGGCCGTATTCACGGGCAAGGACACCGTACCCACGGGCGCTCTTGCAAGCAACGACAGGTCAGGAGAGGTATATTACTCCACCAATGACCCCGAC
Source organism: Clostridia bacterium (assembly GCA_017408985.1). Taxonomy (GTDB): domain Bacteria; phylum Bacillota; class Clostridia; order Oscillospirales; family Butyricicoccaceae; genus RGIG3513. The sequence continues at coordinate 36,859 of JAFQTO010000044.1, forward strand.
GTTCTGCTGATGGAGGATGAAAAAATGCTGAATCCCAGATATTACGTATACATCCGCTACGACTGCCCCTTTGCCCCATGATACGGTATACAAAAGAGCAACAAAGTCAGATATATCTCAAAACTCCGCAGACCTGCAGGTCTGCGGAGTTTTTACTGTATTCCGATGCAGTTAAAGCACCGAGAGTTTGTCCGTTTTCGCTTGACAAAACGGGGAATATTGGATAAACTAAAGGTTGGTGTATCATTCTAAGCAGATAATTAATTTTGAGGTGAAATAAATGAAAAATCTCGACAAAACAATGGACAAAATAGTTGCCCTTTGCAAAAACCGCGGTTTCGTCTACGCAGGCAGCGAGATCTACGGCGGTCTGGCAAACTCCTGGGACTACGGCCCTCTGGGCGTTGAGTTCAAGAACAACGTCAAGCGCGCCTGGCTCAAGAAGTTCGTGCAGCAGTCTGTTTACAACGTAGGTCTTGACTCCGCTATCCTGATGAATCCCCAGACCTGGGTTGCATCCGGTCACGTTGTCAACTTCAACGACCCCCTCATCGACTGCAAGAGCTGCAAGATGCGTCACCGCGCAGACAAGCTCATTGAGGAATACAATGCCGCAAACGGCATCAATATGGTGGTCGAGGCTCTGACCAATGAGCAGATGAGCGAGTACATCCGCGAGAAGGGCATCCCCTGCCCCGGCTGCGGCAAGAGCGAGTTTACCGACATCCGCAAGTTCAATATGATGTTCAAGACCCATCAGGGAGTTACCGAGGACAGCGCTACCGAGCTGTACCTGCGTCCCGAGACCGCTCAGGGCATCTTTGTCAACTTCAAGAACATTCAGCGTACCACCCGCCGCAAGATCCCCTTCGGCGTTGCACAGATAGGCAAGTCCTTCCGCAACGAGATCACCCCCGGCAACTTTACCTTCCGTACCCGTGAGTTTGAGCAGATGGAGCTGGAGTTCTTCTGCAAGCCCGGTACCGACCTTGAGTGGTTCAAGTACTGGAAGGATTACTGCCACAAGTGGCTGCTTGACCTGGGTATGAAGGAAGAAAACCTCCGTCTGCGCGACCACGAGCAGGAAGAGCTGAGCCATTACAGCAACGCTACAACAGACTTCGAGTTCCTGTTCCCCTTCGGCTGGGGCGAACTGTGGGGCATCGCTGACCGTACCGACTTTGACCTCAAGGCTCACCAGACCGAGTCCGGTCAGGATATGACTTATTTCGATCAGGAGGCAAACGAGCATTATATCCCCTACGTTATCGAGCCCTCGCTGGGTGCCGACCGTGTTGCTCTGGCATTCCTTATTGACGCTTACGACGAAGAAGTCATCGACGAGAGCAAGAACGACGTGCGCACCGTGCTCCGCCTGCACCCCGCACTGGCTCCCTATAAGTGCGCCATCCTGCCTCTGAGCAAGAAGCTGGGCGCAAAGGCTCAGGAGATCTACAATCAGCTGAGCGGCAGCTTTATGTGCGACTACGACGATGCGGGTTCTATCGGCAAGCGTTACCGCCGTCAGGACGAGATAGGCACACCCTTCTGCATTACCGTTGACTTTGAGACCGTCGGCGACGAGAACACCCCTGCAGACAATATGGTCACCGTACGTGAGCGTGACTCTATGGAGCAGGTACGTATGCCCATCAGCGAGCTGGAAAGCTATATTACAAAGAAGATCAACTTCTGACCGATCGCAAACTGTAACAGGGAACAGAAAAACAAGCAAAATATAAGAGGAACAGAATAATAAGAGGTGCATAAAAATGTTTGATGCAGCAAAGCTTATCAATCCTACCGTGGCTTCTCTCAAACCCAGCGGTATCCGCAAGTATTTCAGCATCGCCGAGACTATCCCCGATGCCATCTCTCTGGGCGTAGGTGAGCCCGACTTTATTACCCCCGATCACATTATGGACGCAGGTATCGCCTCTCTGCGCGCAGGCAAGACCCAGTACACCGCAAACAACGGTCTTATCCAGCTGAGACGTGAGATATCCGCCTATATGGAGCGCCGTTTCAACCTGAGCTACCACCCCGAAAAGGAGATCATCTGCACGGTCGGCGGCTCTGAGGCGCTGGACATCGTATTCCGCGCATTTCTGCAGCCCGGTGATGAGATAATCATCCCCGAGCCCTGCTTTGTCGCATATCCTGCTCTGGCTACCATGTGCGGAGCAAAGGTCGTGCCCATCAAGACTGTCAAGGAAGACTCCTTCAAGCTGACCCCCGCACAGCTCAAGGCGGCCATCACACCCAAGACCAAGCTGCTTCTGCTGTCCTACCCCTCCAACCCCACCGGCGGTGTTATGACCAAGGACGAGCTTGAGGCTATCGCAGCTGTACTCCGCGACACCAATATTATGGTCATCTCCGACGAGATCTACGCCGAGCTGACCTACGGTTTTGAGCATACGAGTATCGCTTCTCTGCCCGGTATGCGCGAGCGCACCGTTATCGTCAGCGGTTTTTCCAAGGCGTTTGCAATGACCGGCTGGCGTATGGGCTACTGCTGCGCACCCGAGTCTGTATTCAGATACATCGCTCAGATCCATCAGTACGTTATTATGAGCGCTCCTACCTCTGCTCAGTATGCCGCGATCCAGGCTCTGCAGCAGGGACAGAAGGACTGCGACTATATGCGCGAGGAGTACAACAAGCGCCGCAAGTTCCTGCACAGCGAGCTTATCCGTATGGGCTTTGACTGCTTCGAGCCCGAGGGTGCGTTCTATATCTTCCCCAACGTTTCGATGTTTGCAAAGGACGGCGAGGACTTCGTTGAGAAGCTTCTGGACGAGGAGCACGTTGCGGTCGTTCCCGGCAACGCATTCGGCGACAGCGGCAAGGACCACATCCGTATCTCCTACGCCTACTCCATTGAGCGTATCGGCGAGGCTCTGCAGCGCATCGAGCGCTTCGTAAACAAGCGTAAGTAAATAACCTTTCCAATACCCGTGTTTATGCACGGGTATTGGAGATTTTTTGATGAAAAAGCGCTTTTTGTAACAAAAAAGTGTTGACTTTACCGGTCGTTTGTTATATAGTAATATAGCCGCATTGAATGGGTTTAAGTGAGACTGCGGTTTCCACCCTAAGAGCGAGTCCGTAAATGAAGGAGAGGTGCAACAGATGTACGCAATTATCAAGACCGGCGGCAAGCAGTACAAGGTTTGTGAGGGCGACGAGATCTATGTCGAGAAGATCGATGCAGAGGACGGCGCTGAGGTCGAACTGGAAGTCGTTATGGCAGGCGCTGAGGGCAATATCGTCCTGGGCAAGGATGCTGCCAAGGTTACCGGTAAGGTAGTTAAGACCGGCAAGCAGAAGAAGATCACTGTCTTCAAGTTCAAGGCCAAGAAGAACTACAGACGTCATCAGGGCCACAGACAGCCCTATACCAAGATCGCTATCACTAAGATAGCAATGTAACAACAAACTAATTCGGAGGTGCTAAACTATGGCTCATAAAAAAGGTGTCGGCTCTACAAGAAACGGCCGTGACTCAGAGTCTAAGCGTCTTGGCGTAAAGCGTGCCGACGGACAGTTCGTCGTTGCAGGCAATATCCTCGTCAAGCAGCGCGGCACGAAGATCCATCCCGGTACTAACGTAGGCCGCGGAAGTGACGATACACTCTTTGCTCTGGCTGACGGTGTTGTCAAGTTTGAAAGACTTGGCAGAGACCGCAAGCAGGTTTCTGTGTATCAGGATCTCGAGCAGTAATAAATATGACTCTTATGCCGGATAATCGCGATTATCCGGCATATTTTTCTCTTTTGCCTGAAAGCAGGCTGACAATTATTTGAAAGGCGGCGAGGTTTGATGTTTGTTGATATAGCCAAGATACGTGTCAAAGCGGGCAAGGGCGGCGACGGCAGAGTTGCGTTCCACCGTGAAAAATACGTTGCCGCAGGCGGGCCTGACGGCGGCGACGGCGGCAAGGGCGGCGATATCGTCTTTGTTGCGGACAAGCATTTGTCCACCCTGCTTGATTTCAGATTCAAGCGCAAGTATACCGCTCCCGACGGCGAGATGGGCGGTACAAACAAGAGCTTTGGAAAAAACGGTGAAAACGTTTATATAAAAGTCCCCGTAGGCACCCTGATCAAGGATGCCGCAACGGGCGCAATTCTGCACGATATGTCCGACGAGCAGCCCTTTACCGCGGCGCGGGGCGGCAGAGGCGGCTGGGGCAATACACATTTTGCCACACCTACCCGTCAGGCTCCCCGATTTGCCAAGCCAGGTCTGCCCGGTGACGAGCTGGAGCTGCTGTTGGAGCTGAAGCTGATCGCAGACGTAGGCTTTTTAGGCTTCCCCAACGTAGGCAAGAGCACCCTGCTGTCGGTTATTTCGGCTGCACGTCCCAAGATAGCCAACTACCACTTCACCACCCTCTCCCCCAACCTGGGCGTGGTGTACGTAGGCGAGGGTCAGTCATTCGTGGCAGCCGATATCCCCGGCATCATCGAGGGTGCGGCAGAGGGCGCAGGTCTGGGTCACGATTTTCTCAGGCATATCGACCGCTGCCGTATGCTTGTCCACGTTGTGGACGCGGCAGGCTCGGAGGGCAGAGACCCCGTTGAGGATCTTGAGGCTATCAACGCAGAACTTGCGGCATTCAGCGAGACCCTGGCGACCCGTCCTCAGATAATCGCCGCCAACAAGTGCGATATATTAGATCCCGAAAGCGACAATCTCCAGCGCCTGCGTGCCAAAGCAGAAGAGCTTGGCTGTCAGCTGCTTGAGATCTCTGCGGCATCCAATCAGGGCACAAAAGAGCTTATCTACAAGGTATGGCAGATGCTTGAGACTCTGCCCCCCGTCACCGTGTACGAACCCGAGGTCGACCTCTCCATTATGACCGAAGCGCCCAAAGAACGCGAGATCATCATTGAGCACGAGGACGGCGTATGGTACATCACGGGCGCGTGGGTGGAAAAGGTCGTGTCCAGCATCAATTTTGACGATTACGAATCCCGTATGTATTTTGACCGCGTACTGCGCAAGGCAGGAGTGTTTGATATGCTTGAGCGTGACGGCATACAGGAAAAAGACACCGTTGACGTTTTCGGCCTGCAGTTCGAATACGTGTATTAAGACTTATATTCAAAAAACAAAAACAGAAACGAGCAATGGGCACACCCGAAAACGCAGTTTTCAGGCGTGCCAATTAACTAAGTTTGCCCCTTGGTGCAAGTGAAGTTTGCTATGCAAGTGAAGTTATCCTGCGGATAGTGAAGTTTTGCCTGCGGCAAAGTGGGCAACTTAACTTCACTCGTGCTATCGCACGAACTTCACTGCACGGCAACTTCACTTTCGCGTCAGCGAAAACTTCACCGCAACCATCGGGAGATATAACAAAGCAACGTAAAAGCACTTATGACAAACGATTTTGATCGTTATCATAAGTGCTTTTTCTTAAATCTTCGTTATGGGTATTACGTAAAGCTCGTTTCTGTTTTTGTTTTTTGTATTGTTTATTTATCCGTCAGGATGTGTAATGCTTCGATATAACCTGCGAAGCCTTTGCCTTTGACGGTGGCTATGCAGGCTTTACGGATATAGGACAGCTTGCGGAACTCTTCTCTCGTATCCGGGTCACTGATATGCACCTCAACGGTTGGGACACCCACGCTTTTGACCGCATCAAGCAAAGCGACACTTGTGTGGGTGTAGGCGGCAGGGTTGATGATGATGCCGTCGCAGCGGTTATAGGCGCTCTGTATGGCGTCCACCAGCGCGCCTTCGTGATTGGACTGGACAAACTCCGCCTCCACGCCGATTTTAGTCGCCTCCTGAGAGATAAGCGCCACAAGATCGCCGTAGGTCTGTCTGCCGTAGATTTCCGGCTCGCGGATGCCAAGCATATTCAGATTGGGGCCGTTAATAACCAGTATTTTCACAAAAATCCCTCCATATCAGTTGGGCGGTGTTCTGGGGCGTGGTGTCATTGTCAAAGCTCACATCGCGGAATGCTTCGTACATAGGCTTGCGCACCTCAAACATTTTTTTGAGGGTGTTCAGGTCTTTTGACAGGGGTCTGCCCTCTTTGGCAAGCCTGCTTACGTCACGCTTTATCTCATATATCCTGCCGTTCTGGTGCAGGATAGGGTAGTTGCGCTCTTTTGTAACGGCACCGCCGCCCGTCATAATTATCCTTCCCTTTTGCTTGCATTCCTCGGCTAATACCTGAGTCTCCAGCGCCCTGAACACATCTTCGCCGTCCTCCGAGAATATCTCGGGAATACTCTTGCCTGCGGCTTGCTCGATAAGTGCGTCTATCTCGACAGCCTCGCGGCCGCTCAGCTGTGAGAGGCACTTGCCCACCGTGCTTTTGCCGCAGCCGGGCATACCGATAAGCACGATATTCTCGCATTCACGGCGGAGTTTTTCGGCAATTTTCAGGTCTATGTCCGGCTCTGCTTTGGTATCAAAGAAGTATTGGTGCGCCGCAACTCCCTGACTTGTCAGCATAAGCAGACCGCCCGCAGTTTTGATTCCAAGCGTTTCCGCCTGCATCAGCAGAGCGGTGCGCAGGGGGTTGTATATCATATCGGCAACCCCCTCGCACAGCGGGAAATCGGTGAGGTCGACGGGAGTTCGAAGATTGTCGGGGTACATACCCACGGGGGTACAGTTGACGATTATCCGGGCATCGCGGTGCTTGTGCAGGTTACCGTAGTTGTCCTCGCCCTCTCGGGATATAACGGTCACCGAGGCCGCGCCCAGCTTTTTGAGGCATACCACCGCCGTTCTGGATGCGCCGCCCGAGCCGAGCACCAAGGCTTTTTTGCCCTTGACGTCAATACCGCCCTGCTCAAGCATACGGCAAAAGCCGATATGGTCGGTGTTATATCCCACAAGTTTGCCCTCTCTGCGCACCACCGTGTTGACGGCACCTATCTCACGGGCTGTGGGGTCTATCCCGTCAAGATACTGCATGATCGCCACCTTGTAGGGGATGGTCACGTTGACACCGCCGAGATCCGGGTCGCGGATAAACTCCTCTATCTCCTCCGGCTGGCGCTCGTACAGCTTATAGTGCTCGTTGCCCAGCTCTGCGTGGATGGGCACCGAGTAGCTGTGACCGAGCTTTTTGCCCAGAAGTCCGTACTTTTTCATTTATGCCTCCCTGTAGTTGCCAAGGAAGATGAGACTTTCGGCGGTTTTTTCAAGTGCGTCAAGGACGGCAATGGTACGCTCGTCAAGGACACTTGCCTGAAGCTCAAAGAAGAATATAAACTCAAAATCGTGACCTACGATGGGGCAGCTTTCCAGCTTGATAAGATTGATACCCACGGCGGCAAGCTTGGCAAGTATCTCGTACAGCGCCCCCGGCTTATGCTCGCAGGTGAGTATCAGGCTGATGCGGTCGGCGCCTGCGTAGATACGGGTGTCACGGGCGATGCAGATAAAACGGGTATAGTTGTTGTCGCTGTCCTGGATATTGTCGGCGATAGGCACAAGTCCGTTTAGCTTGCCTGCCGAGTGGGATGCGATAGCGGCGACGGTGCCGTCGCTTTTTGCCACAAGCTCTGCCGCCATTGCGGTGTTGAGGCAGGGCACGGCTTTGACGCCTGCCCCTAAGCTCTTGATAAAGCTTCTGCACTGACCCAGCGCCTGCTCGTGGGAGTGTATCTCCTTAATATCGGACAGTTTGGTGCCCGGTTTTGCCAGCAGTTCGTGGCGGATGCACAGACGCTCGGAGCGGATTATTTTGACGTTTTTGGTGCGGAGCAGGTCATAGGTCATCCTGACCGAACCGTTGGAGCTGTTTTCGATAGGCAAAACGCCGTAATCGCACAGACCCGACTCAACAGCATCAAACACGCCCTCAAAGGTCTTGAAAAAGGTCAGGTCTCCTCTGGGGAACATCTTGTCGGCTGCCATCTGACCGTATGCGCCCTCCACGCCCTGACAGGCTATCCTGCCCGACTGGGGGAAGCTCAGATCCTTGTACTCAAGGCCCTTTTGCACCTCGCGGATGACACGGGACTCACCGACCATAATTCCGTCCTGCAGGGCACGGCTCAGCTCAAAGATAGTGTTGTACAGACGGTCGGCGTACAGCTCCATATCGCCGCTCTCTTCTCTCACCCACTTGAGGATATCCCGCTCACGCTGTTTGTTGAGAACGGGCAGGTCGTTGGCTTTTTTGTACTCCGCCACTTCTTTGGAGATGTTCATTCGCTCCAAAAACAAAGGCAGCAGTTTTTGGTCTATACCGTCGATTTTTTTACGGATATCAGAAAGATCCATCGGTTTTTTCCTCCAAGAGCATATCAAGTATCACTATAGCTGCAACCGCCTCCGCGACGGGTACGGTACGGACGGCAACGCAGGGGTCGTGGCGGCCTTTTATCTCTATCTCGGCACTTTGCATAGTGTCAACGTTCACCGTCTGCTGTTTGCGCCCGATAGAGGGGGTAGGCTTGAGGGCAATACGGAACACAACGGGCATACCGTTTGTGATGCCGCCCAGAATACCGCCGCTGTTGTTGGTAACGGTGACTATTTTGCCCTCCTCTACGGCAAAAGCGTCGTTATTCTCGCTGCCGCGCATATCTGCGCAGGCAAACCCCGCACCGAACTCAACGCCCTTGACGGCAGGAATGCCGAACAGCGCCTGCGCAAGTCTGTTCTCAACGCCGTCGAACATCGGGCCGCCGATGCCTGCAGGAAGGCCGATAACGGCACATTCCACAACGCCGCCCACCGAGTCAAGCTCGGCTCTCGCCTGCTCGATGCGTTCACGCATCCTCTCCCCTGCCGTGAGGTTTATGACCGAGGGGGAGCGTGCGGCAACCGTGTCAAACAGCTCTTTTGTGGGGCTCAGGGGGAAAGAGTCGTCCTGCACGCCGCCTGCGGCTTTGAGGTGAGCGCCTATATGTATACCTCTGCGTGCCAGGATCTGCTTGGCTATACCGCCTATAATGCACAGAGGGGCTGTCAGCCGTGCCGAGAAGTGCCCTCCGCCACGCATGTCCACGCTGTCTCCGTAGCGCAGGCGTGCGGTGTAATCGGCGTGACCGGGTCGGGGTGTCTGTGTATACCCCGCATAGTCGCCCGAGCGTGTGTCGGTGTTCTCGATGACCGCGCACAGGGGGAAACCGCAGGTAACGCCGTTTTCAAGGCCTGAGAGGAATTTGGGCTCGTCCTTTTCGCGTCGGGCGGTGGTTATTGAGCTCTGACCGGGGGCTCGTCGCGCCATAAACGCCATAAGCTCCTCCATATCCACCCGCTCGCCGCTTGGCAATCCCTGCACGGTAACGCCCACAGCCGCACCGTGAGACTGACCGAATATAGATATTTTGAGTATGTTGCCCATTTCAGATGACATAACTATTGCCTCCCAGTCCTGCAAGATCGGTAAAGAAGTCGGGGTAGGATTTGTCCACCGCCTGCGCGCCCAGAATGGCGGTGTCACCCTTTGCAAAGCAGCCGCCTATCGCCGCCGCCATAACTATTCTGTGATCGTTGGCGCCGTCCACCTTGCCCCCTTGCAGTCCCGTACCGTGTACGATGATGCCATCGGGAAGCACCTCGGCTTTGCCGCCTAAAGCCTCTATCATAGCTCTCGTGGTCTCAAGTCGGTCACTCTCTTTGAGTCTGAGGCGCGCACCGCCCGTAAAGGCAGTGCTTCCCTCCGCAAACGCCGCAACTACGGCAAGTATGGGAAGCAGGTCGGGTGTGTCGGTCAGATCGACCGTGCAGCCGTGAAGAGTACCGCGTGTGACCGTTATCTCATCACCCTCACACTTGATCGCCGCACCGAACTTCTGAAGTGCGTCAAGCACCTTTTTGTCGCCCTGAACAGACTCTGTATTGAGTCCCTTGACGGTGACACCCTCGCCTAACGCACCCGCCGCAAGAAAGAATGCGGCGTTTGACCAGTCGCCGTCGGCTGTGACGGTCACGGGCGAAGAAAGCTTGCCCACACCGTATATTATATACCCGTTGTCCGACTTTTGCACCCGTGCGCCGAAGTCCGACAGAGTATGAAGTGTCATATTTACGTAGGATCCCGACTGCAGAGGGGTGGTGAGCTCTATTCGGCTCTCCCCTGCCAAAGCAGACAGCGCCATCAGCAGTCCCGAAACGTACTGGGAGCTGACGTTGCCCGGCAGTCGGTATGTGCCCGCTCTCAAGCCGCCGCTTACCGTAAAGGGCAAAGTGGGGTTTGAAAACTGCGTACCGTTTGCCTGCATCGCGTCGGCAAGCTCGCCTATGGGGCGCATAGGCAGTCTGCCCGAGCCCGTAAAGGACGCTCTCTCGCACAGCCTTGCCGCCACGGGCAGCAAAAAGCGCAGGGTCGAGCCGCTTTCGCCGCAGTCGAGGGCAGCTGTTTTGGGTACTGACGCGGGCGGCGTGACCGTGCATACCCTGCCGCTAAAGTCCACCTGCGCGCCGAGGGCCGTGATGCAGGCGGCGGTGGCGTCTGTATCGGCACAGCGGGACACACCGTTTATCCTCACCGCGCCGCCACTTAAAAGTGCGCATATCATAAGTCTGTGTACGTCCGATTTGGAGGCTATGCTGTAAACGTCGCCCTTGAGTGCCGAGGGGGTGAGTTTGATATCCATAGTTACTTCCTCCCGAAGCGTGCGTAGTCACGCAGTTTGCTCAAGGGTTCTTTTTTGAGCAGGCACCCGCCTATGCGAGATATAAGTACCAGAGTGATGCTGTCACCAGAGCGTTTTTTGTCGGATGCGGCAGCTTGAGCCAATTCCTCGGGCTCAAAATCGCACTCAACGGGCAGGCTGTAACGGGTCAGGCAGTTCTCTATACGCTCTGCGGTACCCTTTTCGGTTATGCCCATAGCCTCGCCTGCACGGGCGATAAGCGCCATACCGACGGCGACCGCGTGACCGTGGGTGATTGAGAAATTACTGCATTTTTCCACCGAGTGACCCAGAGTATGACCCAGATTGAGCAGCTTGCGCTCACGCTGTTCAAGCTCGTCGATCTCTACCACGTGTGCTTTGTGTGCAACGCACCGTGCGATTATATCGGTCAGATTTTCAGGCCTGTCCCCCTCCAGCATAGCAAACAGCTGTGGGTCAAACAGTACGCCGTACTTAATAGTCTCCGCCATACCGTCCGAGAACTCGTGAGGAGGCAGAGTTTTGAGTGTATCCGTGTCACACAGTACGAGCTCAGGCTGTTTGAAAGCGCCTGCAAGGTTCTTGCCCGCCTGAAGGTCCACACCGGTCTTGCCCCCTACCGAGGAGTCAACTGCGGCAAGCAGGGTTGTAGGCACCTGCACGTAGCTGATGCCCCGCAGGTATACGGCGGCGGCAAAGCCTGCCATATCGCCCGTAACGCCCCCGCCCAGCGCGATTATACAGTCGGTGCGGGTATAGCCCTGCTGTGCAAGCCATTCCAGAATACTCTCAATCGTACTGAGGCGCTTACTCTTTTCCCCTGCGGGGAACACGAAAACCTGCGACTGTATACCCGATGCTTTGAGGCTGTTTTGCAGGGCATCGGCGTACAGCGGTGCAACGTTGGAGTCGGTTATTATGGCTGTACGGGCAGAGGGCAGCAGAGCCTTTATCCGCTCTCCCGCCTCACTCAGCAAGCCTGCGCCTATATGCACCTCGTAGGGCTTGTCTGTGTTGACCGTGACACAAATTGACATTTCAGTTTCCTCCTGCCGTTTCCTTGAGCTCTCTGCCGCGACGCAGAAGAGCGCGGATGCGGTCCTCGTCTTTTGCTTCCAGCGCGGTAAGAAAATCGTTGAGGTTGCGTGTCAGCACACGCAGTTCCTCCACCAGATAATCGTTGTTGCCGCAGAACAGCTCGGTCCACATATTCTCGTCCAGCCTTGCTACTCGGGTAAGGTCCTTGTAGCTGCCTGCCGAAAAGCCCATATGCATCTGAGCGGTGGGCGATTTGATGTAGGCGTTGGAGGTTATATGGGCAAGCTGTGAGGTATAGGCGATTATTCTGTCGTGCTCCTCGATATTGGAGAAGGTGACCACGCCGAATCCTATACCGAGGAAAAAGCTCTTGAGCATCTCGAGGGTCTGGGCGTTGCTGTCTTCGTCGGGGGTGAGTATCATAGACGCGCCGCTGAACAGACTGACCGAGGCGTTAGTAAAGCCGCTTACCTCTTTGCCTGCCATAGGATGACCGCCCACGTAGTCAAAGCCGTACTTTTTGGACAGAGCTTTGATGGGAGCGTACACGTCGCGCTTGATGCCGCACATATCCACCAGCAGAGTACCGCCCATGTAAGGAGCTTTCTTATCCAGCACCTGAATCATCGCGCGGGGCGGCAGGGCTACCATAACAAGATCGCACTCTCTAAGCTTCCGGTCGGTAAGCTCACCGTCAATCGCACCCGTAAGTCGGGCAAGTGCCATTGTTTCGGTGTCTGTATCCATACCCAATACGGTATAGTCGGTGTTGGCCTGGATGCATTTTGCCATAGAACCGCCGATTATGCCCAGACCGATTATTCCTATTATCATATTATACCTCACAATTTGGTTATTTCGGAAACTTTTTTAAGCTTTTTGGCAAGTTTGTCAAAAGCTTCGGGGCGAATGGACTGAGGCCCGTCGCAGAGAGCGTGGGGAGGATCGTTGTGGACCTCTATTATCAGTCCGTCCGCGCCTGCTGCCACCGACGCGCAGGACAGAGCATCCACCAGCTCACTCTTGCCCGCCGAATGGCTGGGGTCGATGATAACGGGAAGATGAGACAGCTGCTTGAGTACGGGGATAGCCGAGATATCAAGGGTGTTGCGGGTGTAGCTCTCAAAGGTGCGGATGCCTCTCTCGCAGAGGATGACCTGATCGTTGCCGCCTGCCATAATGTACTCGGCGCTCATCAGCAATTCCTCGTAGGTGGAGCTTAAACCGCGCTTGAGCAGGACAGGCTTGCGCTGAGCGCCCAGAGCCTTTAAGAGCTCGAAGTTCTGCATATTTCTCGCGCCTACCTGAATAACGTCTACGTCGTCAAACAGAGGCAGCTGGGAGATATCCATTATCTCGGTGACTATGGGCAGACCGGTCAGCTTCTTTGCCAGCGAGAGAAGCCTCAATCCCTCCTGACGCATACCCTGGAAGGAATAAGGCGAGGTGCGGGGCTTGAATGCGCCGCCGCGGAGCAGGTTTGCGCCCGAGGCCTTGACCTTTTGGGCGATCTCGCAGATCTGCTCCTCGCTCTCCACCGAGCAGGGGCCTGCGATAAGGGTCAGATTGCCGCCGCCTATCAGGGTATCACCGACTTTTACCACGGTGTCCTGGGGGTGAAATTTGCGGTTGGCGTTCTTATAAGGCTCCTGAACTCGTCTGACCGCCTCAACGATATCCAGCGCGGAAATAAGGTCTATATCCAGATGGGTAGTATCGCCCACCAGCCCCAGAATGGTCTGACTTGCGCCTACCGTGGTGTGTACGTCGATTCCCTTGCCGGACAGCCAGGTGACCAGATTGTTGAGCTGACCCTTGTCGGGATTGTTTTTGAGGATTACTACCATTTTTGTTATCTCCTTTGCATTGATGCAATTTTGTTGTCAATAAAAAAATCCCCCACAGCGTCAGGCTGTGAGGGTGTTGAAAGACTAAACCAAACTTCCTCTTATTTATACAGCCGAACGCAAACAAGCCTTACCAAAGTAAAAGCCGGTAAAGCTAAAGTATTCAGCTGCAAAATACATCTTGTTCATAGCAATACTCCAATCAAGTATATTGGGATTATAGCACCGCACTTTAGTGTTGTCAAGTGATAGAGTGAACTTTTTTATTCTTCACCTTTGTATTTTGCGCGGGTGGCGGCACCGCCGCGCAGATGCCGCTCGTCCTTGTTCTTCTTAAGTATGCCCGCAGTTTTTTCAAAAAGCGACCTGTCTACCTCGCGCAGACGGGTGGTCACGTCCTTGTGTACCGTGGATTTGGATATCCCGAACTTTTTTGCCGCGGCACGCACGGTCGCTCCCGTGTCACATATATATGCCGCCAAAAGCGCACATCGCTCGTCTACATTCCACCTCAATTATGCCACCTCTTCATATATAACCTGTGAAATGTATATGAGCGAGACTTACGGAATATGAAAAACAGCCGCCCGAACCCGGGCGGCTGTATAGGGGTCAGACTGTTACTCTGTGCGCAGGGCGACTACGGGCTCTTTCTTGGCGGCAGAGCGGGAGGGGATGATACCTGCTACCACGGTGAGCAGCATACTGATGATTATCAGCAGTATGGCTACGGGCACGGGCAGATATGCGCTCAGATTGGGGATGTTGGTCAGATAGTGTAAAAGTGCGTTGATGGGGATGCACAGCAGATAGGTTATGCCCACGCCGATTGCGCCTGCAAAGCCGCCTATCAGCACGGTCTCGGCATTGAATACGCCCGAAACGTTGCGCTTGGACGCGCCCAGCGCACGGAGGATGCCTATCTCTTTGGTACGCTCCTGAACAGATATGAGGGTGATGACACCTATCATAATGGAGGAGACTATCAGCGATACGGCAACGAAGGATATCAGCACGTAGGTTATGGCGTTGATGATGGTGGTGATAGAGGACATCATCAGTCCCACGTAGTCTGTGTATGCTATACGGGACAGCTCGGGAACGTCCTTGTTGTAGTTTTCGATAGCGGCTTCGATGACGTCTTTTTCTTCAAAAGACGCGGCGTAGATGTTGATGGAAGCAGGCTCGTCGATATCCACAACGCCCAGCTCGCGCAGATTGCTCTCCAGCGTGCTGTCGGAGAACTCCAGCACCTCATCGTGATATTTGACGAACTGCTCGGTGGTGTAGGTCTGCATAGCGCCCTCAAGCATCATAGCCAGCTGTGCGTTGTCGTACTGGCTCAGCTGCTGTTTGACGGTCTGTGCCATCTGCATCTTGACCTGCTCGGCAACTATCATAGCGTAAGTCTCGGTTATCTCCTCGTCGGCCATAGGAGCAAGATATCCCGCTATCTCGTCTGCGCCCATACCCGTCTGGGAAGCGATGACCTGTGCCACCACGGTTTCCATATCCTCACGGGTCTTGCCCATCATAGCACCTGCAACGGCAGCCTCCAGATCGCTGTCGGAGGGGATGCTCATAACGGAGATATAGGCGTTAGCCTTGCCCTTCTGGTCCAGGGATGCGATATAGGACTTGAAAGCGTCGACCTTTTCCTCGTCGGTCATCTTGCCCGTATTCTCTCTGAAAGGCAGACCGGTAAAGATATCTATGCTCTTGTCGGTAAGCTGACGCTCAACGGCAACCGAGTCTTTGGCGTGCTCGATAACGTACTCGGTGAGCATATACGTGTAACCGACAGTACCCGTCAGCATTGACGAAACGGCGTCCTCGCTGGGACGGATGATGCCCGTCACGCGCAGTTCAAGACCGTTGTCATAGAGGTACTTGAGACCGGTCTGTGTCTCACGCAGGTCGGTGAAAGTACCCGTGGTCTTGTCCTCGGTATAGCAATCGGAGCCGAATACCACGCGGAAGGTCATACCACAGATCTCCTCATAGCTCCAACTGCGGTGTTCGGTGGACATTTCTTCCTTGTTGAGTGCCGAATAGGACAGCTCGTCTATTTCTTCCTTGGTCTTGAGGCCGAGAGCGTACAGACTCATATCGTCGATCTCGTTGTTCTCGTCAACTACCAGCACTATCTCGTTGTATTCGTTGGGCCAGCTGCCGTAGATAATGTCATACTGCTTCTCAAGCAGGGGGCTGATGGGACTGCCGTCCTTGTCAGACAGAAGCTGCTGCCAGGTGGACATACTCATACCCGAGGTCATACCCATACCGTAGCTCTCGCTCATAGACATCATACCGGACAGATCCATACCGAAATACTCAATAAGCATATCCTGCATCAGCGCAGTTGAGTCGGAGCGGATGATAGTGCCGTCGGTGCTCTGGGTGTATACCAAAAGATCCATATCGTAGGTGTACTGAACACCGTTTACGGCGTTGGCAAACTCGCTGTCTTCCTCCTGAATAGCCGTTTCAAGGTATTCCTTGAAGGAGCGCAGGTCGTTCTCCTGAGATTCTGCCGAGTTAAGGGAGTTGATGAGGTTGTAGACCATAGTCTTCTGATAGACTGCGTCAAGCTCATGCTTCTCAGCCGACTCAGCCGTACCCATAAAAGTGGTCAGCAGTGAGCTCATATCCATATGCTGAGACTCAAGGGTGATAGGATAGGAAGACAGCGTGTCCTCCTGCACGGTGTTGATATAGGTGGTCATACCCTGCGACACGGCGTAGATAAGCGCGATACCGATGATGCCGATAGAACCTGCAAAAGAGGTCAGAGCCGTTCTGCCCTTTTTGGTAAACAGATTCTTCAGCGACAGACCGAAGGACATACCAAAGGACATGGAGGGCTTCTTGAGAGTCTTTTCGCGGGCGGCTTTTTCTTCGCCAAGTTTGAACTCCTGCGCTCTTTCCTCATCTGTGAGAGGTGCGGAGTCGGAGGTGATGACACCGTCCAGCATACGTATGATACGGGTGGAATAGGTGTTGGCAAGGTCGGGGTTATGGGTGACCATAACGACCAGATGATCGCGGGAGATCTCCTTGAGGATATCCATGACCTGCACGCTGGTCTCTGTGTCCAGCGCGCCCGTAGGCTCGTCGGCAAGAATGATATCCGGGTTGTTGACCAGCGCTCTTGCTATAGCAACACGCTGCATCTGACCGCCCGACATCTCGCCGGGGCGCTTGTATATCTGCTCCTCAAGACCCACGCGGATAAGTGCTTCCCTGGCGCGCTGACGGCGCTCTTTTTTGCTGACACCCGACAGGGTCAGCGCAAGCTCAACGTTCTGCAATACCGACTGGTGGGGTATCAGATTGTAGCTCTGGAACACGAAGCCAACCGAGTGGTTGCGGTAGGTATCCCAGTCGCGGTCTTTGAATTTGTCGGTATGTCTGCCGTTGATAACGAGATCACCCTCGGTATATCTGTCCAGACCGCCGATGATGTTGAGCATAGTGGTCTTGCCGCAGCCCGATGGGCCGAGAATGGACACGAACTCGCTCTTGCGGAACTCAAGATCGATGCCCTTGAGTGCGTGGACCACTCCGCCGCCTGCGGGGTAGTCTTTTTTGATGCCTTTTAACTGCAGCATCTGCATTCCTTCCTTTCTGTACACAAGGCAAATTTTTTCCATTTATATTATATATGTTAATTGTTAACATAGTGCAAACAAACCCAAAAAAATCCTGAATTTTTACCGTATTTTTGCACCTTTACAACAACATAAGGCGCAAAAAAGCGGCGGGCTGTGCCCGCCGCCTTGAAGTCCGTGCTTATCTGACCGTTATATCGATATCTCCGGTGTTTGTATTGACCTTGCAGAGTCCTCCGTTTTTGTCCGACACAGGTACATTTACCCTGCCCGTTGACGCAGCTGCATCAAACATCTTGCCGCTCAGCAGGCTGCCCTCAATGTCGCCCGTGGTGGTCTTGAACACTACTTCTGCGCCGTCGCAGAGATCAAACTCAATACTTCCGGTGGTGGCCTTTGCCTCAAGAGTGCCTTTTGCCACCACGTTTTTCATCTCTGTGTCGCCGCTGGTCACGTCTACGGTAACATTCTCGGCGGTAATATTGTTCAGCTCAACGTCCGAGGTGTTGCCGCCGATCTGCATAGTTGTGCACTCTGCATCACGGATGCTGACGTCGCCCGTAGAGCCGTCAACCCTGATGCTCTCACAGCTGCCCACGCCCGACAGAGTCTTTGAGCCGGTGGTGCCTTTTACGGTCAGCGAACCGCTCACTCGGGCACGGGAGATCACGTCACCCGTGCTGACGCGGATGCTGAGATCGCCAAAGGTGAGGTCCTCTGCCACAAAAACGTCGCCCGTGCTCAGGTGCAGATAGGCACTCTCATAGGCGCTCTCTGTGAGATATAAGGTCACGCGGCTCTCGCCAAAAGAGAAGAATGATATGTGATCCACCCAGCGGCGGTTGTCGGTCTCGCCTATTGTCAGCTCGCCGTTTGCGATCTTTAGCGTCACGTCGATCTTCTCGCTGCGGCTGATCTCGGCGCGGTTTTTGCCGTCACGGGACAGCTCAAGACGCAGGTCGGAGGTGGACAGGCGGACGCTCAGGGAGTCAAAATATCCGTCAAAGTACTCGGTGTACGTGACCGTGCTCTCGGTGCTCAGCTCGCGCCAGTTGCCCCCCGTCATCATAAATCCGACACCCATCACTATGCAGCCTGCCAGCACGGCGGCAAAGGCTGCGGCAGCTATAATAAGCTTTTTCACTCTTTGTCGCCTCCTTTTACAAACAGCTTTTTAATGCCCTTTACGCTGAGCTTGGTGAGGAAGATGAGGCCCTTTGCCACATATCCCGAGCCCAAAAACATCAGCACGGTCAGGCCCATGCAGGCTGTCGCGCCGCCTATCATAAACACGCCTGCGGCAGCGCGGCCGCTTGTGAACATTATCACGCCGACCAAAACAGCCGCCAAACCCGACACGGCGACGGCAGCCACTGCGGCGTAAAGTGCGATCACCACAGACCACAGCGACAGATAGACCGACAGCAACACGGCAAAGGCCGATATGACCAGCGCTCCCCACACGGGAAAGCCCAGAATAAGCAAAACTATCTCCATAGCCGACAGCCGTCTCGAGCGCTTGGCTTTGACCTTGATGAGCTTGCCCAGCGGCATCTCAAGCAGGATGGTTTTGGCCGCATCCTCGGGACTGCCCAGCGAGTCCACCGCCTCCTGCTCGCTCATACCGCTCTCCACGCGGTCGTCTATCATCTCACAATAAAAATCCTCGGCGGTCTTGATATCCTGCTCGCCGACGCCGCAGAGATTGATCCTGAGCCGCGACAGAAACTCGGTTTTATTCATGGTCGCCATCCTCCTTTTTGACAAACTCATAAATACGCATGATCTCCGCCCACTCTGCCTCAAACACCCGAAGGCGCTGCAGGCCCTCCTCGGTGATGCGGTAATATTTGCGAAGCCGTCCGTTGTGCTCACTGGAGCGAACGGTCAGCAGTCTCGAGCTCTCCAGCCTGCGCAGAATGGGATACAGGGTGGACTCGGACATAATAACATATGGGCTGACGTCCTTGATTATCTGATAGCCGTAGGATTCCCGGTTCTTGATAGCGGCAAGAACGCAGACCTCCAGCAGACCTCGTCTTATTTGTGCATCCATAATATACCTCCCTCTGCATAATACTATACAACGCATAGCATCGTATGTCAAGAGGTATTAGAAAAAATACCGGGAAGAAGGCAAAAGAATGCACAATGAAGAAGACAGAAGGGAGCTAATAGCTGATAACGAATAGCTAATAGCTGCGGTGTCGCTCCGCGACGGATTGAATAAGAAACAGCCGATACGGGAAAGTCCGTATCGGCTGGGTGGGGTGAGATATTTACTTTTGGGAGAGTTTTACGTATTCTGCAACGAGGAAGAAGTTATTCAGGTCGGCTTTGTCCAGACCGCGATAGACGAACAGGTCGTCGTGGATGGCTATGACCTCATCAAGATCTTCGCTTTCGATATGGAATTCACCCGTTTGCAGGTCGATGGCGACAAGCGTATTGCCCGTTTTGTAGGTTCGGATATCGGGTAAGCGCCCTTTGGCAGTTTGGCCCTTGAATGGTCGTTGTCTGCAATATTCAGCGTGGCTATCTGCAGGCCATCGGCGTGATACACTCCCACGACCGTGACTGCTATCTCTGCAAAGGCGAATAAAATGCAGCCCCTCCGGACAAAATCAAAGATTTTGCCCACCTCCCCTTGCAGTGGAGGCGTTTCGCTGCGGCGGACTTGGGTGCAGATGAAGCTTTCGTCGTACAAATAAAAGTCAACGGACAGACCGCCCGAGGGCGGGATCTGTCCGTTTTTCAGCTTATATAGTTGACTAGGTCAACATTATGCAGGCATTGCAGGATAGCTCACGCCGTATTTGAAAACCACCCGTTTGGCATCGGGGAATATCTCTCTGAACTCGGCTATCGCCTGCTCGTCGATCCTTGACATATAGACCACGACTTTGTTATCCCAGCGACCCATGTACACGCCGGCTATTCTGGCGATTGCGGGCAAATCATCATAATACACTCCGTCGATTACAATGCCACCCGTCGCCCAGACTCCAAATATCTCGTCATAGGTGCGCTGGGCTATGATGCAGTTGGGTATATAGGTGATCAAATACAGAGCTACTGCTGCCAGCACAAGAATTACGGCGGCTTTGGCGATCTTGTTGACCACCATTTTGCGTTTGAAGGCGCGCTTGTCGATGGCGTCCGTCATCTGCTCAAACTCAAGCTCGGACACGGTATTCAGGCACTCAGGCATAGTATCTCTCCTTTCGGGTGTGGTGTGGGTTATTTGATCTCGAACTCAATAGCTATGGTATATCGCTCGTCGTAATCTCTGTAAGGAACGGTTTGAGGGGCTTCGAGCTTTTCACGCGACCAGAACACGTCCATCGACTTTACCAGACGGTACTGTCCCGCAGGCAGTCGACCGTAGATGCGGCCCCAGTTTGCCGTAAATCCGCCCCCTCTGGCGATTGGGGACAGCTCATATCCGATGGCCGTGCCTGCAATCGAATTCACCAGTATGGGGACTTTGTACCACCTGCCGTCAATAAGCTGCTCAACGCCAAAACCGTTGCCAAACAGGTATACGTATGTCTCAGACGTATTGTATATCTCATACTCCATACCCGTAGCCGACAGCTCGAAAATACCGGTCTGCACATTGCCTTTGGTATCCGAAATGACCGTGTCACTCTCAACAAGCCGTGGCGCATCGGGTACTTCAGGCGTATCGGAGACTTCAGGCGCATCGGATATGCCGATCTCATCCTCCGGCCGCAATACCAAAGCCGCCACCAAAGCAGCAGTCACAGCAAGCAAACAAAGTATCGGTACGACTTTTCTCATCATAATATCGCTCCTTTCGGGTGTGGGTTTGTATGTTTAGACCGGAAAACTGCGGAAAAAGTTCCCAAAAAATCGCAAATGACCGTACATTTTTCAATATACGGTCATTTTTCACTTATATATCGCTCTTCAGAATTGCGTAGCGGTGGCAGTCGTGGTAGCCGATGCGGTTGCGGTAGAGCTCACGTGCCATGCCTTCGTACTGCATACCGATCTTGCGCAGAACGCCGCCTGAGGCAGGGTTTTTGACCGAGTGGGCAGCTGCGATACGGTTGATGCCGCACTCGCCCATCAGATATGCGATGACTTCGCGTACCGCCTCGGATGCAAGTCCTCTGCCCCAATGCTCGCGCATTACGGTAAAGCCTATTTCGCCGCTGTTATCCTTCCCGTTTATTTTGACACGGACGTCGCCTATGTATTCGCCCGTTTCTTTAAGCTCAACGGCTCTGCGGAAATGCACGCCGTCACCTTCCCTGCGGCAGCGGTCTATCCACGCACGGGCATCGTCAATGCTGTCGTAGGGGTTGACACGCAAAAACTTTGTGGTCTCGTCGTCGGACATAATCGCGAACATAGCCTGCGCGTCCTTATCCTCAAAGGGACGCAGGATAAGACGGGGAGTCAGCAAAACTTTACCGTTTGTCTGCATATCTCATACCTCCAAAAGTTTTTTATCTTCTTTGGAAAGCTCAAGTTTTTCAAACATATCGGGTCTGAGTGCGCGGGTTATTTCGAGTGACTGTTTGCGCCGCCATTTGCGGATATTTTCGTGATGCCCCGACAGCAGAACTTCGGGCACGCGCATATCCCGCCAGACCTCGGGACGGGTGTACTGAGGGTACTCAAGCACGCCTGCAAAATGGCTCTCGTCCTCAAAAGACGCATTCTCGGCAAGCACGCCGGGAACCATTCTGCACACGGCATCGGCTACGGTGATAGCCGCTATCTCGCCGCCCGTCAGCACGAAGTCACCCAGAGATATCTCCTCGTCTATGCAGGTGTCGATAAACCGCTGGTCGATGCCCTCATAGTGGCCGCAGACTATGGCAAACCGCTTGCGCTCCAAAAGCTCCACGGCTTTCTGCTGATTAAACATCCTGCCTCTGGGCGACATCAGCAGGGTGTGTACCTCTTCCCCACCCTTGATGTCCTCAAGGCATCGGGCCAAAGGCTCACAGAGCATTATCATACCCTGACCGCCGCCGTAGGGGTAATCGTCGGTGCGGCGGTAGCGGTCGGTGCAGTAGTCGCGGATATTGTGGCATCTAATGTCAAGCAGGCCGTCTTTGCGGCCTCTGCCTATCATACTCTCGCCCAAAAAGGCGTCCACCGCCTCGGGAAACAGTGTAAGTATATCAATCCTCATCGGGCAGCATTCCTTCGATAGTTTCTATTTCTACGGTCTGCTTGCGCAGGTCATACCCTCTGGAAAAAGCAGGCACGTCGGGCACAAGGATCTCTTTGCCCTCGCTCTCTATGATATACAGCATAGACGCGGTGCTCTCGCGCACTTCCTTGAGCTTACCGATGACACGCTGCACTCTGCGGTCATACACGTCAAAGCCGTACAGGTCGCTGTAGAACACGTGGCCGCGGGGCATATCTATGTCCTCACGGTTGGCAAAAACGGTTTTGCCCTTGAGACGCATAGCGTCCTCAACGGTATTGACCCCCTCAAGGCGTGCCAGCACGAAGCCCTTGTGGGTGCGTGAGGACAGCACCTCAAAGCTCTCGCTGCCTGCGGTTATTCTGGATATGCGCTTATAGAATCCCTCGTCGCAGTAGTTCTCTATCTTGACCTCGCCTGCGATGCCGTGGGTATTGACTATCCTGCCGCACTCTATGACAGACTTCATTGCTCTTTCTTCCTCTCGCCGGGGGATACGCGCTCGGCAAACTTGATCTTCCGGGCTTTCAGGCGGTTTTCCACATCTTCGCGTGCGGCGATGGGGAACGCCATAACGTACTCCTTGTTGCAGCCGTGGATACGGAGCAGAAAGCGCTTTTCGGTGACAGCCTCGATAGCATAGAACTCCATCTCGTTAAAGGGGATGCGTCTGCCGTTGTAGACCAGACCGCCCTCGGCAAGTCCCGATTTGACAAGCAGACTTGCGCCCAAAAAGACGACCATACCCGCAGGAGCCATCCAGGGGTACTGGAACTGCTCAAACTTGACGTAGACAAGCAGGCAGATAGCCAAAAACATAATAACGTTGCCGATAAACATACCCGATACCGAGCCCTTGAGCTGTACCTGACGGTTGAGAGAGGTGGCAATAATGGTCTTGACCAGCAAGAATGCCACGATAAGAGTCAATACAAGATCGTATGTTTTCATATATCCTCCAATTAGTTTATTATCTATACAATTATAACAGTTATAAAACTAAAAATCAATGCAGGCGATTGACTTTTAGTTTTATAATGTGTAAACTTTATTGCAGAAAGGACGTGTTTAGATATGCTTAAAGAACGTATCAGGCAGCTGCACCTGCCTCCGTTTCCCCAAAGCCGCCCTCAGGCGCTGGACACACTTCTGCGTGAGGAGTACGGATATCTGCCCCCCAAGCCTGTCAGTATGAGTTGGGAGGAGCTTGAGACCAATCCCCGATTCTGCGCAGGCAAAGCACCGCTCAAAAAGGTGCAGCTCAACTGTCTGCTGCCCTCGGGCAGGAGCTTCGCTTTTCCCGTTTACTGCGCCGTACCCGCAGACGGCAAGGCGCATCCTGCGTTTTTGCATATCAACTTCCGCACAAGCCTGCCCGATATGTATCAGCCCAGCGAGGAGCTGTGCGACAACGGCTACGCGGTGTTCACCTTCTGCTACAATGACGTTACCCGTGACAACGGCGATTTTACCGACGGACTTGCAGGCGTGCTGTTTGAAAACGGCGAGCGAAGAGCTGACACCGACTGCGGCAAGATAGCTATGTGGGCGTGGGCGGCAAGCCGTGTTATGGACTATATCTGCACTCTGCCCGAGATAATCCACGACCGCGTCAGCGTGATAGGCCACTCGCGGCTGGGCAAGACGGCGCTGCTGGCAGGAGCAACTGACGAGCGGTTCTTCTGCGCCATATCCAACGACTCCGGCTGCTCGGGTGCGGCTGTGACCCGACAGAAGCAGGGCGAGACGGTCAAAGATATCGTGGACAGATTCCCCTACTGGTTCTGCAAAAACTATTACAAGTACGCAGGCAGAGAGAGCGAGATGCCCTTTGACCAGCACTGGCTGATAGGCGCTATCGCGCCCAGATACGCCTACGTATGCTCGGCAGCAGAGGATCTGTGGGCAGACCCTGAGAGCGAGCATCTTGCCTGCGTTGCCGCGGGTGAGGTATACGGCGAAGGCGGATTCGTCACCTGCGACCGTCCTCCCCGGGCGGGCGATATTTTCCACGGCGGAAGGATAGGATACCACCTGCGGGCGGGTCTGCACTTCCTCAGCCGTGAAGATTGGCTCAATTATATAAGTTTTCTTGGCCGAAAGCTTTGATTTTGTACCAATTCTTGTATTGATTTATTTGTCAATCTATTATATACTTAAAGACAGTAATTATTTAATTAAAGGAGGCTACATTCCCATGCCCAAAATAATCACATCCAAGGAAGCTGCAGCCCTCATCAAAAGCGGAGATTCCATTATGTTCGGCGGTTTCGTCGGCTGCGGCACCGCTATGGGCGTTGTCAATGCTCTTGCTGAGCAGGGCACCGATAACCTGACCGCTATGTGCAACGACGGCGGCAGAATCAACGCTGACGGCACCTTCTACGGCATCGCTCCCCTGATCCACAACAAGCAGTTCAAGAAGTTCTACGCTACCCACATCGGTATCAACCCCGAGATCGGTCAGCAGATGAAGGAAGGCACTCTGGAAGTCGTACTGGTTCCCCAGGGCTCTTTTGCTGAGATGATCCGTGCAGGCGGCGCAGGTCTCGGCGGCGTTCTGACCCCCACCGGTGTCGGCACCATCACCGAGGGCTTCGAGTACGTTCACAGCAAGGTCAATATCGACGGCAAGGATTATCTGCTGCTCAAGCCCCTCAAGGCTGACTTCGCAGTTATCGAAGGCTTCAAGGTCGACAAGGCAGGTAACATCTGCTACCACGGCACAGCCCGTAACTTCTGCCCCCTGATGGCAACCGCCGCTAAGACTGTTATCGTCGAGGCTGAGAACCTCCTCGAGATCGGCGAGATCGATCCCGATAACGTTGTCACACCCGGTATTTTTGTTGATTACATTGTCTACGACGGAGGTAACAAATAATGGATAAAGCTCAAGTCAAGGCTGTCATCGCTACCCGTGCAGCAAAGGAACTGAAAGACGGCGATATCGTCAACCTCGGTATCGGTATCCCCACCCTTATCCCCGCTTACCTCCCCGAAGGCGTCAACATCAAGCTGCAGGCTGAGTGCGGCATGATCGATGCAGGCGGCCCCCCCTCCGAAGATAACGCTGATCCCGATCACGTTTGCGATGCAGGCGGACAGCCCTCCTCCATCATGACCGGCGGCGCATTCATCGACTCCTCCATGTCCTTTACCATGATCCGCGGCGGCCATGTCAGCGGCACCTTCCTGGGCGCTCTGCAGGTCGACGAAAAGGGCAACCTGGCCAACTGGATCATCCCCGGCAAGACCGTTCCCGGCATGGGCGGCGCTATGGACCTGGTCGTAGGCGCTAACAAGGTTATCGTCACCATGGAGCATACCGCAAAGGGCAACCACAAGATCCTCAAGGAGTGCACCCTGCCCCTGACCGCTGTTAACTGCGTCGATATGATCATCACCGAGATGGGCGTTATGAACGTTACCGACAAGGGCATCGAGCTTGTTGAGATCCATCCCGAGTTCACCGTTGAGGACGTACAGGCTGCTACAGGCGCAGAGCTGATCATCAGCCCCGACCTCAAGCCCATGGATCTGTAAGTCTTAATTTACAAATCTCATAAAAACAGACAGTCTGCGAGACTTCCCATAAGGAAGTCTCGCAGTTTTATTATGCCGCGCATAGCGGTATTGACTTTGGCAGTTTACGGCGGAGGGCGGTATTTGGGGGAGCGCGTGCGTTTTTTTGGTTTTGGTGCTTGACTTTTGCAGTTGGATGAGTTAGAATAACAAACGATATATAACACTCGTTATTTCAAGGAGGATTATTATGCCGCCTAAAGTCAAGACCTCACGGAAGGACATTATATCCGCCTCTCTGGGCATCATAAGAGAAAACGGCGCGCAGGCACTCAACGCCCGTGCCATCGCCGCACGTCTTGGCTGCTCCACACAGCCGCTTTTTTCCAATTTTGAGTCTATGGAACAGCTTGAGCAGGACACCATTGGGGCAGCGTACGATCTGTATCTGGGATTTATCGCCCGTGAAGTAAAGAGCGGCAAGTACCCCCGCTACAAAGCCTTCGGTATGGCGTATATACGCTTCGCCTATGAGGAGCGGGAGCTGTTCAAGCTGCTGTTTATGCGCGACCGCAGAGGGGAGGAGCTTCCTCCCTCACCTGATTTTGAAGAAGCGGTGCGGATGATGATGAGCGCAAACGGAATTGACGAGCAAACGGCGCGGCTGATGCACACCGAGGTGTGGATATGTGTTCACGGTATAGGAACTATGCTGGCGACATCCTTTCTGAACTTTGACTGGGACGATATATCCGATATGATAACCGACGTTTATCAGGGACTGCGCGCAAGACATCTTGGGGAGGCAAAAAACAAATGAACGCCATAGAAACCGTCAGCCTGTGCAAGCGCTACGGTGACAGAACTGCTGTGGACGGTCTGTCGCTGACAATAAAAAAGGGAGAGCTGTTCTCCCTTCTTGGCGTAAACGGCGCAGGCAAGACCACCACCATCAAGATGCTGACCTGCCTGACCTCTCCTACGAGCGGTGACGGGCTGATAATGGGCAGCAGCATCACAAAAGACCCCGCCGCCGTCAAGCGGCTTATAGCCGTATCCCCTCAGGAAACGGCTGTTGCCCGCGGTCTGACCGCAAGAGAAAATCTGCAGCTTATCTGCGGCGTACACGGGTTTGACAAAAACAAGAGCCGCAGCAGGATAGACGAGCTGTGCGCGCTGTTGGGGCTTGAGAGCATCATAGAGCGCAAGGCAGGCAAGCTGTCCGGCGGCTGGCAGCGCAGACTGAGCATAGCAATGGCGCTTATCAGCCGTCCCCAGGTGCTGTTTCTTGACGAGCCCACTCTGGGGCTTGACGTTATCGCCCGCTCGGAGCTGTGGGAGCTGATATCGGCGCTCAAGGGCGAGACCACCGTTATACTGACCACACACTATATGGAGGAGGCCGAAGCGCTGTCCGACCGCATCGGTATTATGCGCGACGGCAGACTGCTCGTCTGCGGCACTGCCGAGAGCATAAAGCAAAAGGCGCAGACCGACAGCTTTGAGCAGGCTTTCGTGCGTATCGTAAAGGAGGCGGCGCGATGAAAATGCTGACTTTTGCCGCAAGGAACGCCAAAGAGATCATCCGCGACCCGCTGACCGTTTGTTTCGGGCTGGGATTTCCGCTGGTGCTGCTCTTTCTTCTCAGCGCTATTCAGGCAAACGTGCCCGTATCTCTGTTCGAGATAGCACATCTGACGCCCGGCATCACCGTATTCGGACTGTCGTTTATGACTCTGTTCTCGGCGACCCTTATATCCCGCGACCGCAGTACATCTCTGCTGCAGAGACTGTACACCACGCCTATGACGCCCGTGGATTTCATACTCGGATACACCCTGCCCGTACTGCCCTTTGCTCTTATGCAGTGCATCATCTGCTATATTGCCGCGATGCTTTTGGGCCTTGAGCTGACCCTGCATACCCTCTCCGGTCTGCTGCTCATGCTTCCCGTATCCCTGCTGTATATCGGATTGGGGCTGCTGTTCGGCAGCATTCTCAGCGACAAGCAGGTTGGCGGAGTGTGCGGTGCGCTGCTGACAAATCTGTCGGCGTGGCTGTCGGGTACCTGGTTCGATCTGGAGCTTGTGGGCGGCGTGTTCAAAAAGATCGCCTACGCCCTGCCCTTCGTTCACGCGGTGGAGATGGAACGGGCGGCGATATCGGGTGCTTACGGTGACGTGCTGCCCCACCTGCTCGTGGTGCTTGCCTACGGGCTTGTATCCCTCGCGCTCGCCGTACTGCTCTTTCTGCGTCAGATGAAAAAACAGTAAAAATATCAAAACCGACCTGAAAAACAGGTCGGTTTCGTTTTGTTATTTGAAAAGATCCTTCACCTTGTCAAAAAAGCTCTTTTTGTTGTCGTAGTGGCTGTCGCCGCACTCTTTTTCAAACTCGCGGAGGAGCTCTTTTTCTTTTTTGCTCAGGTTGCGTGGGGTCTCGATATACACGCGCACGTACTGGTCGCCCTTGCCTCTGCCGTTGATGGACTTGATACCGCTGCCGCGCAGACGGAACACGGTACCCGTCTGTGTGCCCTCGGGAAGTTCGTACTCCACCTTACCCTCCAGGGTAGGAACTACCAGCTTGGCGCCTAAGCACGCCTGAACGAATGATACGGGCATATCCAGTATAACGTCGTTGCCCTCGCGCTTAAAGAGCTTATGTTCACGGACGCTTACCGTAACGTAAACGTCGCCCTTGGGGCCGCCGTTGATACCGCTGTTGCCCTCACCGCGCACCGAGACGGTCTGACCGTCATCAATTCCCGCAGGGATACCGACCTTGATCTTGCGCACCTTGCGCATTCTGCCGCTGCCGCGGCAGCTGTCGCAGGGGTCTTTGATGATCTTGCCCTTGCCGTTGCACGCAGTGCAGGGAGATGCCGACTGGAATACGCCAAAGGGTGTACGCTGCTGTGTACGCACCTGACCCGTGCCGTGGCAAACCGAGCAGGTCTCGGCCTTGGTGCCCTTTTTGGCACCGGTGCCCTGGCAGTCGGGGCAGTTTTCCATGCGGGTGACGGTGACTTCCTTCTCGCAGCCGAAAGCCGCCTCCTCAAAGGTCAGCTGAACGCTTATGCGGATATTGTCACCGCGCACGGGGCCGTTGGTGCGCTGACTGCCGCCTCCGCCGAAGCCGAACATACTGCCGAAAATATCGCCCAGATCCACGCCGCCGAAACCGCCGAAGCCGCCGAAACCGCTCGCACCGCCTGCGCCGTAGTTGGGATCGATACCCGCCCAGCCGAACTGGTCGTATCGGGATCTCTTTTCTTTGTCGCTCAGTACCTCATAGGCGGCGTTGACCTCCTTCATCTTCTCCTCGGCAGTCTTGTCGCCGGGGTTTAAGTCGGGATGGTATTTTTTTGCCAGCTTTCTGTAGGCTTTTTTGATCTCTTCATCAGAGGCGCCCTTTTGTATCTCAAGCACCTCATAAAGATCGCGCCGCTCTTCACTCATATATGTTCTCCTAATTTACAGTATGCCAAACGCAGCACGTGGGCGGAGATACTCCGCCCTGCGTGCAAGCTGTGATTTACTTGTTTTCGTCCTCGTCGACCTTCTTGTAGTCGGCATCGTAGACGTTATTGTCAGGCTGAGCCTGAGTGCCGTCCTGAGGAGCTGCCTGTGCGTAAAGCTTTTCGGCAATGGAGTAGAAGCGCTTGGTCAGCTCTTCGCTCTCAGCCTTGATAGCCTCGATATCCTCGCCCTTGAGAGCCTCCTTGAGCTTCTCAACCTGCTCAAGAATGGGAGCTTTTTCTTCCTCGGTGACCTTGTCGCCCAGCTCATTAAGGCTCTTCTCAGTCTGATATACCATAGCCTCGGCGTTGTTGCGGGTATCAACGGCTTCCTTCTTCTTCTTGTCCTCTTCGGCAAACTGCTCAGCATCCTTGACAGCCTTGTCGATATCTTCCTTGGACAGGTTGGAGGAGGAGGTGATGGTAATCTTCTGCTCCTTGCCGGTGCCCAGATCCTTGGCGGATACGTTTACGATACCGTTGGAGTCGATGTCGAAGCTGACTTCAATCTGGGGTACACCGCGGGGTGCTGCGGGGATGCCGTCCAGATGGAATCTGCCCAGAGTCTTGTTGCCTGCCGCCATATCGCGCTCGCCCTGCAGAACGTGGATCTCAACGGAGGGCTGGTTGTCGGCAGCGGTGGAGAATATCTGCTTCTTGTTTACGGGGATGGTGGTGTTGCGCTCGATGATACGGGTGCATACGCCGCCCAGAGTCTCGATGCCCAGGGACAGAGGGGTGACGTCGAGCAGCAGCA
>JAFQTO010000004.1 GCA_017408985.1 Clostridia bacterium
TACCGATTTTGCAAGCAAGGGATATGTTGCGGTAACGGCAACCGTATCCGGAAGTAATAAGTATGTAAAGTTCAGACTTATATTTGAAAACGGCAGAGAAATAAGCGCGAACTGTACCTTCAGGGTAGACCCCAATCTGCCTAACCTGTGGATCAAACCCGGAAGCTACTTCAGAGGTAATTTTAATGCGTATAACCCTCTTGAAAGCGAAGTAAGAGACTTCGGTTTTTATGAGACCCATGCGATGCAGTTCTATTATGGAACAAAGGATGACCTTGGAAAGCCTGTTGAACTGGAAAGCTGGAGTTATACATCTCCTGCGGATACCTCGGAGACAATACTCACGGTTACGGAGTTTGTCGACTATGACGGCAATACAGGATATATACTCGAGGGCAGATATTTTGGAGTAGAGGATTGCACAGGTATTCTTACTCTTACGTTAGCAGATAACCAAAAAGTATCCCTCCCCATCAAGTTCGGAAAGAGAGAAGAATCTCCGGATGTTTATTCTCAGCCCAAGCAGGAAGGTCGGTACTTCTTGAAGGAAGGCACAATATACGGTATGCCCGGTGAGCAAAAGACAGTATATTATTTCCCCGCACAGGACAAAGAATATGTCCAGATCCTGGTAGATAAAGGCAAAGAGGGAATTATGAGCACTGATGCAGTGGAGATACCCTTCAATGCGGTGACGGTATACGAACTCTATGAGATAGACACCACCCATCTGGAAAAGGATGGATACGTTGCAATCACCTCCGTTGTTTCTGAAAACGTGACTGATAAACAGCGTGTTCAGCTGCATTTTGTAGACACAAAGGGCAAAGCTATCAGTGCGATAGTAAGATTCAGATCGGATATTACCAATAACTATGACCACAGCGGCGTAGTACCCGTGCTTACTTATCAGGAATCTGTATATACCTTTGGCTTTGGACGCTCAAATGGTCAAACCATTCGTTTTGCCGGTCAAGGAACCATTAACCGCAGCTGGCATAATTATGATGAATACAGAACAGACAAATATATCATAGGCGCTCACAAAAGAGACGGAAGCATTGAGTATATTGCATCTAAGGATCAGTTTGACAAGTACATACTCAACGTGACATTGGAGATAGATGAAAACTCCGCAGGTCAGTTAATGTATTATAATGGCACATCGATTGATACCGATGCATTCAAAATGGAAGTCATCAAAGACGATACCGCTGACCATCCCTGGTCTATTGCGTTTTCCATCAAAAAAGAGCACCTGATTTCTGTCCGCGTTAAGATAAATATTACAGTTCAGATGCCCGGATGGGACGAGCCCAAAACCTATTCTCAGTGGCACGTATACGGCGCATTGAAATATGACGACGAGACACGGCGCGAGTTTATTTTTGACGGCTCGGCGTATGATACGTCCGAAAAACTCAATGAGCTGATGGCTTTGGACAGAGAGGGCTTCCTGAATGCTTTCCGCAAGAACAGCTTCGAAGAGTATCTGGCTTACCTGGAAGTGGCATCCCAGAATCCTGATATAGTTCTTCGTTTGCCTGCTGTGGAGTATGATGATGTCATTTATATTGAGTCGGGCACACAGTGGGGTGCGCTTTGCAAACTGGAAGGTACAGAGCAAAGCGGAAAGAAAACTACGATGTGTGCTATGGTGCTGACCTCTGACCCTGATAGCAATTTTAATGTTTTTGTCTGGGTAGAAAATATCGATTTTGTTGCAAAGGACGGCATAAAAGTCAACAGAGGAAACCGTGAACTGAGCTGTGGTATAATGGCTGCTCATGTGAGCCCCCGATTGACAAATGTATCTTTTAGCGGTTATGAGGTTGGTGTATATGCCACTTATGCCGATATAACCCTGTGCCGGTTTGAAAATAACCAAATAGGATACCTTTTGAGCAACGATGAGTTTGATCCCAATATTGTGTATGATGGCAGCACTAACGGTTATTTCAGGCAGAACGTAAGAGGAAATGACTTTATCAATAACGGTATTGCGATCAAGGTGGAAGAGCTTCCCAAGGGCGCTACAGGTATTCAGATGACCTATCACTCCAACAACTTCATCGATAACGATCGTGATATGGATATGGCGAACGGTGAATTAGGCACAATGTATTATGTGTACAATAACTATTTCGGCTGGAATATACTTGGCGTTCTGACACCTCGCACCGCTTTGGTAGAGTTGGGCAAAAACACCGTAGTAATCACAAACCCCCGTCGTTGGGCACCCTATGGTAGCGGGGATGACAGACTCTATGTTGATGTTCTGTATCCGGGTGTTACGTGGATAGTTAACAGCCAGAGCAGTGACCTCAAAATAGCAGAAGAACTTATAGATACAGAGAACGACACTGAATTGAATGTTACTGATGATCAGGGCAAAACAGTTGCCAAGTGGAAGTTTGAAGGAGGCAAGAAAGAAAAATGAGAAGACAGATTATTGTAACATTGCTGTTGATTTCATTACTGAGCATTGTTTCTTTTGCGGGCAACGAGTTTGATGCGGGTATCACTATAACCGAGAATGATGGGATAATTACTGTGGATATTCCCACATCTAACGACCCGGTATTGGAAGAGTGGGAACCCATACTGTATATTCCTTATAGCGGTAAAGCTGCAAAGCTGGAGATAGCATTTGGAGAGACTGTATTTGTGGGAACGGTAGAAGACGGAGAGGTATACTTTTCTGTTGCCAAGGGCGGAACCTACATCATTCGTGAAAATTGCGAAAACCCCGATATTGGACACAACGTGCATACATGGGTAGACGGCAAAGGCGATTGTGTGGTATGCTCTCAGACTATCAGCAAGGAACCAGAACAACCGGAATTCAGCATCAGCACAGTATCGGTAACCCTCTATAACAATCTTGCGATCAACTATAAAGTCGATGAGAGCCTGTTCACAGAGTTTGGCTACAGTGATCCGTATATGGTCTTTGAGTTCAACGGAAAAGAAACCGTTGTAGACGGCTATACCGCCTCTGCAGGTAAGTATGTGTTTGCATTCACCGACATTGCTCCCAATATGATGGGGGATACCGTTTACGGAACACTGTATGCAACTTATAACGGTGAAGTCGTCAAGAGCAAGACTGTAGGTTACAGTATCAAGGAATACTGCGATGCAGTGCTTGAGAACTATACAGGTGCAGCTTACGCAGAATTGAGAACAATGCTTGTTGATCTGCTCAACTACGGTGCTGCATCTCAGGTGTTTTCAGGCTACAATGCTGACACATTGGTAAATGCATCTTTGTCTGATGCGCTGAAAGCCGAGGGCTCCCAGCAGCTTCCCGAATTGGAGAACGTTCTGACCGGCGGATATGAAAAAATAGATAATCCCACCGTATCTTGGACAGGCGTAGGTCTGCT
Source organism: Clostridia bacterium (assembly GCA_017408985.1). GTDB lineage: Bacteria > Bacillota > Clostridia > Oscillospirales > Butyricicoccaceae > RGIG3513. The sequence continues at coordinate 3,390 of JAFQTO010000004.1, forward strand.
GCTTAATGACTCGATCACAATGCGATTCAAGATAGACGCTGCCGATGTTGAGGGGATGTCGCTCAAAGTAAGCGGCGGCGGATATAACTGGACTATAGATTCCGGCAAGTTCATAGCAACAAACGGCGGATATTACGTGTACTTCAACGGATTCAATGCGTATCAGGTCAGAGAGCATATCTACGTAACCGTATACAAGAACGGTGAGCCGGTAAGCAATACACTCCGATACAGCGTGGAATCCTATGCACAGAGCCAGCAGAACAATACTGCACAGCCTCAGCTTGCGGCACTTGTCGATGCGATGATGAAGTATGGCATCTCGGCATACAACTATATCCACTAATGCAGGAGGGTAGAAATGGATAAAAAACAGTATGAAACACCAATGATCGAAAATATCGAGATCAAGGTCGAGGACGTAATGAACCAAAGTGGTCCCGGAGGTATAGAATTACCCGATATTCCCGTACCTTTGAGTTTTGGCAACGACCCGGTTGAAAAGTTCTGAACATAAAAAACCAACACCGCTGCATTAGCAGCGGTGTTGGCTTTTTTATGTTCTGCAGTTTTCTTACTTTTCCAGTGAGCCCAGCAGGATCTGGGCGAGGGGGGAGTCGGAGGAGAGGATGACGGTGCTTTCGCCGTTTGCCAGAGAGGCTTTCAGGGCGTCGAGGGCAAGGGTGAACTCATAGAAGTCCTTTTTGTCCTCGGAGTTATAGGCTTCGTTGAGCATCTGCATATATGCGGCTTCACCCTCTGCCTCAAGCAGTGCTGCCTGAGCTTCGGCGTTGGAGATGATGATATTTACCTGCTTGTCAACGTCGTTGACTATCAGGGCGGCTTCGTAGTCACCGTCGGCGGTGTATTTTTCTGCCATCTGGTTACGCTCGGAGATCATTCTGCCGTAAACCGCGTTCTCGTTGGACATGGGCAGGTCAAATCTCTTGATCTTGACGTCAACGACAGAGATACCGTAGCTTTCGGTTGCCTCGGCAACGTTGGCGGTAATGGTGGAGTAGATGTCGTTTCGTGCCGATGCGTCCTCTTCGTTGATGATGTCGCTCTGTGCCAGCTTGCTCATCAGGTTCTTGAACGCGTTGTAGGTGATAGCGTCAAGACGCTGTTCGGCAGAGGATACGGTGCCCAGGGACTGATAGAACTTGAGAGGATCGCTTATCTTCCACATAACGTAGCTGTCTACGGTCATATTCTGCTTGTCCAGAGTGGTGACCTCGGAGGGGCTGATGTCGTAGAGCATGGTAGCTTTGGGGAACACTTTGATGGTGTCGATAAAAGGCACCTTGAAGTGCAGTCCGGCATCATTGGTGGTGTTGATTATCTTGGAAAAACGCACGGTGCAGGCGTATTCGTTCTCCTTGACGGTATACACGCCCGAACTGCCCACGATAACGAGGGCAATAACTATAACGGCAAGTGTGATGCCGATGGCTTTTTTCTTCATAGCTTTGTCCTCCTTACTTTACCAGACTGTCAAGGGGCAGCAGGGTGTTTACGCCGTTTTCATCGGTGTTGATATACAGCTTGACACCGGGCAGCACCTGAGAGATGGTCTCATAGTACATTCTTGCGCGGGTTATTTCGGGATCGTTGATATACTCCTGATACATAGCCTCAAACATAGCGACCTGCTTGGTAGCCTCGTTGATACGGCTCTGCTTGAGGTACTCTGCGTTCTGTATCAGCTTGTCAGCCTCCGCCTGAGCCGAAGGCAGCTTGGAGTTCTGGTATGCGCGAGCCTGATTGATAACGGTCTCAGCCTGCTGTTTTGCCGTCTCAACGCTCTTGAATGCCTCAATGACGTCGTTGGTGGGGGGCTCACTGTCCTGGATCTTGACGTCCACCAGCATCAGACCGATGTCGTAGTCTGCGAGGATCTCGGTGATAAACTCCTTTACCTGACGTTGGATCTGCTCCTTACCGTCGGTAAGAACGGCGTCAACGTTGGTGGAACCTACCACGTTGCGCACCTGGCTCTGCACCAGATTGCGGAGGATGTCCTCAGGTGCGTAGGAAGCATACAGATACTTGACGGGGTCGGAGATCTTGTACTCAATAAAGAACTCGATGTTGACTATGTTGTAGTCACCGGTTATCATCTTGCTCTCGTCGGTGACCAGCTTGTAGCCGGTGGAGCTGTCGTCCGAGCGGTAGCCCAGCTCAAGCTTCTGGTATACGTTGACGTCGACCTTTTCAACGTTCTGAATACCGAAGGGAAGTTTGAAATGCATACCCGCCTCGGTTATGTCGGTGACCTTGCCGAATGTGGTCACCACAGCCTGCTGCTTGTCGTCTACCGTGTACCAGCAGGTAAAAGCGCATACAACGGCGAGCAGGATAACTATCGCCAGAGGCAGCAGCTTCTTGAACTTGGGCAGGTTGATGTTTACGTTGACCGGTTTTTTGGGTGTGTTGGGGGGAGGGGGTTGTGTGCCGCCCGTACCGAAAGGCCCTGCGCCGTAAGGTCCGGAGCGGTAACTGCCGTTGTTGAACTCCATGATGTAGTCTCCTTTATTTTCAATTTATTTGTCGGCAAAAAATGTTTTGTCCACGTACTCCATAGTGGTGGGGGGCAGCAGAGTGAGCAGCGCCTCACGGTTCTTCTCCTCAATAAGCTTGCGCACACGGCTGGCGCTGATAGCCTCGCCGTTTGATGTCTTGCGCTCGATGATAGTAAGCTCGATGCCGCGGTCGGGCAGCAGCTTTTTAAGGCGCTGATTGTATGCGTTGGTCACCGCAGAGTGAGGCTCCGTGCCTACGAAGCGGCGGGTGATGCCGAGAGCGGGTGCGAACTTTTTGGAGAATACCTCGATGTCCATATCGCACTTGATATCGTCCACCTTGGTCTTATCCTTGATAAAATAGGTGGGGAAGGTTGCCGAGGATATCATATACTTGCCCGTGGGGCAGACGATGACGTTGGGCAGGTCGGCCGTGCCTTTTTTGACAAGCTCGTACCTGACGGAAGCAGGGAAAAAGCTCTTGTCCTCACTGAGCACGAATATATACAGCCAGTCAACAGCCTGAGACGCCTGCTCGATAAGATAACGGTGACCCAGCGTAAAGGGGTTGCAGTTGACTACAACGGCGCCGCAGACACCCTCTTTTTTGGGCAGGGCAGACACAAAAGTATCACAGCCGCCTCTGACGCTCTCCATCAGCAAAGCGTCCTGAGTGCGTGCCACGGGGTAAAAGCCCAGACCGCCGAACATATCTATATTCTTGGGCTTGGTGAACAGAAACAGATGCTCCTCACCGTTGTCGAAAGCCTGACTCCGCAGCGCGGTGATGATGGTGGCGGACAGACCCTCGCCCTGATGGTTCTCGCTGACGGCGATGCACTTGAGCACGTTCTTTTCCAGTGAGCCGGTGGCGATTATCTCGTCGTTTTCCAGCGCATTGACCGTAAAGGTGCAGCCGGGGTCAAAATCCAGACCGCTTTCTTTAAGAAACTTCTCAAGCTCTTTAAGATAAAAACCGCGGGCAGGCCGCAGATACTGAAGCTCCATAATAAACACCTCTGACTTAAAATTACCTTAAAATTGTTACCAAATATCACACACAAATGTAAATATAGTATAAACGAAAAACGCCCGTTTGAAAAGGCGTTTTTTGATTATTTTGCTTTATATCCGCGCTCTTGCGCATCACACTCCCAAACGGACAAAAAACAAAGGCAGAGAGACCAAAGGTCTCTCTGCCTGACGAGGTTTGCTTATACGGATCAGTAATTTTCGCGTCTCAGCTCGAAATATGCCTGGGGATGGTTGCAGACGGGGCAGACCTGAGGTGCGGATGCACCCTTGTGGAGGTGACCGCAGTTGCGGCACTCCCATACCTGCTCGCTGTCCTTTGCGAACACGGTCTGGGTCTTGAGGTTATTGAGCAGGGCGCGGTAGCGCTCCTCGTGGGTCTTTTCGATGGCGGCAACGCCCTTAAACTGCTTTGCCAGGTCATAGAAGCCCTCTTCCTCGGCTTCCTTTGCGAACTTGGCGTACATATCGGTCCACTCCCAGTTCTCGCCCTCGGCGGCAGCCAGCAGATTCTGCTCGGTGTTGCCGATGCCGCTGAGTGCCTTGAACCACAGCTTTGCGTGTTCTTTTTCGTTCTCGGCGGTCTTGAGGAAAAAGTCAGCTATCTGCTCGTAGCCTGCCTTTTTTGCGGCGGATGCAAAGTAGGTATACTTGTTTCTTGCCTCACTCTCGCCCGAAAAAGCTGCGCGGAGATTCTGTTCGGTTTTGCTTCCTTTGAGTTCCATTTCTGTTTTCTCCTTTTCTTTTTTATATATTCTTGCCGAAAATATTGTGATTATTTACCGCAGCAATGCTTATATTTCTTGCCGCTGCCGCAGGGGCAGGGATCGTTTCTGCCTACCTTGTTGCCCTTGCGTACCGTCTTGCTCAGACTGCCGTCGTCGCCGGTGTCATTTTCCTGTGCCACCTTTTCGCGCTTCTGCTGTACGTTGATGGTGAATATGCCCCTTGCCGTCTCGTCACGGATGGTGCTGATCATCTGATCGAACATATCGGCACCGATGCGCTTGTACTCCTTTTTGGGATCGACCTGAGCATAGCCCGACAGATTGATACCTCGGCGCAGCTCGTGCATGGAGTCTATATGCTCCATCCAGCTGCGGTCAACGGCGTTGAGCAGTACGATGCGCTCCATCTCACGCATAACGGGGGAGGTAAAATGCTCCTCGCGGGCATCGTACACCTGAATAGCCATACGGCTGAGATAGTCGGCGGCGTCTTCGTGGGTAAGCCCCGTCAGCTTGCTCTCCACGCTGGTGGTCATCTGGGGAGGATAGAACAGACCGCGGTACATCATGGACAGCTGTTTTGCCGTCGCTCTCTCAATGACCGGAGATGATGCCGAGGCCTCGGTCACCGCACGGGATACCGATTCTGTGACCATACCTTTCACCTTTGCGCTGAGATCCTCGCCCGACAGCACACGCATACGCTCGGCGTAGATAAGGGTGCGCTGTTCGTTCATAACGTTGTCGTACTCCAGCACGTTTATACGGGTGCGGAAGTTGTTGCTCTCCACACGCTTCTGTGCCGACTCTATTGCATCGGACAGTATCTTCTGATCCAAAGGCTCGTCCTCGGGGACTTTAAGCGCGCGCATCATATTCATAACACGCTCACTGCCGAACAGACGCATCAGATCGTCCTCAAGTGACAGCATAAACACGCTCTCACCGGGGTCGCCCTGTCTGCCCGCACGGCCTCTCAGCTGATTGTCTATACGGCGGCTTTCGTGACGCTCGGTGCCTAAGATGCACAGACCGCCGGAGGCAAGTACCTTTGCCTTGTCCTCGGCAACCGTCTTTTTGTGCTCTTCCAGCTTCTGACGGAATATGGCTCTCGCTTCAAGTACCTGGGCGTTGGAGGTGTCGGCGTAGCCCGAAGCCTCGTTGATAACGTCGTCGGGATAGCCCAGTGCCGCCAAGTCGTCCTTTGCCATATACTCGGCGTTGCCGCCCAGCATAATGTCGGTGCCTCGGCCTGCCATATTGGTGGCGATGGTGACCGCACCCGATTTGCCTGCCTGAGCGACTATGTTTGCTTCTTTTTCGTGGTGTTTGGCGTTGAGCACCTGATGACGGATGCCCTCGCGCTTGAGCATAGCCGAGAACTGCTCGCTTCGCTCAATGGAGACCGTACCCACCAGCACGGGCTGCTTTTTGTCGTAGCATTCCTTGATCTTCTGTACGATAGCCTTTTCCTTGCCGCGCTGTGTGCAGTAGATACGGTCGGGCAGATCGTTACGGATCATGGGCATATTGGTGGGTATCTCCACAACGTCCAGACTGTATATCTGTCTGAACTCGTCCTCCTCGGTAACGGCAGTACCCGTCATACCCGACAGCTTGGTATACAGACGGAAGAAATTCTGGAAGGTAACTGTCGCCAGCGTCTTGCTCTCGCGCTTGACCTCCACATTCTCCTTTGCCTCGATAGCCTGATGCAGACCCTCGTTGTACCGTCTGCCGAACATAAGTCTGCCGGTAAACTCGTCAACGATGATGACCTCGCCCTCGCGGATAACGTAGTCAACGTCGCGTACCATACAGCCGCGTGCCTTGACTGCCTGATTGATGTGGTGGAGCAGCTCGGCGTTCTGGGGGTCGGACAGATTTTCCAGCTTGAAGTATCTTTCTGCCTTTGCGCTGCCGCGGGGGGTGAGGGTGGCGGTGCGGGCCTTTTCGTCGATGAGGTAGTCTGCCTCGATCTCGTCCTGCTCCTGCTTCTCGTCTACCTCCACCACCTTGAGAGGGGTCAGCGTGGCGGCAAAACGGTCGGCTATCTTGTACAGGTCGGTGCTCTTGTCACCCTGACCCGAGATGATAAGAGGGGTACGCGCCTCGTCTATGAGGATGGAGTCTATTTCGTCAACTATGGCAAACGCCTGACCGCGCTGTACCATATTTTCTTTGTAGATAGCCATATTGTCGCGCAGATAGTCAAACCCCAGCTCGTTGTTGGTGCCGTAGGTGATATCGCAGGCATAAGCCGCTCTGCGCTCGTCGTTTGACATAGCGTGGACGATAACGCCGCAGGAAAGTCCCATAAAACGGTATATCTTGCCCATCAGCTCGCCCTGATATGAAGCCAGATAGTCGTTGACCGTGATGATGTGTACGCCCTTGCCTGCAAGAGCGTTGAGGTATGCGGGCAGGGTAGCGGTAAGAGTCTTGCCCTCACCGGTCTTCATTTCCGCGATACGTCCCTGATGCAGTACCACGCCGCCTATGAGCTGTACGCGGAAGGGATACTGTCCCATAACGCGCAGGCACGCCTCTCTGAACGCCGCAAAAGCCTCGGGGAGTATATCGTCCAGAGTAGCACCCGCGGCAAGCTTAGCTTTGAGACGGGGTGTCTCGGCTTTAAGCTCCTCGTCGCTGAGGGCGCGGTATTTGTCGCTCAGCGCCTCGATAGCGCAGATGGTGGGCTCAAGCTTTTTTAATTCGCGGGTGGAGTTGTCTCCAAAAAGTTTTTTGAGAAAAGAACTGGCCAATTTTTATCATTCCTTATATTTGATAGGCCGCATTACGCGGCGGATTTGTCGTCAGCTTTCAGTATAACATTATTATACGGATTTTTCCACCGCAAAAAGTCGTAAAATGTTTGTAAACCGCCTACAGGCTTTTTCGTTTGCCCTCGGGCAGCTGTGAGAGCATGACCGCAGCAAACACCAAAGCACAGCCGAAATACTCCCGCATAAGCAGGGTCTCGCCGTTTATTACCCACGAAAACAGCAGGGCAAAAACCGACTCAAGGCTCATAATAAGTGAGCCTACCGATGCGTCGGTCATACGCAGGGCCACCGACTGCAGGGTAAAGCCCAGACAGCAGGATATTACGCTTGCGTACAGCAGAGGCACAGCTGCGGCGGCTATTGCAGGCAGTGAAAAATCGTCAAATATCAGCGCAAACACCAGCGCCGTCAGCGACGCGGTAAAAAACTCCACGCAGGCAAGATACACGCCGTTGACTTTTGGTGAATAATGCTCAAGCAGGCATATCTGCACCGAGTAAACAGCCGCGCAGGCAAGCATGATAAGGTCGCCGGGGTTGATGCCGCCGCCCTCACCGCTGAGCGACAGCAGGGCAAAGCCCGCAAGCGCCGCCGCCACACCTGCCCACAGCGCCGGCGGAGGCAGTCTGCGGCGCAGGGTTGAGGTTATGATGGGCACTATGACTATGTACAGCGCGGCGATAAATGAGCCTTTGCCGGGGGTGGTGTACAGCAGACCGAAGCCCTGCAGTGCCGAGGCAAACACCAGCGCCACACCGCAGAGGGCGCCGCCCGTTATCAGGGCACGGCGGGGGATGGGGGTGCAGTCGGGACGTTTTTGCTCACGTTTGCGCAGAGCCATACATACGGGTAACAGAATAAGACCGCCTATGAGCATACGCAGGGTCTCGTAGGTGAATACCCCGATATGCTGTATGGCGGCATCGTTTGCCAGATACCCGCCGCCCCACACGGCAGCGGCGGCAAGCAGCATCAGATTGCCTGTAAGTTTCTTTTTGTTCATATATCCTCGGTTAGTGCAAAAGCTCCCCAAAAAGGAGCTTTTGTGCAGTTTATTTCTTCTTTATCCTCAGCTTTTCGGGAGGTATCTGTGACAGTACCACGGCGAGAAATACCACGCCGCAGCCTGCGTACTCGGAAGCGGTCAGCTGTTCGTGCAGCAGCAGCCAGCCGAACAGCACCGAGAATACCGACTCAAGGCTCATAAGCAGAGCGGCGACGGTGGGGTCGGTGTCCTTTTGGGCGATGACCTGCAGGGTATAGGCAATACCGCAGGAGCAGACACCTGCGTACAGAATGGGCACGGCCGCACGGGTTATATCGGCAAAGGATATGTCCTCTGTAATAAGCGCGGCAATAAGGGACAGTACGGCACAGACGAAGAACTGTATGCTGGACAGAGCCACGCCGTTGACGTGGGGGGAATAGCGGTCGATTATCAGGATATGTACGGCAAACAGTACGGCGCAGACCAGCACAAGCAGGTCACCCTTGTTGATGTTGCCGAAGCCGCCGCCCAGCGCCAGCAGATAGAAGCCCACCATGGCAATGGCCGCATATATCCATGTCAGCCAATGGGACTTTACCCGCAGGAATATAAGGGCGAGAATGGGCACAAGCACAACGTAGATGGTGGTTATGAAGCCTGCCTTGCCCGCGGTGGTGTAGATAATGCCGTAATTCTGAAAGGTGCTGGCAAAAAACAGTGCAATACCGCACAGTACGCCGCCGGTGACAAGCAGCTTGTAATCAGCTCTGGTCATAGGCCGGTATTCGGGCTTTTTGCGCTCAAGTCTGTTCATCACCCACAAAAGGGGAAGAAGCACCAGAGAGCCTATGAGCATTCTGACACCGTTGAAGGTAAAGGGACCTATAGCGTCCATAGCCGTGCTTTGTGCCACGAAAGCCGCGCCCCACAAAGCCGCGGTAAGCACCAACAGCAGGTTGGCGCGCAGAGTTTTCATATTCATAAAAAACACCTCACAGAGATATCTCATATTCAGCAAATTTAATTATACTATAAAATCAAAGCTAAAGTCAATGAAACTCTATATTAAATATAAGTAAATATAATAGTCAAAAGGCTTGCAATTGCAGGCGCAGGTATGGTAAAATCATCGGTAGATGTAAATAAAAACTATTATTATGTGAGGAGAGAAACATAATGATTTATTCAAGAGACTACAAGTTTGAGGACTTTATCATCAACCTCAAATGGGAGAACCTGCCCGCAAACGTTCAGGAGAGAGCAAAGATGTGCTTTGCCGACCTGCTGAATGCTCTGATCCTGGGCAGCCACAGCGCACAGTTCGATGCAGGCGTCAAGACTGCAAAAGAAATGTTCGGCAAGGGCGATATCCCCGTAATCGGCATTCAGGAGACCTTCAACTACTACGGTGCAACCACCGCTATGGGTCACTCCTCCAACGCCTACGACCTTGACGACGGACACAAGATAATCCGTGCTCATCCCGGTACAGCATTCATCAGCGGTATCCTCGCCGCCGCTTGGGAAGAGGACAGCACATACAAAGAGCTGCTCGAGGCTCTGGTAGCCGCCTACGAGACCACCATCCGTTCGGGCGCCGCCATGATCGAGCACTACAACAACTACTACCACAGCAGCGGCTCCTTCGGACCCTGGGGTATCGTAGCAGGCGCAGGCAAGCTCAAGGGCTGGGACAGAGAGAGACTGAACAACGCTCTGGCAATCGCTGAGTTCAACAGCCCCTTCGCTCCCGGCGGCAGAAGTGTTGAGTACCCCTCCATGAACAAGGACGGTGTTCCTTACGGCGCTATGGTCGGTGCTATGGCAATGGCTTCCGAGAAGTGCGGCTTCGTTTCCAACTGTCACCTGATGGACGGTGAGGAGTACAAGAAGTACGCCGACGATCTGGGCAAAAAGTACGAGATACTTGACCTTTACTTCAAACCCTACGCAGGCTGCCGCTGGGGTCATCCCGCAATCGACGCCGTCGTATTCCTGATGCGTGAAAATAACATCACCTGGCAGGATATCGAAAAGGTAGTCATCAAGACCTTCTATCAGGCGACCCGCCTGTCCAAGATAGTTCCCAAGACCACCGACGAGGCTCAGTACAATATCGCATATCCCACCGCCTGCGGCATCGTCTGGGGCGACTTCGGATTTGAGCAGGCAAGAGACGAGAATCTGGGCGATCCCAGAGTCATCGAGATGATGAGCCGTCTCAGCTTCGAAAAGGACGACGAGATCGACGCTATGTTCCCCGGCCGCCGCTGCTGCAAGGCTGTCATCACCCTCAAGGACGGCACCGTGCTTGAAGGCGGTCTCTGCGAGCCCAGAGGCGAAGCTTACGAGGGCTTCGGCTTCGAGTGGATCGAAGAGAAGTTTATGCGTATGAGCAAGGCTGTTATGACCGAGAAGGCTCTCAAGGACATTATGGAAGTGCTCAAGGGCGACCTCAACGTCAAGGTGCGTGACATCGTCGCACTTGTAAACCGCAAGGAAAACTGGACCGACAGATAAATAAAACAAGAGGATTCGGGCAAACGGGAAGAAGAACGCGTTTGTTTGGGTCCTCTTTTTTTCAAAATACCGGAAAATACGGAAAAATCACGAAAAGAGGTAAAAATTATGTTTGATATTCTCATCAAGAACGCCAATATAGTTGACGGCAGCGGCAAAAAAGGCTATCAGGGCGACATCGCTGTCAAGGACGGCAAGATCGCCGCAATGGGCAAAGTAGAGGGCGAGGCAAAGCAGATCATCGACGCCACCGGCCTGACCGCAACCCCCGGCTTTATCGATTCTCACAGCCACGGTGACGGCAGTGTGCTTGAGATGCCCGATATGGACAACATCGTGCTTCAGGGCGTTACCACTATCATCGGCGGCCAGTGCGGCGGCTCTGATGCTCCCTGCGGCAAGTGCGACGCCAAGAATTACGAAAAGCGCAAAACCGTCAAGGATTGGTTCGACGCTCTTGAGCAGAGCGGTCTGGGCAGCAACGTAGTTCTGCTGGCAGGCCACAGCACCATCCGCGATATGGTCATGGGCGATCTGGCAAACCGCGCTCCCACCCTCGATGAGATGGAGCAGATGAAGGCTCTCATGGCCAAGTGCATGGACGAGGGCGCCAAGGGCATGAACCTGGGCATCTACTACACCCCCGGCGCATACGCAACCACCGACGAGATCGTTGAGATCGGCAAGGTCGTCGGCGAAAGAGGCGGCGTTATCTCCAGCCACATCCGTTCGGAGAGCGTCAGACTGGTCGAGTCTGTGGAGGAGATGATCGAGATCGCCCGCCGCACCGGTGCCAAGACCGTTGTCTCCCACCACAAAGCAGCAGGCGGCCCCAACTACTGGGGACGCACCAAGATCACTACCAAGCTGATCGAGGAAGCCAGAGCGCAGGGTGTACCCATCTGGTGCGACGTATATCCCTACGAGGCCTGCTCCACCAGTCTGTGGGCAACCTTTATCTCCCCCGAGCGTCAGGCTCTGGGCAAGAAGAAGATCGCCGAGATGCTCAAGACTCCCGAATACCGCAAGGAAGCACGCGAGTGGATCGAGGAGACCTTCATCAATCATTCCTGGCACGAAAAGGGTCTGTCCTGGTGCCTTATGTGCGGTCTCAAGGAGCTGAGCGAGCTCAACGGTCTGCGCATCAACGAAGCCGCCGAGAAGTACGGCAAGGACGAGTTTGAGACTCTGTTCGACGTACTGGCAGCCAACGAGTGTGTCGGCAGAGGCGTTCTGTTCACCATGAACGAAGAAGATGTCAAGAACGTTATCTCCAAACCCTATGCAATGATCGGCTCGGACGGCAGCGTTTCCCGCGCTCCCGCCCATCCCCGCAATTACGGCACATTCCCCCGCGCCGTATCCCGTTTTGTCAGAGAACTCAAGGTAGTTGAGTTTGAAGAAATGATCCGCAAGATGACCTCTCTTGCAGCAGAGGTATATGATCTTGATACCAAGGGCCTCCTTGAGGTGGGCAGAGATGCAGACATCTGCATCCTCGATGCTGACAAGTACGGCCCCCTCTCCACTTTTGTTGAACCCGGCAAGCCCAACGTAGGCGTTGAGTACGTGCTGGTCAACGGCGTTATCACCGTTGAGCACGACAAGTACAACGGCGCTCTGGCAGGCAAACCTATCAGAAAGGCATAAGGTGAAAATATGTACGATCTTATAATCAAAAACGGAAGAATTATCGACGGTACCGGTTCTCCCTCTTATTTTGCCGACGTTGCCATCAAGGATGGCAAAATCGTCAAGGTCAAAAAGGGTATCAAGGGCGAAGCCAAAGACATCCTGGATGCACAGGGTCTGGTAGTTACCCCCGGTTTTATAGATTCTCACGGACACAATGACTCTGCTATATTCTCTTTCCCCGATCAGCGCGAGAAGATCGAGCAGGGCATCACCACCACCATCGCAGGTCAGTGCGGCGGCTCTCAGGCACCCTACGGCAAGGACGTTCCCGCCGACAAGATCAAGAATATCGAAGGCTTCGGCAAAGAGTGCGACGTCTACAAGACCATGGGCTCCTTCCTTGAGAATGCTCAGAAGGTCCCCCAGGGCAGCAACGTCTGCATGCTGGTAGGTCACGGCTCTCTCCGCCGCGCCGTTATGGGCGTTGCAGACCGCAAGCCTACCTTGGAGGAGCTGGAGAAGATGAAAGCCCTCCTCCGTGAGGGTATTGAGGCGGGCGCATTGGGTCTGTCGCTGGGACTTATCTACACTCCCGGCTGCTATGCCGAGACCGACGAGCTCATCGAGATCGCCAAGGTAGCAGGCGAGTACAACGCAGTTGTTGCCGCACACATCCGTGACGAGGGCGACTACCTCATCAAGGCTGTCAAGGAGTTTATCACCATCATCCGTGAGTCGGGCGCCCGCGGCGTTCTGTCCCACCACAAGGCCGCAACCCGTGACGAGACATGGGGTAAGGTCAGCCACACCATCCGTATGCTCAAGGAAGCCAACGAGCAGGGCGTGGAGATCTACTGCGACGTATATCCCTATCACGCATCCCACACCGGCCTGGCATCCACCTTCCTGCCCGGTCCCTTCCGCGCACAGAGCGCTGCAGCTCAGATCGAGCAGCTCAATGATCCTGTCAAGCGTGCGGAGATCAAAGAATGGAACCTCAAAAAATGGGGCAGAGACCTCAGCTGGGTACAGCTTGCACGCAGCGGCTCCTATCCCCAGTATCTGGGTGTCCGTATGAACAAGATCGCCGAAATGGAAGGCAAGGACGAGTACGACATGGTATTTGATATCATGACAAGCGACAATATGGGCGGCACAGCCTGCTACTTCACAATATGCGAAGAAGACATTGCCACCGTTATGTCTTATGACCGCGCAATGATATGCACCGACGGCGGTGTTGCAGGCAACGCAACCGTCTTCCATCCCCGCAACAAGGGTTCCTTCCCCCGCGCACTGGGCAGATTCTGCCGTGAAAAGGGCGTTGTCTCCCTGCCCGAGATGATCCGCAAGATGACAGCTATGCCCGCCGCAGTCTACAACCTGCGTTCTAAGGGTCTGGTGTGGGAAGGTTTTGACGCCGACCTGTGCATCTTCGATCCCGACAAGATCATCGACCGTAGTGAGTTTACCGATTGCCAAAAGCGTGCCGAGGGACTCAACTATGTCCTGATGGCAGGCGAGGTGGTCGTTGAGAACGCTGTTCACAACGGCAAGCGTCTGGGCAAAATCATCCTTAGAGAGGAATAATCATTATGTTTGACCTGCTCATCAAAAACGGAAGAATAATCGACGGTACCGGTTCCCCCTCATATTTTGCCGACGTAGCCATCAAAGACGGCAAGATCAAAAAAGTCAAAAAGGGTATTAAGGGCGACAGCAAACAGATCCTCGACGCGCAGGGACTTGTGGTTACCCCGGGTTTTATAGATTCCCACGCCCACAATGACTCGGCAATATTCACCTTTCCCGATCAGCGGGAGAAGATCGAGCAGGGCATAACCACCTCCATCGCAGGCCAGTGCGGCAGCTCTCACGCTCCCTTCGGCTGTAACGTCCCGCAGGAAAAGATCAAAATGATCGACGGCGTCGGTATGGAAAACGAGGTCTACAGAACTATGGGCTCGTTTATCAGACACGCCAAAGACAAGCCTCAGGGCAGCAATATTGCCATGCTCGTGGGCCAGTGTAGCCTCCGCCGCGCCGTAATGGGTGTGGAAAACCGCAAGCCCACCGCAGAGGAGCTTGAAAGAATGAAAGCCCTCCTGCGCGAGGGCATCGAGGCAGGTGCACTGGGCTTGTCGCTGGGACTCATCTATACCCCCGGCTGTTATGCCGACACCGACGAGCTTATAGAGCTTGCCAAGGTGGCAGGCGAGTACAACGCAGTTGTTGCTGCCCATATCCGCAGCGAGGGTGCGACTTTGGTCAAGGCTGTCAAAGAGTTCATCACCATCATCAAGGCGTCGGGCACGAGAGGCGTGCTGTCCCACCACAAGGCGGCAGGCCTCGAGGAGAGCTGGGGCAAAGTCAGCCACACCATCCGTATGCTCAGAGAGGCCAACGAAGAGGGTGTGGAGATCTACTGCGACGTGTACCCCTATCACGCATCCAGCACGGGCATCAATACATCGTTTTTGCCTCAGGAGTTCCGTGCACAGAGCGTAAGCGCCCAGCTTGAGCAACTGAAAGATCCCCAAAAACGCGCCGAGATCACCGAGTGGGCACGCAAAAAGTGGCAGAACGACCTCCATTGGGTTCAGCTCGTCAAGAGCAGTGCCTATCCCCAGTATCTGGGTATGCGTATGGACGATATCGCCCGCTTGGAGGGCAAGGATCCCTACGATATGGTCTATGACATCCTCATAGCCAGCGAGCTTGCGGTTACGGGCGTTTACTTCTCCATAGCCGAGGAGGACGTGGAGACAGTTCTCAAATATGACCGCGCAATGATCTGCACCGACGGCGGCGTGGCAGGCAAAGCTTCGGTCTACCACCCCAGGCTCAAGGCATCATTCCCCCGTGCCATCGGCAGATACGTCCGCGAAAAGGGTGTGGTCTCGCTGCCCGAGATGATCCGCAAGATGACCGCAATGCCCGCCGCAGTATACGATCTGCGCTCCAAGGGTCTCATCTGGGACGGATTCGATGCCGATCTGTGCATCTTCGATCCCGACAAGCTTATCGACCACTCTGAGTTCACCGATTGTCAGAAACGTGCCGAGGGACTCAATTATGTCCTTGTGGCAGGTGAGGTTGTAGTAGAGAACGCCGTACACAACGGCAAACGCAACGGAAAACTTATACTTAGAGAGGAATAATCACTATGTTTGACATACTTATCAAAAACGGCAAAGTTATCGACGGTACAGGCTCGCCTTCTTATCAGGCAGACGTAGCCGTCAAGGACGGAAAAATCGTCAAGGTCAAAAAAGGCATCCGCGGCGATGCCAAGCAGATCATTGACGCTGCCGGACTGATCGTTTCCCCCGGCTTTATCGATTCTCACGGCCACAACGACAGTTTTGTGCTGTCCCACCCCGATATGACCGAAAAAGTCGAGCAGGGCATCACCACCACCATCGCAGGTCAGTGCGGTGACAGTATCGCACCTATCTCCAACTACATCAAGACCCCCAAGCAGGTGGGCAATTTCGGCATCCAGCTTGAGCTGTACAAGACCATGGGCACTCTGCTGGATATCGCCAAGGACGTTCCTCAGGGCAGCAACACAGGCATCCTGATGGGTCACAGCCAGCTGAGACGTGCGGTTATGGGACTTGAAAACCGCGCCCCCACCGCAGAAGAAATGGAGCAGATGAAGGCTCTGGTTCGCGAGGGTATGGAGCACGGCGCAATGGGCGTGTCCTTTGGTCTGTTCTATGCTCCCGGCTGCTATGCGACTACCGAGGAGTGCATCGAGCTTGCTAAGATCGTCAAGGAGTACGAGGGCGTAATCACCTCCCACATCCGTGACGAGGCAGACTATCTCGTCCGCTCCACCAAGGAGTTTATCGCCATCGTCAAAGGCTCGGGCTGCCGCGGTGTTATCTCCCACCACAAATGCTATGAGAAAGAAGAAAATTGGGGCAAGATCAGCCACACTCTGCGTATGATCGATGAGACCAACGCCGAGGGCTATGACCTCTACTGCGACGTATACCCCTACATCGCATCCCATACCAATATGCAGAGTATGTTCATCCCCCGCGAGGACAGATCGGCAGGTCTTGAGGGTCTGACCAAGATGCTTGAGGATCCCGCATACAGAGAGAGAGTCCGCAACATCAACGTCAACTACTACGGCAAAGAAGATCTCGACTGGGTTCAGGTCACCATCTGCCCCGGCAACCCCGAGTATTCGGGCAGAATCGTTGGCGACATCGCCCGCGAAAAGGGCAAGGAGCCCTATGAGATGCTGTTCGACATTATGCACGACAGCAAAGTTGCCTGCTCGGCCTGTTATTTTACAATGTGCGAAGAAGACGTGGAGACCATCATGGCACATCCCCGTACAATGATCTGCACCGACAGCGGCATCACCGCAGGCAAGGTGTTCTTCCATCCCAGACTGACCGCATCCTTCACCAGAACACTGGGTGAGTACGTCCGCGAGAGGGGAGTCACCACTCTGCCCGAGATGATCCGCAAGATGACCGCAATGCCCGCCGCCGTCTACGGCCTCAAATCCAAGGGCATCATCTGGGACGGCTTTGACGCCGACATCTGCATCTTTGATGCCGACAAGATCGTGGACAAAGCATCCTTCACCGATTGCAAAGCCCGCGCTGAGGGTCTCAATTACGTCCTCGTCGGCGGAGAGGTGGTTGCAGAGAATGCCGTATTCAACGGCAAATGCTGCGGAAAGGTTCTTTTGAGAGAGGATTGATCACATAATGTTTGATCTGCTTATCAAAAACGGCAGAATAATCGACGGCACAGGCTCGCCGTCCTATTATGCCGACGTAGCCGTCAAAGACGGCAAAATCGTCAAGGTAAAAAAGGGCATCTGCGGGGAGGCTCAGCGGGTTATCGACGCTCGCGGCCTCACCGTCACCCCCGGCTTTATTGACTCTCACGGACACAGTGACTCGTCAGTGCTCACCTATCCCGATCAGATCGAGAAGGTACAGCAGGGCATTACCACCACTTTGTCCGGTCAGTGCGGCGGCAGTATTGCACCGCTGGCCAAGACAGACACACTCTCCAAGCCGGTTGGCGATTTCGGTGACCGTCAGGTTGTCTACAAGACTATGGGCAGCCTGCTTGATATTGCCAAAGACGTGCCTCTGGGCAGCAATATGGCTCTGCTTGTAGGTCACGGTCAGCTGAGACGCGCCGTCATGGGTCTGGACAACCGCGCTCCCACCGCAGAAGAGATGGCCGAGATGAAAGTCCTCCTCCGCGATGCTCTCGAGCACGGCGCATTCGGTATGTCCTTCGGTCTCTTTTATGCCCCCGGCTGCTATGCCTCTACCGAGGAGTGCATCGAGCTTGCCAAGGTGGTCAAAGAGTACGAGGGCGTGCTGGCCGCTCATATGCGCGACGAGGCAGACTATCTTATCCGCGCTACCAAAGAATACCTGTCCATTATCAAAGCCTCCGGCTGCCGCGGCGTTATTTCCCACCACAAATGCTATCAGAAAGAAGAAAACTGGGGCAAAGTCTCCCACACCCTGCGTATGATAGATGAGGCCAATGCCGAGGGTTATGACGTGTACTGCGACGTTTATCCCTTTACGGCATCACATACCAATATGCTGAGTATGTTCATCCCCCGAGCTGACCGCAGCGTGGGCAATGACAGGCTCAGCGAGATGCTGCGTGACCCCGATTACCGCGCCAAAGTCCGCAGGATCAACGTAGACCACTACGGCAAAGAAGATCTCGACTGGGTACAGATCACCGTCTGTCCTGCGCACCCCGAGTATTCGGGCAGACTTGTGGGCGATATCGCCCGCGAGAAGGGTCAGGACCACTACGACACAATGTTTGATATAATGATCGACTGCAATATGGTCACCTCCGCCTGCTTCTTCACTATGTGCGAGGAGGATATTGAGACGGTCATGGCTCACAAGCGCGCCATGATCTGCACCGATTCGGGCGTTGCGGGTGAGCAGATATTCTTCCATCCCCGTATGTCGGCATCCTTCACCAGAGTGCTGGGCAGATACGTCCGCGAGAGGGGAGTCACCACTCTGCCCGATATGATCCGCAAAATGACCGCAATGCCCGCCGCAGTCTACGGCTTCAGGACCAAGGGTCTTGTATGGGACGGCTTTGACGCCGATATCTGCATCATCGATCCCGAACGCATCATCGACAATGCGTCCTTTGATGACTGCAGAGCGCCTGCAGACGGACTTAATTACGTTATAGTGGGCGGCAAGGTCGCCGCCGAAAACGCCGTATACAACGGCACGAGAGCAGGCAGAGTCCTGCTCAGAGAGGAATAAATCAGGAGTTAAAAATGTACGATATTATTATCAGAAACGGCAAGATCCTCGACGGCACAGGCGGCCCGAGCTTTCATGCCGATATAGCCGTCAAGGACGGCAAGATCGCCAAAGTCTCCAAAGTCATCCGTGAGTCGGCCGAGCGCGAGATAGACGCTGCCGGCCTCACCGTCACCCCCGGCTTTATCGACTCTCACTCCCACAATGACGGCTGGGTGCTTTTGCAGCCTCTGCAGCGCGAGAAGATCGAGCAGGGCATCACCACTTCCATCGGCGGTCAGTGCGGCGGCTCTCCCGCTCCCTACAGCGGCAGCCGTGAGAAAGCCGATCAGATCGGTGAGTTCGGTCTCGAGTGCGATATCTACAAGGATATGAGCACATTTTTGAGCATTGCCAAGACCGTGCCTCAGGGCGCCAACAGTATGGTGCTTGTAGGCCACAACTCCATCCGCGCCGCCGTTATGGGCAATGCCTTCCGCGCCCCCACCGAGGAAGAACTTGAGAGAATGAAAGCCTATGTCCGCGATGCCATGGAGGCGGGTGCGCTGGGTCTGTCCTTCGGTCTGGGTTACAACCCCGGCTGCTACAGCGAAATTCCCGAGATGTCGGCGCTGGCCAAGGTTGCCGCCGAGTACGGCGGCGTGGTTACCGCACATATCCGCAACGAGGGTGACAACGTTGCCGCCGCCGTCAAGGAGTTTTTGCAGGTACTGCGCGAGAGCGGCGCAAGAGGCGTCGTTTCCCACCTCAAATCCAGCGACAGAGAAGAAAACTGGGGCAAGGTTCACAACCTGATGCGTCTCATTGACGAGGCCAACGCCGAGGGACTGGACGTCTATGCTGACGTTTATCCCTACAATGCCTACAATACATCCCTGCTGCCTATTTTTGCCCCCATTGAGTTCAGAGCCAATTCCCGTGAGGTGATGCTGGAGGAACTCAAAAAGCCCGAGGTCCGCGCCGCACTCCGCCGTCGCAACGTGGAGCGCTACGGCAGAGAGGATCTGGACTGGGTTCAGCTCAACACCATCGCCAACGCCCCTCAGTATGAGGGCAAGCGCATGGGCGAAGTTGCCCGTATGATGGGCAAAGAGGATCACTACGAGGCACTCTTTGATCTGCTCATTCTCAACGATCTCAGGGGTATGGCCTGCTACTTCGGTATCTCCGATGATGACGTCTGCGCCATTATGGGCTATGAACGCGCCATGATCGGCACCGACAGCGGTGTCGGCAGACCCACCCTGCGCAAATACCATCCCCGCCTGCGCGGATCCTTCCCCAGAGTGCTGGGCAGATACGTCCGCGAAAAGGGCGCCTGCGCTCTGCCCGAGATGATCCGCAAGATGACCAGTATGCCCGCCGCCGTATACTCCTTGGACACCAAGGGACTCATCCGTGCCGGTATGGATGCCGATATCTGCATCTTTGACGAGAACAGGATCATCGACGGTGCAGACTTTGTGGACTGCACCCGCAAGAACGAGGGCCTCAGCTATGTCATCGTCGGCGGCAAAATAGCCGCTGTAGACGGCGAGGCTACAGGCGAAAAGGGCGGAAGAGTAATTACACGTGAGATTTGACGGTAAATAGAAAGGAACAGAAAAATGAATCAGGAACTTATCAAGAAGATCGATGAACTTATTGAGGCAGACCGTGCCAATATCGCAGCAGACGTTATCAAACTGGTCAATATCCGCTCGGTCAGAGAAGAACCCCTGCCCGGCGCACCCTTCGGCGCAGGCCCCCGCAAGGTGCTGGACACCGTTCTGGAAATGGGCAAGGAGCGCGGCTTTGAGACTTTTGACTACAACAAAGCAGGCGTTGTCAGTCTGGCACTCAAGCAGGGCGAGATCGACCTGGGCGTATGGGCACACGGCGACGTTGTCCACGAGGGCATCGGCTGGAACTATGAGCCTTACAATGCGATCGAGTACAAGGGCTGCATCATAGGCAGAGGCTCTACCGACAACAAGGGTCAGCTGGTAGCCATCCTGCGCATTATGCAGATATTCAAGCAGCTGGGCATTGAGCTCAAGTACAACCCCGCTCTGTATGTCGGCAGTAACGAAGAGAGCGGTATGCAGGATATGATAGGCATCCCCGGCAATGAAGATGCCCAGGGTTTCCTCAACGTCTACAAGTGCCCCAAGCTGTCTCTCGTTCCTGACGGCGGCTTCCCCGTAGGCTACGGCGGCAAGGGCTCTGTCCGTGTCAATATGCGCGCCAAGACCCCCTGGGAGGGCATCAGGATGATCGCAGGTCAGACTGGCGCTCCCGGTCTTGCTGAGGTTTGGTTCAAGACTCTTAAAGACTGCCCCGATATGGAAGGCTGCACCGTCGAGCGCGGCGAAGTGCTGAAAGTCACCGCAGAGAGCGCTCCCATCCACACCTCCAGCCCCAAGGCAGAGGGCAATATGGTCACCTTTATCACCAGAGCGCTGCTTGACAATAACCTGCTCAGCGAAGAGGACGCCAAGAAGGCCGAGTTCCTTAATATGGCATCTCTTGACATCGCAGGCGAGAAGTTCGGTGTTGCAGCAGGCGGCGGCGCTACCAAATTCCTGACCTTTGCTCTGGTCTCGGTTTCCGACGTTGACGGCAAGCCCGAATTTGGCGTCAATATCCGTTACCCCATCGAGACTACATACGAGAAGATAGTCGAGCAGCTGACTGCATTTGCCGATGCAAACGGCTTTGAGGTGGTTGCGGCAAACCGCGGCACCAACCCCTACCTGCTCGATCCCGAATGGGATGTCATCAAGGTGCTCAACAAGGTCGCAAACGACGTCACAGGCGACGATAAGGCTCCCTACACTCTCGGCGGCGGCACCTACGCACACCGTCTGCCCAACGCTCTTGTCTACGGTATGAACGGCAACAGACCTCCCGAGGATTTCCCCAAGGGCAGAGGCGGCGCACACGGTAAGGACGAGTGCGTATCTCTTGACCGCCTGCAGAGAGCAATGCGCATCTATGCACGTGCATTCCTTGCACTCAACGAGATGGAATGGTAAATTTTGGATAAACATACTGCTATGAATAACGATATTATCAAACAGATCGACGAGCTTATTGAGGCAGACCGTGCCAATATCGCCGCCGACGTTATCAAGCTTGTCAACATCCGCTCTGTCCGTGAGGCGCCTCTGCCCGGTGCGCCTTTCGGCGCAGGCCCCCGCAAGGTGCTCGACACGGTTATGGAAATGGGCAGAGAGCTGGGATTTGTGGTTCGCGAGTACGAGAACACCGGCGTTATCAGTCTTGCCCTGCGTGAGGGCGAGATAGATATGGGCATCTGGGCGCACGGCGACGTTGTCCACGAGGGCTCGGGCTGGAACTTTGAGCCCTACAACGCAGTGGAGTACAAAGGCTGCATCGTCGGCCGCGGCTCCACCGACAACAAAGGCCAGCTGGTATCGGCACTGCATCTGCTCACCATGTTCAAAAAGCTCGGCACACCTCTCAAATACAACCCCGCCCTGTTCGTGGGCAGCGACGAAGAAGCCGGTATGGCCGATATGATGGGTCTGCCCGGCAATCCCGAGGCGGTAGGCTTTATCAACAAATTCAAAGCACCCCGTCTGTCTCTGGTTCCCGACAGCAGTTTCCCCGTAGGCTACGGCGGCAAAGGCTCTATGCGCGTGCGCTTTCGTAGCACTGAGGGTTGGGAGAAGCTTGCTTTCACCGCAGGCACACCCGACGCTCCCGGCAGGGCAGTAGCTATCCTCCCCGGCGCAGAGTATGCCGAGTTTGAAAACTGCACCACCGAAAAATGCGGCAGCGGCATAAAAATCACCGCCGAGACCCCTCCCATCCACTCAGCACACCCCAAGCCCGGCGGAAATATGGTCACCATCGTGACCGGTGCTCTGTTGGACAATGATCTGCTGACCGAGGCGGATGCCAAAAAAGCCGCCTTCCTCAAGGCCGTTTCTCTGGATGTTGACGGTGAGATGTTCGGCGTCAAGACCGCAGGCGTGGGTATGGGAGACCTTACCCTTGCTCTGCTTGATATCATCGAGGTCGACGGCAAGATCGAGTTCGGCATCAATATGCGCTATCCTATGGGTACCACCTATGAGGAGGTGCTGGCAAAGGTCACCGCCACCGCAGCCGCCAACGGCTTTGAGGTGGTTGACACATATTGCGGCGTGCGTCCCTACCTGCTGGACAAGAACTGGGAGGTCATAGAGCGCCTCAACCAGATCTCCAACGAGGTCTGCGGTACCGACAGCGCGCCCTATACCCTCAGCGGCGGCACCTACGCACACTGCCTGCCCAACGGCCTCGCTTTTGGCTTCAGCGGCAACAAGACCCCCGAAGATTTCCCCAAAGGCCACGGCGGTGCTCACGGCAAGGACGAGAGCGTGTCGCTTGACCGCCTGCAGAGAGGTATGCGTATCTACGCACGTTCCATGCTGGCTCTCAACGATATGGAATGGTAAAAATTATGGACGAGCAACTGATCAGGCAGATCGACGAACTGATAGATGCCGATCGTGCCAATATTGCAGCTGACGTCATCCGCCTCGTCAACATCCGCTCGGTGAGGGAAGCACCCTTACCGGGCGCACCCTTCGGCGAGGGCCCTCAGCGCCTGCTGGAAGAGGTTATGGCGCTGGGCGCAGACCGCGGATTTGTCACCCGTGATTACGGCACGGGCGTGGTCAGTCTTTCGCCTGATGAGGGTGAGATCGACCTCGGTATCTGGGCACACGGCGATGTTGTCCACGAGGGCATCGGCTGGAACTATGACCCCTACAACGCCGTTGAGTACAAAGGCTGCATCATCGGCCGAGGCGCTACCGACAACAAAGGTCAGCTTGTAGCCATCCTGCGTCTGCTTGAGATATTCAAAAAACTGGGCATCTCTCTCAGATACAATCCCGCCCTGTTTGTGGGCAGTAACGAAGAAACTGCAATGGCCGAGGTCCATAACACTCCCGAAAAAGCCGACGTCAAAGCCTTCTTACGCAATAATCCCGCACCCAGACTGTCCCTTGTGCCCGACAGCGGTTTTCCCGTCGGCTACGGCGGCAAAGGCTGTGTCCGTGCCCGAATAATAGCCAAGACCCCGTGGGACGGAGTCAGGCTTGAGGCGGGCAAGGATGACTCACCCGGCAAAGCCGAGGCGTGGATCCCTATGGGGGAGTTCACCGATACCGCAGACTGTACTGTCGAGCGGTGTGCCGACGGTACGCTCAAGCTGACAGCCAACACAGCCCCCGTGCATTGCGCTCACCCCAAAGCTGACGGAAATATGATAACCGTCATCACAGACGCTATGCTCTCAAGCGGTACTCTCAGCGAGGGCGACCGCAAAAAAGCCGAGTTTCTGCGTGCGGTGTCCACCGACGTTTGCGGTGAGCTGTTCGGCATCGACTGCCGGAGCGGGACTATGGGAAACCTGACCCTTGCTATGGTGGACGTGCGCCACGTAAACGGCAGACCCGAAATGGGCATCAACATCCGCTATCCCATCGAGACCGACTATGAGAGCATCCGTCGGGGACTTGAGCGGGTCAGCGGGCTTCACGGCTTTGAGATAGCGGGTATTCAGGCGGGCACAGAACCCTATCTGCTGGACAGAGACTGGGATGTTATAGACGAACTGACCCGAATATCCAACGAGGTATGCGGTGCGGACAGCCGACCCTACACGGTAGGCGGCGGCACCTATGCACACGTTCTGCCCAACGCTCTGGTCTATGGTATGAACGGCTGTCTGCCTCCCGATGATTTTGAACCCGGTTACGGCGGCGCTCACGGCAAGGACGAAAGCGTATCACTTGACAG
Organism: Clostridia bacterium; assembly: GCA_017408985.1. GTDB lineage: Bacteria > Bacillota > Clostridia > Oscillospirales > Butyricicoccaceae > RGIG3513. The sequence goes on from JAFQTO010000004.1 coordinate 27,699, forward strand.
ACTGCAGCGGGGTATGCGCATTTACGCACGCGCGCTGCTCAAATTAAACGAAATGGAGTGGTAAAGATGAAACAAAAGCTTTTCAAAACGGTGGAAGGCTACCTGCCTCAGCTTAAAGCTCTCAGCGACGATATTTTCGATCATCCCGAAATAGGCTTTGAAGAAGAATATGCCGCAGACCTCCTTTGCGGCTATTTGGAAAAAGCAGGCTTTAAGGTGGAGCGCGGCATAGCCGACCTGCCTACCGCATTCCGTGCCGAGTACGAGTACGGCACGGGCGGCCCCGTAATAGGATTTTTGGGCGAGTATGATGCGCTGGCAGACTTAGGTCACGGCTGCGGCCACCATCTGCAGACCCCTGCCGCCATCGGCGCCGCTCTGGCAATAAAGGATAACTACACAGACACCCACTACAAACTGGTCATCTACGGCACACCTGCCGAGGAGACCCGCGGCGGCAAGATCAATATGGCAAACGCAGGCTGCTTCAGGGAGCTTGATATGGTGTTCTCCAACCATACCGGCAACATCACCGCAGGCGCCAACAACCACGTTGCGCTGGCATCCTCGGTCATCGAGTGGACGGGCATCAACTCCCACGCAGGCGGCTCCCCGGAAAAGGGCAGATCTGCTCTTGACGCTATGGCGCTGTGCTTCCACGGCCTTGAGTGTATGCGTGAGCACGTAAGAACGGGCAGCCGCATCCACTATACCATTCTTGAGGGTACGGGCGCCGCAAACATCGTCCATCCAAAAGCACGTGCAAGGGTCACCTGCCGCTGCAATGACAAGAACTATCTTGAGGATATGCTCAGACGTATGCGCAAGGTGGCAGAGGGCAGTGCGATGATGACCGAGACCGAGGTTGAGGTCAGGCACGATCCTATGTTCTTTGATACCGTTCTCAATGTGGCTCTGCATAACGCCGTTGAGAAGAACGCCGAGCTCCTTGACGTCAAAAAGCTTGTCCGCAAGACCGAAGCCGAGCTGTCCAATACGGGCGGCGGTGCCACCGATTACGGCAACGTGTCCTATATGTGCCCCGGCGTAATGTTCAACGTTGAGTACGGCAACAACGTAGTGGCACATACCCCCGAATACGTTGCTCTGGGCAAGACCGAGGAAGCTTCCAACTACCTGAAAAACTGTGCCTGCATTATGGCGGGCGTCAGCTATGATTTCCTTACCGACGAAGCTTTCCGCAAAGAAGTCAAGGAAGAATACCTCCGCCGCCTGAGTGAAAAGGGTGCAGAGGCTTAAAAAGGAGAGAGAAAAATGAAACAGAAGATGCTCAAGAGTATCGATTCCTATATGCCTGAGCTGAGAGCGCTCAGCGACGATATATTCGATCATCCCGAGATAGGTTTTGAGGAAGTATACGCCTCCAAGCTCCTCTGCGAATATCTGGAAAAAGCAGGGTTCAAGGTGGAGCGCGGCACGGGCGGTCTGCCCACCGCATTCCGTGCCGAGTACGAGTACGGCACGGGCGGCCCCGTAGTGGGATTCTTGGGTGAGTACGACGCGCTGGCAGGTCTGGGTCACGGCTGCGGCCATCACCTGCAGACCCCTGCCGCTATCGGTGCGGCAATGGCGTTCAGGGATAACTACAAAGACAGCCCCTACAAGCTTGTTATCTACGGCACCCCCGCCGAAGAAAACAAGGGCGGCAAGATCAATATGGTCGAGGCAGGCTGCTTTACTGAGCTTGATATGGTATTTTCCAATCACACGGGTACTCACACCGGCGGCAGCGGCACCAACGTTGCGCTGGCATCCTCGGTGGTGGAGTGGACGGGCATCAACGCCCACGCAGGCGGCTCTCCCGAAAAGGGCAGATCGGCTCTCGACGCTATGATGCTGGCATTCCACGGTCTTGAGTGTATGCGTGAGCATACCAAAACCGGCAGCCGCATCCACTATACCGTTATGGAGGGTACGGGCGCCGCAAACATCGTTCATCCCAAGGCAAAGGCGTGGGTGACTATGCGCGCCACCGACAAGACCTATCTGGAAGATATGGTCAGACGTATGATAAAGATAATGGAAGGCTCCGCGCTGATGACCGAGACCGAGGTCAAGGTCACCCGCAACCCCGTTTTCTACGATACCGTAGTCAACAAGCCTCTGTGCGACGCATCCGAAGAAAACGCCCGTCTGCTGGGCTTTGACGACGTTCAGCATCTTACCGAGGCTGATCTGCACGTGTGCGGCGGCGGTGCTACCGATTTCGGCAACGTGTCCTACGTATGCCCCGGTATTCTGGTGAGAGCCGAGTACAGCAAGGGTGTCAAGGGTCATTCTCCCGAGCACGTGGCACTGGGCAAGACCGAGAAGGCTACAAGCTTTATCAGAGAGTGCGCCGCTGTTATGGCGGCTGTCACCTACGATTTCGTCACCGACGAAAGCTTCCGTCAGGCGGTCAAGGATGAGTTCAAGTTCCGCCTGCGCGAAAAGGGCGTAGAGGTATAAATCCCGAAAATATAATATAAACAGCGTGAGCGGTTTGCCGCTCACGCTGTTTATATTATATATAGGTATATTATTTGACGTTGAGCCGTTCACCAACGGCACCGCCGGGATGAATGACGGCAAACTGCTCGTTTTTGTAGCCGGTCTCCTCAATAAGCGCCGCCTGCAGGGCGTCGAAGATAGCGCAGGTGACCAAAAAGCTCGTAGTTCCCTGACTGTTGTACTTGTCGGTCTCACGGGTGATCTTCATAGGCAGTACGATATCGGCGCCTTGCGCCAGAGGGGAGAGAAGGTTCTCGGTAACGGCAATGATGCAGGCGCCCTTAGCCTTAGCGATATCCATAATGGGCAGAAGCTCCTGAGTCTTGCCTCCGCGGGATGCAAGAAGCAGCACGTCGCCCTTCTGAATATATCCCGTACCGCCGTGTACAGCCTCGGCAGGGCTCAGAAAACGTGCGGGCCGCTCGATACAGCACATCAGATGGGCAAAATGTCAGCAGGCGATACCCGTATGCCCGCAGCCCGAGGCGGAGATGCGGGGTGCGTTTTTGAGTGCGTCCACGGCCTTGCAAAAAGCCTCTTCATCCATATTATCCCAGGCGGCTTTGACGTCGCCCGCTTCGATCTCAAATGCCTGTGCGGCATATAATTTTGCTTGTTCGGTCACTATATCCAGCTCCTTTCAACACAGATATAATACACCAAAGCCCTGCGGAAATCAATACAAAATGATATAAATTATCATAATACTTGTTGACTTATCACGGTTTTCAACTTATAATATGAAAAGATAATACAAGCAGGAGGCTGTTATGAACAGAAATAACAAGATAAAAGCTCCTTTTTTTGAGATAGGGCCCAAATCGTACCTTTTCGGTGACGACATACTCGAACTTGCAAAAGCCGCAGATAGGGCATCAGAGAAGTATGACGTGGACATTATCTTCACCTGCCCCGTGGTTGATATCCGCAGGGTAAAGGAGAACACGACCCGCATACACGTTTTTGCTCCCCATATGGACCCCATTGCAGTAGGCAGAGGTCTTGCCGACATACTGCCCGAATCACTGGTTGCCGCAGGCGCCGAGGGCGTAATGCTCAATCACGTGGAAAAGCCGCTGGACTTTGAGACCCTCAAAAGCACCCTCAAGCGTGCCGAAGAGGTAGGACTCACCACCATCGTCTGCGCAGATTCTATGGCGGAAGCCGCAAAGATAGCCGCGCTCAGCCCCGATATAATCGTTGCCGAGCCCTCCGAGCTTATCGGTACGGGCGTCAGCGTGGGCGTGGAGTACGTTGAAGCGGCGACCAAGTGCGTCAAGGAGGTCAACGAGGATATTCTGGTGCTGACCGCCGCAGGTATCGCCAACGGACAGGACGTTTACAATACCATTATCGCGGGGGCGGATGCCACGGGCTCGTCCAGCGGTGTTGCCAAAGCCGCCGACAGAGCTGCTATGGTGGACGAGATGATAAGCGCCTGCCGCAGAGCCTATGATGAGCGCACCAAATAAGAGTCTTATATAACAGAGGAGGATAATATAATGGATTTCAAGGTTTTTCAGAAGGAGATCGAACTTCAGTCCCGCGGCTGGATCCCCACTTTTCACGATATCTCGGCAGACGTTATGAAGATAGTCGAGGAGTCGGGCATCAAAAACGGCACCTGCTGCATCGCATCCCACCACACCACCTGCTCGGTGATGGTGCAGGAGTGCTCCCACGATTTTGACACCTTTGATCTGGAGTACCTGCAGCACGACCTGCTGGACATTATGCGTAAGCTGATCCCCGATTATACCAACGAAGGCGACTACCGCCATCCCGGCCCCGTCCACGCACAGTTCGGCAGATACGTCAACGAGCCGGGCAACTACACCTCCATGAACACCGACGGACACCTGCGCAGCGTGTTCTTCGGCAGAAGCGAGACTATGACCGTCAAAGACGGCAAACTGGACGGCGGTGAGTTTGCTCACATCTATTTTATCGACTGGGACCACGTCCGTGCACGCCGCCGTCAGGCAAATATCACCGTTATGGGCACCACCGAGGACGTAAACGACCGCAAGTATAACGGCGGAGCACCCATCAACACCCTTCGCAAGTTCACTCCCGAGGATAAAGCCTATATGGAACAGTACGACGAGTGGAAAAAGCGCTGAAACCGACCTGAAAAAGTAATACTGACAGGATGCACCGCTGCAAGGCGGTGCATCTTTTTGGGTAAAAAGCAGCGGGAGAGACGTATTGTTAAGCGCGGTGTTGATTGTTATGTAAAAAATTACGACTTAAAATTAGGCACTTTGCACAAATAGTTGTGCAAAGTGCCTAATTTTGCGACCGAAAACAAAGAAGATATGAATAAATGGTATAAAAATTTTGTTAAGAAGAATAGTTAATTGTTAAGGATATGATAAAAAACTTCTTGATTTTGCTGTTATGCTTTGTTATAATTGGCACAAGATTATTTCGGTATAAAATGGAATAGTTTTTAAGCACGGATAAAACAGGAGGTAATCCAATGAAGAAAATGTTAGCACTGCTTCTCGCTCTGATGATGCTGGCAGCTGCCTTTGCGGGCTGCGGCGACTCCGGCGCTCAGAACGACAACAAGCAGAACGAAGAAAACAAGGACAACGCTTCGCAGAATGGTAACGGTGACAGCCAGGGCGATCAGTCGGGCGACGGCACCACCGCTGAGGAGAAGGCTCCCCTTGAGGGCAACGGCATCTTCAAGAAGTACATTTCCACCAGCGCCACCACTCTGTACGGTGTCTCAAGCTCCGACCCCGTTGTCAGCACGGTAACTTCTCCCTGCTCCACCTACCTGTTCAGAGCGATCATCGACGATACGGGTGACACCTATCACTACGAGCCTATGCTGGCTTCCGAGCTGCCCATACAGATGGACACCGAGGGCAAGGTATGGCAGATCAAGATCCGTCAGGGCTACAGATGGGAAAACGGCGACGAAATGAACGCAGACACCGTTCTGTTCAGCTATCAGACGGCTATCGATCCTCTGCTGATGAACATTTCCGCAGCCAACATCTACAACAACACCTACGTTCAGGTTGAGATGTTTGCCGAGTACGCACAGCAGAATATGCTGGGCATTATGGTCGACTGGAGCGAAGTCGGTCTCAAGAAGATCGACGAGTACACCGTTGAGGTACATACCGTCAAGCCCACTACTCAGGAAGGTCTGACCAAGTTTATGACCACTGCTATGATCCACAAGCCCACCTGGGACAAGGCTATCAGCCCCGACGGTTCCAGCACCCTGTACGGCACAAGTATGGAGTATTGGATGAGCTCCGGCGAGTACATCCTCACCGAGTGGATCGTCGACTCCCAGTTCACCTACAAGAAGAATCAGGATTACGTCAAAGCAGATATGATCTGGTTTGCAGGTATGGAGATTCGCGTAGTTCCCGATGCAAACACCGCTCTTGAGCTCTTCCTCAACGGCGAACTGCACACCGCAGCCATCACCTACGCACAGTGGGAAGACTACGAGGATGACCCCCGTGTCTATGAGTACTGGAACGACTCCACAATGTTCCTGTGGGTCAACACCGGTAACCCCAAGCATAACAATATGCTGGGCAACTATAACTTCCGCAAGGCTCTGTTCTACGGTATGGACCGTAACGAGTTCGCATCCACTCTGGGCGGCTATCCCTGCACCCGTCTGTTCCGCCGCTCTGTCGTAGGCGACAGCAATACCGGTACATCCATCCTTGATCTGCCCTGCGACTGGCAGGTCGATCCCTACACCGCTTTCCAGCCTGCACTGGCAAGTGAGTACGTAGACAAGGCATTCGAAGAGACCGGCAACGTCAACGTTGAGTTCGAGATCTACTACAAAGAAGACGGTACCCACACCAGAGCGGCTACCGAGATCATGCAGCGCCAGCTGACCAAGAATCTGGAAGGCGTCAACATCAAGCTCCGTGCCGTTCCTCAGGCTCAGGCATACTCCCTCCGCCGCTGGAATCCCAACGATCCCGACTCCTTCGACTTCAACATCGGCTCTCTGCTTCCCGGCAACGAGCCTCTGGATACTCTGAAGTTCTACGGCAGCAACTATCAGCCCCTGCGCTTCTACTGGAACGACGAGAGCCTGCTGGCTGAGCACGACAGACTCTATCAGGAAGCTATCATCTTCAACGATGAGGGCAAGGAAGCTGAAATGGTAGCAAACTGCCTGGAGAGTGAGCGCATCCTTGTTATGGAAGCTATGCAGCAGATCCCCATCTACGAGATCCCCACCAAGCAGCTGTATGCCGAGAACATCGAGCTTCCCGGTAACGGTTACGTTATCAACTACGGCTTCGGCGACAGATACGCAAAGTTCATAGACTGATAATTTAATATTTGAATCAATATCGGCGTGCCGCAGATGCGGCACGCCGATTTTTCATATTCAAATATTAATAAAGATTAATATTTGACCGTTGCAAAGCTCAAAGGATATGGTCAAAATATACAAAAATCGCCCTTAAATTTGTACATATTGGAGCCAATCTACAATCGGTAAAAATCTTGTAATAAAAAATTAATTATGATATTATAACTATAACTACAATTATAGTGAGTTATTGTCAATTTTTATCCCCTGAAGGACAGGAGGAGAGGACGGCTGTAATTGTAAGAACTCCCCTTATTTCAGGAAAAAACAAGGAGGTAACAAGATGAAAAGACGCATTTCGGCACTGGTTTTGGCCTTTGCCATGCTGCTCTCGGTAGTACCGACCGCAGCAGCAACGGAGACAGATGACGGCTTTGTGACGTTGACTGCTCCGAACACCACCGTCGCACCTGCAGAACCGGAGGGTGCATTCTCTGACACAGAGGGCACCTACTACGAAGAAGCTGCTCAGAGATGGGCAGACGCAGGCGTGCTGAACGGTGTAGGCGACAATCTCTTCGCAGGCGGCAACACCGCAAAGCGCGGAGAGGCAGCAAAAGTCATCGTTCTTACCGCAGGTATGGCAGTCAAGGATCCTTCCGCAGACTTCTTTACCGAGTTTACCGATGTTCCTCAGGATGCGTGGTACGCACCCTACATTTATACCCTCTGGCTTGCGGGTATCATGCAGGGCGACGGCAACGGCAAAATGCGCCCCGAGGATCAGCTTACCCGTGAAGAGTACGTGACCCTCAAGGGCCGTGCCTTCGGCATCACCGAGAATAAGTCCGCCCTCCGCTACAGCTCGCTCAGCGGCAAGGACGAGGTCGCCGATTGGGCAGCAGGTTATATGGGCGCCTTTATCGCGGCAGGCATCATCAAGGGTGACGAAAACGGCTACATCAACGCCAAGGGCTCCATCGTCCGCGGTGAGATGGCTGTTATCTCCGACCGACTGATCACCGAGTACATCTCCGAGGGCGGCACGTATACCGTCAGCGGCACCGGCGTTGCTGTTATCGCAACGAGCGAGGACGTTACTGTCAAGGGCACCTTTGACGGCAGCGTTATCGTAGGCGACAAGGCAGGTTCTGTCACCGCCGACTTCTATGACCTGAGAGGCATTACCGTCAACGGCGGCAGCGTCACCGTCAAGGGTCAGGCCGATATGGTCACAGCCAACGGCGGCGCAAAAGTCACCGTTGCAGAGGGCGCAAGCGTTACCGCAGCAGTTGCAAACGGCGAGAATGCTTATCTTGAGATCAACGGCACCGTTGACAGCATCGGCGTAGACAGCTCCACCCTCAAGATCGGCGTCAGCGGTACTGTTGACACCGTCAGCATCAGCGGCGAGGGCAGTGACGTTACCGTTACCGGTGTTGTCAGTCTGATCGCAGATGACAAGACCGCTTCCGACACCACCATCAATGCTGACATCGGTGCGGAGATCGCCTCCGTCAGCGCAAACGGCGCGGGCGTTACCGTCAGCGGCTGGGGCAGCGTAGGCAGCGTCACCGCCAACGGCTCCGATATCTCCGTCAGCACCTTCGGTACCACCGTTACCGCAGGCACAAACGCAACCAACGTTACCGCCAACGGCGGCGAAGTCACCGCAGGCTCCGCCACGGTCCTTCCCGGTTCGGCTCCTACCGTTGACCGTCCCGTTATCACCCCCGACCCCACTCCCGCAGCCTTCAAGACCAATCCCGTGGGCGGCAGCACCAAGTATTACGGAAAGGAGCTGACCCTGTCCGTTGAGGTCCTTGAGGACAAGAATCACGGTTACACCTATCAGTGGTTCGTCAGCACCTCCGAAGATTACACCCACGGCGTAGCCGTATCCGGCGCTATATCCTCCAAGCTGGTCATCAGCCCCACAGACAGCACCAAGCTTGACCAGACTTTCTACTACTACTGCCAGGTAACCTCTTATCTCAACGATAAGACCGCAGTAAGCAACTCCGAGATAGCTCCCGTCACCGTCAAGGACGAAGCGCTCAATATCTTTGCTTTCGGTGAACATATCCTCGGCTCCTTCTATATGATCAATACCTTCAGAGATATGCTGACCGAAAAGGGCATCAAGTATAATATGACCACCGATTATTGCGGTCATACCAGCACATCCGGCAGCTGGAACGCATACGAGCTGTTCGATTCTTCGGCAAGAAGCGATCTGAGCAACTATACCTTCGGTTCCGGCTCCACCGCACAGAACTTCAAAAAGAAGCTGGAGAGCACCGCTTTTGATTACGTCATTATCGACACCGGCAAGACCGTACCTCTTATGTGGTCGGGCGACGCCAGAAACAACAACTATTCCATCCGCAAGATCGCCAAGCTGGCAGCCGATATGAACCCCGACTGTCAGGTCATCCTGCTGGCTCCCTACGCTAATACCGTGGGACTTGCCAAGGACTTCAGCGCGGGCACAATGAACACTCACGTTGATACCTATTACGAGCACGTTGCGGCTATCAATGTTCAGGCAGAGCAGGCCAAGGCCGATATCGATGCTGACGGCTACCTCAATAAGCCCGCAAAGATCGTCTATGCGTCCAACGCATTTTCCAACTACAGCACCGATCTTGCCAAGATAGCAGACGACCTCTACCGTCCCACCAACGGCAAGACCAACTCCAGCGGCTACTCCAGAGGCTGGGATAACGGCAACCGTGCAAGTGCTCTGGGCTCCTATATGGTAGCCTGCCTGCTGTACGAAGCAGTTACCGAGCAGTCTCCCATCGGTCTTACCTATCTGGGCTACAGCAAGGGTAATCTTGCTTCTGCTGATGAGACCGACGACGTTCTGGAGACCAAGGCTGACCTCGAGCGTCTGGATATGACTGCTGAGGAAGCTGCCCTGATGATCCAGCAGTACGTATCCGCAAGATACGTTACCTACAAGGTCGAGTATTATCTGCAGAATGCAGACGGTGAGACCTACACCCTCGATCACACCGAGACCCTGCTGGGCAAAGCCGACGGCAGCTTCTTCTATGCCGATGCCAAGTACATCGACGGCTATATGGAGAACGCTTCTCACGCAGACAGCTACAGAACCGGTCTGTTGGAGAATGACGGCAGCACCGTATTCAAGATCTACTACGACAGACAGCTGTACGCAGTGACCTACGGCTACTCCAACTACTACAACAATCACAGCAAGCCCAATCCCCCCGCAACACAGTATTATATGTGGGGCTCCACCGTCTCGGTCGAAGCCGACCCCGTTTGGGAGGGTTACTCCTTCGGCGGATGGACCTCCTTTGATGCAGAAATAACCGACGGCACCTTTACGATGCCTCTCGGCGGCGCTGAGATCACCGGTAAGTGGTCCAAGACCGGCGTTGAGAACCCCGTTGTTGAAGTAGATGCCACCACCGCGGTGGACGGTTTCACCAACGAAGGTATGGCAAACAGCATCCGCTATGAGGAGGAGACCATCAAGGGCTACCTCGAGTTTGCTTCCGACCTGACAAGCGCAGGCCTTGCCGAAGACGAGCACAACGCAGCAGTCCTCAAGCTGAGCAAGCTTATCCCCAACTCCAAGTTCTCCCTGACAGGTCTCTATAACGGCGAGCCCGAGACCCGTGAGTTCACAGCATCCGCAGAGGGTACCGCAGAGGTTCTGTGGGGCTTTGAGGAAGGCGAAGACAGCCTCACCGTCTACGTCTATGACGAGGACGACGAGATCGCAGCCGAACTTATCGTCGGCGTCGACCTCGACCTGTACGCTGATATCAATATCTATATGTTCGCAAGCTTCTCCGGCCAGGCAAGTGATACCCTCAAGACTCTTGATCTGATGCTTGAAGAAAAGCTCGGTACCACCGTTGAGATCACCTATCCCAGCCTGGGCAAGTGGAACTCCTACAACGTTTGGGAGCTGTTCAGCCTGTCTGACTCCAACGAAGTGACCGGCATTTCCAACTCGATACTCAAGAATATTTTTAACGGAACCAACACCAAGACCTACGATTACTTTGTATTCCAGACCAGCAACGATTACGTTGGATTCAAGGGAAAGCGCCATACCCAGGAGAACAACGTTCTGGCATACGTTCAGGACAAGATCGCTGAGTACAATCCCGACGCAGAGATGATAGTATACGTTCCCTATGCTATCAGACAGGGCTTCGGTGACGGCAACACATTGTGGAAGTATCTGTTCAAACCCGAGGATTTCCCCGGACTCAAGAGCGAGACTAATATCTACTTCAACAGCCGTGAGAACGTAGCCGATATCCTCCAGATGAGAGCAGGCGTCATTATGGGTCTGCTTGAAGCAAAAGACTCCTACAGCATTACCAACACCAGAGTTGCCAACGTTGCCGATGCGTTTGAATACTACATCAACAACGAAGGCGAAGAAAACGACCTCTACAGCGCTGAAGAGGGTCTGAGAAATACCGCAGGCTTCTCGGCACTCCGCAACCTTGCCAACGCAAACGGTGCATACCTGAACGCAGCTGTTCTGGCAAGCGTGATTACAGGTGAGACCGTTCTCGATATTGAAACTCTCGGCGCAGAGACTGCGACGGTCGCAGCCGACAAGGCTGAACTGTTCCTGCAGATAGCCGATATGTACGCAGGCGGCAAGCCTCAGACTTCCGCTGCACAGCTGACCTATGACGCCGAGACCGGTGCAGTCACCGCTGCCGAAGGCGTAGGCGAAGTCACCGTCAGGTTCAACGGCGCAACCGGCGTTCCCACCAGAGTGGGCACCTACACCGTCACCGCTGACGTTGCAGGCGGCACAGCTTACGGCTATGCCAAGGGCATCTGGCTGGGCGAGTTTGTGGTAGAGGGCGACGGTCTGGGCGCAACTATAGCTCTGGCACCCAACGCTCTCAACGCAGGTCTCACAGGCGGCGAGGCAATCGACGCAGGCAAGACTATGACCCTGGACGGTACCCTCCGTTACAACGGTCAGAAGAACAGCCACACCGTTGAGCTTATTGCAACCGGCCCCGTCGGCGCTATGGTCATCGGTCAGAGTGATGCAGGCGTAGGCTTTGCAACAGTCGGCGAAGACGGCACAGCAATAATCAGCGTACCCGTAACCCCCGACAAGGATACCGTCAAGGTCACCGTTTCCAACGAGACCGCAGTTGATACCTTCACCGTCAAGGTGGCTGACACTGCAGAGCTGACTATCAATATTATGTTCCTTGGTGACGGCTACGCAACAGGCGCTGCTATGAATGCTCATAAGTGGATGCGTGATATTTTGACTGAGGCAGGGTATACCCCCACTATAAGAGCCAGCTACACAACTGCAGGTAACTTTGGTTGGCATGAAATCTTTAATTTCCCGTCCCGTAATAATTCCACTGAGCCTTCCAGCATATCGGGAGGAAAGGGAGACGTAAGAAGTGCTCTGTTCAATGCCATTATGAACAATACCGAATACAGCAGTGTGGATTACGGCACTTTCAAGTTTGACTATGCCATAGTATCTGTGGACAGAAGATATGCAATGAACACAGCCAATACCAACTATAATGAGCAGTTTGCAGCAGTGAAGTACATCGAGGATATGATGTATGCTCACAATCCCGATGCCGAGATCATACTCGTTTCGCCTTATGGCTCCAGCAATAGCAGTGATACCGGATTCGGCACGGTAGCAGAGCAGGTCACCAAGGCTGAGAACATCGCAGTTAAGCTGAAGGAGACTCTTGAAGCATACGGCAACGATATGCCTGTCACACTTATCAAGTACGGTTCAGCTATGGTAAAGATGGCTGGCCTTGAGACCAGTATGGCAAGCAACTCCGATTCCAGCTATACTTTGGCTGTCAACAACTATAGCGAAACAAACAAGCGCAACCTGGGCCCCGCAGGTGCTGCAATACTGCAGTATATGCTGACTGAGTTTATGGTGGATATCGACATCTGGGAGGTTGCATATCCCTGGTCTTATAACAGCAAGGGTAACGTAGCATACGGCTTCAAGAAAGATGACGAATCTGCCAATGCCTGGAGCATCCATAGTTCTGTACTTCCCATTGCTCAGTATTGGGCAAGCAGCTTGGACGAATATATCGTCAAGTAATCATTCCGCGTTAATTCCGTCGGGGGATCGTACCCGATGCCCCGACGGAAACAAAAACATTCCGATTGCAAGTAATTTTTCGCAAACCTACTTATAAAAAAGGAGAAAGCGTATGAAAAGAATGAAAAGCATTCTCAAGCTGAGCCTGCTCTTCCTGCTCTGCGGCGCTCTTCTGTTCTCGTTTGCCTGCGGTGACAAGGGCGACGGCAATAAGGATAAGCCCGACGACGGACAGGTCGAAAATCAGGACCCCAACAACGACACCAACAAGGACAAAGATAATCAGGAGAACAAAGACCCCGAACCTACTCCCACAGAGGAGAAGATAGAGATCACCATTGATCTTCAGGACGGCTCTGCCCCCACCACCAAGAAGGTCAAAAAGGGTGAAAAGTTCGAGAAACCCTACGATCCTTCCCGTACCGGCTTTACTTTCAAGGAGTGGCAGGTAGACGGCAAGGCTTATGACTTCGACAAGGCTGTCGAAGCTCCCTTTACCATCACCGCAACGTGGACTATGGATCCCGCAGTGGTCCCCGTTCTTGAGGAGATCCCCGAGAGCGTCACGGCGGCTCCTTTTGCAGGCGGCAGCGTTGAGGTCAAGGTCAAAGAGACCCGCGGCTATTCCTACACCTACAAGTGGTACATAAACGACAAGAACGAAAACAGCGGCGGTACCCTTATTGAGGGTCAGACCGGCGCAGGCGCGGCTCTTCCCAGAAATCTGGAAAAGGGCAAGGAATACTGGGTATACTGTGAGGTAACGGGTACCCGTAACGCCAGCGGCGCTACCGCAAGCAGTATGTCCGATACTATCAAGGTCGTTGTCGAGGACCGCACCATCTCGGTTCTGATGGTCGGTTCGGGCGTTATGCGCCGCACCACCGAGGGCGCTGAGCACGACGCGGCTATCTTCCTGCAGACACTGGCACGCGCAAGCGGCAAGGGTGTTACTGTTGATACCCTGACCGTCGGTTCCAACTATAATATTTGGGAAAGCGGCCTTGTCGGTGACGGCTACCTGACCGTGCAGTCGATGTACGAGATCCGTCACTACGACTTCGTCGTTCTGCAGCTGGGCCGTGACTATTGTATGGTCCAGGGCTCCAGCACCAGAAACTCCGACTGGGCAGCTGTTTCCAACATCTACAATCTCTGTAAAGAAATGAACCCCGGCGTGGTAGTCGTTCCCATGATCTCCTACGCACGTCAGGACACCTCCAGCAAGTACTACACCGATCCTTATCTCAAGGCTTCGCCCGTCATCACCAACCGTGAAGAGCACGCAGCTGCTATTCAGGCATACTGGGACGAAAAGAGCTCCCTGCTGGAGATCCCCTATCTGGCATCCGATATGAATACTCTGTTTGAGGCTTGCCTCGAAGAGACCGATATCAACCCCTGGGGCAATAACGTTTCCGACTTTGCAGACGTATACGGAAGCTACCTGATGGCTTGCGGCCTGTATGCAACTATCTTTGACGAGAGCCCCGTAGGCGTTATGTGCTTTGACGCAGGCGACTTCTCAGTTGATCCTGCCAAGGGCGTAGTTCTGCAGGCTCTGGCAGCAAAGGTCGTTCTGGGCGTTGAGACCGAGACCCTGCCCGACGTATCCGGCTACGTCAAGTACGTTGATACCTGGGTAGACCCCGACGCTCCCGTCGATCCCAAGGATCTTGACCCCGCTTACAAGTATCCCAAGCCCACCGAGCTCAGCACCTATCCCGAGACCAAGTACAACGAGTCTATGGAAGTTCTGATGTTCGGCGGTTACCCCATCGGCGTTTATAATATGGAAAAGACTCTGGTCAAGATGATGGAGCGCGAAGAACAGAAGAAGGTCAACCTGACTATAACCTGGCTTGGTCACTCCAGTGAATCCACCACCTACAACCTCTACGAGCTGTTTGACTCCTCCTCCAGATCCACTCTGGACACGATCGCATTCTCCTCCTACGGCGCAAAGATGCAGGATGCTCTCAACTCCAAGAAGCTTGACTACATCATCATCCAGTCGGGCCGTGACTTCACTATGGAGAATGACAACTCCAGAACCAACAATATCATTTCGGCAACCAAGGTAGCTATCCTTGCAGCCAAGATGAACCCCGACGTCAAGTTTATCATCTACGCTCCTTACGGACACAACGCAAACTTCTCCGATTTCTATACCATCAGCAATCTTGAACAGCACGTTCCCTTCATCAACTCTGAGGCAGAGGCAATGAGAGACGCCATCGTCAACGGTGGTTATCTGCCTGCTTCTCAGGTCGAGATCGCTTACGTTTCCGACGCATTCCTCAACTACAGCGACAATCCCGACGATATCACCAACGATCTGTATCAGAAGAAGAACGTTATCGCAACCCGCGCAAATACCGGTAACCGTGCAAGCGAGGCAGGCGCATATCTGGCAGCAGCAACCCTGTACGCTACCATCTATGACAAGAGCCCCGTTGGCATGACCTACAGCGGCTACGCAGGCAGCACCACCGCTCCCGGTGTCGTCACCGACGGCGCACTGCTCCTCAAGCTCCAGAAGACGGCACACAAGACCGTATTCGGCACCGAGTACGAGGGCACCGTTTCCACCCAGTCCACCCTTAACTTCTACACCAACGGCGGCAGCGCAGTTGCTTCCATCACAGCCGAGGCGGGCTCGGTTATCGAAGCTCCCGCAGACCCCACCAACGGCGATCTGCTGTTTGCAGGCTGGTTCTACGATCCCGACTTTACCACCCGCTTCAGCTTTATGTTCGACAAGATGCCTCTTGGCAACACCACCATCTACGGTGCGTGGGCAAACAAGGACGGCATCGTGGCTGAGAAGCCCACAGACAAGACCCCCGCTCCCACCTACACACTTCCTACCGATGACACCGACCCCGTGTCCACTTCCGGCGACACTATCAGGGTTTGGAGCTTCGGCGGTCAGATGTACGGCTCTTACAATATGATCAATACCCTTATGGAGATGATTGAGGAGGGTACGGGCAAGCAGGTAGACGCCGACATCGACTCCTATCTGGGTCACTACAACGAGAACACCACCTGGAACCTGTACGAGCTGTTTGACAGCACCGTACGCAGCAAGGCAGACGAGATTAAGTTCGGTACCTCCAACGCCTGCAAGCGTGTTGAGAACGAGCTGACCAACAACACCTACGACGTGCTCCTTATCCAGATGGGCAGAGACTTCTCCCTGATGGAGGTCAATTCTTCCTACAACTACAACGTCAACGCAGTCCGCAAGATAGCCAAGCTGGCTGCTGAGAAAAACCCCGACGTCAAGATCATGCTGGTCGCTCCCTACGGTCACACCATTGCCTGGGACGACTTCAAGAGCGTAGGTCTTGACAACCACGCAAAACACGTCAAGTACATCGAGTACGAAGCAGTTCGTGCGTACGATGCTCTCAAGTCGGACGGCATCAAGAACGTAGAGATCATCTCGGTCGGCAGTCTGTTTGAGTGCTACAGCGACAATGCTGTTGATATCTACACCGATCTGTTCCGCGAACCCAACACCTCCACCACCCGTGCAAACATCGGTAACCGCGCAACCGCAAAGGGCAGTTACCTTGCGGCAGCAGGTATCTACGCCGCAATGTTCGACAAGAGCCCCGTCGGTCTGACCACTCTGGGCGCTAACGTCCTGAACAGCGACGGTTCTGTCTACATCGAGTGTACCGTTGACGCAGCCACCGCAGCAGCAATGCAGCAGCTGGCAGCCGATTACGTACTTAACGGCAAGGTGCCCACCGCAAAACCCGACGAGAAGGTCACCCTTCCCTCCGATGACGAGCCTCAGCAGCCCGCAGAGCCCGATGATACCGAGGACGACGGCACCATTGATCTGTTCGTATTCGGCGGTCAGGCTATGGGCTCCTTCGGTATGATGAGCACCACAAAGTCTATGCTGGAAGAGGGCACGGGCAAGGACGTCGTTATGCACGTTGACGCATATCTGGGCCACAACACCACCAGCACCACATGGAATATGTGGGAGCTGTTCGCATCCTCCGCACAGAACTCTCCTACGGATATGACCTTTGGCGGCAGCGCAACCAGCCAGAAGGTCGAGAAGATGCTCAAGGAAGTCAAGTTTGACTACGTTATCCTCCAGACCGGCAGAGACTTCTCTCTGGTAGAGGGCAGCTCCTCCGACGGCAAGACCGAGTATGCCGCAGCAAAGATCGCCAAGCTGGCAGCTCAGAAGAACCCCAACGTCAAGATCATCATCGTTGCTCCCTACGGACATCAGGCAACCTTCGGTGACTTCTCCAACCCCGTTATCACCAACCACGAGACCCACGTCAAGTACATCGATCAGGAAGCTGCTTCGGTAGCAGGCTACATCCTCAGTCAGGGCTATGCAAAGAACGTTGAGATCGTTTCTATGGGCAGTCTGTTTGAGGCATATTCCGACGATGCAAATACCATCAAGACCGACCTCTTCCGTACTCCCGACAGCGAGACCGGCAGAAAGAACGTCGGTAACCGTGCAAATCCCAAGGGTGCATACCTTGCAGCCTGCGGTCTGTACACCGCTATCACAGGCAACAGCCCCGTCGGTCTGACCACTCTGGGCACTCAGAGCATCTCCAGCTCCACCGGCGAGATCCTCTGGGACGGCAATATTGACGCAGCCACCGCAGCCGAGCTTCAGGCTCTGGCTGCCAAGGTGGTAGGCGGCGGCAACGCCCAGCCCAAGCCCATAGACCCCACACCCGAAAAGCCTCAGGAGGTCGAGGACAAGACCGTTGAGGGCGCCGTCAATATGTACGTATTCGGCGGTATGACAATGGGCTCCTACAATATGACCGAGACTCTGGTTCAGATGATCCAGGCAGGTCAGGGCAAGCCCGTCAATCTGGTCAAGGCTATCCCCACCCACGCAACCACCTGGACCACCTACAATATGTATGAGCTGTTCGCATCCTCTGCACGCGCCTCCGAGACCGATATGACTATTAGCAGCACCGACACCAAGAACGGTTTTGCATCCATCAAGTTTGACTATATCGTTATCCAGTCGGGCAGAGATAACTCTATCAACAGCGAGTCCAGCAAAACCAACAACATCCTCTCCGCATACAAGCTCGCCAAGCTGGCTTATGAGAAGAACCCCAACGTTCAGGTCATCATCGTTGCTCCCTACGGACATCAGGCAACTTACAATGACTTTACAAACGTCACCGTTACCGACCATACCACCCATACCGCTCTGATCAATGCAGAGGCAGAGGCAATGGTCGCAATGATCAAGGAAAAGGTTACCGACAACGTAGAGATGGTCTCCATAGCTTCTCTGTTTGAAGCATATTCCGACGACGCAAACGTCATCAAGACCGACCTGTTCCGCACTCCCGACGACGACGCTACCAGAAAGAACGTCGGTAACCGCGCCAATGAGCAGGGCAGCTACCTGACCGCATGCGCTATCTACGCCGCAATGTTTGATGAGAGCCCCGTAGGCGTTGGCTGCCTGGGCTCCAACGCAGTAGGCGTTGATGCCACCGTCGACGTTGAGACGGCTATGGCTATGCAGAAGCTGGCAACCAAGTTCGTCCTCAACATTGAGGTCGAGGCAAGCACTACCTTTACCGTTTCCTTTGATACCGACGGCGCAGGCGAGATCGAAGCCATCACCGCAGAGATGGGCACCGCCCTCACCGCTCCCGAAGCTCCCGTAAAGGCCGGCTACGTTTTCCGGGGCTGGTACACCGACTTCGGCTTCAACAATGAGTTCTCCTTCGAGAACGCTGTTATGCCTTACGGCGGCGCCGTTCTTCACGCAAAGTGGCTGACCGAGAAGGAAGCCACCCGTCCCGCATATTGGGTCGAGCCCAACGCCAAGGAATACAATGACACCGAGCTGACCGTTCTGCTTGTAGGCTCTCTGTCTATGAGCTACTCCAGCAGCTCCTACAGCTTCGACTCCGTTGAATATCTCAGCGAGCTGCTTGAAAAGGGCGGCTATGACGCAGAGATCAGAACGGTTATCGGCAACGGCGCATGGAATATCTGGGAGACCGGTCTTACCGGCGAAAACTACAGCAAGGTCCGCGCACAGCTTGAGGACGGCAAGGTCGACGTTATCGTCCTGCAGGCAGGCCGTGACTACGCTCTGGTCAACACCTCCTCCACCGGTGCCTCCGATATCAGAGCTATGAAGGGTATCGCAGATCTGGCAAAGGCATACAACCCCAACGTCAAGGTCGTTGTGGACGTTATGTTTGGCCGCCAGGATATGAGCACCAGCTACTACAAGGAATTTGCAAAGATCGGCGTCACCAACCGCGCACAGCACTCCGACGCTATCAACAAGTTCATCAAAGAGAACCTTCTCCCCTCCGTCACCTTTGATGCAACAGTTATGAGCCTTGCCAACGCATTCGAGAGATGTCTCAGTAAGACTGACATCAATCCCTACGTAAACGCAGGCTCCGACCTGGCAAGCAACGAAGGCAGCTATCTTATAGCCTGCTGTATGTACACTGCAATCACCGGCAAGAGCCCCGTTGGCATCCTCCGCTTTGAGAGTGACAACTATTCCGTCAAGCCCACCGTGGGCGCAAAGCTTCAGGCTATCGCCGCAGAGGTCGTTCTTGATCTGGATAACGTCACCCCCGCTCAGGTAACCGACAGCTACAAAGAGCGCACCGAGATCAACGTCCTGCTGGCAGGCGCAAACATCTGCGAGAATGACGTTGCCGATATGCTCAAAGCTATCGCAAAAGAGACCGGCAAGGAGCTCAACGTTGTTGCTCTGACCAAGGCAGGTACCGTTGAGCAGATCGCCGCAGACAACGCGCTGAGCATTCAGCTTATGTACGGCGGTATGGAGTATGACTACATCATAGTCGAAGCCGGCAAGGACAACGTGCTGTACGATACCGAAGCCGCCAATGCTCAGGCAGCGGCAGTAAATGCTATCCGCGAGCTGGCTCTGCAGAACAACAAGAATGCCAAGGTCATGATCCTTGCTCCCGCGGCAAGACAGAACACCGTAGGACAGTATTTCCGCGATCAGGTCAACAATAACGGCATCGCAACGAGAACCGATTACGCTGACCTTATTGAGGCAAAGACCAAGGCTCTGGCAGGCGAGACCGAAACGGTCATCAGCTACGCCAACGCCGTTGAAGCCTGTCTGGCACAGGGCGTCAATCCCTACACCAACAGCGTAGCCGACAGCCTCTCGCTCAAGGGTGAGTATCTGGCAGCCTGCGCTATCTATGCAGAGATATTCCAGGCAAGTCCCGCAACGGCTGTCTACGTACCCGACGGCATCACCGCCGACGAAGCAGCAGCCATCCAGAACGCCGCAGTTATGGCTATCCTCGACTGATCTTCATTACTGCCAGTCAAACAGATCTATATCCCGCTGCCGCAGAATTTACATTCTGCGGCAGCCTTTTTGTTTGTTAATTTATTGTAATAATAAATTAACTGTGCTATTATAAATACAGAATACCAAACCCCAGGAGGACGCCTATGCCGAATATTATCAAAAAACTCGCCGTACTATCCGTATGCCTGATCCTTGTTTTTGCGTCCTCGTGCGCAGGCGGCGACGGCAGCGCTCCTTCACAGCCGCCGATGGGGCAGACCGACAACAGTCATAACACAGACAATGATTCAAACGGTCAGACAACAGACCCTGACCCCTCCGATAAGAGCGGGGATAACACGCCCGAGCCTTCAGACCCTGCGGTGTTTACGGTCACCTTTGAACTGTGCAACGGTGAAGCCGCCGTTGTTTATCAGGTATCGGCAGGGGAGGGGGTACAGACACCCTCCGATCCCGTCCGTTCGGGGTACGTTTTTTCGGGTTGGCTATGTGACGGCAAACCCTTTGACCGAAACGCGCCCGTTACTGCCGATCTTACGGTAACGGCCTCCTGGGATGAGCTGCTCGTCACGCCTCCCGAGATCGACGAGATCCCCACAAAAGTCAGGATCGACGAGGAGTTTGGCGGCGTGCTCAAATTCACCCTCAAGGAGCAGTCCAATTGCACCTATACCTTTGAGTGGTACGTAGATACCGACGGCGACTGTACGGGCGGAAGCTTCTATACCGCCACCGATACTTCGTCGCTGAGCCTGCCTACCGATCACGAGGCAGGAATCCGTTATTACGTCTATTGCGTTGTCGGCTGTGTGGACAATATGAGCGGTTTAAGCTCCCGCACGGTGTCGCCCGCGGTGGAGATAGAGGTGATCACCCAAACCGCCTCTGACACTCCTGCCGATACCCCCGACCCCGATGATGTTCCCGACCCCAACGTGCAGATAGTGCCCGACTCCACCGCCCCCGTCTCCTGCGACGATGGCGTGCTGGACGTGTTTATATTCGGCGGTCAGATGATGGGCTCCTTCAATATGGCACAGACCCTCAAGGACCTTATAGAAAAAGGCCGGGAGACCACCGTCTCTATGACAAGTGTCTATCTCCTCCACGAGAACAGCTACACCACTTATAATCTGTGGGAAATGTTTGCCAAAGACGCCCGCAGCAGTATGACCGACTTTACATTTGCATCGGGCAACGCGCCCCAGAGGCTCAAGACCCTGCTGGAGACTACGGCCCTCGATTGTCTTATCCTGCAGACGGGCAGAGATATGTCCATAAACAGCTTGAGCTATCTGGAACAGAATACCGTCTCCGCCTGCAAGATAGCCAAGCTGGCTTATGATAAGAACCCCAACGTCAAGATACTGCTTGTTGCGCCCTACGGCCACCAGTACACCTTCGGTGATTTCTCAAACGTCGGCATCACAGACCACAAAACTCACGTCAGGTATATCAATGCCGAAGCCGAGCGTATCAAAAACGCCATTGTGGCAGGAGGATATGCCGCCAACGTAGAGGTAGTGTCCATAGGTTCGCTGTTTGAGAGCTACGGTGATGCCGAAACGGTCAAGACCGATCTTTTCCGTGCAGACAACGGTGACACGGGCAAACAGAACACGGGCAACCGCGCCAACGTCAGGGGCAGCTACCTTGCCGCCTGCGGCATCTATGCGGCTATGTTCGACCGTTCTCCCGTAGGTATTGCAGGCTTCGGTGTCAGTCTCAGCGATGCCGACTGTACCGTGTCAAAGATAACCGCGCTGAATATGCAGAAGCTTGCCGCCAAATTCGTGCTGGGTCTTGACTCAAGCGCCACAACGGATATTTTTAACGGTGACGAGTATTATTCCAATGGTGCCAAGGCGCTTATAGCCACGGCAGATGCGTACGTCAGACGGAGCAGCTGGGTACAGTATGACGATACACGGCTGGTCAAGCGGGATAGCCGTCTGTCGGCGGTCTACCGCGCCCGCAGAGGTGTACAGCCTCCCGAGCTTGCCACCCAGCAGAACACCGTGTATACCAACTGTGCCGCCTTTATCAACAGTCTGTTCTGGGCGACCTTTGATTACGATATCGTGTCCTGGTATACGGGCGACTTTATTGAACGCAAGGATATGACCGTGTTCTACTACGACGTTACGGGCAACGAGACCGAGGGTGAAAAAGCCGCCCTCGTGCAAAAGGTCGAGGACCTGCTGGTGCCGGGTGACCTGCTCGTGACCCGTCTGCCCGACGAGAGCAACGGACATATTATTATGTATATCGGCAACGGTCAGTACGTACACAGTACGGGCAGTAATTACAATTACGGCACGGGCGAAGTTCTTGAAAAGAACGGCAGTATCCGCTACGGCGATCTTGAGAGCACCTATTTTAACCCCTCGTCCAGCCGATACCTGCCCAAGAGCGGCAGATTTGCCGTGCTGAGACCTCTCGATATCATCAACGTGCCCATTCCTCAGCAGACCCTTGACCGTATGAACAGTATGGACGGCATCGTAGCACAGCTGCTTACGAGTCATACTCAGGGCAAGAGTGCAAACCCCGGTGACACGGTCAGCTATACCGTCTCGGTGGAGAACGCAGGCAGCGAAAAGCAGACCGTATCGGTCACTGTACAGCTTGCCGACGGCACAAGCTACCTCAGCGGCGGCGACTCGGTAAACGGCAGGACACTTTCATGGAACGCCGTTTTGCAGCCGGGCGAGATATGGGAGGGCAGTTTTACAGTCACTCTCAGCGCAGAGCTGGGCAGGGGACAGACGGTCAGCGCGCCTTCTGCCACGGTCAACGGCGTTAAGCTGTACTGTGCCGACGTGCTGATAGCCAACACTCTGACGGGCGCAGAGAGGACGGCTCTGGATCAAGCCGCCCGCAAAATGGAAGGCTCAAAGTCCACCATGTGCCAGATAATCAATGGACTCTACAGCAGTGTGGCAGGAGACAGCCCCTCGCTTACCAACGAAAAGGCGCTGTTTGGCAAGCTGTTTACACAGAGCCGTGTCAGCGGTTATCTTGACCTGACGGCGGAAGCTATTATAGTGCCCTCTTTGTACGGCGGCTGGTACGTTGACAATTCACCCTATCAGCGTGACCGAATACAGATGCTCAAGCCCTCTATGCTCACGACGGGCGATATTCTGTTTGTTGCAGATAAGTCGGACGGCTCAAGCTGCAGTATCTATCTGGTTTTGGAGGGTGCCGAGCTGCTGTATATGACTTCCTCGGGCGCCAAAATAATGAATGCCGAAAAAGCCGCCTCAATGATGAGCAGTATATTGGGCAAAACCGCCTTTTGTGTACTGCGTCCCTCTATGATATTCCGATAACACGTACCATACATCCAAAAACCGCCCTTTTGGGCGGTTTTTGGCTTGAAATGAGCCTTCAAATGTGTTAAAATGAACATTGTATGAACGGAGGTAGAATGATGGGCAAAACTGGGTTCAATAATCAATTGTACATAGAGAAGCAGACCGAGAGCATCAATCGGGCAATAGGCAGGTTTGGCGGCAAGCTCTATCTGGAGTTTGGCGGCAAGCTTTTTGACGATTACCACGCATCCCGCGTCCTTCCGGGCTTTAAGCCTGACACCAAGGTGCAGATGCTCAAGAATATGGCTGACAAAGCCGAGATAATCGTGGTCATCAACTCGGGCGATATCGAAAAGAACAAGACCCGCGGTGACCTCGGCATCACCTATGATGCCGACGTACTGCGCCTTATCGACGCTTTCCGCGGTATCGGACTGTTTGTCGGCAGCGTGGTCATCTCTCAGTTCAACGGTCAATCCTCTGCTATTGCATTCAAGCAGAAGCTTGAACGTCTGGGCATCAAAGTCTACGTACATTACCCCATAGAGGGCTACCCCTACAACGTTCAGAAGATCGTCAGCCCCGAGGGCTTTGGCAAGAATGAATACATCGAGACCTCCCGTCCTCTTGTCGTGGTCACCGCCCCCGGCCCCGGCAGCGGCAAGATGGCAACATGCCTCAGTCAGCTGTATCACGAGGACCTGCGCGGCATCAAAGCAGGCTACGCCAAGTTTGAGACCTTCCCCGTGTGGAATCTGCCCCTCAAGCACCCCGTCAATCTGGCATACGAGGCGGCTACAGCCGACCTCAACGACGTCAATATGATCGACCCCTATCATCTTGAGGCTTACGGCAAGACCACCGTCAATTACAACCGCGACGTAGAGGTTTTTCCCGTGCTCAGCGCTATTTTCGAGCGTATTTCGGGCTCCTGTCTGTATAAATCTCCTACCGATATGGGCGTCAATATGGTCGGATTTGCCATCAGCGACGATGAAGTTTGCGCAGATGCCTCCCGTATGGAGATCGTCAGGAGATACTACAGCGCCAAGTGCGACGTGCGTATGGGCAAGTCGGACGGCGACACCGTGCAGAAGATCGAGCTTATTATGAAGCAGGCGGGTATCTCTGTCTCCGACCGCAAGGTGGTAGAAGCCGCCATCAAGCGTGAGGAAGAAACGGGCAAGCCCGCGGTAGCCATAGAGCTTCCCGACGGACGGATAATCACGGGCAAGACCAGTGACCTTCTCGGTCCCTCGGCGGCAGCCCTGCTCAACGCAGTCAAGACTATTTCGGGTACGGCAAAGGACGTGCACCTTATAGCACCCAGCGTTATCGAGCCTATCCAGAAGCTCAAGACCAACATCCTGGGCAACCATAACCCCCGCCTGCATTCGGACGAGGTACTGCTGGCACTCACCGTCAGCGCATCACTCAGCGAGCCTGCCCGACGCGGTTGTGACGCACTCAGCCAGCTTCGCGGCTGTGAAGCTCACAGTACGGTGATCCTCACTCAGGTGGATGCCGAAATATACCGCAAATTAGGCATCAACCTGACCAGCGAGCCCAAATACCAGACCAAAAAACTCTATCACGGATGAGTAAAACAATAACCCCGTCGGATACGCTCCGACGGGGTTTGTTGTCTGTATTTGCCCTCTCAGCGCACAAAATGCGTGGAGATGGGCTTTTCCTTTTGTGGCAGGCCGAATTTTTCTTTTCCCAGCGCGATGCTCTTGATGAGAAAAGCCATATTGTTTGCCAGTGTGCGCATGGTCTGCAGACCCTCGCCGTCCTCCTGCGCCTCGCCGGGAGCCCTGCCGTGTACGCTGTTCCAGTATTGGCTGGACGCTACGGGCATACCTGAGATGGTAAAATACTTGTTCAGCATATCAAAGGTCGCGGAGCAGCCGCCTCTGCGCGCCACCGCCACGCTTGCGCCGACCTTCATCCGCTTGTCGAATTTTGTGCTGTAGAACAGTCTGTCCAGCAGAGAGATAAGGGTGCCGTTTGCCGATGCGTAGTAGACGGGGGAGGCAACCACCAGTCCGTCGCACCGCTCAAACTCCCGTGCTATATCGTTGACAATATCGTCAAACACGCATTTTCCCGTTTCCTTGCATCTCAGGCAGGCGATACAGCCGCTGACCGGCTGTGTACCTATCTGCATAACGCAGGTGTCGATGCCGTTTTCACGGAGGGTATTTTCCAGCTCGTTTACTGCCAGGGTGGTGTTCCCGTCGGGTCGGGGACTGCCGTTTATAATGAGAACCTTCATATCTGTCGCCCTTTCTGTAGGTTTTGTACTATTATACCACAGATCTCCCGACAAAAAAAGTGGCGTCTGCCGTTTCAGATTTCGACAGACGCCTGAGCTTGGGTTGTGGGGATAAAGATATGAACGGTGCAAAGCATTGGGGTGTCGCCCCTGCGCCTTGCCGAAAGGAGGATCCTTTCGCAAGTAAGTATACCGCGCCGCACGCGCGAAAATTGTTGAAAATTGCGTAAACTTTTTAATTTTTCTCTTTATTTTTTGGGCAATCTGTGGTATAGTAAAAATACGGAACCACAATATACAGTCCCGAAAGGAGTGCACACTATGAATATCACCTTCACAGACCGCAAGATGGACAGCTCGGGTATGGTACGCGAATACGCGGAGAAGAAGTGCTCGAAACTCGCCCCTTACTTCGACGGGGAAGTTTCGGTACAGATCACCTTCTCACACGAGAGGGGTATGCACACCGCTGAGATAACAATGCATACGCAGGGACTTTATTTCCGCGCCCAGGAGCGCACGGGCAATATGTACGCATCCATAGACGGCGCCATAGCCTCCATAGACAAGCAGATCCAGAAGAACAAGACCAAGCTTTCCAAGAGACTTCGTCAGGAGTCATTTGTCAAAGCAATGGGCGCGATGACCGACTACAGCGACGAGTCTTTTGAGATCGTCCGCGAAAAGTTCCTTGATGTAAAGCCCATGACTATCGAGGACGCTATTCTGCAGATGAATCTTTTGGGTCACACCTTCTTCTTCTTTATCAACAGCGAGAAGAACGGCGCACCCTGCGTAGTTTATGCAAGAAACAACGGCGGCTACGGATTACTTATTGCAAAAAAGTAAAATATAATATATTATAAAGGGGCGGTCTTACAGACCGCCCCGATTCTTTAACAAAACGGAGATACTGATATGATATTTACAGTACCCTGCATAATGGGCACAGAAGGCTTGGTAGCGGACGAGCTCAGATTCGGCGGCTTTGAGGGCGTCAATGCCGAAAACGGCAGCGTCAGCTTCGAGGGCGACTTGAGCGACTGCGCAAGAGCCAATATCACCCTGCGCTGCGGTGAGCGCGTGCTTATCAGACTGGGCTGGTTCTCTGCCCATTCATTTGAGGCTCTGTTTGAGAGCGTCAAGGCTCTGCCCTGGGAGAATTTTATCGGAAGCACGGACGCCTTTCCCGTCAAGGGCTACAGCCTCAACTCACAGCTCAAAAGCGTGCCCGCCTGCCAGAGCATAATCAAAAAAGCCGTGGTCGAGCGCCTGCGTGACAAGTATAACTGCACCGAGCTTCCCGAAACGGGCAGTAAGCATCAGATACAGTTCGCTATTATGAAGGATATGGCGACTTTGTATCTGGATACCTCGGGTGCGCCTTTGTACAAGCGGGGCTACAAGCTTGAGCAGAGCGAGGCAAGCCTGCGCGAAACGCTGGCGGCAAGTATGGTCAAGATAGCGCGGTACAGGGGCAGGGAGGATTTTTTTGACCCTATGTGCGGCAGCGGTACTATCGCCATCGAGGCGGCGACTGCCGCTTTGGGCATCGCTCCCGGCCTTAAGCGTGAGTTTGATGCAAGCGCATGGAGCGGCAGCTGGGCAAAAGCCTTTGCGTGGGAGAAGCAGGCGGCACAGGCAAAGGCAAAATGCGAAATGCTGCCCATCTTTGCAAGCGACAACGACCCTGCCGCAGTTGAGCTGACACGGGAAAATGCCCGTCGCGCAGGGGTACTTGACTGCATCAACGTGCAAAAAGCCAACGCTCTGACCACCGACTGGCAGAGCAAAAAAGGCGTGCTTATGTGCGATCCTCCCTATGGAGTGCGTATGCTTGACCTCAAGCAGGCAAGAATGCTGTGCGCAAAGTTCGGCGAAGCACTCAGCGGCAGCGAGCTCAAAAAGTATATCATCTCGGCTGACGAGGATTTTGAGGGCGTATTCGGCAAGGTGGCTGACAAGCGCCGCAAGCTCTACAACGGTATGATCAAGTGCAATTTGTATATGTACTACAAATAATCCGAGCAGAATATAACAGTACCCCCTGCGGAGAGCATCCGCAGAGGGTACTGTTATATTAATAGGTTTACTTGAGTCCGTGGAGCAGACTGCCTGCCGCCTGCGCGTGACACAGAGCTATGCCAAGTGCGTCGGCGGCATCGTCGGGCTTGGGCATCTTTTCAAGCTTGAGCATCATTCGGGTCATTTCCATGACCTGATGCTTTTCGGCTCTGCCGTAGCCTACCACCGCCTGCTTGACCTGCAGAGGGGTGTACTCAAAGATGGACACGCCCCGCTCAGCGCAGGCAAGGAGAATAACGCCCCGCGCCTGAGCGACCTGAATACCCGTGGTGATGTTGGTATTGAAAAACAGCTCCTCAATAGCCACCGCATCGGGTTTTACGGTGTCAAGCAGGGTGCGCATATCGTTGTATATCTCGTGAAGCCTGCGCTCCATAGGCTTGTGGGCAGGTGTGGTGATAGCGCCGTAGGTGAGCATACGGTAATTGCCCCGCTGAGACTCCACAGCGCCGTAGCCGACTATCGCATAGCCGGGGTCTATACCCAATACTACCATTATTTCAGCTCCTGCAGACGCTTGACCGCCTTGAGGATGCCCAGTTTGCCCGACTCATAGGTAAGACCGCCCTGCATATAAGCGGTATAAGGCTCGCGCATAGGCGCATCGCAGGACAGCTCAATGGACGAGCCCTGAATAAACGCGCCTGCCGCCATGACCACGGGACAGTCGTACCCGGGCATAGGCCAGGGCTCGGGGGTGGCAAAGCTGTCAACGGGCGCACCCTCCTGCACACCGCGGCAGAATGCCAGCAGGGGCTCGGGGGCACGGAAATTGATGGTCTGGATTATATCGTGCCGTATTTCGGAGGACGTGGGTGATACGTCATAACCCAGTTCCTCCATAACGGCGGCGCAGAATACAGCCGTCTTGAGCGCCTGAGCGGTGGTGTGGGGAGCCAGGAAGAATCCCTGAAACAGCAGTCTGTTCTGCCCGAATGTGGCACCGCACTCGCCGCCTATACCGGGCAGAGTCAGCCTGAAAGCGGCTTTTTCCACCAGATCGGCTCTGCCCGCAACGTAACCGCCCGAGGGGGCAAGTCCGCCGCCGGGGTTTTTGATAAGTGAGCCGCAGATGAGGTCAGCGCCATACGCCAGAGGCTCCTGCTCCTCGCAGAATTCACCGTAGCAGTTGTCCACGATAACGGGAGCGGTAGGGTTGACCGAGCGCACAGCCGCCACTATCTCGCCTATCTCACGGCAGGAGAGAGTACGGCGGATGCCGTAGCCGCGGGAGCGCTGAATAAACACCGCCGAAGCGACCTTTGCGTTTTCGATAATGGCGGGGAGGTCGGGCTCGCCGTCTTTGAGGTCTACCTGCTTGTAGCCGATGCCGTATTCGGGGAAGGTACCGCCTATCTTGCCTCTGAGACCGATAAGTGTCTGCAGGGTGTCGTAGGGCGCACCCGTCACGCTCAGCAGGGTGTCGCCGCAGCTGAGGCAGGACAGCATAGCGCAGGCGATGGCGTGCGAGCCGTTGACGATGTTGAGCCGCACCAGCGCCGCATCTGCACCGAATACTCTGGCGTAGATCTTTTCCAGAGTGTCTCTGCCCATATCGTCGTAGCCGTAACCCGTCGTGCCTGCAAACATCGAGTCGGACACACGGTATTCGGAAAAGGCGTCCAGCACCTTCTCGGTGTTTTTGAATGCGATGCGGTCAATGTGTTCAAACTGTGCCGCCGCCTTTTTTTCGGCGGCAGCAGCAAGAGCAAAATAGTCCATCTTTTATATCTCCGTCATTGCGGCGTGCATAAGCAGCTTTGCCGCGTTTTCTGCATCGCTCAGATTGATGATCTCGCCGGGGGAATGGATGTTGCGGCCGGGAATGGATACACAGCCTGACAGTACGCCCTCGTAGGAGCGCTGCATAGCGCTTGTGTCCGTACCGCCGGCAAGCAGCACTTCGTCCTGATACGCGATGCCCTCCCTCTCGGCGCAGGCACGCAGATGCTCTACGACAGGCTTGTCGCAGATAGCCGAGCTGTCACGGATCTTGACGGCAGGACCTGCACCAAGCTTGACGGCCATACGCTCCTTGTCAAGCTCGGCGGGGGAGTCGCCCGTAAGGGTCAGGTCAACAGCGATACCCATATAGGGCTTAATGGCGTTTGCCGCCATTTTTGCACCGCGGCAGCCTACCTCCTCCTGCACCGAAAATACGCAGTACAGGTCGTTTACGGGGTATCTTATATCACTCATGGCGCTGAGCAGTGCGGCACAGCTTGTCAGATTGTCGGCGTAGGGTGTCATCATATTGCCACCTGCAACAAGCATAGGCTGAGCGCAGAAGGTGGCGCACATACCCACCGATACCAGTTTTTCGGCTTCAGTTTTGTCCTTTGCACCGATGTCGATATACATATTGTGCATCTCTGCCTTATTAAGGGAGGCAGTGCCTATCTTTGCCTTCTCGTCGGGCTGAACACAGCCGTAAACACCGTTTTCAAAGACCACGGGACAGCCAACGCTCAGCGCGGGGCGCACACCGCCCACGGGTACGAACCGCACAAATCCGCGCTCGTCGATATAATTTACCATAAAACCTATAACGTCCATATGGGCGACCAGCATCAGCTTCTTGCCGGGGCCTTTTATATGGCAGATGAGATTACCCACGGCATCGGTATATACTTCATCGCAGTAACGGGATGCGTGCTTTTTGATGACCTCGGCCTGACGGGTTTCAAGTCCCGAGGGCAGAGCGGCAGCGACCAACTCTTTTTGCAGTTCGAATATATTCAGCATATTTTTCGCCTCCTCAGAACTTTGCGCGCAGCAGAGCCGCCAGCAGACGGGCACCGTGACGGATGTCGTCTGTATCGTAGATCTCAACGGGCATATGGATATTGCGCGTGACTACCGAGATGCAGGTGGATGCAACGCCGTCACGGCTGAGAATGATCTCGCCCGTGTCCGTACCTCCGCCGCGAAGGATCTCCTTCTGCACGGGTATACCTTCCGCCTGGGCGATCTTCTCAAGCAACGTATTTACGCCCTGAGAGCAGTAGACGGTGGAGTCCACTATCTTGAGCGCAGGGCCTGCACCCAACTCAAGGGGGTTGTACCGCTCGTTCTCCGAGGGACAGTCGCCTGCGGTGGTAACGTCTACGGCAACGGCTATGTCGGGGTCAATGGCGTATGCCGAAGTCTTCGCACCGCGGCAGCCCAGTTCCTCCTGAACGGTG
Organism: Clostridia bacterium; assembly: GCA_017408985.1. Taxonomy (GTDB): domain Bacteria; phylum Bacillota; class Clostridia; order Oscillospirales; family Butyricicoccaceae; genus RGIG3513. Next base: position 58,871 of record JAFQTO010000004.1, read on the forward strand.
AATACCGCCCAGACGTCATTCTGGCTCTTTTGTGCCTGCTCAAGTGCGCACAGAAGCATAACACAGCCGATAAGATCGTCGGCGTAGGGTGCCATAACACGGGCAGAGCCCAGCTTTCTTGCCTGACCCTCAAACAGCAGGGTGTCGCCGATGTTCAGGTGTTTCTGTGCCTCAGCCTTGTTTGCGGCACCGATATCCACGTAGATATCGTCGTAGCCTATCTCTTTTCCGGTCTTGCCCATATTCGCGGATGCCTTGGACAGCCTGACTATGCCGCTTACCGTTTTGGCACGGACACGTGTGTTGAGAAGCTCGTAGGGGTAGTGGCCGCCGATGGGATATACGCGCACAAATCCCTGCTCGTCGATATATCTGACCATCAGCCCGATGGCATCCATATGGGCGGCGCACATAATACGCTTGCCGCGGCCTTTTTTGTGGCAGATAAGATTGCCTAATACGTCTGTGGTGACCTCGTCGCACAGTAAGCGGGCATATGATGCAATGACCCTTGCGATGCCGTTTTCGTTGCCCGACGTGCAGGCAGCCTTTATAAGTTCGTTATGCAGATTGAATATATCAAGCATTCATATCACCTGCTTCCTCTATGAATACGCCTGCCGCTTTGAGTACGGCGTCAATATCGGGGAGATATGCCACCGAGCAGGCACAATGGATATATCTGACGGGGGTGCTGAGACCGAACACCTTTGCGCCTGTGCCGTAAACGTGAGCCATAGCGTCGGTAGCGCCCTCAGATCTCGTGCGGTACTGCCAACGGATGCACCGTCTGTCCAGAGCGGCGGTGACCTTTTCACGCAGGGCTCGGTCAAACACTGTGCCGCGGTCAATGAGGGATATGACCGCGCCATCGCGCATAGCGCAGGAGCGCAGATGAACGGGCGTGTCGGCGGTGTCGCCTGCACCCGTGCTATCGACTGCGGCAATAAAACCGGGGTCGATGCGCTGAACGGCATTGATAGCACCTCTTGCGCCTATCTCCTCGGCGGCGGTGAACACGAACCATGCGTCGTACTTGATATCCTGCTCCATCAGCTTGAGCAGAACGGCACAGCCGATGCGGTCGTCAAGAGCCTTGCCCTTGATGCAGTCGCTGCCTATAAGAGCAAACTCGCTGTCGAATACGGCGGTATCGCCCACCGATACGTACTTGAGCGCCTCGTCCTTGCTGTCTGCACCGATATCGATGTACAGCGATTTAAGCTCGGGAGCCTTTTTGCGCTCGTCGGGCTTGGTCAGATGGATAGCCTTAAGGGAGATAACGCCGGCAATTTTGCTCTTGCCCACCTTCATCTTCCTGCCGATAAGCACGCGGGGGTCAACCGAGCCCGAAGCAACTATCCTGAGCATACCGTCCTCGGTAATGCTCTTGACGAGAAAACCCACCTCGTCCATATGGGCAGTCAGCATAATGGGACGGGCAGGGGTATATTCACCCTTTTTGAATGCGAACAGATTGCCCTGAGTGTCGCAGAAAACCTCCTGACACAGCTTTTCCGCCCGCTCTTTTATATATTCACGCACGTCACCCTCAAATCCGGGTACGCCGTCAAAGGTGCTGAGATCGCGTACAAGCTCTATCATAACTGAACCCTCCCGTCAAAAGCCTGGGCAAACGCCGCAATAAGCGCGCCCGTGTTTCTCACGTCCTCCGTATGCAGTACCTCAACGGGTGAGTGCATATACTTGAGGGGCAGGGACATAACGAATGTGCCTACGCCCTTGCCTGCCAGCTGTATGCTCCACGCATTGGTGCCGCTGCCTGCGGGGCAGGGTGTCACCTGATAGGGTATATTATTGTCATCGGCAGCCTTCTTGACAAGTGCGAACAGTTCGGGACGGCTGTTGTAGCCGATGTCGATTATAGGACCCTTGCCCAGCTCGCATACTACCTCGGGTGCGTCCTGAGTCTTGGCGTGGGACACGTCGATAGCGATGGCAAACTCAGGCTTGTGTCTGTAAGCTACGTACAGCGAGCCGTGGCCGCCCAGCTCTTCCTTGATGCTGGCGCAGACCAGCAGGTTGACCTTGAGCTGTTTGTTGCGCAAAAGCTCAAGAGCGTGGAGGATACATACGAAGCAGGCTCTGTCGTCCAGCGCCTTGGAGCACAGCTTGTTACCCAGCAGTTCAAAGGGCGGATTATAAAACGCCATATAATCACCCACGCGCACCACCCTGCGTGCTTCCTCGGCAGTCATACCGATGTCCACCGTCATATCGCCAATGGGAATGGAGGCTGTGGGGTCATCCTGCATAATTGCGGGGATAGTGCCCACCACTCCGCGAATAACCCCCTCACGGGTCAGCACGGCAAGCTCACTGCCGGGCAGCATACGCTGATCGACGCCGATTGCCATAAACCGCAGAAAACCGCCGTCGGTTATCCCGGTAACGATAAATCCTATCTGATCGATATGTGCGTCCAGCATAAGAGTGGGCGCACCTTCAACACCGCAGGAAAGGAATCCCGTCACGTTGCCGAATTCGTCGATCTGAACCTCGTCGGTGTATTCGCGTAACAGCTCTGCGGCAATGGCGCTGACGCGCTTTTCGTCACCCGAAACACCAAACTCGCTTGTCAGCCGTTTGATCTTGTCTACAAGTTCCAAAATTACAACACTCCTTTACTTAAGGTCGGCTACAGCCTTCTTGAAGAATTTTCCACGTTCCATAAAGTTGGGGAATTGGTCAAAGCTTGCACAGGCAGGGGAGAACAGCACTACCGAACCGCTCTGCGCGATCTCACGGCAGGCCTGCACGGTAGAGAGCAGATCGTCATACCTGAATATGCGGGGCTTTTTGGGATTTTTTGCACCCAGAACGGCGGCCTCGATCTTGTCTGCGGTGGCGCCGCACAGCATCAAAGTGTCCACCCTCTCGCAGACCAGCTCACCGAAATCGTCAAAAGCGATCTTCTTGTCATATCCGCCTGCGATAAGCACTACGGGACAGTCAAAGCACATCAGTCCCGCCTGCGAGCGTGTGGGACTGCTGGCGATGGAGTCGTTATAGTATTTTACCCCGTCCAACTCCCGTGTAAACTCTATGCGGTGCTCAACGCCCGTAAAGGTATCCGCCACCTGCATGATGCTGTCAATACTTACCTCTCCTTCGGTTGCCGCCAGCGCCGCCATAAAGTTGGCTATATTGTGCCTGCCGGGTATGCGCAGACGGTCTGCACGCAGCAGAGGTCTGCCGTCTTTGCAGATGTTCTCGCCGTCAAAGCTGTAGCCGTTTGCAGTGGTATTCAGCGAAAAATACCTGACCGCTCCCTGACATTTTTCGCCGAAACTGCGGGTGGTAAGATCGTCAAAGTTCAGCACACAGCGGCAGTTTGAGTCCTGATGGCGGAGCAGGTTGAATTTTGCATCGGTGTATTCATCCATACCACGGTGCCAGTCAAGATGGTTGGGTGTTACGTTGGTTATTACCGCCGTGTGGGGAGAGTGAGTCATATCCATCAGCTGAAAAGACGACAGCTCCACCACAACACGGCTGTTTTGGTTCATCTCGTCCAGACGGGGCAGCAGGGGCGCGCCGATGTTGCCGCCGAGGAATACCTCATACCCTTGAGCGCGCAGCAGCTCTGCAATGATGGTGGAGGTGGTGGTCTTGCCGTCCGAGCCGGTTATGGCGGTTATGGGGCAGGGGCAGAGGGAGAAGAATACGTCCATCTCCGATGTCACCGCAGCGCCCCGTGCTTTGGCCGCCTCAAGAGCGGGCACGTCGGGGCGCACGCCGGGCGTGCGGAAAATAACGTCGCCCTCAACCGAGTCCAGATACCCCTCGCCCAGTACTAATTTTACCTTATGTTCTTTAAGCTCACCTAAAAATCCGGGGTCAAACTGACTTTCACTCTTTTTGTCGTGAACGTACAGCTCACAGCGTGAATGCAGCATACGGATAAGCGGGGTGTTGGACACGCCCGCGCCTATTACCGAGACCTTTTTACCTTTAAGCGAAGCGAGAAAATCGCAAAGCATCAAAAACGCCTCCAAAACAGATGAATATATATAATTAGTATATTACAAACACCACTTTTTGACAAGTAAGGATGCTTGATAAAACTGTAAACTTATGTTATAATTCTTTTGTCGGCCGGCCGAACGACCGCGCCCGCGCAAGCGGGTGAGGAAAGTCCGGGCTTCACAGAGCAGGGTAGCTGATAACGTCAGCCGAGAGTAATCTCCGGACAAGTGCAACAGAGATATACCGCCTCACTCTTGTGGGGTAAGGGTGGAAAGGTGAGGTAAGAGCTCACCGGCGGAGCAGGTAACTGCCCCGTCCTGTAAACTCTATCCGAAGCAACACCGACTCGAGGGATACGGCTTGCTCGGCCAATCTTCGGACAGGTGGCTTGAGGCGTGGGGTGACCCATTGCCCAGATAGATGGTCGTTTAAGACAGAACCCGGCTTACAGACCGACCGACA
>JAFQTO010000045.1 GCA_017408985.1 Clostridia bacterium
ACGCACTCTCCCGCCGTCCTTTGCTACGCAAAATCCACCTCCCTCCCGGATGGAGCCGAATAGAGGTGTCCCGCGGACGGATTGATTAGGGCGGGCGATTCAAAGATTGCCCCTACAAGCCTATTTGACATTCAAGCATCATCGAAGCAGAACGCGCAGGGGTGCAGGGGGCTTTGCGTCACATATTTACAGGCCCCCTGCGTTTTTGGTGACTTTTGACACCAAAAGTCACGCGCGGGGGAGCGATGGGAGCGCTGCCGGTGGCAGAAGAAGCGACCTGAGCGAGTGGCCGCAACTTGGCGATTGGCGAGTGAGCTTTGCGAACGATGACAGAGCCTTAGTTGCAACAGGATCGGGGTCGCAACAACCCGGAGATTATTGATAGCAACAAGTAAGCGACAAGAGGTACGTGTTTGACCCCCTCATCAGTCTTTTTGTCGTAGGCAAAAAGACACCTTCCCCTGCATAGGAGAAGCCTTTTTTGATTCGTCACGTAAGCGACACCTTAACTTCGCCGCAAGCTCAAATTTCACTGCCCGCGAGCCTGCTATGCGGCTTTATCGGTTGAGCAGGTATACACCGAGCGTCAGGTACCCCGCGAAGCTGACCCATATTATATATGGTATCTGCAGCTTTGCCGCCGATTTATCCACCTTGCTGTAGTAATACACGGTGCGCAGGATAAAAAACAGCATCCCCAGCAGCCACACGAATGCAAACAGAAAAGAGCGCATATTGAAGAATATTATGCTCCAGAGAAAGTTCATAAACAAACTGACCCCGTAGCTCAGGAGCCCGTGATGCCGTGAGCGGTTGTCCGTGCGGTCAAGATACACCCGCGCGGAGCTTATTCCCATCAGAATATACAGCAGGGTCCACACCACGGGAAACAGCCAGCTCGGCGGTGACAGCGGCGGGGTTGCCACTTGCTTGTAGATATCCATATTTCCACGTGTAAGCAGCGCCGACAGACCGCCCACCCCGAGCGGGATAAGTACGGATATGAGATAGGTTTTCCAATGTTTTTTCATATTTTGCACCTCGTTTCTGTATATTGTATGGAAATCAAGGTGCGATTATGCCCAAGACAGCCGGAGAATCAAAAAAGCCGCGGTTTTCTGCCCTCAAAGGAGTGAAAACCGCGGGTTATATTACATTTTGTCGATCAGAGCAAAAACTACGGCCTGCTGTTCGGGGGTGAGCCGTGTCCACCGCTCAAGCAGTTTGCGCTGTGATTCGGTAAGTGTAACGGGCGTATCTCCATCCGCAAACAGCTGAGAAAGTGTAATGCCGAAAGCTACACAGATCTTCTCAAGTGACGGGATGGTAGGCATCAAATTCTTGCGATACCATGAGGATATGGTGGATTGGGGCAACCCCGACTGTTCGGCAAGCTGATATTCGGTCCAGCCACGTTCTTTTCGATACGCGGTTATGGTTGCGAGAATATTCTCCACGACATACACCCCTTTCGTTGTGTCTTTCGTTAATTATACTTTGATAAATCGTTGCAATTTAATCATTTATATCGTATACTTTTAACGACATACACAACTAATGAATGAAACAAAGGGGAGAGGGCAAAGTGCACACATATACTGTCAGCTTTTTTGGACACAAACGGACGGGCAGGTCGGTGGAAATAGAGCAAATTCTGGAAAGGGTAATTCGTAAACTGCTTGCTTCAAAGGAACATCTTGAGTTTCTGGTTGGCAGAGACGGAGGATTTGATTTGCTTGTTGCATCAACGGTACGGAGATGTAAACGCACGGTTCGTGACGATAACAGTGTTCTGATATTAGTACTTCCTTATGTAACGGCGGAATACACGAACAATGAAGAGTCATTTCATCGGTACTATGATGAGATCGAAATCTGTAATGCTTCGTGTGATAAGTTTTATAAGGTGCTCATCAGTACAGAAACCGTGATATGGTAAACAGGTCGGATTTGGTAGTTTTTTGTGTTGAGCATAACAATGGAGGGGCGTATGAGACTATGAAGTATGCCGACGCAAGGGGAGTTGACTATATCAATCTATTGGGAGAGGGCAATATCGAGGGATAAGATGGATATTTTCGGCTACTCTGCGTTTCGTAGGTTGGAAAGGGCGCAAAATTGCGGTATAATGCACTCATAAGGAGTGGATATACTATGAACAGCTACATTACGGGCAAGACCATCCGTGAAGCGCGCGAAAAGCGCGGGCTGACGCAGGCGCAGCTTGCCGGGATACTTCACGTCAGCGACAAGACGGTGTCCAAATGGGAGACAAGCAAGGGTCTGCCCGATATTTCACTTATCGAGCCGTTGGCGCAGGCGCTGGGCGTGTCGGTCATTGAGCTTATGCAGGGCGAGTGCATCACAAACCGCAATCTGTCGGGCAATATGCAGAGATGCAGATTCTACGTCTGCCCCATATGCGGCAACGTCATTCACACTCTGGGCGAAGCGCTTGTCAGCTGCTGCGGCGTGACTTTGCCGCCGCTGGTCGCCGAGGAGTGCGACGGTGAGCACCTTATTGAGATGCAGAGCGTGGAGGACGAGAAGTTTGTAACTCTCAAGCACCCTATGACCAAGGGGCATTATATATCCTTTTTGGCGTATGTGACCCCCGACAGGTGTCAGATAGTCAAGCTCTACCCCGAGGGTGAGGCGCAGGCGCGCCTGCCCGTGCGCCGCTTGGGTGCGGTTTACGCCTGCTGCAACCGCCACGGACTGTTTAAGCTCAAACCGTAAGCAAACTGCCGCGCAGGAGAGATTTTCTCTTGCGCGGCACTGTTTTGTGGGGTACAATATGGGTAATCAAGCCAAAAACGGAGTGATATTATGCTTAGTCAGATACTCAAAGACCGTGACCTGCTGCCCATAACCCGAATGAACGACGGCACCCCCGCCAAGAGCGACAACTGGAACGCCCGAAGAGCCGAAATGCTGCACCTGCTGGAGACCTATTCTTACGGCGTTACCCCTCCCGCACCCGCTTATGTAAAGGGCGAAATTACCCGTGAATACCTGCGCTGCTGCGCAGGCAAAGCCGTCGAGCACGATATAGACCTGACCTTCCCCACCCCCTCGGGCGAGTTTACCTTCCCGCTGGTGCTGATGCGCCCGCTTCATGTTGAGAAGCCCCCGGTGTTTTTGTACATCAGCTTCTCCGGCAAGCATAACAACTACATCCCCGTTGAGGAGATAATAGACAACGGCTTTGCATTCGCCACCTTCTGCTATCTGGACGTGGTCAACGACAAGCTTTTCGGTGACTACTCCGACGGGCTTGCCAAAATGTTCGGCGTCACGGCGTGTAACCGCACCCCGACCACCTGGGGCAAGATCGGTATGTGGGCGTATGCCGCATCCCGCGCCCTCGATTACCTGCTGACCCGCGACGATATAGACGCACACCGAACCGCCGTTATCGGTCACTCAAGACTGGGCAAGACCGCGCTGTGGGCAGCGGCACAGGACGAGCGGTTCTATTGCGCTATCTCCAACAACTCGGGCTACGGCGGCGCCGCCACCTCCAAGCACGGCGAGGGCGAGCGGGTGGCAGACTTCATCCGCGTGGGCAGCTGGGACTGGTACTGCGAGAATTTCAAGCTTTTCGGCGGCGACAAAGAAGACTCCAAGCCCTACGATCAGGCGCACCTGCTGGCGCTTGTTGCGCCCCGTCTGCTATGCGTAGGCTCGGCATTGCTTGACAAAGGTGCCGACCCCAAAAGCGAGTTTATCACAACCGCTTGGGCATCCCAGGCGTGGGAACTGCTTGGCAAAAAGGGGCTGATTTGCCCCGACAGACTGGCGCAGGTGGGGGATCATTTTGCGGAAGGCAGCATCAGCTACCACCTGCGTGACTATCAGCACTACCTCTCCCGCTACGACTGGCAGAGATATATGGCATTCCTCAAGAGTAAAGAATAACAACAAAAAGCTGACGGGGATTCCGTCAGCTTTTTGCTATATATAAGCTTATTTGATGTAGCGGATGGCGTCGGAGATGGTTTTTTCCATAGCCTCTCTGCCGTACTTGTCAACTTCGCTCTTGTTCTTTTCGCCGTGGGTCAGACAGCCTGCGCCGTTGATACAGCCGTTGATGCAAGCCATACCCTCGATGAAGTTGAAGTCCATCTTGCCCTTGCTTGCTTTCAGCAGAGCCAGCTTGCACTCCTCGATACCCGAGCAGACAACGGGCTTGGCTTCAAAATCGCTGCCCTTTTCCTTGAACGCCTGACCGACCGCCTCACTCAGACCGCCGCTGCGTGCAAATATTCTGCCAAAGAAGGATGCGTTGTCCAGTACGTCCTCTTCCATGGTGCTGATGTCGAGGTCACGGCTGTCTATCAGCGCCTGCAGCTCCTCGAAGGTCATTACGCTGTCTACATAGGGCTTGGCATGATCCTTCCGGAATTCCTGCTTCTTTGCGGTGCAGGGGCCGATGAACACTACCTTGGCAGAGGGGTCGGACTTTTTGATATACTTTGCAAGTGCCACCATAGGCGAGGGGTTGTGGGAAACGTGCTGCACCATATCGGGGAAGTTCTTGTGGATAAAATCCACGAATGCAGGACAGCAGGAGGAGGTGAGAAAGCCTTTTTCCGCAAGCTCGTCAGCCTCGTCCCAAGCAACCATATCTGCGCCCAGCGCCGCCTCAACTACCGTGTGGAAGCCAAGGGCCTTGATGCCCGATATGACCTGACCTAACTTGGCGTAGGAGAACTGGCTGGAGATAGAGGGAGCGATGACGGCGTAGACGCGGGTCTGCTTGTTTGCGATGCTGTCTTTGAGCATCCTGACCACGTCCACGATAAAGGACTTGTCCACCACAGCGCCGAAGGGGCATTGATAGATGCAGGCGCCGCAGCTGATGCACTTGTCGTTGTTTATCTGTGCCTCACCGGTGCTTGCCATGGAGATAGCCTTGACCTTGCAGGCGTTTTCGCAGGGGCGCTTGCGGTTGATGATGGCGTTGTAGGGGCAGACCTTGGCGCACAGACCGCAGTTGACGCACTTGGACTTGTCTATCACCGCGTGCAGGTCGTCCTTGAAGGATATAGCGCCCTTGGGGCAGACGTCCTCACAGCGGTGGGCAAGACAGCCGCGGCAGATATCGGTGACCGTGTAACCGCTGGTGGGGCACTCGTCGCAGGCTATGTCGATGACCTCGATAACGTTGGGGTTATCTTTGTCACCGCCCATAGCGATGCGGATGCGCTCGGTGGCGACGGCACGCTCCTTATGGATACAGCAGCGCATAGTGGGGTGAGGGCCGGGGGACAGGTATTTGGGGATGGTGAATACCGCCTCGCTGAGCTTGTCAGCCCATTCGGCTCTTGCCACTTCGCGCAGGACCTTGTATTTGAGATGTTGGATCTTGGTGTCAAATTTTCTCGTACTCATATCTATATCTCCTAAAAATAACTGACACGGATATTCTTGCCCATTTGTTTGAGGCATTCGCTCAGTTCACGGACGAGCTGCATCTTGATGCTGAAGGTGATGGGAAGATTGGGGTTCTGATGTGCGGGATTGACCGCTCTGCCTACGAAGAAGTTGATATCGGTGGCCTCCTCGAACAGCATACGGGCTATCTGTGAAGCACCGTCGCGCTTGTAGCACCATTGGGTGTAACTGTCGTTGTCCTTGAGATAGTCACGGGCGTATTCAAGGACACGGTTGATGGTGATAACGCCCTCGGTAACAAGATCGACACCCTCGATATGCGCCATAGCGGGCATATCGTCGTCATCGTCCATAAAGTCCATCTTGACCTCCAGCGGCTTTTTGAGATAGTTTGCGGCTATTTTGGAGGTAGTACCGCCGCAGACTATATGCTTGCCGCCCTTTGAGAAGAACAGAGACATCATCTTGTCGTTGTCCTCACGGTTGGAGGGCGGGCCTATCATCAGGTTGACCTGCTCGTGGGTACGCATATACACGGTCAGCGCGGTGGTATCGTCACCGCACTCGCCGCTGTAACGGCGGTAGCACTCGTCAAGCAGGATGGTGTTGAGGGTCTTGGCAGAAAAACCCACGTGGCACAAAGGCTCGATAAACTTGACTATATTATCTCTGCCCCAGCCGTAGGCGTAGCTCATACCGGGGCCGACCCCCGAATGTTCGGCACCGTCCGAATAGGTCACGAGCACGTCGCCCTTCTGCAGCTGCACCCGGGCGGCGTCGATGCTTTTTTCTTCTATAATGGTGGTGACGAAGGGCAGGGGAAACTCCTTGCCGTCACGCACCAGAATGGCACCGGGGTTATCGTACTGTATGATGTTTGCCATACCCGTGGGGGATATGCTTATTACCGTAAAGGTGGAATATGCCAGCTTGCGCACCGAGCAAATGGGCAGCGCCTCGGCAATGGCGTGTACGCAGTAGGAAATGGGAAGATCCTCTGCGATCATTCGGGAGATTATGGTGGAGGTCAGAGTGGACAGAATGTTGGCTTTGACGCCGCTGCCCAGTCCGTCTGCCAGCACCAGAACAACGCTGCCGTCGGGCTTTTCTATCTTCTCCACGTGGTCGCCGCAGACGATCTCACCGTGTTTGCTCATACTTTGGTAGCCGATGTCGGCGTACAGATACTCACTCATCCGATATGGTCTCCTTGAGCCGCTCGATGGCGATAAGAGTGTCGGCCGCCGTCTCACCGAGCAGGGATGCGATATCCTGAACTATCTTGAGCTGCTTCTTTGCAACGTCGTTGGCGATATCCACAGCCTGCATACGCATCTCCATCTTCTTTTCCTGCTCGTCCATCTCGCCGGTGACGTCACGGAGTATGCAGATGAACAGACGGTAGTCCACGTTGTAGAGTATGGTGCGGTCAACGTAACAGCCGTATTCCGCCATATAGGTGCGCTCGACGACCGGCTTTTTGGGCTTGACACGAGCTTTGATGAACACCTGCGGATCGAACAGGCAGGTCACGTCCTCGCCCAACACGTCCTTGGGATTGCGAACTCTGAGCAGCTTGCAGGCGACGGGGTTTATTTTCTGCACTTCCAGATCGTCGTTAAGTACCAGAATACCGTTGGGCGAGCTGGCAACTACCGTGTCGGAGAAGCCCTCCGCTTTCGCCATCATATAGGGCAGGCACATAGACTGCTCGGCTTTGCCCTGAATAATGGCAATAGCCTTGTCACGGCAGGTGTTGTAGCCGCAGGAGCCGCAGTTGAGGCGGTCTTCGGGGTTTTCTTTGCCTATACGCAGAAGCATCTCGTCTATCTCCCATTCGGGGGGAGTAGCCATGGGCTGCTGTATAGGTGTGGGCGTTTGCCGCAGGAGTGTTTTGTCTGACGTGCCTACCTCAAAATCGCCCTCTCGCACGTACTTGAGTATGTCTGCGGTATTGCCTGCGGGTGCGCGTTTGGGCATAAGCGGGCCGTTGGCACAGCTGCCCATACAAGCCGACAGCTCGATAAAACAGCGGTGCAGGGAGCCTGCGCGCACCTCCTCAAGTACCTCAAGACACTTGTCAAGTCCGTCAACGGCTATGTAGGTGTAGTCGGGGTCCTTTTCCATAGTGCCGATGACTCCGCCCGTGGTGGGGAAGAGCCTTGCCTTGCCGCCCTTATCGGCAGAAGGCAGGGGGGCGGGGGTTATCTTTGCGCTGTCAAACCACTCCATAAGCTCGGTAAAGGACAGCACGGCATCAATAGCGTCGCTCTCTGCCGCCTCGTACTTCTTGGCGATGCAGGGACCGATAAAAACCGTCTTGATGCCGCCTATGCGCTTCTTCATATCCAGACAGTGCGCCTGGGCGGGGGAGACCACGGGGGCAAGTGCGAACAGGGTATCGGGAAAGTGCTTGCGCATCAGCAGATTGATGCTGGTACAGCAGGAGGAGATAAGAATGTTGGGCTTTTCCTCACGCAGTATGCGCTCGTACTCGGTCTTGACTATGGTAGCGCCTACGGCGGTCTCTTCCGCACCCGCAAAGCCCAGCTCGGCAAGAGCCCGGCGCATACCCTCTATGCCGATGCCGGGAAAGGCGGCGGCAAAGGACGGGGCAAGGCTGACGTACACCCTGTGCTCGGAGAGCATCACCTTGACGCTTTCAATATCGTTTTTTATTTCCTTTGCGTTCTGAGGGCAGACCTCAAAGCACTGACCGCACAGAATACACTCGTCGTCGATGACGTTTGCCTGACCCGCCGAGAACTTGATGGACTTGACGGGGCAGTAGCGGATGCATTTGTGGCAGTTTTTGCAGTTGGACTTTTTCAGACGCAGTATGGTCTTCGTTTTCATAGGCGGGGATCAGATGCGGGAGAGAACTTCGCGCCGGAAGAACTCCTCGGCAGTCTCGGGGGTCACCGAATACACGGTGTCGTCAAGGCTGACGCTGATACCGTTCTGACAGTTGCCCATACAGAATGCGGCGTGGAAGTTGACCTTTTCGCGCAGGTTATTCTCGGTTATCAGTCGCTCAAAGGTCTGTGCGACCTTTTTGGAACCCTTGAGATGGCAGGAACTGCCGATGCAAACGGTGAGAGTCATAAGTATCCTATCCTTTCGTATCAGCCCAAAGGGCGGTTTTATGTTGGCGTGCGGTTACGGGGGGTGCTCGTTATATTTTGATGCTTCGGGCGTATTTGACAGCTTCCATAGCATCCTTGGCGTATTTGTCGGCGCCTATCCGCAGGGCGTAATCCTCGGTAAGCACCGCTCCGCCTACCACGGTGCGGCAGAAGGGGGCTTCTTTTTTGAGCAGAGTGATAGTCTCCTCCATAGCGGGCACGGTGGTGGTCATCAGCGCGCACAGTCCGGCAAAAGGTGCGTTATGAGCCTTGACCGCATCGCATATGGTTTCGGCGGGCACGTCCTTGCCGAGGTCAACGACGTCGAAGCCGTAGTTCTGCAGAAGAAGCTTGACGATATTCTTGCCGATATCGTGGATGTCACCCTTGACGGTGGCAAGAACGAAGGGTATCTTTTTGCCCTGCTGCCGGGTGCCGCTCATCCTGAGGCGCACCTGCTCAAAAGCCGCTTTGGCAGCCTCGGCACTCATAAGCAGCTGGGGCAGATAGAGCTTTTTGTTCTCAAACCCATCACCCACCGTGTTGAGTGCGGGGATGATATCCTGTTCAACTATGTCCATAGGGGCACGGGTCTTGAGAAGCTGTGCGGCACAGCTTTCCGCGCGGGAGGACAGACCCTTGATAATGGCGGTTTTCAGCTCACTGCCGCCGTCGTCAGCGATTTGGGTCGGCGCAGGTGCGCTTGCCGATACGGATACTGCGGCAGAGAAGCCTGCCGACTCCTCTATATACCGTGCGCAGCTTGCATCCAGCCCTGCCAGAGCGCGGTAGCTGTGGTAGGTGCGCATCATATCCGGCGAAAACGGATTCATAATGGCGCAGGACAGACCGCCCGCCAGCGCCATAGCAAAGAAGGTGCTGTTAAGCGCGTCGCGGGCAGGCAGACCGAAGGAAACGTTGGACACGCCCAAAGACGTGTGACAGCCCAGCTCAAAGCGGATGGTACGCATTGCGTCCAGAGTGGCTCTTGCCGCTCGGTTGTCGGCGCTGACCGCCATAACCAGAGTGTCGAATACTATATCTTTTTTGTCGATGCCGTAGCTTTCGGCGGTTTTAAGTATCTTTTTGGCTATCTCCACCCTGCCTTCGGCAGTAGCGGGGATGCCGTTTTCGTCAAGAGTGAGGGCAATTATGACGCCGCCGTATTTTTTGGCGATGGGGAAGATGGAGTGCATACTCTCGGCTTTGCCGTTGACCGAGTTGATAAGGGGCTTGCCGCTGACGCGCCTCAGCGCCTGCTCCATAGCGCGGGTATTGGCGGTGTCTATCTGCAGGGGCAGGTCGCAGATGCTCTGCAAAGCGCATACGGTGTCACGAAGCATCTTAACCTCGTCGATACCGGGCAGACCTACGTTGACGTCCAGCACGTGCACGCCCTTTTCCTGCTGCTTGACGCCCTCGCCCAGAATATAATCCATATCTCCGTTCAGAAGTGCCTGCTTGAACCGCTTTTTGCCCGTGGGGTTGATGCGCTCACCGATGAGCACGGGCTCGTCGCCCAGAGTTACGGCGTGGCTGTAGGAGGACACAACGGTCAGGCCTTTTTTGGTAACGGGCAGGGGAGAAAGTGAGGAGACGGCATCGGACAGCAGCTTTATGTATTCGGGTGAAGTGCCGCAGCAGCCGCCTGCTATGCGCACGCCCTTTCTGACGGCGTCGGCAACCGACCGGGCAAACTCACGGGGGGTTATATCAAAGGTGGTCACGCCGTCTTTTTCGCGGGGCAGACCTGCGTTTGGCTTGAATATAACGGGGACGCTGCATCTCTCGAGCAATTTTTCGATAACGGGGGTCAGCTGCAGGGGGCCGAGAGAGCAGTTTGCACCGATGGCGTCGGCACCCATACCCTCCAAAAGCGCCGCCATAGCGCAGGCGTCGGCGCCCGTCAGCAGTTTGCCGTCCGCGCCGTAGGCGCAGGACACGATAACGGGAAGGTCGCTGTTCTCTTTTGCGGCAAGCAGTGCGGCCTTGGTCTCGTAGCTGTCGCTCATAGTCTCTATGAGTATCAGGTCGGCGCCGAAGCGGACACCCAGCCTGACCGTCTGTGCAAACACCTCCACCGCGTCCTCAAAGTCGAGGTCGCCCAGAGGCTTGAGAAGTTTGCCCGAGGGGCCTATGTCCAGCGCCACGAATTTTTGCTGACTGCCGCGGCTCTGCTCGGCGGCAGCGCGGGCGTTGCCGACTGCGGCGCAGACTATCTGTTCAAGCTCGTCTGATCCAAACTTGAGACTGTTTGCGCCGAAGGTGTTGGTGCATACCACGTTGCTTCCCGCGTCAAAATAATCGCGGTGGATGCTCTGCACCACCTGCGGATGGGTGAGGTTCATTCTTTCGGGATGCTCGCCGGGCACGAGTCCGTTTTTCTGAAGCAGAGTGCCCATAGCACCGTCAAATATTACGATGTTGGAGTTTAGAAATTCCCTGAATGTCATACAGTCCTCCTGAATAAACAGTCTGTTTTGGGGCACAGACCGCATTTGTGCGGATTGTCGTAACTGCCGAGGCAGGTGCTTGCGATGCCGCAGACGGCGGTCACCGATTTGCTGGGGGTCATAACGAGCCCCTCGGTCAGACAGAGCCCGATATTTTTGGGGCAGTCAAGCAGAGCGAATATATCCCGCTGACTCTCAAGGGGCAGGTCTCCGTAGCCGGGGCTGTATCGTGAGCGCAGGTGCGCGCCGAGCTCCTGCCCGATATATTTGCAGAAGCTGTCGCACAGCGCCTCTATCCGCTCACTGCCCAGCGCCTGAAGCATCAGCGCCTTTGCGGGGGAGATGTAGCCGTATTTGTTGATGAGCCTGTCCATCCCGACGCCCAGGGTGGCGCCGAATACAACCGCCTCTTTACAGCCCGACAGATTGCTTCTCAGATCAAGAGAGGGCAGCTCAAGCGCTCCCAGAGTGCAGCCGTTCACCAACGTGCCCACCTCGGCTATGCACCAGCACACCCTGCCCTGCAATACCCCCTGCGCCTCGGCTGTACAGCTTTTCAAAAGCGCAATGGTATTTTCGTCGGGCTCAAAGCAGGCGGCGTAGCGAAGCACCTCACTCTCATCAACGGGCGGCAGAGGCAGGCTGAGCGTAAATACCCCGGTCATTTCTTGAGTATATCGCTGAGATTGCTCTGTATCTTTGCGGCGACCTCAGGCTTGTTCATGGAGTAGACGTGTACGTTGTTCAGGCCGTTGGCGTACAGATCTATGATCTGATCGGTGGCATAGGCGATGCCCGCCTGCTTCATGGCATTGGGATCGGAGCCGAATCGGTCGACAAGGCTCTTGAACCGCTGGGGCATAAAAGACCCCGACAGCTTGACAGCCCGCTCCACCTGATTGGCGTTGGTGATGGGCATGATACCGGGGATAACGGGTACGGTGATGCCCGCCTCGCGGATCTTGTAGAGGAAGTTATACAGAAGATTGTTGTCAAAAAACATCTGGGTGGTCAGAAAATCGCAGCCTGCGTCCACCTTTTCCTTAAGGCGCTTGATATCCTCTCTCTGGTTGGCACTTTCGGGGTGGATCTCGGGATAGCAGGCGCCGCCGATGCAGAAGTCGCCGTCCGACTCTTTAAGCTCACGGACAAGCTGTGCGGCGTACCTGTAATCCCACTGAGAGCGGTCGCTGTCGCGCATCTCATCGGGGATATCGCCTCTCAGCGCCATAACGTTCTGTATGCCTGCGTTTTTCATATCCTCGATGCGCTGTCTGACCGTCTCGCGGGTGCTTGACACGCAGGTCAGATGGGCCAGCATAGGTACACCGTGCAGGCTCTTGATGTTTTTTGCGATATCCAGGGTGTATTTGCTCGTGCCGCCGCCCGCACCGTAGGTAACGCTCATAAAGCTGGGTCTGAGCTTGGCGATCTCTTCGGTGGCAGCCTTGACACTCTCGAAGCCCGAGCGGGTCTTGGGCGGAAATACCTCAAACGACAGATAGGGCTTGTCGGTATTAAGAATTTCGGATATTTTCATAGCTTCACATCCTACACTTTTATCCGTATAATTATACCACCTATCGCTATTATTATCAATATGTGCGGATATGGAAAAAGTAAAAATCCGTACACAATTTGTTTGTTGAAAAAAGGGGCAAAATATGATAGTATGATTAATTGGATAAATGTTGTGAGGAGGAGATCGTTACGGCAGAGAACAAGACCGCACCACAGTGTGCCTGCGAAGCGGCAGACGGCAAAAGCCTGGGCAGAAAATGCCTTGCGGCAGCCTTTTTACTGCCCGTGGGAGTGTATCTGTCCGAACTGTCGGTGTTTTTGGAGGAACCGCTGTTCCGCTATATCTACTACGGAAATCTCAATATAATGCTTTATCATATAGCCTGCCTGATCTTTATTCTGGCGTTTATCGGCATTTTTCACCGCTGTATGAAGAACCGTGCTCACTTCACGCCGTTTCTGCAGCCGACCGAGCGCCTGCCCCTGCGGCGAAAGATCCTGCTGTACTTTATGACCCTGCTGCCCGTGTTCATCACTTCGGCGGCGCTGGGCTTCAGATTCAAGCTGGTCTACGGTCTGGGCGAGCGGGTGACGGCAATGACCTTGCTGGGCAACGGTGTGGGCTATATTCACACGGCGGCAAAGCTCTTGTGCGTCATATACTTTATCGCGCTGACAGAGTCGGCGTTTGAGGCTATGTTCCACTCGGTACGCCCCGTACCCGTGGGCGGAATACTTGCCGCCGTCACCTTCGGCGTGGGTGAGATGATATTTGCCCCCTCGGAGTTTTCTCTGCTTCAGCTGTTCCTTATCGGATATTTCGGTGCCGTTTATCTTCTGTCTGAAAAGCGCTTCGGCGTCACCTATACGCTGGCGCTTATAATGTATATATTATGATGAAAAAGATCAAAGCCTTTATTCGCGACAACTATATACCCTTTTTGTTTGCTCTGCTGGCCGTCGTTATCGAGCTTACCGCCGTTTTCGTCACCAGCGGCAAGCTGTTTATCCGCAGTCCATGGATGTACTTTACCGTACTGGGACTGCTTACCGCTCTGCAGTTCTTTCTGCGTACCGACCGCGCACGGCATATCTGGTCAAGCGTTTTGCTGTCGGTGCTGTTCGTTTTTGACCTTGTGTTCATAGTCATCTACGAGATGACGGGCACCATATTCGATTTCTCGATGCTCAATCTGAGGGGCGACGCTATGGCTATTCTGGAGAGCGTGCCCATCAACTTCCTCTACACCTTCCTCTGCGGCGCGCTCCTGAGCGCGTTCGTGGTGTTCGTCAGGGATTTTGAGGACCCCGGGGTGCGCCCCGCCCCCTCCCATCTGTTCCGCAAAGTCATCGCATCGGTGATGGCGGTCGTTATGCTGTGCCACGTGGGTCTCGTCTACGCCACCGCCGCCAAACGTGAGGAGGACAAATTCCTGCAGGACAAGATCTACGAGGAGAGCGCCGAAGGCTACGCCGAACAGGGCGTAATAGGCAACCTTGTCAGCGAGATGTACGAAGGTGCCTTCAATGAGGTGGAGGTAGGCAGCAAGCAGGAGATACGCGACTTTATCTATTCTGAGACCAGCTCAGGCTACACCCCCTACTACGCCGCCGCCAGGGACTATAACGTAGTCACCATACTGGGCGAGACCTTTGAGTGGTTCTCCTTTATCGCTGACCCCGAAAAGTATCCCAACGGTCACTTCCTCCCCGAAGAGACCCTGAGACAGCTGTACCCCAACCTGTACGAATTTTACGAGACCTCCATGGTGATGACCAACTTCCACGCCAGAGAAAAGACCGACATTTCCGAGAACCTCTCTCTCTTCGGCAGTTATCCGCTGGATTATTACACCAACTACGACTATGAGGACAATACCATAGCCTACTCTCTGCCCAACCTGATGCAGACCCTCTACGGGGTCGAGAGCAAGTCCTTCCACAACGGCAACTACACATTCTATAACCGCAACGAGTACCTGACTCGGGCGGTAGGTTTCAGCGAGTATATTGCCTGCGAACAGATGGCGGAACGCTACGGCGAGGTGTTCACCGATTACTTTGACGGTGCGGGTGAGCGAAATATGGACTCCCAGATGATACTTGCCTGCCGCGACGAGATGTTCCCCACGGACAGACGGTTCAACACCTATATCACCACCATCACCATGCACGGAAGATACGACCGCCGCGATAATCTGCAGCCCTATTACGAACAGCTTGAGGCGGTGGGCTTCTATGAGCCCGACGAAGAGGATGAAGAAGCCTACGCTTTTTACCACTATGCCGCGGCGGCAATGGATTTTGACAAAGCGCTTGGCATCATTATGGACACCCTCCGTGAGCGTGACCTGCTGGATAATACCCTGATAGTTCTGTTCGGCGACCACAACGCCTACTATCAGACTTTGACCAACTACGTCAAGGATATCTATCCCAAGACCGACCGCGACTGTGACGTTACCGAGCTGTACCGCGTGCCTATGATGATAAAAATAGGCAGTCAGACCACAGAGCGAAAAGAGATAACCAAATTCACCTGCACCGCCGATATCCTGCCCACCGTAATGTCGCTTCTGGGCATCAACTACTACACGAACCTCTATTACGGTACCAGCGTGTTTGACCGGCGCGAGAGCGTGCTGTACTCCCGCGCCTACGACGTGTTTTTGACAGACAAGCTCTATTTCAACACTCTGGACAATATAATCTACCGCACCGCTGACGTCACGGATGAATACCTTGACAGCGTGGAACAGCAGTGCCTGACTTTGATGAAAAAGGTCTCCTACATCAACCGCATCTTTGCATCCGATATGTTCGGCGGCAAGGACGGGCAGACCTTTGCCGACAATATGCGCGCCATAAACGGCAGGTGACAGATGAACAGAGAAGATATACTCAGATTTGCCGATATAGTCAGAGCAAGCCGTAATATAGTGTTCTTCGGCGGCGCGGGGGTATCCACCGAAAGCGGCCTCAAAGACTATCGCAGCCAAGACGGCATCTATACAGCCGTGCAGCAGTACGGCGCAAGCCCCGAGGAGATACTCAGCCACGATTACTTCTATGCCCGTACCGAGGAGTTTTATCGGTTCTACCGCGACTTCTTTATGGTGGACGCACAGTCCAACGCCGCACATCTTGCCCTCGCCGAGCTGGAAAAACGAGGCAAGCTCAAAGCCGTCATCACCCAGAACATCGACGGCTTGCACCAGAAGGCGGGAAGCGGGAAGGTCTATGAGCTTCACGGCACAACCGCCAAGTATACCTGCCCCGTCTGCGGGGAAAAATATACAAAACAGTACCTCCTCGACACCGCGGGCGTGCCCGCCTGCCGCAAATGCCAAAACCCCATCAAGCCCGACGTGGTCCTCTACGGCGAAATGCTTGACGATGACGTGGTCACGGGCGCGGTTGATGCCATTTCCCGCGCCGACACCCTGATAATCGGCGGCACCTCGCTGGCAGTCTATCCCGCGGCAGGTTTTGTGCGGTATTTTAACGGCAGAGCGCTGATAGTCATCAACAAAAGCGCCACCAATATGGACTCCCGCGCAGATATCGTATTCCGTGACGGCATCGGCGAAGTCATGCACGCCCTTATGACCGAACTGAACACTTAATAAATCCGTCGCTTGCCGACACCTTTACGTCACCGCAGGTGACATATCACGCCGAGCAACGCGAGGCTATATCACGCGCCGCAGGCGTTATATCACGACACCTCAATTATTCAATATTTATTTCATTGGGTGATAACTATCAACAAGCTCAAACTTATCAAGATACTCCTTATCGTCGGCGCGGCCGCAGCCGTGCTTGTCCTTGCCACGCTGCTTATCGTAAACGGCATCGTCAAACACTCCGCCAAGCCATACATCTTCACGGATACAGACACCCTTCCGACCGACTTTGACTGTATCCTCGTCCTTGGCTGCGGTGTCCGTAACGGCAGTCCCAGCCCCATGCTTGAAGACCGCCTCAAGACAGCCCTTTCTCTCTACGACCTTTCGGCTTCGCCCAAAATCCTTGTCAGCGGCGACAACGGCAGTCGGGATTACGACGAGGTATCGGTGATGCGCGACTACCTGCTTGCGCAGGATGTGCCGGTTGAGGCGATCTTTATGGATCACGCGGGTTTCTCCACCTATGAGAGTGCCTACCGCGCCCGTGATATCTTCTGCGCAGACAAGGTGCTCATAGTCACCCAAAGCTACCATCTGTACCGCGCCGTCTATGACGCCCGCGCGCTGGGTCTGGATGCCTACGGGTACTCCGCCGACCTGCGCTCATACTACGGACAGGCTGTGCGCGAGGTGCGCGAGGTGCTTGCCCGTGCCAAGGATTTCGTCTACAGCATCCTGAAGCCTCTGCCCACCTATCTGGGTGAGCAGATACCCATAAGCGGCGCGGGCAACGCCGAAAACTGAAACAAAAGGGGGACATACCGTGAAGACCGAGACCTATATCATAGAGGGAATGTCCTGTGCCGCATGCTCAAGCGCCGTTGAGCGTGTCACCCGCAGGATAGAAGGCGTCGCTTCCTCCGACGTCAACCTTATAGTTGGCAAAATGACCATCACCTACGACGAGCGCTTAGTCACACCCGAGCGTATTATGTCGGCTGTCGACCGCGCAGGCTTCGGCATCAAGCCCGACGAGCCGGAGAGCAAACCCAAGCCCGACACCGAGGGCGACATCACCCTTATAGCCATCATAGCCGCCGCCGTTTTCAGCGCTGTGCTGATGTACGTGTCGATGGGGCATATGATAGGCGGCGGTCTGCCCCTGCCTGCTCTTATTTCCCCCGACCTGCACCCCTTCAACTTTGCTCTTGCCCAGTGCCTGCTGACCCTGCCCGTGCTCTTTATCGGCAAAAAATACTTTATCTCGGGCACCAAAGCTCTTTTGTCCCTGCACCCCAATATGGACTCGCTGGTAACCGTGGGCTGTACGGCGTCTTTTACCTACAGCATCGTTATGACCCTGCTCATCCCCCGAAACAGCGGACATATCCACGATCTGTACTATGAGTCGGCTGCCGTGGTGCTCACCCTTATTATGCTGGGCAAATATCTTGAGAAAAACAGCAAGCGCAAGACCCAGAGCGCCATCCGCAAGCTTATGGAGCTTGCCCCCGACACCGCCGTTTTGCTCGCCTCCGACGGCAGTCAGAAGACCGTGCCCGCCTCCTCCGTTAATATCGGTGACACCCTTGTAGTCAAACCGGGTGCCCGCATCCCTCTGGACGGCACCGTGCAGAGCGGTGAGAGCGGAGTTGACGAGTCGATGCTCACGGGCGAGAGCCTGCCCGTGTTCAAACAGCAGGGCGACTCGGTGGTAGGCGGCAGTATCAACCAGAACGGCGTGCTGTATATCACCGTCACCCGCATAGGCGAGGATACCACACTTAACAAGATCATCAAATTCGTTCAGGACGCCCAGGGCAAAAAAGCCCCCATCGCCAAGACCGCCGACAAGGTGGCAGGGGTATTCGTGCCTGCCGTTATGTCAATAGCCGTTATATCGGCAGTTCTGTGGCTGGCTTGGGGCTATCAGCTGTCCTTTGCTCTGCGTATCTTTACGTCGGTGCTGGTCATAGCCTGCCCCTGCGCTTTGGGTCTGGCGACCCCCACCGCAATTATGGTGGGTACGGGCTTGGGCGCACAAAACGGCATACTTATCCGCTCGGGCGAGGCACTCGAGATCACCCACAAGACCAAAACCGTGGTCTTTGACAAGACCGGCACCTTGACCTGCGGCAAGCCCTCTGTCAGCGACGTTATATGCTACGGCATCGAGCCCGATGCCCTTATCCGCATCGCCGCAGGTGCCGAAAGCGTATCCGACCACCCCCTTGCCCACGCCGTTGTGGAATACGCTGAGGCCAAACGGCTGTCCCTTGCCGAGCGCCCCTCCGAGTTTGAGAACATCTCGGGTCTGGGCATCACAGCACGTCTGGGCTCGGATATCGAGATCGCCGCAGGCAGTCTGCGCCTTATGGAGCGGCAGGGCATATCCGCCGCTCTGGCTATGCCCGATATCGACCGTCTCAGCCAAAAGGGCTGTTCTCACATCATCGTCGCCGTTGACGGTGAGGTCAAGGGCGTTTTGGGCATCTCTGACAAGCTCAAGCCCACCGCCGCCGAAGCGGTGGCACGTCTGCGTGCAATGGGCTTGCATACCGTTATGCTCACCGGTGACAACCGCGCCGCCGCACAGTTCATAGCCGCGCAGGCGGGTGTGGACTAGGTGCGTGCCGAGGTGCTCCCGGAGCAGAAAGCCGCCGAGGTACAGCGCCTTCAGGGCCTTGGCACCGTTATGATGGTGGGTGACGGCATCAACGACGCGCCCGCCCTCGCTCAGGCAGACGTAGGCTGTGCCGTGGGCGGCGGCAGCGATATCGCCATAGAGTCGGCGGATATCGTCCTGATGAAAGGCGACCTTACCGACGTCGCCCGTGCCATCCGTCTCAGCCGTCTGACCGTCGCAAACGTCCGTCAGAATCTGTTTTGGGCGTTCTGCTACAATACCGTAGGCATCCCCGTGGCGGCAGGCGTGCTTTATCCCGCCCTCGGTCTGCTTCTGTCGCCTATGATAGGCGCATTTGCCATGTCACTCAGTTCGATTTGCGTTGTCACCAACGCACTCAGATTAAAAACCAAAAAATTATAAGGAGGAACCACCAATGACCAAACTGCGAGTCTTCGAAATGCACTGCGAAAGATGCGTCGCCCGCATCAAACAAGCTCTGGACGCCGAGGGCCTTATCTGCTTCGTAAATCTTGAGGACAGAACAATCACCGTTGACGGCTGCCCCAACTGTGTCAAGGCTGTCGTAGATATCCTTGAGGATCTTGGCTTCTCTGCCGAGGTCTTATAAGATACGGAGAGCAGAGTATGTACACCGACCGTAACGGCAAAGTCTGGCTCAAACTTGGCCTTCACGTTCATACCAACCTGTCCGACGGCAGAAAAACCCCCGAGGAAGCCGCCCGCATATACAAAGCCGCAGGCTTCGACGCCGTAGCCTTCACCGACCATTGGAAGTGGTACCCTGACGGCGAAATTGAGGGCCTGCGCATCATCGGCGGCGCCGAGTACAATACCGCGGGTCAGGACGCCTTTTCCGAGGCGGGCGTGGTGCATCTGTTAGGGTTGGGCGGCAGGGAGTGTGTCAATGTAGACCGCACCGACGATATGCAGACGGTCATAGACGCACTGCGCGCCAACGGTTCTCTGGTCGTTCTCGCCCATCCCGCATGGTCGCTCAACAGCCTTGAGCGTATCAGCGCACTCAAAGGGCTTGAGGCTACCGAGATATTCAATACCGTGTCGGGTCATAACCAGTCCCGCCGTCCCTATTCGGGATTTATTGCCGACCTGATGGCAGGGCAGGGGATGCGCTGGCCCTTTATCGCCACCGACGATACCCATTTTTATACCGGCGAAGAATGTGTCGCCTATACTATGGTGGACGTCACCGACGGCAGGACCGAAACCGCCGATATAGTCGAAAAACTCCGTACAGGTCAGTGCTACTCCACTCAGGGGCCCGAAATACATATCCAAAAGAACCCCGACGGTACCGTCACGGTTCATACAAGCCCCTGCACCTGCATCGCCTTCTTCTCTCAGGCTACCTACAGCAAAAACCGTGTCTTTTGCGGCACAGACCTCCTGAACGCCGCCTACGAACCCAAAGAATTCGAAAAATGGATCCGTGCCGAATGTACCGATGCACTCGGCCGCACAGCCTGGTCCAATATAATTGAATTGTAAGCAGCCGACGGCTGACTGAGGGGATATATACATAGTTTTTATCCCCAACGCTTCCCTTCGTCCGGCACCTCCCCTTGAGAAACGAGGGGAGGCTTTTTTATTCCGCGCGCCCTGCGACACCTTCACGTTTTCCGTAGCAAAATATTTCACTCGAGCGTAAGCTCAAATTTCATCGCGTCAGCAATTTCACTTTTGCCGCAGGCGCTATATCACGTCCGCACCTTACCTCTTACCTATTACCTTGTTTTTGTGTGCTGTGTATACTCACGGTGTACAAAAACGCCCCGAAATGCACACAAAAAACACAGGGGGGGGGGTGAAGGATTTGCCCCCGTTTTGACAGTTTTTAAGCAATTGTTACGAGCACGGTGCCCAAACTCCTGCGATTTAGCCAAATAAAGTGCTGAAACGTCGCTTTTTGTGCAAAGTGACCAAAAAAAAAAGTCCGATTTCTTGTGGATTTATAAGGATTGACAAAAATCCTCCCTAAATGTACAATGTCTGTAAGCTAATTGTTAGCCACAATTTCAAAGGAGGATATACTCATGAAGAAGTACTTAGCACTGTTATTGGCAGTTCTGATGCTTGTTGCTGCTTTTGCCGGATGCGGCAAGGACAATTCCCAGGCAAATAACAACAACCAGCAGAACAACAACAATGAACAGAACAACCAGCAGAACAATCAGCAGAACAACAATGAGCAGAACAACCAGCAGAACAACAATGAACAGAACAACCAGCAGAACACCGAACCCGAGAAGAAAGAACCCTACGGCTGGTACCGTGAGGCTATGACAGCAGGCGCTGCAACAGCTAACCAGCTGACCACCCAGGGCACTCAGGAAGGCGAACTCATCTCCCGTACCACCGCTTACCTGTACAGATCGGTTATCGATCCCGATGCAGTCGGAGGCTGGAAGAGAGATCTGGAACTGGCAGCCGATTGGCCTCAGCCCGTTGGCACCGACGGCCTGACCTGGGAGATCAAGATCCGTGAGGATGCTAAGTGGGAAAACGGCGATCCTCTTGGCGCTGACGATATGATCTTCACCTATCAGTGCTACGCAGACCCCAAGATGCAGTATCTGTCCGCTTCCTCGCTGACCGGTTCCGCATACGGCAAGATCAAGAACCTGTATGAGTACCAGATGGGCACAGTCACTTCTTGGGACGATGTCGGCATCAAGAAGATCGACGATTACACCTTCCAGGTAACTACCGAAGAACCCCTGCCTATGGACAACGTATGGAGAATCCTTAACCGCCAGCCCATCCATGAGAAGACCTATATGGACAATATGAACGCTGACGGCACAGCTACCACTTACGGTACCTCCGTTGAGACCTATATGTCCTCCGGTCCCTTCAAGCTCGTTGAATGGATCCCCGATGCAAAGTTCACCTTTGAGCGCAACGAAAACTATGTCTGTGCCGACGAGATCAAGGTCGAAGGTCAGATCCTGCTGGTCGTTCCCGAAAAGGGCACCCAGCTCCAGATGTTCCTCAACGGCGAGCTTGACTACGTTGCTATCAGCTACAACGATTGGGAGCAGTTCGAAGACGATCCCCGTATCTACGAGTACAATTCCAACACCTCCACATGGATCATGTGCAACGTCGGTAACACCGAGAACAACGGCCTGATCGGCGACCTGAATTACCGCGAAGCTATGTTCTACGGCATCGACCGTGTAAGTGTGGCTGACATTCTGACTTGCTTCCCCACCACCTCCAACATCCGTCCCGAGACTGTTGCTAACCCCATAACCGGTCAGCTGTACATCGACCTTGAGCGTGATTGGCTGCTGACCCCCGAAGAGGCCTATGACGTTGCCAAGGCAAATCAGTTCCTGACCAAGGCTTACGAGCCCAGAAATCTGACCACCTCTGACTTCACCATCCTCTACACCGAGTCCTCTGCAATCGTCGGCGCAACCGCTGAGATCCTGCAGAAGGAGTTTGAGAAGACCTTCGGCAACAAGCTGGTCCTCAAGCTGGATGCAAAGCCCTCCTCCATCGTTAACAGCCAGCGCCGCTGGGATCCCGATAATCCTAACGCATACCAGGCATCTCTCGGCTATCTGCTC
>JAFQTO010000046.1 GCA_017408985.1 Clostridia bacterium
CTCATACCATAAACCGTTGCTTTCATCATAAATATACTTGTCCATTAAAAAATCCTCCGTTATAATATATTCGCACATATGTCACAGTTCTCCGATTGCCACACTCTGATATATCTTGTTATGAGATTTTCTTGCCCTTGATTTTGCCCTTATAAGTAGGCAGGGAAAGAGTAAACTTGTGTGAAATCATATAAAAGGATAAGTTGAACACATTGCGATAAATCCTTTATTTTCAAGGCTTTTGGAGGATTTTATTGATAACCTATGGAGAGCAATAATCACTCATAATTTTATGGTTTTCAAATTCCAGTTTGTCTAATAGGTCGTCTATGTGAATATAGTACTTCAAAGGATCAAAAAAATCAACGCAAAAAAGAACCGTAATAGGGATAACTTGGTATCCTAATTACGGTTCTAATTTGGCGGAGATGGAGGGATTCGCCCGCCTGCGGGCGGAGCGGTGGTCGGCTCTGACTGCCACCGGCAGTCATTCACTACCGACCCTTCGAATCCCTCCATACAAACTCCATACCTAAACGCAAAAAAACACCCTGACGGGTGTTTTCTGCATTTGGCGGAGATGGAGGGATTTTTCCGAGCGCAGTAGCGCTCTCTCGCCTCGCTGCGCTCGTTGCCTCGTCGGCGAAAACAGTCCACCGGACTGTTTTCTTCCGCAAGCTTGCGCTTGCTCCCTCCTTGTTCGAATCCCTCCATACAAACTCCATACCTAAAAACAAACAGACACCCTTACGGATGTCTGTCTGTTTTTGGCGGAGATGGAGGGATTCGAACCCCCGGGCGGTTTGACCCGCCAACTGATTTCGAGTCAGCCTCGTTACGACCACTTCGATACATCTCCGTATTAAGTTTTGTTGGATCATCTCGACTCGGGTTTTGATGTTACTCACCGCGCTCGGCACCGGCAGCGCTCCCATCGCTCCCCGCTTCGATACATCTCCGTATTGATTTTTGACCTATATAGAATAACATTATTTGCATCGGTTTGTCAACAGAATTGTTGCAAAGAGGGCTGATAGATTATTTTGTTTTGATACTTTTATTATAGCATCTGTAGTGCTATAATCATCTTGCAGGTATTACACATCACGTTTACCATATTTTGAGGTGCAGGATATGACTCTTAAACGGTTTTTCGGGGACAGGGCTTTTTACAGGCGGATGTTTACGGTAGCGCTGCCTATTATGATACAGAACGGCATCACCAACTTCGTCTCCTTGCTTGACAATATTATGGTGGGGCAGGTAGGCACCGTACAGATGAACGGTGTCGCCATATCCAACCAGCTTCTGTTCGTATTTAACCTCTGCGTGTTCGGCGCGGTGGCAGGTGCGGGAATCTTTACCGCCCAGTATTACGGCTCGGGCGATCACGAAGGCGTGCGCAGCACCCTGCGCTACAAGCTTATGGCGGGCGTGCTGCTTTCGGGCGCGGGCGCTGTTATATTCTCGGTTTTCGGCAGAGAGCTTATTCAGTTGTTTCTGCGGGGCGAGGGCAGCATAGCCGATGCGGCGGCATCGCTGGAGTACGGCTACGAGTACCTGCTTATTATGCTTATCGGTATATTGCCATTTGCTCTGTCCAACGCATACAGCAGTACCCTGCGCGAGACCGGTCAGACTATGGTGCCCATGGTGGGCGGCATAATCGCTATCTTCGTCAATCTTATCCTTAACTACGTGCTTATCTTCGGCCGTTTCGGTGCGCCTCAGATGGGTGTTGCGGGTGCGGCAGTGGCAACGGTGGTATCCCGATACGCCGAGCTTGCTTTCGTTGCTCTGTGGGCGCATACCCATACCGTCAAAGTCCCATTCTTCAAGGGACTCTACCGCTCTATGCACATTCCCGGCCGTCTGCTGCGGCAGATACTTATCAAAGGCAGCCCCCTGCTCATCAACGAGTTTTTCTGGTCGGCCGGCCTGACCATCATCAATCAGAGCTACTCCACCTGCGGTCTGGACGTGGTGGCGGCGCAGAATATCTCAAGCACCCTCTATAATCTGTCGGGCGTGGCGTATATGGCTATCGGAAACGCCGTGGGCATACTTATCGGGCAGATGCAGGGTATGGGGGAGAGGGAGGACGTCATCCGCGACTCTACCCGCAAGATGATAACCGCATCGGCTCTGTCCTGCACGCTGTTCGGCGGGCTTATGGCGGCGGTTTCGGGAGTGTTCCCGCTGTTTTACAACACCACCGACTCGGTGCGCTCTCTTGCCACCTCGCTTATCTGCATAAGTGCGGCGATAATGCCCTTCAACG
Organism: Clostridia bacterium; assembly: GCA_017408985.1. Taxonomy (GTDB): domain Bacteria; phylum Bacillota; class Clostridia; order Oscillospirales; family Butyricicoccaceae; genus RGIG3513. The sequence continues at coordinate 2,282 of JAFQTO010000046.1, forward strand.
CCATCACCCACGCATCCTACTTTACCATCCGTTCGGGCGGCAAGACCCTGTTGACCTTTATCTTTGACAGCGGCTTTATGTGGGCGGTACCCGTGCCCCTTGCGTTGTGTCTGAGCAGGTTTACGGGCATCGGAATAGTGCCGCTGTACCTTATCTGCCATTTTGCCGACCTGCTCAAATGCGTCGTCGGACTATATATGCTTAAAAGCGGTACGTGGATCAAAAATCTCACCGCCGAATAGAAAAAACAAAAATATCTGGCAATCTTTTGCCGCTTGATGTAGAATATAACCAAGAACATCAAAAGGAGGCTTCCTTATGTCCGATACAAAAATCACCGAGCAAGAAGTGCAGGAAACTGCCGTGAACCCTCTGTACTCCCTCCCCTCCGAGCTTGAGAAGCACGACAAAGACGCATACCGCAGCTTCGTTCAGGATTGTATGAAAGAGAACCTGAACCACGCCCGTCATATCGAGAACGAGCGCCACAACTTCCTCAGCCTGCATCTGGTCGTTGTCGGCCTGTTTATGAGCGCCATACTCAGCCCCGATACCTCACCCTGGATATCTTTGATACTGAGCAGCGTTCTGCTTATGTTCAGCAATATTATGTTCGAGCTGTTCAAACGCTGGGACAGAGTTTATAACGCTCACATGGACACCGCCAAGCGCCTTGCCCGTATGATAGACAACGATTGCCACCAGCTTGACGAACCCAAGTTCTGCCCCATTGACGAGGACAGCACTCCGGGACATCATCCTAACTTCTTCTACTATTTTGACAACAACACGGGCAAAGCATCCCTTTCCGCCCGCGCCGAGCGCGAAGCAAAAAAGGCAAAAGACAAGGGCGAAAAGCCTGCTTTCAAGGACTACAAAGATCCTCCCTTCCGCGACAGCTGGCGCTTCGGCAAAAACGTCTACACCCGTACCCACGCTTTGTATCTGCGATTCTGCCATCTGGTATCCCTCATTGAGCTGATGGGTCTGGTACTTGCAATAGGCAGAATAATCAAGCAGACGGGACTGATCGATATTATAATGGAGATTATATGAGTTACAGACTGCTTGCACTTGATCTTGACGGCACTTTATTGATGCCCGACAAGACCGTCCCCGAGGACGTAAAAGCCGCCATTCACCGTCTGAAAGAGGCGGGAGTGATAGTCACCCTTGCCACGGGCAGAATGTACCCCACCGTGCAGAAATACGCGCTGGAGTTAGGTGTGACCGCTCCGCTGATCTGCTATAACGGTGCTTTGGTGCGTGATGCCGCAGGCAGCCCTCCGCTGCTTTATAAGCCCCTGCCAAAAGACCTGCAGGATGCCATCATCCGCTGCGGCGAAGAACGCGGCTGGTATCTGCAACTGTATCAGAACGATACGGTCTGCGCTGCCGAGATAGTGTGGGAGACCCTTGCCGACCCCGATGCCAAGACCCTGCCCCCCATAGCGCTGGGCAAGCTCAGCGAGGCAGCTCTCGACCCGTCGCCCAAGATGATGTCCATGTGCCCGCCCGAAGAGGTCAGTATGCGTACCGAAGCCTTTGACCGCGCCACGGGCAACCGTTTGTATATCGCATCCTCCACCCCCACTCTGGTAGAAATGATGCAGAAAGGCGTCTGCAAGTCCGAGGCGCTCAAGCTGCTGTGCGCACATTATAATGTCTCCCGTGAGCAGGTCGTGGTCTGCGGCGACAGCGGCAACGATGCCGATATGGTGGCTTGGGCAGGCTTGGGCTGTGCTATGGCAAACGGCACCGACGCACTTAAAGGTATCGCCGACTACGTATGCCGGCACTCCAACAGCTACGGCGTGCTTGAAGTCATGCACAAGTTCTTCCCCGAGGTTTTTGAACGATAAACCGAGAAATTAAAACAGGCAGTCTGCATAACGCAGACTGCCTGATATTTTTATCTGACTCTCTTTTTGCTTTGGGTCAGCTCGAAGCTTACACGGGTAAGAAACTCCGCCGTTTGCACGCTTGCGTCGGGAAGAATCAGAGACACCCAATGCAGCTTATTCATATGATAGGCAGGGTATACCCCGTCGCCCGGGCCAAATGAGCCTGCCATTACGGGCGGTAGTTTGAGATTGACCACCGCTATCTGCCCGTCGCTGTTTTGCCCGAATTTGCGCCGGGACAGGTGCATAACGATAGCGTACCACTTGCGGCTGTCTTTGTGCCGCAGTACCGCCGTCTCAAAATCCCCCTCAAAGGGGTAGTCGGGCATCGTGCCGAATTCTTGAGTGCAAAAGTCAAAAAACTCCCGCTCGGTCAAATCTCCCTAACCTCCCGTGCCGCAGGCTTATTTGTTGTCTGCCAGATCCTTGATAAGTACCTGCGACAGCTCAAAGAAGGGCAGGATGGTGTCTATCAGCAGATATTCGTCTCTGGAGTGGCAGTCGTCGCCCTCGGGGCCCAGACCGTCAAGACAGATAGGTCCGTGAGGTGCGATGCGGTTTGCGTCGGACATACCGCCGCGGGCTTTGTACTTGATGTCGATGCCCTTGCTGTGGCACAGCTTTTCGATGTGCTCAAAATACTTTTTGCCCTCCTCGGTGGGGTTGAGGGGAGGACTTACGCGATAGCGGAGCATATTTACCTGAATGCCGCGCTCCTGCGCGCCTGCCTTCAGTTTTTCGATGGTATCCTCCACGCGCTTGACCTCGTCGGGGTTGGACAGACGTACGCTTACTTCGATCTTTGCGTGGTCGGCGACTACGTTGACCTTGGTGCCGCCGCCTGCAACGCCTACGTTGACCGTGGTATCGCGCTCCTCGCTCTGCAGCTCGTCCAGCGCAACGATCCATTTTGCCATTTCGCTTATAGCGCTCTTCGCGCCGTTTGTAAACACGAATCCGCAGTGCCCTGCTTTGCCGATAAACTCGGCAACAAAGCCTACACAGCCCTTGCGCTGATTGCAGAGGGTAGTGTTTGAGCCGCCGGACTCGTATACGAATGCGTAATCGCACTTCTGTGCGTAGGAGCGGTACAGAGGCTCGGAGAAGAAGCTGCCCGTCTCCTCGTCGGGGTTGAATACGACCACGATGTTGAGCTTGTCGTTTATCTCCTCGGGCAGCTCACGCATCAGATGATACATCAGCAGAGTGCCGTTGGTCATATCCGAAACACCGGGGCCGTAAGCCACGTTGCCCTCGATTCTGAAGGGCCATTCGGCGCAGGTGCCTTTGGGGAAAACGGTGTCAAGATGACCTATAAGCATCAGGTCGTAGTGGTCGGCTTCTCTGTTGGTGCAGATAACGCAGGGGCCTGCCTTGGGCGCAAGATCGTGGTACTCCACGTTCCAGCCTATTTCACGGAAACCGTCGGCAAAAAAGTCTGCAACTTTCTTGATGCCTTCGGGATCGTCCGAGCAGCTGTCAATATTGGTCAGGTATTCAAGCTGATCAAGATAGGTATTAAGATCCATAACAAAAACCTCCGTTTTGGTAAATATTATCGATTATATTATAATATTTCGCGCCCTTTATTGCAACCTTTGTTTGCAATATACACGGGATATGTTATAATTCTGTCAACAGGACTCATTTTGGAGGCATTATGACAAAAGACCGTATATATCTGTCCACCATAGCAGGGGACGCAGTCGATCTCGCAGAGGAAAATGGCTTCGGGCTTGAAATAGCCGAATACTGCACGCCCTGGAATATGGACGAAAGGTATGAAATAACCCACCAGAAGGTGCAAAGCAAACTGCAAAATATCCCCTCATGCCTGCTCCACGCACCTTTCAACGAGCTGTTTCCCTGCGCTATAGACCCCAAAGCGCGCCATCTTGCCGCCTGCCGCTACCGTCAGGCGCTGGCGATCGCCGCAGAGTACGGCGCCAAAAAGGTCATCATCCACTCGGGCTATTACGAAAAAATGTACTACCCCGTGTGGTTCGTAAACGAGAGTGTCAAGTTCTGGCGTGAATTTATGCAGAGCTATACGGGCAGCGCCGTTATATGTCTGGAGAACGTTTTTGAGCAGGACCCCCGTATGCTCTCGGATATAGTGGGGCAGGTGGGGGACAGCCGTCTGCGTATGTGTCTGGACATCGGTCACGCCAACGCCTATTCGGATGCGCCGCTGAGTGAGTGGCTGGACTGCGGCGGTCAGCTTATCTCGCATCTGCATATACACAACAACGACGGGGTAAGCGACAGACACGATGCCATCGACTGCGGAAGTATCGACATGGCGGCTTTTCTGCGTGAGGCGGAGCAAAAATGCAAGGATTTCACCTGCACTCTTGAGGTCAGGCAGGCACGCCCCTCCTGCGCCGCCCTTGAAAAAATGCTGTAAAACCGAATACCAAGTAAAAAAGCTTCATCACAGGCTGATGAAGCTTTTTCTTATATTGCACTTTTTATTCCTCAAACCCGTTGGGGTTATTCTTTTGCCAGTTCCAGCTGTCGCGGCACATATCCTCAATAGTCCTGAAAGCGCTCCAGCCGAGCTCCTTTGCGCTCTTTTCTGCGTCTGCGTAGCATACGGCAAGATCGCCCGCCCTGCGGGGGGCGATACGGCAGGGAACGGTGACTCCGTTGACCTTTTCGAACGCCGCAACCATCTCCCTTACGCTTACGCCTTTGCCCGTACCCAGATTGAACACGCTGACGCCCGGTCTGCCGTCTATATACTCGAGCGCTGACAGATGGCCTCGTGCAAGATCGACTATATGGATATAATCCCGCACTCCCGTACCGTCGGGGGTGGGGTAATCGTCACCGAATATGTTGAGACACTCGCGCCTGCCCAGCACCGTCTGGGTGATGTAGGGCATAAGATTGTTGGGCACGCCCTTTGGGTCCTCTCCCAACTTTCCCGACGGGTGAGCGCCCACGGGGTTGAAATATCTCAGCACAGCCACCCTCCGACTGTTGTCCGATGCGGCAAAGTCGCTTACTATCCGCTCGCAGATATATTTGCTCCATCCGTAGGGGTTTGTGCAGTCACCCGTTTTGGCGTTCTCGCTGAGGGGCATTCGGTTGTCGGCTGAATACACGGTTGCCGAGGAGGAGAACACAAGCTTTCTGACTCCTGCTTTGTCCATAGCGCGGCACAGACTGAGGGTAGCGCCGATGTTGTTTCCATAGTATTCCAACGGCTTTTTTACCGATTCGCCCACCGCCTTGAGTGCGGCAAAATGTATCACGCAGTCTATCTTATGCTGCCTGAATATCCTCTCAAGCAGCCCCTCGTCACGCAGGTCACCCTCATAAAAATCAAGCTCTTTGCCCGTTATCTCACGTACTCTGTCAAGACTCTTTTTGCCGGAGTTGCACAGATTGTCAACTGCAACCACACTATGCCCTGCCTCAAGAAGCTCAACGCAGGTGTGACTGCCGATATACCCCGCACCGCCGGTCACAAGCACCTTCATAGACACAGCTCCTTTACTATATCTTCCATCTGCTGCCAATTATTTTCCATATCGGACACCAATTTGAACTGGGTACGGCAGCGGTCAAGATTATGTCCCTCGCGGGAGGCACCGAAATACCTGTCGCCGTCAATATGGTCGGTGAGAAACCTGAGTCCGCACTCAAGGGTCATGGTATACGCGCCCAGAGGAAGAAGCTGCTTTTCAAGAGGTGTAAGCCCGGGGCAGGCGTGCAAAAATCCCTCGGTAAAGGCTCTGAACATATCAAGTCTCAGGCTGACACTCTCACAGTCGCGGTCGTCCTCTCTGCCCGTTGCGGCGCCGCTGCGTATGGCGTCGCCGTAGTCAAAGAGCAATGATCCGGGCATCACCGTGTCAAGGTCGACAACGCACAGCGCCTTTCGAGTGCGTGCGTCAAGCAGAACGTTGTTGAGCTTGGTATCGTTGTGTGTAACACGCAGGGGCAGTTCGTTTTGCTCAAGCAGTTTTGTGATGCGGCAGGCTTTTTCTTCGCATCTCAGCACAAACTCTGTCTCCGCCTGCACCGCACTCGCCCTGCCCAGAGGGTCACGCCTGACCGTCTCTCGGAATATGCGGTAGCGGTCGGGTGTGTTGTGAAAGTTGGGTATAGTCTCGCTCAGCTGTGACGCGGGAAAATCCAGCAGCTGCTGCTGAAATGTGCCGAACGCCACGGCACTCTCGTACAGATCGGCCGTGCTTTCGGGTGCCTGCAGGCACAGAGAGCCCTCCACATAGTCGAACACACGCCACGCACTGCCGTCCTCGGATGTATAAAACAGCCTGCCGCCTCGGGTTTCAACGATATGCAGTACCCTTCGGGGGTCTCTGATCTTGGCGGCAATATGGCTTGTCACCGCTTGGATATTGTTCATCAGCCCCACGGGGTCTTTGAATACCGAGGTGTTTATTCTTTGGAGTATATACCGTCTGCCGCTGCTGCAGGAGACGAGATAGGTGCAGTTTATATGCCCCTCGCCCGTTCTGTGACAGCTGACGGGTTCGCCGCAGACGGCAAAGGCTGACAGGATAGCCATAGGCTCATTCATAGGCTTCACCGTTCCTTACAGCTCGATATCCAGTCCTACGGGACAATGGTCGGACCCCATTATTTCGGTGAGTATATAACTGTCGCGCACCCGCTCCATCAGTCTGCGGGATACCACAAAATAGTCTATACGCCAGCCGATGTTCTTCTCCCGGGCTTTCATCATATAGCTCCACCAGGAATACTGTACCTTGTCAGGGTACAGGGTGCGGAATGTGTCGCAGAAGCCGCTGTTGAGAAGTACGGTAAACTTTTCCCTCTCCTCGTCGGAAAAACCCGCACTGCGGCGGTTGGACTTGGGGTTTTTCAGGTCTATCTCCTCGTGTGCAACGTTTAGGTCGCCGCAGTAGATGACCGGTTTTTTGGCATCCAGCGCCTTGAGATACTCACGCAGGGCATCCTCCCACTCCATACGGTAGTCAAGCCGTGCAAGCTCCCGCTGTGCGTTGGGCGTATATACGCACACGAGATAGAAGTCGGGGTACTCCAGAGTTATCGCCCTGCCCTCGTGATCGTGGGCATCTATGCCCAGACCGTAGCTGACCGACATCGGCTCTTTTTTGCAGAATACTGCCGTGCCCGAATAGCCTTTCTTGTCGGCGCTGTACCAGAACTGATGATAGCCCTCGGGACAAAACTCTGCCTGACCTTTAAGCATTTTGGTCTCCTGCAGGCAGAAAAAGTCTGCGTCGATATTATAGAAGAACTCTTCAAAGCCCTTACTGAGGCAGGCTCTGAAGCCGTTTACGTTCCACGAAATAAATTTCATACCCAACACCCCTTTTAACCTATTTTAACACGCACGTGCGCAAATGTGCAATAGTTTATGCGGTTGCATAACGGTGCAACAGGTGGTATTATATAGACAACAATCTTTTTTGCGGAGACCAAATGAACAGAACAGTCATCGGTATTCTCGCCCACGTGGACGCGGGCAAGACCACTCTCAGCGAGGCTATGCTGTACACCTGCGGCAGCCTGCGCAAATTGGGCAGGGTGGACCACAAAGATACCTTCCTCGACACCGATTCTATGGAAAAGGAGCGGGGTATCACAATATTCTCAAAAACTGCCCGCATGCAGACCCGACGCGGTCAGGTCATTCTGCTGGACACGCCCGGGCACGTTGATTTTTCGGCTGAGATGGAGCGGACTCTCGGCGTCCTTGACTGCGCAATTCTGGTCATCAGCGCCACCGACGGAGTGCAGGGGCATACCCGTACCCTTTGCCGCCTGCTTGAAAAATACCGCCTGCCCACCGTTATATTCGTCAATAAGTGCGACCTGCCCAACGCCGACAAAGCCGCGGCGATGTCAGACCTTAAAAAACTGCTGGGCGAGGGCTGCGTGGACTTTTCTCTCGACACCGCTGTCCGTGACGAGGCGGCTGCCGTCTGCAGTGAGGATGCGCTTGAGGAGTTTTTGGCTGCGGGCGCGCTCAGCGCAGACACCCTGCGCCGCCTTGTCCTGAGCCGCAGTCTGTTCCCCTGCTTTTTCGGCTCGGCGCTTAAACTGCAGGGGATAGAGGAGCTTATCGGTGCTTTGGATGCTTTTGCACCCGACGCTGAGCCTTCGGGCGGTTTCGGCGCACGGGTGTTCAAAATATCCCGTGACCCCAAGGGCGAGCGCCTCAGCTGGCTCAAGATAACGGGCGGCACCCTCCGCGCCAAACAAATGCTCAGCTTCACCGATAAAACCGGCGAAAAACGCGAGCAGAAAGCCGATATGCTGAGACTCTATTCGGGCGACAGATTTACCGTCACCGAGAGTGCCGGGGCGGGTGAGATAGTTGCCGTTACGGGACTCAGTGACACCTACGCAGGGCAGGGCCTGGGCGAGACGGAGGACTGCTTTGATGCCCTTATCGAGCCGGTGCTCAATTATCGGCTCATACTCCCCGAGGGCGTTTCGCCCGTGACCGTATTGCCGCATCTGCGCAGACTTGAAGAAGAAGACCCCCAGCTAAAGGTGCTGTGGATAGAGCATCTCGGTGAGATACACCTGCGCATAATGGGCTCGGTACAGCTTGAGGTGCTGTCACGGATACTGTTTGAACGGTTCGGTATTGACGCGAAGTTTGACACGGGCAATATAGTCTACAAGGAGACCGTCGTCGGCAAAGTAGAGGGTGTGGGGCATTTTGAACCCCTGCGTCACTATGCCGAAGTCCACCTGCTGATCGAAGGCGCGCCACGGGGCAGCGGTGTGAGCATCCGCTCAGCCTGCTCCACCGACCGGCTGGAGCTTAATTGGCAGCGTCTTATATTCACCCACCTGCTTGAAAAACAGCACGCAGGCGTGCTGATCGGCGCACCTTTGACCGACGTGATAATAACCCTCGCCTCGGGCAAAGCACACAATAAGCACACCGAGGGCGGCGACTTCAGGCAGGCCACCTACCGCGCCGTGCGGCAGGGACTTATGCAGGCACAGAGCGTTCTGCTTGAGCCGTTTTACGATTTTGTTATCAACCTGCCCGTAAGCTGTGTGGGCAGAGCCATGAACGATATACAGACCGCGGGCGGTACTGTTTCGGAGCCCGAAACAAGCGGCGAGCTTGCCGTACTTGCGGGCTATGCACCCGTGGCGGCATTGCAGGACTACCGTGAGGAGCTTGCCGCCTATACAAGAGGGCTGGGCAGTCTGAGTCTCAGCTATCGGGGATATGAGCTGTGTCATAACCCCGATGAGGTCATTGCCGCCTCGGATTACGACCCCGAGCGTGATACGCTCAACCCTGCCGACTCGGTATTCTGCGACCACGGTGCGGGGTTTGTAGTCAAGTGGCAGGACGTGCACAGATTTATGCATCTTGAGCCGTCCCTCAAAGCGGCGCCACGGGAAGGTGTCTCCGCCGTAGGCGGAGGAACGAGCGGTGCGGCACGGAACGTCTCCTTTGACAGCGACGACGAGCTTCGGGCCATTTTTGAGCGCACCTACGGCAAGGTGGAGCGCCGAGCCTTCACCCCGCCGCCAAAGCCTGCGCGGTATGATCTCAGCGACAGCTACAAAACAAACTGCGCAAACAGCCCCGCGCCCCGGCCCGAATACCTGCTGGTGGACGGGTACAATATCATTTTTGCGTGGGACGAGCTCAAAAAACTTGCTCAGGACAACATAGCTGCCGCCCGTGACAGCTTGGAAGAGATACTGATGAACTATCAGGGGTACAAAAAATGCACGGTCATACTGGTCTTTGACGCCTACAAGGTCAAAAACAACCCGGGCAGCATCACCAAAAAGGGCAACATCTACATAGCCTACACCAAAGAGGCGGAAACGGCAGACACATACATAGAGCGTGCTACTTTGCAGCTGGGCAGACACAACAGGGTGCGTGTCGCCACCTCGGATAATTTGGAGCAGGTCATAATCGTAGGTCACGGTGCACTGCGGCTGTCTGCGGAGGCATTCCGCGCCGAGGTGCAGGCGTGCAGCGTGCAGATAAGTCAGCTGATAGAGCGGCATAACAGCAAAAACGCCGGGGTCAGGCTCGGCGAGATCGTAGAATTCTCAAAAGGAGAGGGTTAATATGATATACAAGCAGAATCTTCATACCCACACGGTTTTTTGTGACGGCAGGGATACGCCCCTTGAGATGGTGCAGACCGCTATCGAAAAGGGCTTTGACTCCATCGGCTTTTCGGGACATTCCTCCATGTACAAGCCTCCCCGCAACGGTATGTCTCCCGACGGAACGGTCAGCTACCGCGACTGCATCAACTCTCTCAAAGAAGAATACCGCGGCCGCCTCAAAATATTCTGCGGCATAGAGTTCGATATGTATTCCGGTATCGATCTCAGTAATTACGATTACGTCATCGGCGCGGTGCATTTCTTTAAGTTTAACGGACAGATCGTGCCTATGGACCGCACCTCTCAGGTGGTGCAGGACGTTATTGATACACACTTCGGCGGCGACGGTATGGCCTATGCCAAGCATTTTTACAGCGAGCTTGCACGCCTGCCCGAGTTTGGCAAATGCGACATCATCGGCCACTTTGACCTGCTGACCAAGCATTGCGAAAAAATCAAGTTCTTCGACGAGGACTCCAAAGAATACCGCACCGCCGCTTTGGAGGCCATGCACGCTCTTTGCGGCAAGATCCCCTTCTTTGAGGTCAACACGGGAGCCATCGCCCGCGGCAACCGCACCACACCCTATCCCGCCCCCTTCCTGCTTGACGAGTTCAAAGCTCTCGGCTTTGGCGCGATGGTAACTTCCGACTGTCACGACCGCAGGTATCTGGACTGCCATTATGAGGAGTCCTATGAGTATCTGCGCGCCCACGGCTTTAATGAAATATACGTTCTCACCGATGACGGCTTCAGAGCAGAAAGGATATAAAGCTTATGAAACAATTGGTATTATCCCTGCAGCAAAAATACGGTATGTTCAAGCTGAACTACGACAGCGTTTATGAGGCGGCCTGCCTGCTTGATGATTCACCCGACAAGCTTGCGTGGGCAAAAAAATGGGCAGAGGAATACAAAAACCGTGATATAACCACCTGCCGCGATATCGAATTGCCCGAAAGCGACGGGACTCTGCTGGGCGATATGCTGCCTCTGTTCGTACTGCTGCCAAGTGTGGAGGATATGGTGGCACAGTACGAAAAACGCGGTCTGAGAGATTCTATGGATCTCGATCAGATAGACGGATGCATCTCGGCTGTTGAAAAACGCATCGGCAGAGTCGGTATCAACCGCCGTTACTTTGACTGGCTGAGCAATTATCTCAAATGCAGGCTGTTTCGCTGCGGCGTGTTCAGGGTAGAGGTGGGCACACACAAGCGCCCCGCGCTGGTGCTGAGACATTGCTGTACGGGCAGATATGAAGTAATGATGACGGCGGGAACATTTCACCGCAGCGGCAATATGCTGGGCTCGGCAGGTTGCACGGACACGGAGGGAAGCTTCGAGGCCGATTTTTGTGAGACTGATGATGAGTACAGAGGCCATCTGGCCAAAGACGGCCTCGTGTCCCCTCAATATGTCACTCTGCCCAAGAGCGAGTGGGAGGTATACATCAAGCCCCAGGACGATATGCTGTCCCTGCATATCCCAAAAGGCGTCCGTCTGACCCGTGAGAATATCCGTTCCTCGGTCAAAGCCGCCCGCGAAACAGTCAAAAAAGCCTATCCCGAGTGGGATATCAAAGCCGTCGGCTGTTACAGCTGGCTGCTCAATCCGCAGCTGAGCGGCATTTTGGGTGAGGACTCAAACATCTCGGTGTTTGGCTCAAGCTTCGTCCGCTGGCCGGTCAAGACCGACGGTATGGACGTATTCGGATTCGTGTTCCCCCAGACCCACGGCGGCTACCATACCCTGCCCGAGAATACACGCCTTGAGCGCAGTCTGAAAAAACTCTACACAGACGGCGGATATATCCTGAACACCGCAGGAATACTGATCGAATAATGCATATTTTCCCTCCCTTCTGCTCATACTGTGGGTAAGAAAGGGAGGGATCTTTTTTGATCAAACGAGACACGGTAAGACTGCTTCGTGAGTGTGATGCAGGCGTAAAAATGGGAGTGGATTCCATAGATACCGTCATTGACAGGGTAAAAAGCCACCGTATGAGAAGCCGCCTTAACAAGTGCAAGGACGAGCACGAAGAACTCAGAGCACAGATATCAAATATGCTGACACACATCGGTGACGACGGCAAAGAGCCCGCGCTGATGGCGCGGAGTATGTCCCACCTCAAGACCAATATGAAGCTGATGGTGTCGCCCGCCGACAGTACGGTTGCCGATTTGATGACCGACGGCTGTAATATGGGGGTAAAATCGCTTAATAAGTACCTCAACAGATACAAAGCCGCCTCCGAGGAGAGCAAGGATATAACCAAAAGACTGATTAATCTGGAAGAGCGTCTTACCCTTGATATGCGGGATTTTTTGTGACGGCACTTGACAACGGCTCGGCAGGGTGGTATAATCCAACCAAATTGATACCAAACCGTTGATGCGGAAATAACGGCAGATAGGCCGCTACAGAGAGCCCGTGATGCTGAGAGTCGGGTGCGAAACAGTCTGTCAAATGGCCCGCGGAGGGTGCAGTCAAATGCGTCGTCAGGCGCAGAGTATTCTGCAACGTGTGACATACGTCAGTTGTCGGGGATATGATGGTATCCCGCAAAGTGCACGGCTCAGTCCGTGAAGCAAGGTGGCACCGCGAATAGTAGATTATTCGTCCTTGCTGTGATGTAATTGTCACAGCAAGGATTTTTTTATTCCGTATCGTAGGGGAGGCAGCTCTCTGCCTCCCGATATCCAATATAACTAATATAAATTTTATCATACATCGGAGGCATCATTATGATTCTCAACGGCGTAAACTTTGACACTTATTTCCACAACTACCCCGACAAAGACGGCTATTTCGGCAAATACGGCGGCGTATTTATCGAGGACAAGCTCAAAAAAGCTATGGAGGAGATCACCTCCGCCTATTTCTCCATCTGCCAGTCCCGCAAGTTCATCGCAGAGCTCAGACGTATCCGCAAGGAGTTTCAGGGCAGACCCACCCCCGTTACCCATCTTGAGCGCATGAGCGACTATCTGGGCGGCAAGGTCCAGCTTTATGCCAAGCGTGAGGATCTGAACCATTCGGGAGCACACAAGCTCAATCACTGTATGGGTGAGGGCCTGCTTGCCAAGTATATGGGCAAAAAGAAGATCATCGCCGAAACGGGAGCAGGTCAGCACGGCGTTGCGCTGGCAACCGCCGCCGCATACTTCGGTCTTGAGTGCGACATCTATATGGGTGCCGTCGACATCAAGAAGCAGGCTCCCAACGTTGCCCGTATGAAGATCCTGGGCGCCAACGTTGTGGAGGTCACCCACGGTCTGCAGACCCTCAAAGAGGCTGTTGACGCCGCTTTTGACGCATACAGCCGCGAGTACAAGGACGCTATCTACTGCATCGGCTCCGTTCTAGGCCCCCATCCCTTCCCCATGATGGTCCGTGACTTCCAGAGCGTTGTGGGCATCGAGGCAAGAGAGCAGTTTATTGAGATGACAGGTCACCTGCCCAACGCCGTTGTGGCATGCGTAGGCGGCGGAAGCAACGCCGCAGGTCTGTTCTCGGGTTTCCTCAACGACCCCGTTGACATCATCGGTGTCGAGCCTCTGGGCAAAGGCCCCAAGCTGGGTGATCACGCCGCCAGCCTCAAGTACGGCACCGAGGGCATTATGCACGGCTTCAACTCCATTATGCTCAAGGACGAAAACGGCGAGCCTGCACCCGTCTACTCGGTCGCCAGCGGTCTTGACTATCCCTCCTCCGGCCCCGAGCACGCATTCTGGCAGGAAATAGGCAGAGCAAGATACGACGTTATCGACGACGAGGAGAGCATCGATGCATTCTTCAAGCTGGCACGTATGGAGGGAATCATCCCCGCTATCGAGAGCGCCCACGCCGTTGCCTACGGTATGAAGCTTGCCAAGACCATGGAGCACGGCTCCATCCTCATAAACCTCTCGGGCAGAGGCGACAAGGATATGGACTACGTTATCGAAAACTACGGCATCAGATAAAAGGTAAAATAGTAAATGTTTTAAGGAGATATTGAAATTGACATTTCAATATCTCCTTAATATAATTGTAGGTAAAAAGGGGGGAGGGCAATGCCGTACACGGTTTTTCCGTGCAGGAGCTTCAAGGTCAAATACACCGGCAACCCCTCACCGCCCCATATTACCGCTGCCGATGACTATCGGTGCGGCGACAGTTTCCTTGCCACGGTTTTTCTCAAAGGCAGGGGAGTATGCTTTGTGGACGGCGAGAGCTATATTATAGAGGCAGGGGATATGGTGCTCATCGGTCCGGAGTGCATGCGCTCGTTCAGAGTGGAACAGACGGGTGAGCACGAGCGTTTGTCCGTATATCTGTCTGCCGATGCTTTTTTGCCCCTGCGTGAGTATGATCTGCAGCTTGATAAGATGTTTTACGCAGGCGGAGTCCACAGACTGTCCGACCATCCGCGGATATGGGAGCAGGTGCTGTTTATCAGGGATACCGCTGCCGCCTGCGACGCAGCCCGTCAGGCCGAAGTTCATCTGGCAGTGCTGCAGCTGCTTGTCAGACTGTCCGACGTCACAAAACGGACGACCGCCGCGGAACCGCCCTGCGGCAGTTTGCAGGTCAGAGAGATATGCAGGTATATTGCCGACAATCTCGGCGAAAAGCTGGACCACGCATCCATCAAAGCCGCGCTTTCGGTCAGCCGATATCAGCTTACGCAGATATTCCCCCGATATACGGGTATGACCCTGACGGAGTATATATTGCAAAAACGCATTTTAAGAGCCACCGAGCTTGTGCGTCAGGGATTCAGCCTGACCGAGGCGGCTGCCGAGGCGGGATTTTCTACCTATTCGCATTTTTACAAAGAGTTCAGAAGAATCAGAGGAGTTTCTCCCGGAAAATATTTTTCACCTTGAACAGGAGGTTTTATTATGGACCATTATAACAGCTATCAGCTCAAGCATTTTGCAGGCATCGTTGCCGATACAATGGGTATCTCTCTGCCCGAGGGTTACGCAAAGGGCATCAAATGGGTCAGCGACATTCTCAAATCCCGTGCAGGCGGCACCTGCGACAGAGCCGTGCTCTATCACGCCGACGCCGTGGGTATGTATATGTGGCAGCAGTATACCGACCTGTTTGCCCCCGTATATCGCAACACTACGCTCAGCGTGCCCTTTATCAGCACGGTCAGCTCCTTTACTCCCGTGGCCCACGCAAGTATGTACACAGGCTTAGACCCCAAAGACCACGGCATACAGAGCTACACCCGTCCTCAGCTTGAGTGCTCCACACTCTTCGACGTGCTGATCGCTCAGGGCAAGCGTGTCGCTATCCTCGCTCAGGACGATTCCACCTTCCTGCATATTTTCGCGGGCAGAGAGCTGGATTATTTTGAGGAGCCCAACGCCATCTGCATTCAGGAAAAGGCTCTGGAGCTTATTGAGTCGGACAAATACGACGTCATCTCCATCCACACCTTTGACTATGACAACGCCGCACACTTCTACGGCCCCGAGAGCAAAGAAGGCATCAACGCCATCGCGCTGGAGGCAGAGGGTTTTGAGCGCATCGCCAAGCTGATCCGCTCCAAAAACGACGGCCGCCGTACCCTGCTGACCTATTCGCCCGACCACGGACAGCATCCCGTGGGTTCCATCGGTGACGAGCCCGAGGCAGAGGGTGTGGACACCTCCAAGTTCAAGGGTATGCACGGCACCAAGAAGATCGAGGATATGAATATCGTCCATTTCTTCGGTATTGTCTGAGGAGATAATGATGAATTGGCTTGTTGACACGCATACCCACTCCGACCACTCATTTGACGGAAAGCATTCCGTGCTTGAGATGGCGCAGACCGCCGAAAAAATGGGTGTGCAGTATTACGCTGTTACCGACCATCTGGAGTTTGAGTACGAGAAGTGGAATCATCCCTTTGACCCCGTTGCCCAGCGACGCGACGTGCTGGCAGCGCAGGAGCAGGTCTCCCTCAAGCTTGCCTACGGCGCCGAGATCGGTTTGACCGCCGATCCCATACACGCACGGATGGGCTGGGATCACATCAAAGACTGCGACCCCGACGTGGTCATCGGCTCGCTCCACGTCCTTCGTGGCGTGGACGTGTACCACGCACCGTATTTTGAGAACAAGACCCGTGAGCAGGCGTACCTGCCCTATATCGAGGGTCTGCTGGCGGCTGTCAAGACCCTGCCTCAGATCAATATTCTGGGTCACTACGATTTTGTCTGCAAGGGCGCCACATTCGCAAACCGGCCCATAACTCTGGCAGATTCCCCTGCGGCCTTTGACGAGCTGTTTACCTATCTTATCCAAAACGGCATCGGCCTCGAGATCAACACTGCCGTGTGGAAGGGCGCCGAGCCCTGGGGGGTGGACGTGCTGAAATACTACAGGGAAAAGGGCGGCGAGTTCGTCACCTTCGGCACCGATTCCCACCGTCCCACGCAGGTCGGTCTGCTCATTGACACCGCCCGTGAGCTTGCTCTGGCGGCAGGCATAAAATATACCGCGATATACCAAAAACGCAAACCCACCTTTATCAAGCTTTGAGAGGTAACCAATGGAAAGAGTCAGATATATCGGTGACATCTACCGTCCCCCAAGCGAAGCATACTCACTCATAATTCAGGCCACCGTAGGCTGCTCGGGCAACACCTGCCGTTTCTGCCGTATGTACAAGGCCAAGCAGTTCTATATCCGTCCCGTTGAGGACGTGCTGGAAGATTTGCGCCGCGCCCGCGCCTGCTACGGAAGAGTCGGGAGGATATTCATAGCCGACGGCGATGCCATGATAATGCCCCTGCAAAACTGGCTGAAGATTCTGGACTATATCAAGCAGCATTTCCCCGAGACCGAACGCGTCACCTGCTACGCCACACCCCGAAGCGTCCTGCTCAAAAAGCCCGATGAGCTTGCTCTGCTGCGCGGAATGGGTCTTGAGATGGTGTACATCGGTCTGGAATCGGGCTCGGATCGGGTGCTCAAACTGATGGAAAAGGGCAACACCGCCGCCGAGATAATCGAGGCATCCAAAAAACTCCACGCCGCAGGCATCAAGATCTCGGTTACAGCCATCAACGGCCTCGGCGGCCTTGACCTGCTGCAGGAACATGCCGTGGAGACCGGCAGAGTGCTTTCGGCAATGAAGCCCCACTATATCGGTCTGCTCACCCTGATGATCGAGCCTCCCGCACCCGTATGTCAAATGGTAGACTCGGGCGAGCTCAGGCTGCTGACGGCAGAAGAAATACTGGGCGAGACACGTCTTATCCTGCAAAACTGCGATTGTGAGGGCGCCGTGTTCCGCTCAAACCACGCCAGCAACTATCTGCCCCTTGCAGGCACCCTCAACCGCGACCGCGACAGGCTTATCGCACTTATCGACAGCGCACTGCAAGGCAAAACCAATCTGCGCCCCGAATACTTCCGCGCATTGTAAAATCGCGCCCTCGGAGTAGCTAATAGCTAATAACGAATAGCTAATAGCTGTGGTATCCGCTCCGCGGACTTATTAAATAGGTCGCCGCAAGCGACAGAGCGTAAGCGAAGCGCGGTGAGTACCGCGCAAGACTTCGGCCGGGCTATGCCCGACCGAAGTCCATTAAATCGGGGTCCCCGCAAGACCTGTCTTGTGGGGAGCGCCGTAGGCGACACCTTAACGCCGTCTGAGACGGCATATCACGAAAGCCAACGGCTTTCCATATCACGCACAACGCAGTTGTGCCATATCACGACACCGCAAGGTGCCTATATCACGGACGCGAAGCGTTCTGTATCCCGTCGCCAACGGTGCAATTCATTAACATTTTGCATTTTTCCACCCACACAAAAAACCGACCGCGCTGATTTACTCAGCGCGGTCGATATTATTATGTTTTTACTTTTGCTTATGCCTTCTTGGCGTTCAGCTTCTTCATGTACATAAGGAAGCCGATGATAACCGCAACACCGAGAGCCAGGGTTACGATAGCGGTGAGAGCAAAGCCCAGAGCGCCGCTGATCAGACCTGCTACCAGATACATCACAAAGCTGATTGCAGCAACTGTGAGTGCATAGGGCAGCTGAGTGGATACGTGGTTGACGTGTACGCACTTAGCACCTGCAGAGGACATGATGGTGGTATCGGAGATGGGGGAGCAATGGTCGCCGCAAACAGCGCCTGCCAGACATGCGGAGATGCCGATGAACAGCAGAGGATCGCTGACGGAGAACATATTGCAGACGATGGGGATCAGGATACCGAAAGTACCCCAGGAGGTACCGGTTGCAAATGCCAGGATGCAGGCAACGACAAAGATAACTGCGGGCAGGAAGTTTGCAAGGCTCTGTGCAAAGTCGCTCTGCATAAGCTTCTCAACGTAGGAAGCCGAGCCGAGGATGTCGTTGGAGATGTTCTTCAGAGCGGTAGCAAGGGTCAGGATGGTGATAGCGGGAACCATTGCCTTGAAGCCCTGGGGGATACATTCCATAGCACCTGCGAAGGTGATGAGCTTTCTTGCCAGCATGTAGACAACAATAACGATGAAAGCGATGATAGCGCCCCAAGGCAGACCGACTGTAGCATCGGTGTTACCGAATGCGCCGACCAGATCGCCTGCGAGCTCTGTGCCGCCCCACCAGTCAGTGCCGAAGAAGCCGCCGACGTAGAGCAGACCGAGAACAGAGATGATAACCAGAACGATGATGGGGAATACCAGGTCCACGACCTTGCCCTTCTCGTTTGCTTCATAAACTTCGCCGTCAACGCGCTCATCGGTGGAGAACAGGTCGCCGTTCTGGATAGCGTTCAGCTCGTGCTTTCTCATGGGACCGTAATCTGCATTGAGAACTACGATAGCGATGATGAAAGCCAGGGAGAGCAGGGAGTAGTAATTGAAGGGGATAGCCTTGATGAACAGCTCAATGCCGGAGATGTCAGCTGCTACGTTCTCGGGAACAGAGCCGGAAACTGCTGCTGCCCAGGAAGAAACGGGAGCGATCATACAGATGGGAGCTGCGGTAGCGTCGATCAGGTAGCTGAACTTTGCACGGGAGACCTTGTGTGCATCGGTAACAGGCATCATAACGGAACCGACGGTGAGGCAGTTGAAGTAGTCGTCGATGAAGATCAGAATACCAAGAACAAAGGTTGCCAGCTGTGCGCCGACTCTCGTCTTGATGTTCTTTTCTGCCCAGCGGCCGAATGCAGCCGAGCCGCCTGCACGGTTGATCAGAGCAACGATAGCGCCCAGAAGAACCAGGAACAGGAAGATACCTGCGGTGCCTTCGATAGCGGAGATAAGGCCGTCGCTGACGGTGTAGTTAACTGCGGTGGTAACAGATCCGCCGCTTGCAAGGATCGCACCGGTCAGAACACCGACGAACAGGGAAGAGTAAACTTCCTTGGTGATCAGAGCCAGAGCGATAGCCACGATGGGCGGAACCAGTGCCCAGAAGGTTGCGTTGGTCTCAACGCCGCTGAAGGACACGCAAAGTGCCATAATGATAACAGCAGCGATCGCGATGACGGTGACTAAGCTTTTGAGTTTTGCTGATTTCATGTCTCGTTTCCTCCTAACGTTTTTCTATTTTACACAGCGTTTTGCGCCGAATAAACAGACTATGCAAAATGTATGCAAAAGGTGCATAAACCTTATAACTTATTATTGTCCAATTCGCAAAAAATGTCAATAGTTTGACTAAAAAATAGAAAGCAGACACAAAAAATTGTGAAAATTGCACAAAAATCCGTGGGAAATTTTTAACAATCGGTAAATGGAAAACTCTTGACATTTGGCAAAGGGGCAGTAAAGAACACCCCTTTTTCCGTCTCAAAGCGGCAGAGGATACAATTCTATTTTATGCTCCTTGTTTTTGGGAGTTTACAGTTTTAGCAAGAGAGGGTATAATATTTTATACATTGGTATAAATAATCATTTTTGGGAGGCAGAAATATGAACAAGCTCACTTTTGCCATACTGGGTATGGGCAACCGCGGCACGGTCTACGCCCGCAATATCCTTAAATACCCCGACCGCGCGCAGGTAGTGGCTATGGCGGATGTCAGAGCGGTGCGCACAGAGTCTGCCAACAAGTTCCTCGGCCTGAATGATGAGCAGATATACTCTTCTGCCGACGCCCTCTTGGCACAGCCCAAGCTTGCCGACGTGATGGTCATCGCCACTCAGGACGCACAGCACCGCGACCACGCCGTCCGTGCTCTCGAAAAGGGGTACGACCTGATACTCGAGAAGCCTATCGCCAACCGTATTGAGGATATAGCCGTTATAGCCGATACCGCCAAGCGCCTTGGCAGGACGGTATTCGTCAGCCACGTACTGCGGTACACACCTTTTTATAAGCAGATCAAACAGCTTCTGCGTGAGGGTAAGGCAGGCAGAATTATGTCTGTGGAAGCCTGCGAGTACGTGGGTTACTATCATCAGGCACACTCCTTCGTCCGCGGCAACTGGCATAACAGCCGCGACTGCTGCCCTATGATACTTGCCAAGAGCTGTCACGATATGGATATTTTGCTGTGGCTTATAGACAAAGAGTGCCTGCGTGTCAACTCCTTCGGCGGTCTTGACTACTTCAAGCGTGAAAACGCGCCCGAAGGCTCTGCCGAGCGCTGCCGCGACTGCAAGGTGCTCTGCCCATATAACGCGCAGAAGTTCTATCTGTCTGCTATTCCCGACTGGCCCGCAAACGTACTGCACCCCGAACCGACGGAGGAGAATATACTCAAAGTCCTTGACGAGACCGATTACGGCAGATGCGCCTTTAAGATGGATAACGACGTGGTGGACCATCAGACCTGCAATATGCTATTTGAGGGCGGCGCTGCGGCGACCTTCCATATGTCGGCATTCAACACCCTGCAGACCCGCTATATCCGCATTATGGGTACCGAGGGTGAGGTCTGGGGCAGAATGAGCGACAAAAAGGTCTGCTGGCAGCGCTTCGGTGAGGAGATGCACGAGATAGACCTGACCGAACAGCTGAAAAATCCCTCGGGACACGGCGGCGGAGATCAGGGTCTGGTCTACGACGTTATCCGTTACTTGCAGGGCGAGGAGTTTGACACAAGCTCAATAACTCTTATAGATCGAAGCGTGGAGAGCCACTATTTAGCCTTTGCCTGCGAGCAAAGCCGCATAACCGACGGCGAAACGGTAGACTTTGGCGAGTTCAAAGCATCAATGAAGTAACAAAAAACGGTTCAGCGTCAAACTGCTGAACCGTTTTTGCGTCCTGTGTATTATGTATAGGTATACCTGTCGTTTATCTGTTCAGATATTCGTCGATGGTCAGCACGTACTGCACCAGCAGACGCATAGCGTCAAAGAATCCGGGTATCCATATCTTTTCGTCGGGTGCGTGAGCGCCGCCGTGACCCTTGGGCATCTCAAGTCCTGCTTTGCCGTCCGAGGCGGGAGTGCCTATGCAGGTGCCTATGCCGATAGCCTGAGTGCAGTCGCCCGCAAGATTCAGGGGAGTGGCGTAGGTCTTGCCGCCCATGGTGTAGGGCTTGCTGTTTTTGCCCGTCATCTCGTTATAGAGCGCGGCAAGGTCAAGGGGCAGAGTGCAGCTGCCGTCAAGGACGAATGCGGGACGGTTGTCCGAGCGCACAACGGGCCAGCCGAAAGATGCAAACGCTTTTTCGGTCTGCTTTTCCAGCCACTCGCCGGTCTCGCCCACGCCGTAGCGCACGTTGAAGCCAAGCTCAATGTTGCCGCCTGCCATTTTGCCCGTGCCGTTGCCTATTGTCAGCGCACCAAAGGTGGGATCAGAGAAGTTAATGCCGAAAATCTCACCCGTATGATCACTCAGCAGCTTGTCCATAGCGGCAAAACCCTCTCTGTCGCTGTCGGAGAGCGCATGAACGCCTTTCAGAAGCTCGGCGATAAGCTTGTTGGAGTTTACACCGTTCTGGGGTGCGGACACGTGCGCCGAAATGCCCCGTGCGGTCAGAGTTACACTGTCTGTGCTCTCGGTCAGGGTGATATCGGTGCGGTTTTTGAGCTTGATTTGCAGCTCGCTGACCAGTCCGTCAAGCTTATCAAGCTCGATGACCGTCTTGTCCACTACCACGTTGATGGCGTCGCCGCCAAAAAAGCTCTTGATGCACTCAAAGGGCTTTTCGGGGCTGACATAGAAGCGGTAGATGCCCTTTTCGCCTACGGCGCAGGGGAAGCCTGCATCGGGGGTGACGGAAAAATCGGGCAGCGGCTCGTTTTTGACAAACGCCGCCATATCGGGCGAGCCTACCTCCTCGGCAGAGCCGACGACCGAGATAAGCTTGCTCTTAAGGGGCAGAGAAAGCTCTTTGAACATACGCAGTACGCCCAGAGCCAGCATAATGCCCGATTTGTCGTCGCTTACACCTCTGCCTATCATAGTATCCTCAATGATAACGGGCTCAAAGGGCGCAGTGTGTATCCAGCCGTCGCCGCCGGGTACTACGTCGGCGTGACCGAACAGACCTATGCTCCTGCTTCCCTCGCCGTAGGTGGACAGAGCGTAGGTGTCCTCGCCTATGCGGGTCGGGAAGCCGTATTTTGCAAACATATCTGCGCAGTAGTCAAGGGCGCGCTTTGCATCCTTGCCGTAGGGCGCGCCTTCCTCGGGCTCGCTTACCACCGAGGGGATGCGTGCAAGCTCAAGCCACAGATCAATGATCTCCTGACGGTTTTCTTCTATCCAAGCCTTGACTTTTGCGTCAATTTCACGGTCAAACATATTTTTCCTCACTTGTCGGCCTTGATAGCCTTGTAGGTGTGCAGGATGTTCAGATCCTCGGGCATATCCAGACCGTGAGAGCCGTAGTATTCCTTCTCGTTGTCGCCGTCGATGGCGTGACAGCCGTGATCCATAGCAAAACCGACAAGAGTGTTGTGCTTCTTCCAGTTATTCCGGATAAGCGAACACAACTGGGCAAAAGCGTGGCTGTTTGCCCGCAGTTCGGAGATTGCGTCATAGCTCTCGGGGCCCGAGCGGTGCATACGGCTGTCATAGTTGCCGTTGTAGCAGAGGATAAAATCGTGCTCGTCGGCAATTATCAGCTCGGCAGCCTTGGCGAGTGCCTTGTCCACCGATGCCTCGGACTCCATAATAAAATAATCCATATCGCGCTCAAGATAGATCTTGCTCAGGCTGCAGTTGCCGGTGGTGATCAGCGCACACTTCTTGCCTGCGCGGAGCAGAGCGTCAAACAGAGTGTCTATCTTGATGACGGGCTTTTCGTACTTCTGAATACCGTGTACCTCGGGCTGTGCGCCGGTGTACATAGTGCCGAAGCAGACGGGAGTAACAGAGGGCATTACCGCACGCAGGGGAAGCTCGATGTCGCCCAGCGCCTTGACCTCACGGACGTAATGCTCGTATTTCTCAAATATCCACTGACCGATAGCATCGGGATTGTACATAAAGACGCGGTCGCACTTCTCACCGCCGAATGCGCTGTCGATAAATGCGTTCAGCTCCTCGTTGGCATTTGCCGCCTGAGCGGGAGGTTTGATGCCGTAGGCGTAAGCCAGAGACGCGCACAGAGTATCAAGAGAGGTCTTGTTAAGCTCGTTGTTCATAACACATTCTCCTTTGTTATATAGGTATAAAGATTACGTAATGTTATATGTATAATAGCACTCTCGCTCAAGCTTTGCAATAAATTATCCCTCACAAACCCGTGTGAGGGATAGTTTTTTTACAGCAGGGCCGTAAGTTTTTTGATAGTGTCGGGGGAGGTCTCCTTGAGATGTGCAAGGGGAAAGGGTATCCCAAGCGTCTGATATTTGCTCTCGCACAGCTTGCGGAATGCCAGCAGCTCTACGCCGTCTGCGCAGGGGTGGGCATCCTTGATAGCCTTGAGCCGTGCTATGCTTTCCTCGCTGTCGTTGAGGGTGGGGATTATGACCTGCCGCAGGGTTGTGGGGATGCTCTTTTCGTTGAGATAGTGCAGAAACTCCATAGGCGCATCCATACTCCATCCCGTATATCTGCGGTAGTCGGTATCATTCGTGTACTTGATGTCCAGCAGTACGCGGTCGGTGACCGTCAGAAGCTCTTTGACGTCATCGTTCAGTACGCATCCCGAGGTGTCCAGACAGGTGTTGATGCCCTCGGCTTTGCACTTTTCAAACAGCTTATGCACAGCCTTTGCCTGCATAAGAGGCTCACCGCCGGAGACGGTTATGCCGCCCTTTGCGCCGAAATACTCCCGATACCGCAGGCATTTTTGCACCAGCTCGGATATCCCGGTGTCCTTGCCTCCTCTTGCGTCCCAGGTGTCGGGGTTATGACAGCAGGCGCATCTGAGAGGACAGCCCTGAGTAAACACCACGAACCGCACACCGGGGCCGTCCAGCGTGCCCAGGGTCTGAATGGAGTGTACTCTCAGCATTACATCGACTCGTGGAAGGTACGGCTGATGACCTCGCGCTGCTGCTGACGGGACAGCTTGTTGAAGTTGACCGCATAGCCCGATACGCGGATGGTCAGGTTGGGGTAATCCTCGGGATTCTCATATGCCTTGAGCAGAGTCTCGCGGTTGAGTACGTTGACGTTGATGTGGTGTGCCTTCTTTGTGAAATATCCGTCCAGAATAGCCACCAGATTGTTGTATCTCTCCTCATCGTCAGCGCCCAGAGTGTTGGGTGTGATGGAGAATGTGTTGGATACGCCGTCGCGGCAGTCCTCGTAGCTTATCTTGGCAACCGAGTTGAGGGATGCCAGCGCGCCGTTTTCTTCACGGTTGTGCATGGGGTTTGCACCGGGGGCAAAGGGCTCGCCTGCGCCTCTGCCGTCGGGGGTTGCGGCGGTGTGCTTGCCGTACATTACGTTGGAGGTGATGGTCAGTATGGACAGGGTGTGGATAGCGTCACGGTATGCGGGGGTCTTGCGCAGCTCGGTGATGACCTTGTGGGTCAGGTCTTTTGCCATCAGGTCAACTCTGTCGTCATCGTTGCCGTATTTGGGGAAGTCGCCCTCGGTCTCAAAGCTCTCAATATAGCCCTTTTCGTTGCGGATGGGACGGACTTTGGCAAACTTGATAGCGCTCAGCGAGTCGGCAACCACCGACAGACCTGCAACGCCGAATGCCATAAGCCGCTCCACCTCGGTATCGTGGAGAGCCATCTGCACCTTCTCATAGGCGTACTTGTCGTGCATGTAGTGGATGATGTTCATGGTGTTGACGTACAGTCTCATCAGCCAGGCGATGTAGCGCTCATAGCGCTCCATAACTGCGTCAAAGTCCAGCACCTCGTCCTGCATTACGCCCTCCTGGGGGCCGATATGCATATCCGAGGATACGTCGTAACCGCCGTTGATGGCAATAAGCAGCAGCTTGGCAAGATTGCATCTTGCGCCGAAGAACTGCATCTGCTTGCCTATCTTCATTGCCGAGACACAGCAGGCGATAGCGTAATCGTCGCCGTGATGGGGACGCATGATATCGTCATTCTCGTACTGGATGGAGTCGGTGTCGCAGGAGACCTTGGCGCAGAAACGTCTGAACGCATAGGGGAGCGCAGGCGACCACAGAATAGTGATGTTGGGCTCGGGTGCGGGGCCGAGGGTGTAGAGGGTGTTCAGCAGACGGAAGGAGTTGCGGGTGACCAGACTTCTGCCGTCCTCGCCCATACCGCCCACAGCCTCTGTGATCCACATGGGATCGCCGCCGAACAGCTCGTTGTACTCGGCTGTACGCAGGTGACGTGCGATGCGCAGCTTCATAACGAAATCGTCCATCAGCTCCTGCGCGCCCTCCTCGGTGAGGGTGCCGTTTTTGAGATCGCGCTCGATGTAGATATCAAAGAATGTGCTTACTCTGCCAAGGCTCATTGCCGCGCCGTTCTGCTCCTTGATGGCGGCAAGATAGGCAAAATAGGTCCACTGGATAGCCTCTTTTGCGTTGCTTGCGGGCTGGGAGATATCATAGCCGTACATAGCCGCCATATCCTTGAGGTAGCCGAGGAAGGTGATCTGCTGGAACAGCTCCTCGCTGGCGCGGGTGGTCTCAACGTTGAAGTTGCCCTCTGCGATAGCCGCCTTGTCGGCCTTCTTCATCTCAACGAGTCTGTCGATACCGTACAGAGCCACTCTGCGGTAGTCGCCGATTATTCTGCCTCTGCCGTAAGCATCGGGCAGACCGGTGATAACGTGGCACTTGCGTGCGGCGCGCATCTCGTCGGTATAAGCGCGGAAAACGCCGTCGTTGTGGGTGGTGCGGAACATAAACTCCTGCTCCACCTTGTCACTCAGCTTCCTGCCGTAAGCCTGACAGGCCTGACGTGCCATACGGATGCCGCCAAAGGGGTTGACGCCGCGCTTTAAGGGTGCGTCGGTCTGCATACCCACGATAAGCTCGTTATCCTTATCTATATAACCGGGAGCGTAGTTCTTCAGCGAAGATACCGTCTCTGTGTCGATGTCAAGCACGCCGCCTGCCTCGCGCTCACGCTTGAGCAGATCGCGTACCTGAGCCATGACCTTCTCGGTGCGGGGAGTAGCCTTTGCCAAAAAACTCTCGTCACCGGTGTACTCCTTGTAGTTGCGCTGTATAAAGTCGCGCACGTTGATCTCGTCCTGCCATACGCCGCTTTCAAATCCGTTCCAGTTTGCGTGTTTCATCAGCAAAGCTCCCTTCAAAAAATAAAAAATGGACAAATCAGTACAAACTGACTTGCCCAGACGGTCGGCATCTATTCCTGTGCATTCCCCTGCGGTTGCCCGCTGATCCGTCAGTTATGCATAGGTTTTATATTGTAACTTTATGATAGCTCATTTTTCGGCGCTTGTCAATCCTATTTGTGCAAAACTTTATGCAATATAATCTTTGCAAAAATCCTGTTGGCAAATCACACAAGGGGAGAGGTCAAAATATTATACAATATGTGCATAAAGTATAATGGCATCTTGACGAACTTTGACGATTGTTGTATAATCTGACTATAGTATTAAAAAACTATTAATTAATTCGCAAAAAAAGGAGAAGAATTATGCGAGTTTTCTTAACAAGAGCGGTTGCATTGATGCTTGCAATGCTTACGCTGTGCCTTTGCGCCTGCACACCTGATGATAAGGCCGACGGTACGGCGAATACCCCTCCCGTGAATCAGGACCCCACCCCGGATCCTGCTCCCACCCCCACACCTGACCCTGTTCCCGATCCTGAGCCTCAGCCCTCGGCTGCCGAAGCGTCTTTTCTGACCTTTGATTTTACTCAGGACGAGGAGTTTTTGGCAAAGAACGTCTATGACGAGTCTCTGTACGTCAAGGGCATCATCCCCACCAAGAAGGACGACAAATATTATGTTGAAAATCTTGGCGAGGAGAACGGCGGATGGTCCATCGTCTTAAACGGCGAGTGGGGACACACCTACGAGGTCAAATGTCCTGCCGATATGCCCGCTCTGCGTGCCGCTGTGGTCAGCCGTGACCCCCGTACTCTGGACGTAGGTAAGAAGATCTCCTACGACGTCAGCAAGTCGCTCAAGTATTTTGACGCCGAGCCTACCGAGGGCAATACCTTCTCCTTTATGTATACCTCCCGTTTCGAGAACGACTGTCTGGTCATCTATACCGGTACCGAGAAGGTGGAGATAGAGATCTACGAGCGCACTATGGTTCAGTCTGAGGACACTGAGGGCTACTGGTTCGTGCCCGATACTACCTTCGGCGACCTGCATGGCGCAGAGGACAGCTATGCCGACATCCTCTGGACATCCGAGGAGTTTTTGGACAATCTGTATGAGCCTTACCGCACCAAGTACCCCGAATACATCACCCGTGAGGTAATAGGCAAGGACCAGTCGGGTCAGTACAATATGTACGGCTACGTTTACGCGCCCGAAGAGTACAAATGCACCCTGTTCATCGCCGCAGGCGTCCACGGTGACGAGGATCTGGGCTATCACGGTCTTGCAGCCTTTATGTCGCTGGTCGCTGACGCCACCGAGGACAGCGACCCGACCTTGTGGTTTATGCGCAACAACGTGAGATTTATCATCATCCCCATCGTCAACGTGTGGGCAGCATCTCAGGATCCCGGCAGTGAGCGCACGCGCCTGAGATACAACTCCGAGTACGTTGACCTCAACCGTGACTTCAAGGATCTCACCCAGGTGGAGAGTCGGAACGTTGTCAATTATTTTGAAAAATACGCCGACGAGGTCGATATGATGATGGACTGCCACACCGCTGACGGCAAGGACTACGCTCTGTGGTACAACTACATCCTCTACGCCGAGAACACCGCAGTCAACTACAAGACCACCAACCATATGTACCACCGTATGATGGAACTGGGTATTATTGACGAAAACCCCAGCATTGCCAAGATCCCCGGCAGCTACACCAAGGGCAGCGAGTACCTTGAGGGTATCGTATGGAACCGCTTCAAAGTGCCCAGCATCACCGTTGAGCATGCCGACTACAAGTATACCAACGCATTTTACGGCTGCGGTGAGGAAGTAACCCTTGCCTGCGAGACCTACGGCAACTTCCTGATCCAGAACGCCATTTATTTCTGTAACGCAAATAAATAACATAAAAACCCAGTAAAGGAGAAACAAAATGAAAAAGCTTATCGCTCTTACCCTTGCGCTCATTATGTGTCTGGGCCTGTTTGCCGCCTGCGGCGACAAGGACACCACCGCAGATGACAAGAACACCCCCGATACAAGCGACACAAACAATGACGCAAACAACGACAACAAGGGCAACGAAACCCCCGACCCCACCCCGGATCCTGCTCCCACCCCCACACCCGATCCTACCCCCACACCTGACCCCGCTCCTACTCCCACACCCACACCCGACCCCGTTGAGTCCACCGTCAAGGAGTTGCTTCTGGACGCTACCGACGGTCTGACCGTCGCTATCGCCAACCCCGGCGAGTCCTCCATCTCCGCCCGTAAGGGCATCGTTGCCGAAAAGGGCATGGTCCTGCTGGCTGAGTACAACGCAGTCGGTATGGTCCGCAAGGCTGATTATGCTTTCAGCTGGGCAGAGCTGGGTCTTGAGGGCGAGGCTTGGGAATACTTGGGCTCCACCTTTGAGGTCGACTTTGCCGATCCCGCAAAGCCCGTTATCGTCAAAAAGCCCACCCAGAAGAGCGCATTTGCTTACGAAGGCCGCGGCAGCATCCCCTTCGAGGGCGACAACTACATCAAGCTCCCCATCGGCAACTATGAGATCAAGGGCAACCTCTGCAACGCAGGCTACAACGGTACCAACCTTGTCAACGAGAGCGGCAACCACATCCGCAGATGGGGCGACAAGTTCTCCGCAGGCAAGACCGACGTCAAGTGGACTCACGACTCTGCATATACCTGGTGCTTCTTTATGGTCTGCGATATGTACAACGTATTCGCTTACGCCGCAATCAGCTCCGACCCCTCCACCTACAGCGCAAGCTACGAAGCTCCCGACCCTGCAAATATGACCAAGATCTTCGGCTTCGGCGGCTTTATGTTCGGTACTAATAACGCTCTGGGCACTATGACCGCTATGTTTGAAGAGGGACTGGGCAAGGAAGTCTCCAAAGACGTCAAGTACCTGTCTGCAAACAGCTCCAGCTCCACCTGGAATATGCACGAGCTGTTCTCCTCCGACGTGCGCACCGATCCCGAAATGGTCATCTTCACCGGCTCCGGCGAAGAGGCAGGCACCTGGCTTGAGACCAAGGAATACGACTACGTCATCCTCCAGACCGGCCGTGACAACACCCTGGGCGGCGGAGACAATCGCACCATTTACGCCGCAACCAAGATCGCCAAGCTGGCTTATGAAAAGAACCCCGACGTCAAGATAGTTATCGTCGCGCCCTACGGCCACAACGCAACCTGGCCCGACACTCCCGAAGTCACAAACCACAAGGACCACGTTGCCCTGATCAACAAGGAAGCAGAGGATACCGTTGAGTCCATCAAGGAAGCAGGCATCGACAACGTAGTTATGGTCTCCGTCGGTGACGTATTCGAGGCTTATGCCGAGACGGGCGATCTTAACGATCTGTTCCTTGAGAATGACGGCCGCGAGACCCGTATCAATCTGGGCAACCGCGCAAGCACCAAGGGCGCATACCTGACCGCCTGCGCTATCTACGCCGCCGCAACAGGCAACTCCCCCGTTGGTCTCAGCACTCTGGGCGAGAGAGACCTGAACACCGCTACCGACTGTGCTATCTCTGCTGACGATGCAGCCGCCCTGCAGGCACTTGCCGCCGCCGTCGTGCTTAAGTAAGAAAATTTCCCCACCTTCGCAATATCGCAAATATATAAACAACTGTCAAAAGGGTCCTCATAAGATCATTCTTATGGGGGCCCGTTTTAATTGGTCGTTCACCTACGGCGGCATATCGCCGCCTATCCGATCGGTCGGCAACGCCGACACCCCAACTTTCCAATATTCAATATTTATTATTCACTGCCCGCACTGCGGGCCTTGGGTTTTTTGTTTCTTAAAATACAGTTAACAAACGTCCTGATTTTGGCGGGTTTTACAGCCCGAATACCATATTTTTGTGTAATATGCACAAAAATTAAGGGGGGGGGGTTTGTCAAATGTGCGAATTGACAACGAAATATCGACAGAGTAGAATGAAATAAAGCTGAAACACGCTTAAATAACAAGGAGGATATACTAATGAAGAAGTACTTAGCACTGTTATTGGCAGTTCTGATGCTTGTTGCTGCTTTTGCCGGATGCGGCAAGGACAATTCCCAGGCTGATGACAAGAACAATGACAAAGACGTCGTTGACAACAAGGACAACGACAACAAGGACAACAAAGACAACGAGCAGAACAAAGACAACGAGCAGAACAAAGACAACCAGCAGAACACCGAACCCGAGAAGAAAGAGCCCTACGGCTGGTACCGTACCGCTATGACCGCCGGCGCTACCACCGCTAACCAGCTGACCACTCAGGGCACCCAGGAAGGCGAGCTGATCAACCCCACCTCCATCTATCTGTACAGATCGGTTATCGATCCCGATTCTGTTGCAGGCTGGAAGAATGATTTTGAACTGGCAGCAAGCTGGCCTACCCCTGTTGGTACAGACGGTCTGACCTGGGAAGTCAAGATCCGTGAGGACGGCAAGTGGGCAAACGGCGATCCTATCACCATTGATGACGTGATCTTCACCTATCAGTGCTACGCAGACCCCAAGATGCAGTATCTGTCTGCTTCTTCTCTGACCGGTTCCGCATACGGCAAGATCAAGAACCTGTATGATTATCAGATGGGCACAGTTGCTACATGGGACGAAGTCGGCATCAAGAAGATCGACGATTACACCATGCAGGTAACCACCGAAACAGTCCTCCCCATGGATAACGTATGGAGAATTCTTGACCGCCAGCTGATCCACGAAAAGACCTATATGGATAACATGAACGCTGACGGCACCGCTACCACTTACGGTACCTCTGTTGAGACCTATATGTCCGCAGGTCCCTTCAAGCTCGTTGAGTGGATCCCCGATGCAAAGTTCGTATTCGAGCGTAACGAGAACTACATCTACGCTGACGAAATCAAGATCGAAGGCCTTATCAAGACCGTTGTTCCCGAGAAGGGCACCCAGCTCCAGATGTTCCTCAACGGCGAGCTTGATTACGTTGCTCTGTCCTACAACGATTGGGAGCAGTTCGAAGACGATCCTCGCGTCTATGAGTACAATTCCAACACCTCCACATGGATCATGTGCAACGTCGGTAATACCGAAAACGACGGCCTGATCGGCGACCTGAACTACCGCGAAGCTATGTTCTACGGCATCGACCGTGTAGGTATGGCTGACATTCTGACTTGCTTCCCCACCACCTCCAACGTCCGTCCCGAGACTGTTGCTAACCCCATAACCGGTCTGCTGTACTGGGATATCGAGCGTGATTGGCTGCTGACTCCCGAAGAGT
This sequence comes from Clostridia bacterium, assembly GCA_017408985.1. Taxonomy (GTDB): domain Bacteria; phylum Bacillota; class Clostridia; order Oscillospirales; family Butyricicoccaceae; genus RGIG3513. The sequence goes on from JAFQTO010000046.1 coordinate 34,199, forward strand.
CCTATGACGTTGCCAAGGCAAATCAGTTCCTGACCAAGGCTTACGAGCCCAGAAATCTGACCACCTCTGACTTCACCATCCTCTACACCGAGTCCTCTGCAATCGTCGGCGCAACCGCTGAGATTCTGCAGAAGGAGTTTGAGAAGACCTTCGGCAACAAGCTGGTCCTCAAGCTGGATGCAAAGCCCTCCTCCATCGTTAACAGCCAGCGCCGCTGGGATCCCGATAATCCTAACGCATACCAGGCATCTCTCGGCTATCTGCTC
>JAFQTO010000047.1 GCA_017408985.1 Clostridia bacterium
CATATCGAGTTGCCTAACGGCAACATATCGAATTGCCGCTTTTGCGGCAATATATCGAGTTTGCGACAGCAAACATATCGACAAAAAACTCCCTCTGACGAGGGAGTTTTTTATTACTATTCCGTCGGCAACGCCGACACCCCACAAGACAGGTCTTGTGGGGACCCCGATTTATTAGATATTGTCGGAATAAATCCGCCAATATCTTGCGCGGTACTCACCGCGCCTCGCTTACGCTCGGTCGGCGCAGCCGACACCTTAATTGTGCATTATGCTTGGCGTTTTATAACCTTTCCGGCACGTACGCCGGGTATCGCCTCTCCGTTCTCCACCGCCACGACGCCGTTGACAAGCACCCAGTGTACGCCCTGATTTTTGCGTCTGGGGTGAACGTAATCGGCGCAGGCGTGGAGCTTGTCGTATTCGATTATCGCTATATTTGCGTCCCAGCCCTCTTTGAGCTGTCCGTGGTTGCCAAGCTTGAGCGCGCGGGCGGCGTCGCCGGTCAGGTTTTTGACCGATTCTTCCATTGTACGCAGGCGGAAATCCCTTACCAGCTCCAGCCTGCGCACCATAGTGCCGCAGGAACGGGGGTGGCCGCCGCCTACGCTTTCGGGATCGTATCGCTGTGCATAATTGGAGGTGTCCGAGCCGCAGAAAACTGCGGGATGGGCCATAATATTCATCAGGTCGGGCACGCTGATATGGAAGTACACGCCCTGTGCCACGCCGTCGTTGGCGATCAGCAGGTCGCAGAGGGCGTCAATGGGCTCGACTCCCCTTTCGCGGGCGATCTGACCCAAAGTCTTGTTGACGTATTCGGGGGTCTTTTTTGCCGAGGTGATCAGCGAACCGTCGAAGCCTGCGTGGAATATTCCGCTCTCGAACTCATCCACTTCGTTGAATATAGACCACAGGATCTGCTGACGGGTCTCAGAGTTTTTGATGCGCTCAAGCCATACGGTCGTGCCGCCTTCCAAAAACTTGGGCGGTATCTGGCTGGACAGAGGCGCGGAGCCTGCGGTGTAGGGGTACTGGTCGGCATAGACCTCCACGCCCCGTGCGGCGGCTTCGTCCATCTCGCGCAGTACCTGCACCGATGCGCCCTTGTTGCTCTCGCCCATGACCTTGAGATGGGAGACGAAGGCAGGCACCTTTGCCTCCTCGGCAATGCGTATCACCTCGCGCACCGCGGGGATAAGGCTGTTGCCCTCTCCGCGGATATGGCTGACGTACATTCCGCCGTAGGGGGACATGACCTTTGCCACCTCGATAAGCTCCTCGGTGGTACTGTAGACCGAAGGTGCGTACACAAGACCGGTACTCATACCCAGATATCCCGCCTCCATAGCGTCCTTGACGTAGGCCTGCATCTCGGCGATCTGCCCGGGAGTGGGGGCGGCGGAGGACATACCCATGACCTTGCCTCTTATTGCCGAATGACCCACGAAATAGGCGGTATTGGTACCCATCGGCACCGTCTCGGCATACTGCATAAAGGTAGACGGCTTCTCTCCCACGGTTGCCCAGCGTGCCTCAGACTCCTCGGTGAGGCGGTGCTTGAATTTAAGCTCACCGTAATAGGGTGCAAGCCCCGAACCGCACTGACCTGCCACCTGAGTGGTAACACCCTGCTCAAGGTAGTTATGGCAGTCGCTGCCCGAGTAGACCGCGCTGTCGCTGTGACTGTGAGTATCGATAAAACCGGGGGTCACCTGCTTGCCGCTTACGTCGATAACTCGGGCGGCAGGTGCGTCTATCCCGGGCGCGATGGCGGCTATCTTGCCGTCTTTGACCGCAAGGTCTCCGTAAAAGGCAGGCTTACCGCTGCCGTCAACTATCTGTCCGTTTTTGATGAGAATATCGTACATAAAAAACCCTCCCGAAAGCAGATCAAAATACCTATGGTACTATTGTATTACGGATCATGGGAAAAGGCAAGAGAATGCTGAATGCAGAAGGCAGAACTTGGCTCTCCCTATGGGAGAGCTGTCGAGCAAAGCGAGACTGAGAGGGTATTGAAATGCACAACGCACAACGCACAATGCACAATGAAGGTGTCGCTGCGCGACGGATCGGTTAGGAGCCGATATGTTTGAGCTTGCACTCAAACTTGATATATTTGCCCGATTTTTGATTACGGTTTGTATAATCTCGCCTTTTCTCTACTGTGCGTTTATGTTTTTCCTTGCCCCTGACCGATCCGTCGGCTTACCGACACTTCTATTAAGGCTTCCCCGTTGACAAGTGCGAAGTAAACAGATATAATATATTAGCATAAAATCGCCGGTGTGGCGGAACAGGCAGACGCAACGGACTTAAAATCCGTCGGTGGCAACACTGTACCGGTTCGACCCCGGTCACCGGCACCAAAAAATAAACGGCATCTCTCGCAGTGAGGTGCCGTTTGTTTTTTGGAATCGATAAATATGGGGAGAACCGGAGGTGAGACCCCGGGGAGCGACCCGAGCGCACCCGGTGGGTGATGAAGCGAGGGGAGCGAGTGGCAGCAACTTGGCGAGTGGCAAGTGAGCTTTGCGAACGATGACAGAGCCTTAGTTGCAACAGGACACCGGCACCATAACAAAAAGAGACCCACGAGGGTCTCTTTTTGTTATGGTGCAATGATATCCGTTCCCTTTGGTCACGGACTATATACCCTGACGGGTATGATATATCCCACGGATATGATATACCCTTCGCGTATTGGGGAACGGATATTATATCATACTTGCATAGCAAGCATATCCTGCGGCTGAGCCGTATATCATATCGCATCAGCGATATATCATTCCCTCTCTCCCCTATTCCACCCAAAACTTCGTGATCGGGAACCCGTTTCGCTCCCCTATTGTCTGACGCAGTCTGCCCTGTCTGTGCAGTGCCCACAAAGTTTCGTACCGCAGCGCGGCAGAGGGCTTGAGGAAGCCTTCCTCGGCAGCGAATTTGCAGTCGGAGGCGGGAGCGCTCCACAGATCGCTCAGATCGGGCATATCGTAGACCGATTTGGGGTCGTCTTTTTGTCCCAGAAGCGCCTGCTCGGTGCGCAGGTAGCTCTGCGCGGCTATGCGGTGGTCGATCTGCTCCACACGGGCATTTTTCAGGCTCGTGCTGACGATCTTCACCCCGTCGGGGGTTATCTGGCTCACCGAGGTGGGCGGCAGGGAGATAAGGGGTCTTGTTTGCATATCTTCGGGCAGGGCCAGAGCCGAAGTCGCCATATACGCCTCGCCGTCACCCACGCAGACAACCATAGGTCGGGTCACCACGCCTGCGGTGACGGTGTCGGGCAGGTCGGCGTGAACGCTCAGCGTCACGATGTCGGCGGGCAGGGTGTCAAGGGCGTCTTTTGCGGCGTGGGCAAGGCCGCGGGCAAGGGTATCTTTCGGTGAATCCTTGACCCTGTCGCCCATAAACAGCGCGTAGGTCTCGGTGAATGCGTAATTCCGCCCGTTGGGCAGTACCATTTTGGGGTTTTCGGAGGTAAGATTGTCGTACATGGACTTTATATTCAACCCGCGGTCAAAAAATGAGCCCATAACCCTATTCATCTCCGCCCAGAATTCGGGGGTATTCACACCTCTGGAGGTGCCGTTGAGCACAAGCGCAAGTCTGCCGTCGTGGCTTGTGAACGGGTGGGCGTGCTCGACCAGGTTATCGTTGGTGCGGGAATGGATGATGCCCACGCACCCGGGCAGACTGAGTGCGTCGGTCTCGCGAAGCAGGGTGTCAAGGTCGCCCGTGACCTTGGCGGTGTACAGCCTGCCGTTATGAACGGTGGCTATTCCCGTGCTTCTGCCTCCGTCAAAAAACTGCTCTTTCCTCAGCATATCTATCAGAATGGGCGCGGCAGGTCGACTGCCCACGTAGCCTGCTATGGTACACATAATATCACTCCCGATACAGGTTGTATATGGTTAATCTTATTATATGGGCTCACAAATGTCAAGAAATGACAAAAACCGCCTATTCTTCCCCTCCAAAAAAGCAGCTTTGTACGTTGTTTCCCCGTATACGGTGTGCTATATTAGTCCCGACAAAACTTATACGGGAGGCAACCATATGTCAAACAAATACGCTCCGCCTGCAGAGTGGATAGACGGTCAGAAAAACGTCCCCGGGTTCTGGAAGGGCAGCTACGAGGACGTTCTTGAGGTCATCGGCTCGGTCAAAAAAGGCCGTGTCACCCTTGGTACGACCTCTGCCGGCGGCAGGGATATCTATATGGTGGAGTACGGCAAGCAGGGCGACCTCAGGCGCACCGCCACATTCAACAGCGCCACCTGCGTCAATCGCAGGGATACCGACTGCTACGCCAACAAAAAGGGCGACGACATAAAGCCCTGCCTTATGCTTATGGGCTGTATTCACGGTCTTGAGTTTGAGGGCACCGTTTCCCTGCTCAATCTTATCAGCCTGCTGGAAACGGGCAGGGATTTTTTGGGTGACGAGCATCCCGAGCTTGTTCAGGCAGCAGAAAAACTGCATCTCATAATTATCCCTATGGTCAACCCCGACGGGCGCTGCCGCTTCCCGTACAGAAGCATCGTGGGCGCACCGTTTCTTACCTTCAGATACTATGCACAGGGCACCTGGAAAAACGGTGAACTTTGCCACCACCCTGCCTGCAAAGCCGTTCACCCCATCAAAGAGGCGTCCGACTTTTTGGGCTGTTACTTCAACGACGACGGAGTAAACATTCAGCAGGAAGGTGTGCTTACCATGTCCAACGAAGCACGTTTTCTGTTCGAAACCGCCCACCGTTTTGCCCCCGATATCCTCGTCAATATGCACGGCGGCAGTGATACCGCAGGTGGTCTGCTGGACACCTCTCTTGCTCCGCAAAAGCTCCGCAACGAGATACTCGGGCTGGACCAACGGGTGTGTACGGCTTTTGCAAAAGAGGGATACAAGTACGTCATCACCTCAAAATACAACAGCACCGACGTGAACTTCAAGCCTCAGGGGCTGACGGGTATGCTTCATCTGTGCTGCGGCGGGCTGTCTATGACCTACGAGAGCAATCAGGGCGTTTATGTGGGGCCCGACCGTCCCGACAGTCAGGTGCTGAACCACGAACAGATATACCGCACCCACCAGCTTCTGTACGCAGAGGTCTTCAGATACACCTGCGAGATATTCGAAAAACGCCGTCAGGGCAAATAGTATAAAAGTATAAAAACATACCGGCGGCTGCGGAAAATTCCGCAGCCGCTTTGGCTTGTGTTTTGACACGGGATGTTATACAATAATCCCAATATTGACAGAATATCCCAAGGAGGACAGGAATATGAAAGTTTGTGTTGCCATAGATTCGTTCAAGGGCAGTCTCAGCACCTTTGAGGCGGGCGAGAGTGCCAAAGCGGGCATCCTGCGCGCCTGCGAGGATGCGGAAGTGTTCGTCTGCCCTATGGCAGACGGAGGCGAGGGCACTATGGACGCGCTGGCAGGTGCGCTGGGCGGTGAGACGGTGACCGTGTCCGTCTGCGGCCCGCTGGGCGGCAGAGTCACCGCACGGTACGCCGTTGCGGGCAGGACGGCGCTGATGGAGATGGCGCAGGCGTCGGGAATCACGCTGGTCAGCCGTGACCGACTTGATCCGATGGCTGCCACCACTTACGGCGTAGGCGAGACGATCGCCGACGCCATCAGGCGGGGGTGCCGCAGCTTCGTGCTGGGCATCGGCGGCAGCGCCACCAACGACGGCGGTATGGGTATGCTTCAGGCGCTGGGTGTCAGGTTTACCGATGATGCAGGTGAATGTCTCCCCTGCCGCGGTGACAGTCTGGGCAGGGTGCGCAGAATAGATACAAGCTGTATTCTGCCCGAGCTTGAAGAGTGCGAATTCAAGGTCGCCTGCGACGTAAAAAATCCACTGTGCGGAGACAGCGGCTGTTCGGCTGTATTCGGCCCTCAAAAGGGTCTGCGTGATGGCGACCTGCTCCTTATGGACGGCTGGCTGGGCAGGTATGCCGAGCTTACGCAGAAGATCCTGCCTCTTGCCGACCCCGAGTATCCCGGTGCGGGCGCCGCAGGCGGGCTGGGGTTTGCTCTGATGGCTTTTTTGGGCGCTGAGCTCGTGTCGGGGATCGAGCTTGTGATGCACTTTACGGGGCTTGAGAGGTTCGTTGCGCAGAGCGATCTCGTCATAACCGGCGAGGGCAGGCTGGACGGCCAGTCGGCTATGGGCAAGGTGCCCTGGGGCGTGGGTCAGCTTGCCAAAAAGCACGGCAAGCCCTGCGTTGCTCTGGCAGGGTGTCTGGGTGACGGGTACGAAAAATGCCACGACTGCGGCATCGACGCTCTGTTTCCTATCGTCAGCGCCCCCTGCGCCCTTGAAACTGCTATGGACAAATCGGTTGCCGCCCAAAACCTCTCCCGCACCGCCGAGCAGGCACTACGGCTGATCACAGTGGGAAGATAGAAGGCAGAAGGCAAGCTCGCACTGCTCGCAGTGAAGCTGTCCCTTTCCGTATACTTTCCGTAAAATTTAACGCATATATAACAGATAGTATTATACTATATGTTATATATGCGTTGTTTTATACTATTCTTTATCGTTATATGGGCGTTTCTCTGCTTTGGAGCGTTTTATGCGATTTGTATTATCTTCTGTCAATAATACTGTGCGTTATTCATTTTTCCCCTATTTTTAGTGTGCATCCGTTCTCATTACGGCGGCAGAGGCAGAGGCGCGGGGGCAGATTTCTCCCCTCTTACGGCTCGATTTTTACCGGCGCTTCCTGCAGGGAGACCTTGACCGTTCCGCCGCGGATGAACTGCTCGCCCACTTCCCTGAAACCCATTACCTCGTGATAGCGCAGGCTGGCTTCGTTGTAGGGAATGGTGTCGATCTCGGCGGTGACGTGGGCGATCTTCTGCTTTGCCGCCAGCGCGAACACGTCCTCGTAGAACCGTCTGCCCACGCCCATTCCTCTGAACGGCGCGTCGATGACCACCCGGTCAATGTACAAAAAAGCGGGGTACTTACGGCTGAACCACAGATAATTTTCGCTCTTGTAATAGTCCAGCCCCTCCCGAAGCACGATGATAAATCCCGCCGGGCTGCCGTCGACCTCGGCGACGTTGACCTGCGCCGCAGTCTGCATAAACTTGCGCAGCTTGCTCTCGTCCATAGGCGAAAGGACCTCAACGTTCTCCTCGTTGACACGAAGGATAAACGTAATATCCGCATCAAGCGCAGGACGGAGGGTAATGTTTTTTGACATATCGGCTCACCTTTTTCCGCAGATTTTGAGTATATGAATATAGTATAAAAAATCGGGTCGGCTGTCAATATGGAACCGCCGTTCAAGACGAAAAACCACCCCGATAAATGCCCAAAAGGGCCGCATAGCAAAGCACCCTTTTGTCCATTGTGAGAATACATAAAATTGCCCGTGGTCTTGGGATAATTGCATAGAAAAAGGGAGTCAGTCCTCTGCCTCCCTTACGTTCATACCAATATTCTTGGAATTTTTGAGCAGATTTTCGTGAGTACAACTCGAGCGCAGACAGTACCGTGTGCAGCAAGCGAGTATTAGGCAGCAGATGGGCGAAAGAACGCAAAAGCGCGGTATTTTTTGAGCAGATTTCGATGATATACGAGCAGCGCCCGTTGTATAACGAGCGCTGTTGTTGCTGATTCTACAGGTATTTTTGAGATGATTTCGCGCTTTATACAAGTAATGCCCGCATTGCAACGCGCCAATACGGGCATAAAAATCCTTATATAACGCCAATTTTGCGGAGATTTCGCTCATATGCAACTAATGCGAGCGCAGACAGTACCGTGTGTACGGCAAGCCGTTTTCATAAATCCCGCGATATTTTTGAGATGATTTCGCGCTTTATACAAGTAATGCCCGCATTGGCAGTACTATCTGCACGGCAATACGGGCATTGTTTTTACCTTAATCCGGTATTTTTTGAGCAGATTTCGATGATATACGAGCAGCGCCCGTGCAGACAGTACTATTTGTACGGCAAACGGGCGCTGCAAAGTAGATCGCGAAATATGCCAAAAAATCAGAATTTGTTTTTCATATCCTTGGTAATAACTTCCACTCCGCCGAGGTATTTGCGCAATACTTCCGGCACTACGATGCTGCCGTCGGCAAGCTGATTCTGTTCTACGACTGCGGGCAGGATACGGGAGGTTGCCAGACCGGAGCCGTTGAGGGTGTGGAGAAGCTCAATTTTGCCGGTGCTTTCGCGGCGGAAACGCATATTTCCGCGGCGAGCCTGATAATCACGGGCGTTGGAGACCGAGGAGACCTCTTTGTAGCCGTTCATGGAGGGGATATGGATCTCGATGTCGTAGGTGCGTGCCATAGATGCCGAGCAGTCGCCTGCCGCCAGCTTGACGGTGCGGAAATGGAATCCCAGGCCGGAAACAAGTGCCTCGGCCTTCTTTACCAGCTCCTCAAAGGCTGCATCGGAGTCCTCGGGCTTGGTAAACTGCACCATTTCGACCTTGTTGAACTGATGTCCGCGCACCATTCCGCGCTCATCGGCACGGTAGGAGCCTGCCTCACGGCGGAAGCAGGGGGTGTAGGAGATATATTTGCGGGGCAGATCGGCCTCGGTAAGTATCTCGTCACGGTGGAGAGCTACCAGAGCGGTCTCTGCGGTGGGCAGCATAAATCTTCTGCGCTCGTCCTCGGCAGTCTCAAGCCAGTACACGTCGTCAGCAAACTTGGGGAACTGACCTGCGGTCAGACCGCACTCGTAGGAGAGCATATGGGGAACGAGCACCAGCTCGTAGCCGTCGCCCAGATGGGTGTCCACGAAATAGTTGAGCAGCGCCCACTCCAGACGTGCGCCCCAGCCGCGATAGATCCAGAAACCGCTTCCCGACAGCTTGGTGCCGCGTGGATAGTCGATAAATCCCAGATCGGTGCACAGGTCCACGTGGTTTTTGGGCTCAAAATCGAACTTGTGGGGTTCACCGAAGGTGCGGATCTCCTGATTGTTCTCCTTGCCGCCGCCGAGAAGATCCTCGTCGGGCAGGTTGGGCAGGGCCAGCATATAGTTGCGGTACTCGATTTCGACCTTTTCCAGCTCTTCTTCCACGTTTTTGATCTCGTTTGCCAGCTCCTTCATCTTTGCAAAGACGGGAGCAACGTCCTCACCTGCCTTTTTCATAGCGGGGATCTGCTTGGAGACCTTGTTCTGCTCGCTCTTCATGCTCTCGGTCTTCTGTATGAGAGTGCGGCGCTGTTCGTCAAGTTCGAGGATCTTTGCAACCTCTTCGGCCGCGTCCTTCTCTTTTCTTGCAAACAGTTCTATAACCTTCTGGGGATCTTCCTTGATTCTTTTGATGTCGATCATTGTTTTTTCCTCACTTTATGTTTTTCAGAGCTTCGCAGACCTTTTCCAGATCCTCGTTGCCGTAATACTCGATGGTCAGTTTACCTTTTTTTGCACCGTGTTTGATGCTGATGCGGTGTCCGGTGTTTTTGGACATCTCATCCTCAAGATTTTTGATGTAGATAGCCGTCATATCGGTCTTTTTTGTGCCTTCTTTGGGTGCCTTGAGCAGAGTTTTGACCATTTCTTCGGTCTCACGGACGCTCAGTTCCTTCAAAACCACCTTTGCCGCGGCTTCTTTGATCTTCTTTTCGCTTTCGAGAGGCAGCAAAGCACGTGCGTGTCCGGCAGAAAGCTCCCCTGCCGCCAGCATCTCCTTGACCTCTTCGGGCAGAGAAAGCAGTCTTATTGAGTTGGCTATGGCCGATCGTGATCGTCCGATTCGCTCGGAAGCCTCACTCTGGGTCAGTCCCATACGCTCGATAAGGGTAAAATATCCCTCGGCCTCTTCCACGGGGTTCAGGTCCTCACGCTGAAGATTCTCGATAAGTGCCAGCTCGTAGGTCTTTTTTTCGTCAGCATCCAGCACGATTGCGGGGATCTCGCTGAGCCCCGCCATTCTGGCGGCTCTCCAGCGGCGCTCACCTGCGATTATCTGATAGGTGTCACCCGTTTTGCGAACGGTGATGGGGGTTATGACACCGTGAAGTCTGACGCTTTCTGCCAGCTCGGAGAGCTTTTCCGAGTCAAATTCGTGTCGGGGCTGATCGCGGTTAGGCTCGATCTCGCTGAGTCTGATCCCTTTTACGCTTTCTTCCTCCGTATTTTCGTCCCTGAAAATGGCGTTAAGCCCTTTTCCCAGGCCTTTTCCCGTCGTCACGTCTATCCCTCCCGTCAATTTTTTGCCACGAACTCGGCGGCGAGAGCGTTGTACGCCTCCGCACCGCGGGAAGTTCGGTCATAAGCGATGATCGGCAGCCCGTGGGAAGGCGCTTCGGACAAGCGCACGTTGCGGGGGATCACCGTTTTGTATACTTTTTTGCCGAAATACTTTTTGATCTCCTCGGCGACCTGAATGGTCAGGTTGGTCCTGCCGTCGTACATAGTCAGCACGATGCCCTCCACGTCGATGCCGGGATTGATCTTCTTTTTGACCGTCCTGATGGAGTTCATCAGCTGTGAAAGCCCCTCAAGGGCATAGTATTCGCACTGCATAGGCACCAAAACGGTGTCACATACAGCCAGCGCGTTAAGGGTAAGCATGCCCAGCGAGGGAGGACAGTCGATAAAAATGAAGTCGTAGGCGTCTTTATATCCGTCCAGCACCGATTTGAGGCGGTATTCGCGGCCATCCATCATCGCGACCTCCTGCTCTGCGGCGGCAAGGCGTATATCCGCAGGCAAAACGTCACACCATTTGGTCTTTTTTGCAGTTATATCAACATCGGCAACGATGCCGTCGTAGATGCTCTCTCCCTCGCGCACCTCCACGCCCAGACCGGAAGTGGCGTTGCTCTGGGGGTCAAAGTCGCACAAAAGCACCCTTTTGCCCATTGCGGCTACACAGCAGGCAAGATTAAGGCAGGTGGTGGTCTTGCCGACACCGCCCTTTTGGTTAGCAACAGCTATGATTTTGCCCATTTTGCCCTCCTTGAGATTAATATCTCTATTATAGTCTCAAAAGCGCAAAAAAGCAATAGCATAAAGGCTTTTGCAGGACAAAATATGAATGTTTCACGTGAAACAGCGCGGACGAAGTCCACAGCTAAATCGCCTGCTTCGCAGGCTATTTAGCTATGCCGAGGCATAAATCAGCCGCGCTACGGCGCAATTTCGCTGCTGCCGTAGGCTGCTTATGTTTCACGTGAAACATCACCGCTTGCCCGCACCTATCCTAACGGTCACCACCGTATCCTCCCGCTCGATAAACCGATCGACCTTGACCCTGACCCCCGACATCTCCATCGTTTTGACGGCACGAGCGAGAGTATTGAGGAATATCCGCACGTCTTTTATATAAACCGTGTCCCTTTTTGGCGATTTTGCGGTTTTTCCGTCGGTTTTCGGGGGTTTTTGCATATCCTTCAGCATATCGTCCACCAATTTTTCGGTCTGCTCCACGTTAAGCGCCTTTATTACGGCGGTTTCCGCGCCCAGCGCCTGCTGTTCTGCGGGCAGCCTGAGCAAAGCGCGGGCGTGACGCTCGCTGAGGTGACTTTCGCGGATGATGCGTACAGCCTCGGGCGACAGTTTGAGCAGACGAAGCTTATTGGCAACCGAGCTTTGGGTCTTTCCGATCCTTTCGGCGGTCTGCTGTTGGGTAAGGCCGTATTTGTCGATAAGTGCGCGGAGCGACAGCGCTTCTTCAAAAAAATCAAGGTCTTTTCTCTGCAAATTCTCCACCACAGCCATAAAGGAGCTTCCCTCCTCGTCGGCGTCAAGTATGTAGCAGGGCACCTGTCTGAGCCCCGCAAGCCTGGAGGCACGCAGCCGTCTCTCCCCCGCTATCAGCTCATATCCGCCCTTTTCCGACCGTCTGACGGTCAGCGGCGTGATGATCCCGCAGCTTTTTATGCTTTCGGCAAGCTGTGAGATGGCATCGGGGTCAAATATCCTGCGTGGCTGATTCGGGTTGGGCACGATATCGTCTACCGATATTTTTTTGAAATCTCTTGGCTGTAATATGGACATTTTATCACTCCCTTGTAAAAAAGAGAATAACACGGGGAAATGGCGAAAATTTGCGAAAAATACGCATATATGCTCTTTTTCTCCGTCAAATAAAGGGATAATGCGATAAAATGTGCAGAAATTCGGGAGGGTTCGATGAGCGGCGACAGCTTGTTCAGGGATTTGAACACCTTCGGCGTGACGATATACCGTTGCTGACGCCACGGCACAAAGGTGCGCTCCGCGTCGAAATTTGCAGAGTGCTGTCTGTGATCGCACCGGCAGACCGGCGAGGACGTCTGTTCCCGTATCAACTACCCGGGGATATAACAAAAGCTGCAAGCCAAAATCGTGAATGGCACGATCCCGTAAAACACAAAGCAAAAAACACGCCGTTGCTGTCAACGGCGTGTTTTCGTTATCTTTTCTGCTTACTTCTTCAGGGAATCTCTGATCTCTCTCAGCAGAGCCAGCTCTTCCTGCTTGATCGCCTCTTCGGCGGCAGCCTTTGCAGCAGCGGCGGCGTCTTCCTCGGCCTTCTTTGCGGCGGCTTTGGCATCTTCTTCTGCCTTCTTGGCGGCGGCGGCAGCCTCTTCCTCAAGGCGCTTCTTCTCGCCCGCCTTTGCGATCAGGCGAACAACGATGAATATGACCAAAGCAATGATCAAAAAGTTGATGATCATCTGGACAAAGTTGCCGTAGCGGATGGCGTTGTCGATGACCTCTACGCCGTCAGCATCCAGATGGGACTTGAGCACCCACTGCTTGGATGTGAAATCAATGCCGCCGGTGAAAACGCCGATGGCGGGAGTGATGATGTCCTTGACGAGGCTGTTTACGATAGCGGTGAATGCCGAGCCGACGACTACACCGACTGCCATATCAACCACGTTGCCGCGGGTGATAAACTTCTTGAAATCCTGGAAAAACTTTTTCATCCGAAAGATCCTCCTAAAAAAATATGTATTTGTGATAATATTGTACACTTTTTGGCATTAGAGGTCAAGTACTCTTTTCAATTTGGGGAGTTTGTGATATAATTAATATGTATAAGTATGTTCAGGTGAGGTGATTCGGGTGAACAAGGTCATCGTTGCCCCCTCGGGCGGCGGTCTGCCTGCGGCTATCGGCATCGTAAGACTGTCGGGTGCGGATACTTTTTCTGTGCTGGACCGCATCTTCAAGGCAAAATGCCGCAAAAATGCCGCAGGACGGCAAAAAAACCGTCTCTATTACGGCACTTTGCTGGCACAAAACGGCAAAACTCTGGATCTGTGTATGGCGGTGTGCTTTCACGCGCCCAACTCATACACGGGCGAGGATATGGCGGAGCTGTACTGTCACGGTTCAAGCGCCGTAGTGTCTGCCGCCATCGACAGCGCGATAGATGCAGGTGCGCGGTTTGCCGAGCCGGGCGAATTTACCCGACGCGCCTTTTTGAACGGCAAGTTGGACCTGACTCAGGCGGAGGCAACCGCCGATCTGATACACTCCACCTCCCTTTTGGCGGCGCAGGCGGCGGCAAGCCAGCTCAGCGGCTCGGTCAGAGGCGAGATAACCCGACTGAGAGGGCAGCTGAGCGGGCTTCTGGCGCATTTTTACGCCGTTTGCGACTACAGCGACGAGGATATCGAGCCCTTTGAGTACCAAAACGCCGCCGATACCCTGCAGGACGTCGCCCTCAGATTGCGCGCCCTCAAGGACGGGTACGAGCGGGGCAGCGCCATCAAAAACGGCATTCCCGTGGCTGTAATCGGCCGTCCCAACGCGGGAAAAAGCTCGCTGTTCAACGCCCTTGCGGGGTTTGACCGCGCCATCGTCACAAGCGAGGCAGGCACCACGCGGGATGTTATTGAGGAGCAGATCAATCTTTCGGGCGCGCTGTTCAGGCTGCTGGACACGGCGGGGATACGGCAGGCGGAGGGGCTTGCCGAGAGTATGGGGATCGAGCGCTCCCGCTCTGCCGCAAAGGATGCCAAGGCCGTTATATGCGTGTTTGACGGCTCCCAGACTCTGACCGAAGAGGATTATGACGCCCTCTCTCTGGTGCCCGAAAATATCCCCGGATGCGCCGTGATAAACAAGCTGGATCTGGGAATAAACAGCGAAACCGAGCAAAAACTGAAAGAACTGAACATTGCAAATATATTCACGATTTCCGCCAAAACCGGTGAGGGGTTAGAGGCGCTGACCAAATGGCTGACGGAGCTTATACCCTCTGCCGAAGGGGTGCTTATCACAAGCCCCCGTCAGGCAAGTCTGCTCTCTTCGGCCGCCGATGCCTGCGCTCTTGCGAGGCAGAGCGCGCTGGAAGGGCTGACGGCAGACGCATTTTTGAGCGATGCGGAGCGGGCGCTGAATGATCTGGGCAAGATAACCGGCGACACCGCGCAGGCGGATATCGCGGGAGAGATATTCAGCCGCTTCTGCGTGGGAAAGTAAGGCGAGCGAGGCTCGCAGTGAAATTTCACCTTACGGCGCGTTAAGGTGTCACCTGCGGTGGCACCTCGGATAGGCGGGAGTGGAGACCACGCCCTACGACGGTGCCGCAGAATGGGACGGATTGGATAGGAGGGCGGCAGAGGACTGACGCCCCTACTGTACGACTGTCCACGGGCAGATGCGGAGACCCGACCCTGCAAGGTCACTTTTTAATACGTTTAGTTATATATTCTATATTTTATACAATATTTAATCATTTCGTGAGGCTGCTATGAGCTATTTTTCCGGACATTTTGATATTATCGTGGTCGGTGCGGGGCACGCGGGCATTGAGGCTGCACTTGCCTCTGCACGTATGGGTATGCGCACCCTTTGTCTCTGCACCGGTCTTGACGCGGTGGGCAATATGCCCTGCAATCCGTCCATCGGCGGCACGGCAAAGGGTCAGCTGGTCCGCGAGATCGACGCCCTCGGCGGTGAGATGGGCAAGGCTGCCGAAAGCGCCTGCCTGCAGTTTCGGATGCTCAACCGCGGCAAGGGGCCTGCGGTATTTTCACCCCGCGCACAGAGCGACCGTATGGCATACCGCGCCTATATGCGGCAGGCTCTTGAGAGCGAGCCCAACCTTGCTCTGCGGCAGGGCGAATGTGCACATATTTGCAAACTTTCTGACGGTGGCTGGGAGGCCCATCTCCACGGTGAAGCCTACTACACCTGCTCGGCCGTGGTGCTTGCCACGGGCACCTATCTTCACGCCAAGACCTACACCGGCGCTGTGACACGCAGCATCGGCCCCGACGGTATGTATTCCGCCGACCTGCTCAGCGACTCCCTTTCTGCGCTGGGACTTTCTCTTCGCCGTTTCAAGACGGGCACTCCCCCTCGCATCGACGGCAGGAGCGTGGACTACAGCCGCCTTACCCCCCAGTACGGTGACGAGGACGAGGAGGGGTTCGTTTTCAAGAGCGAGCACAAGCCCCTTGCTAACCGCGCCTGCTGCTGGCTGACCTACACCAACGAGCGCACCCACGACATCATCCGCGAGGCGATGCCCCGTTCACCCCTTTATAACGGCACGATAGACGGTATCGGCCCACGTTATTGCCCCTCTATCGAGGTCAAGGTGCGTCAGTTCCCCGACAAAGAGCGCCATCAGCTGTTTCTGGAGCCCTGCGGCGAGAACAGCTGTGAGATATATCTGCAGGGTCTGTCCACCTCCCTGCCCGAAGACACCCAGATCGCTATGATTCACACCGTCGAGGGCTTGGAGAACGCCCGTATCATGCGCTCGGGCTACGCTATCGAGTACGATTGCCTGGACCCCCTCTGTCTGACCCACACCCTTGCCGTCAAAGATAACCCCGGTCTGTTCGCCGCAGGTCAGCTTTGCGGCAGTTCGGGATACGAAGAAGCCGCCGCTCAGGGTCTCATTGCCGGCATCAACGCCGCACTGTTCGTGCAAAACCTGCCGCCCTTCGTGCTTCAGCGCGCCGACGGCTACATCGGCACGCTGATAGACGATCTGGTAACGAGGGGCACCAACGAGCCCTACCGAATGATGACCTCCCGCTGCGAGTACCGTCTGGTCTGCCGTCAGGACAACGCCGACGTGCGTCTGATGGAAAAGGGCGCTGCGCTGGGTCTGGTCAGCGCCGAAAGGGTGGAAAATATGCATCTTCAGCAGGCTCTGTGCCAAAAGGAGATCCACCGACTGAGCAAGACCACCGTTCACCCGAGCGAGGAGCTGAACGCCATGCTGGAAAGCCGCGGTACCACGCCCCTTGATCGCGCCTGCTCCCTTGCCGACCTGCTCCGCCGCCCACAGCTGGACTATGCAGGCCTTGAGCCCTTTGATCCCGGGCGGCCCGAGCTTTCCAAGCGGGTGTGGAGCCTTGCCGAGACCGAGATCAAGTACGAAGGTTACATAAAACGCCAGAAGAGCGACATCGAACAGCAGAAAAAGCTGGAAAACTCCCCCCTGCCCGCGGATATCGACTATATGAGCATCAACACGGTGCGCACCGAAGCCCGCGAGAAGCTGCAGCAGATACGCCCCGAGACTTTGGGGCAGGCGTCCCGCATCAGCGGCGTCTCACCCGCCGATATCGGCGCGCTGATGGTTTATCTGAGCCACAGAGGTGACAAAAAATGAACATATCCGACACCATCCGACAGGTCACCGCGCCCTGGGGAGTGGAACTTGACCAAACCGCCCTGCAAAGGTGCGAAAAATTCGCCGACCTGCTGATAGAAAAGAACAAGGTCATGAACCTGACCGCCATCACCGAGGAGGACAAGGTTGCACGCCTGCACTTTGCCGACTGTCTGTACCTGCTGTCCTGCTGCGACTTTCGGGGCAAGAAGATCATCGACGTAGGCTGCGGCGGCGGTTTTCCCTCCCTGCCCCTGCTGTGCGCTGTGCCCGAGCTGGATATTCTGGGTCTGGACAGCACGGCAAAACGGATAAACTTCGTCACCGAGAGCGCCCGCGAGCTGGGCGTGGGCGGCAGATTCGTTGCCGCACGTGCCGAAGAGTATGCACTCAAAAACCGTGAGAGGTTCGATATCGCCACGTCCCGTGCCGTTGCCAGCCTCAACGTGCTGCTGGAGCTGACCCTGCCCTTTTTGAAGGTCGGCGGAAAGCTGCTGGCGATGAAAGGTATGAACGAGCTTGAGGACGAGGACGCAAAAAAAGCCCTGCAAGTGCTGGGCGGAAAGATAGTGGATATCAAGACCTACTCTGTCGGCGAGGACTTCCCCGAGAGGCGTGTGGTCATCGTGGAAAAAATCCGCAAAACCCCCGACGCCTACCCCCGCCGCTATGCCAAAATCTCCGCAAAACCGCTGTGAGAAGAAGTTAGTCTTAGATAAGGGAACGGACTGATTTCGCCCATCTACTGCCTAACTCTCAGGTCGCCGTTTCTCCCCACAAGACCCGTCTTGTGGGGACCCCGATTTAATAGACTTCGGTCGGGCATAGCCCTTCCTGCGTCTTGCGCGGTACTCACCGCGCCTCGCTTACGCTCGGTCGACTTCGTCGACTTGGCACTGTCTTCGCTAGCGTTGCTCGCATAGTGAACGAAATCCCAGTTCCCCCGAGATTTGTTTAACGGAGGATGGTAGGGGGCGGCGTCCTGTTGCGGTGCCCGAAGCAGCCATCGGGCTTACGCTATTCCTCGGCTGCCTTCGACCGCTGCCACTCGCTCAGGTCGCTTCATCTGCCACCGGCAGCGCTCCCATCGCTCCCCCCGACGCCCCGCGCCCAATAAAATAGCCTTTGCTCTTGCTGCGCCAAAAGGAGACTATAATGAACAACCCAAAACGCAAAGATACCCGCCTGAAAAACTTTGACTACAGTCAAACCGGAGTGTATTTTGTCACAATTTGCACCCATAACAGGCAGAGTATATTGTCCTCGGTTTCGGTAGGGGGCGGCCTCCCGGACGCCCCGCTTGTCGAACTCACCGAATACGGCAAAATTGCCGAGGCTGTCATCACAGATATCAATCAAACCTACCCCAATATACAAATCACAAAATATGTGATTATGCCAAACCATATACACCTGCTGATAGAGGCAGAAAACGGGGCGTCGGGGACGCCGCCCCCTACAACTCCCGCAAACAATACACTTTCACTTTTGATCTCAACTTTCAAGAGATTTTGCAACAAGCACGCGAACGCAGACTTATGGCAGCGCGGCTTTTATGACCGAGTCATCCGCGACTCCAACGATTACCTCGCTGCGTGGCAGTATATCGATACCAATCCCCTCAAATGGAATCTTGACGAATATTTCAAATAACGCAAAAAAACCTGCCGATTGGCAGGTTTTTGATTATATATGGTATTATCCGCGGTATATATTACAGATAGTTGTGGACGCCACGGCATATTTCCCCGTTCGTCGCGGCGGAAATCGATGGATTTCGCGCATTATGGAAGCAACGCGCGCATCGGCAGAAATCAGTCACCGCAGGTGACACCTTGTGTTCTTGTCGCCGCAGGCGATATATCGAACCGCGCAGCGGTATATCGAATTTTGCGACAGCAAAATATATCGAGTTTGAGCGCAAGCTCAAACATATCGACCCATAACTAATCGCTCCGCAGGCGACACCTTAACTTCACCGTTCTGATCGCGAGCGCTGCTCACAATCAGAACCTGCTCGGTGGCGTGCCGTATTTTGCCTTGTAGGCCTTGCTGAAATACAGCCCGTCCTCAAACCCCACCGCTTCGGCCACCCCGCCGATGCTGTCGTACTCGCCGCTGTCCAGTATGGCTTTTGCCTGACTGAGTCGGCTGTGGAGCAGGTATTTTTTGGGCGGCATACCGAATCTTTCTGCAAACAGCCGTCTGAAGTATGTATCCGACACCCCGCACAGCTCGGGCAGTTCGCTCACGCGCAGGCTCGGGTCAAAAATATGCTTCTCCAAATGGTGCAGGGCAGGCTCCAGTATCCGGTGGCCGTGGGGTCGGTCACCGCCCGATTCTTCGGCAAAATGCGCCAGCAGCTCCCACAGCAGGGCCATGCATCGGCAGCGGTTTGCCCCCGTCTGCACCGTCCAGCATCGGTAGATCTGCTCCATAAGCCGCGCCGTCTCGCCGTTTTTGCGGAGCACGATGGCTCTCGGAGTCCTGTCGGGCAGCTCCCCCGAGAAGTTTATCATCAGCGACTCGCCCTTCTCGTCGTTGGGGTAGAACGCCTGATAGGGCGGACTGTTTATCAGGAATATTGTATCCCCCGGCTCACCGCGCACCCTCTCGCTGTGCATCACGTAGTCGAGGTTGGCGCTGAGTCGCAGGATTATGCGGTGGGGGTAGGTCGTATGCACGGCGCCGTGACGTGAAAACTGCCGCGTCACCGATATGAGTTGGATTTTTTCTATATTTTCAAGCATCAAAATCACCGTTTTTATTGTACCACACGGCAAATATTTTTCAATATTTGTTCGGTTTTTTCCATATAATTATTTTTTCTCCATTTACCGTACGGCTCTCCCACAGTATAATCGAGGCATAAATATCAAAGAAGGTGACCCTATGTTCATCGTTATGCAGCAGGTGCTGCAGCTGGTCCTGTTTGCCGCCGTGGGCTACATTCTGTGCAAAAGCGGCAAGATCGACAGCCGTCACACCAAGCTTCTGTCCACCCTGCACGTTTACGTGTTTTTGCCCTGCTCGGTGATAAACACCTATGCCGCCAATTTTACCGTGGCCTATATCCGCGAAAAATACCCCCTGCTTATCGCCTCGCTGGCGATCATCGGGGTGACTGTTACATTCGGCACCCTGCTTTCCCGCCTGCTGACCAAACACCCCTATCAGCGGGTGGTTTACAGCTACAGTCTGGCATTTTCCAACTACGGATTCTTCGGTTACCCTCTGGTCGAAGGTCTGTTCGGCTCACTTGCCCTGCAAAACGCAATGATATTTGCCCTGCCCATCTCCCTGCTGACAAACACCTGGGGCTACGCCACCCTGACCAAAACCGAGTTCAAGCTGAAGCGGCTGCTGAGCCCCGTGGTGTGGGCGACACTGATCGGCGCGGTCATCGGCCTGACGGGGATCAAGCTGCCCGACGTGCTCACCTCCCTCATCGGCAAGTCGGCTGCCTGCATGGCACCCGTGGGAATGCTGCTTGCGGGAATGGTGGTCTCCGAGTTCGATTTTTTCTCTCTGCTCAAGGGCAGAAACAACTATATCGTCGCCGCTTTGCGACTGCTGATTATTCCATGTGCCATCGCCCTCTCCCTCAAACTGCTGGGGCTCGAAAGTATGGTGCTCACCGCCCTGATGATGCACGCAATGCCCTGCGGAATGAATACCATAGTGTTTCCCAGACTGGTGGGCGAGGACTGCTGCGCAGGCGCAAGTATGACGCTGATAACAAGCTTGCTGGCAATTATTACAATCCCATTATTGGTAGCTATATTTAGCTAATAACTAAGAGCTAATAGCTAATAGCTGAGGTATCCGCTTCGCGGATTTATTTAATAGGTCGGCTTGCCGACACCTTAGCTATTCGGTATTCGCTATTAGCTATTCACTATTCAAAAGGAGTTTATATTATGAAAAACATCTTTCTCATCGGTGATTCCATCCGTCACGGGTCTTTTATCGAGACCCTCGACAGCAAGCTCAGCCCCGGCTACGGCGTTTACGTCAAGCAGATGCTTGAGGGCAAAGCCCACGTCTACGCCCCCGACGAAAACTCCCGCTGGGCGCAGTATACCCTGCGTTTTCTCCACAAATGGGCGGCCGCGGTGCCCGACCCCGAAAAGATCGACGTGGTGCATTGGAACAACGGGCTTTGGGACGCGGTGCGTCTGTTCGGCGACGAGCCGCTGACCCCCATCGAGTGTTACGGGCAGATGCTGCCCCGGGTTTACAAGCGCATCAAACTGCTGTTTCCCAACGCCAAGGTCATTTTTGCCACCTCCACCGCTGTCATCGAAGAAATGTCCCGCCCCCAATTCACCCGCCGCAACGAGGACATCCGCGCCTACAACGAAGTCGCCAAAAAGGTCATGGCGGAGCTGGGCGTGGAGGTCAACGACCTGTACGCCGTCACCGAGCCCTGGGGCAGAGAGATGCACTCCGACTGGGTGCACTTTAACGAGCGCGGCTGCATCCTGCTTGCCGAAAAGGTCGCGGAAAGGGTGTATTGACCCCGCCGCGCGTTTTAAGTTATGAGTCCGGAGTTATGAGAGAGCCCCAACCAATCGGTCACCGCAGGGGACATCTGCACATTTCGCGTCAGCAAAATATTTCATTGCATAAAAAATCCACCGAGATTTCTCTCGGTGGATGATTTTATTTCTCTTATTTAGACTTAATAGCAGCCTGTGGTACCGTTTTTTCTTTTACGGTTTTGCAGGAAGCTATCAGCAATCTGCGTATATTTCCGCATAGTTTTTCGGTGTTGTAATAGGTTTCGCGGTCGATACGGTTTGTCGCAAACATCAGTCTCAGCCAGTAGCTCGTTTCGCTGGACTCCTTCAGCGCGATCTCTAATTTTGCGACAAAGTCTTTTTTACTTTGCGCGTACTGCGCCTCATGAATGTTTGCACCGACAGATGTTCCGGCCCTTGCAAGCTGATCGGTCATATAGGAACTTTTGGGAGTTTTTATGCTGTCAACAAGATTAACAATAGAAACAGCAAAATCAAATGACAAATCGAGCAATTTATTATCGGACATCGTTGCACCTTCTTTCAAAAAGAGCATAGCATAATACAGATCTTTTTTCAATGATATATCGCTTGCGCGATATGATATACCGGCTGCCGCCGCATGATATATTTGCCCTACGGCAAATATGATATAATATCCGTTCCCCTCATACGCGAAGCGTATATCATATGCGAAGCATATATCATATCGCCTCCGCAGGGAACGGATATCATTGAGCAGGAGCAAGGATAAAAATGATATACCGCCTTCGCGGTATGATATACCGGCTGCCGCCGCATGATATATTTGCCCTACGGCAAATATGATATATCCGTTCCCCCATACGCGCAGCGTATATCATATGCGAAGCATATATCATATCGCCTCAGCGATATATCATCCGTGACCGCAGGGAACGGATATCATTGCAATAAAAAATGCCGCTCCGGAGAGCGGCATTTTATTATTGCTCTTGCTTGCTCTTTTCGCCGCCATCTTCTCCCTGCCATTTTGTGCAGATAAACTCCCTCAGATACTCCTCCGTCTGCACGACGAGCGGGTTTTTGCAGTTCTGTTTCAGGCATATAAAGCTCAGCGGCGCGTCGGTATGGGGTATCATGGAGATAGCCGCCACTCCGTACCTGCGGGCAAAGGATGCAGGCCCGAGCGCTATTCCCTTTCCGCTGCGCACCAGCACCATCATCGCCTCCACGCTGTCCGCTCTGAGCAGACGGGACAGGCGTACACCGTGATTTTCGCACATTCTCCGCATAAACTCGGCATCCAGCGACCCCTCGGGCCCCGAAATAAACGTCCTGCCCTGCAAAGACGCAAACTCCATCTCCCGATTTTTTGCTTCCGGATCATCAAGGGAGGTGAGGATACACTGCCGCTCATGCAAAAGCTCCACAGAAAAGAACTTTTCCGGATTTGTGATCATATAGTCGGGGGGCATCTCGTCCAGAGCAAGGATGATCCGTTTTTGCTCCAGCGCTTCCAGAACATTATGGCCAATATCGGTAATAAAATTGACCTCCACGTCATTGTCCCGCTCAAAAAACGGCACGATCGCCTCAAACAGTCCGTTGGACAGCGCTCTTGCACCTATTCCTATGCGCAGCCGTCCGCCCATGGAGTTGCCCAGCACTCTGATCTTCTCCTGAAACCGCGCCCAGCTGCCTGCCATTTCTTTGGCTTCTTTGTAAAACAGCTTTCCCGCATCGGTCATGACCATTCCCTGAGTCTCTCTGTGAAACAGCTCGCACAAAAGCTCCTCTTCCAATCGCTTTATCTGCAGCGAAAGAGCAGGCTGCGATACAAAAAGCGCGGCAGCTGCACGGGACAGGTTTCCCTTTTCGGCAACCGCGATAAAATATTGCACCTGTGTTATGGTCATAATTATCTCTTCCTTATGGCTATAAGTTTTTGTTATACCTCCATTATAAACCTATATTTCCATTTGTTCAAGTCTTATATTATCATTATAAGATAGAGACGTATGAGATTTTTATGCTGCCGCAAGGAGTTATAATATGAATGTACAACAGGAATACCTGAAAAAGCTGCGCACTCCCGAAGAAGCCGTCAAGGCCGTACGCAGCGGCGACTGGGTGGACTACGGCTGGAACGCCTGCGCTCCCCACGCTCTTGACAAAGCACTTGCCGCCCGCTACCGCGAGCTTCACGACGTAAAAGTCCGCGGTGCCGTTCTGATGAAGCTGCCCGCCATACTTACCGTACCCGACACGGCAGACCATTTTATATGGAACTCCTGGCACATGGGCGGTCTTGAGCGTATGCTTGTGGACGAGGGCATCGCATATTATATCCCCCTGCGCTATTCCGAGCTGCCCCGCTACTACCGTGAGCATATCGAGCCCATCAACGTTGCCATGATACAGGTAGCGCCCATGGACGAGCAGGGATATTTCAGCTACGGACTTAATGCATCCCATCTTCAGGCGCTGTTTGAGCGCACCGAGACCATTATACTTGAGGTCAACCGCAACTACCCCCGCTGCTGCGGCGGCGACAATACACGCATCCACATCAGCCGCGTGGATATGGTGGTTGAGGGCGGCGATCCTCCCCTGAGCCAGCTGCCCGAAGCTCAGCCCGACGAGGTGGACGAGGCGGTTGCCAATCTTATCGTGCCCCGCATCCGCAACGGCTCATGTCTTCAGCTGGGTATCGGCGGTATGCCCAACGCGGTGGGCACCCTGATCGCAAAATCCGACCTGCACGATCTGGGCGTACATTCGGAAATGTACGTTGATGCGTTCGTGGATATGTCTCTGGCAGGCAAAATCACCGGCAGCAAAAAGAACATCGACACAGGCAAGCAGGTGTACGCATTTGCCGCAGGCGGTCAAAAGCTCTACGACTACCTCCACGAAAACCCCGACTGTCTGGCACAGTCGGTTGACTACACCAACGACGCAAGAATAATCTCCCAAATAGACAATTTTGTGTCCATCAACAACGCCGTCAATATCGACCTGTTCGGTCAGGTCAATGCCGAAAGCGTAGGTCTGCGCCACATCAGCGGCGCGGGCGGTCAGCTGGACTTTGCGCTGGGTGCATATCTGTCCGAAGGCGGCAAGAGCTTTATCTGCTGCTCGTCCACGGTCACCGACCGCCACGGCGTAAAGCACAGCCGCATCCTGCCCACCCTGCACACGGGCAGTATCGTCACAGACACACGCACAAACGTGCATTTTCTGGTCACCGAATACGGTGTTATCAATCTCAAAGGCGCTACCACATGGGAGCGTGCCGAGAGAATAATCTCTATTGCCCATCCCGATTTCCGCGAGCCGCTCATCCGCGACGCCGAACGTATGAAAATCTGGCGCCGCTCCAGCAGAAGATAAGCAATATTTTTCCCTATATGCGAAGCATATATCATACACGACCGCAGGGAACGGATATCATTGAGCAGGAGCAAGGATACGTAATCCAGGCCGATCTCGTGGCAGAACTCGACGGACGCTGGATGCCCCCCGCATATGAGAAGAACCCCAAAGCCACCGGCCACGACGGCATGGATTATGCTATGCTGGATCATTTCTTTGAGGCGGTACGCAGCGGCGGCGAGGCCCCCATCTCGGTCAAAGAAGGCCTTATCATGACCCTGCCCGGCATCTATGCCGAAGAATCGGCCAAGCGCGGCGGCGAAGTTCTGCGTATGCGCTACCCCTGGGACGAGGACTGGAAAACAGAGTGGTAAAAGGCCGCCGAGCGCAAAATCGCGGTGTCTGCTGCCCCACGATCACTGCATAAAAACAAAAACGGAGATCCCTCACAAAAAGAGGGCCTCCGTTTTTTGTGTATGTATAGCAATACGCGCAATCTCCCGTCCCTTTAGTATAAATCCACAGCGGCGGTCTCCTCTCCAAAGCCTTCCCCTTGATGGGTAGCGAAGCGGCGACGCGGTGTTGAATGACAGTCCGGTGGACTGTCAGACCCGCGGCGTGACCGAGCCGCAGCGAGACAGGTGGCAGCCGAAGGCTGACGGATGAGGTGACAAACTACCTTTTCTTGCCTATGCCATTTAAGATGGTGCCTTTAACACCCTGTTCAAGTACACCCTTGATAGTTCCTCTGGTATCCAAACCCAAGGTATCATCAACCAGAGTAAAAGCATCTTTGATTTTATTGGAGCTTCGTTTTGCAAGCGTAGTTCCTGTTACTGCATCGACAATCTTTCCGGTAAACTTCCTCGCTTCAAGCATACCAGAAAATACGATAGTGAGGTTCTTTTCTACTGTCTGTACTTCAACCTCGGATCCTTTCTGCTTAATTTGAGCAGCATCGTTATAGAACTTGACACTTTCGAGCGGGATTATATCAACAAGTTCACGCTCTTTCTTGAACAATCCCTTTTCCTTCTCAAAGACCAATTTCTGCGAAGTCAATGTCATCAGAAAATTGCCCTTGTATACCTTGCAAGTAACTGCACCTTCATACAGGACAACTTCTTCCGGCTGTAATTCATAGTTTGCCATAGTATCCTCCTAATGTATGTATTAAGCATAAGAGCAATTGTATTTTTCGCGAATTTATACTACCTTCTATGCACTGGTTATGGGGCTTTCCTTCATGTGTGTTCAGGGAGGCAGAGGGCTGCCTCCCCTACAATTCGTGTGCCACCTTAGCTCTACCCGATCAGTCCTTCACCTGCAGCCAGAACACGGGTGCTCTCAGCTCTTCGGTCTGACCTTCGATGTATTTCGTCTCCACTTTCAGCCTGCCCTGTCTATGCAGTTCGCTGATCACCTGATAGGCCACCGTGCCGCGCTGGGTGCAGTCGGCTTTGGGATATAATTCATTGAGTACGTCGCTCCAGCCGATCTTGGTAAAAGGCATGGGTGTGCGGAGTTTTTCTTCGATATACTCATAGGCCTTTGCCATAACCTGAGGTGTGATGGGCGCAACTGTCGCGGGAGCGTGGACAAAAGGCGCTGCCTCGAACTTGTTGCGATAGACCTTGCCGTAGCTCATGGGCGGCAGCAGGGTGTAGTTGCAAGTCTCCTCCGCAAAAGCCAGCGGCGCGGTGGACATATATGCGCCGTGGTCGCAGAAGCCCACGTGCATGGGCATACACAGTCGGGCAAAGCAGATCGCCTCGGGCTCTGTGAGCGACAGCACCAGACTTACCGCCTCTGCGGGGATCTCGCTGAAAACCTCCTGCATGGCGAATGCGGCATCCATACCGTTCGCGATCTTGTCGCACACCATCTGGCACCGAACGTCGTTGCTGTGGACCTTGGAGCCGTCGGGCATAGTGACGTTGCCGATTACGTTGTTATGGCTCTTGAGGGTGTAGCCGCGCTCCTGCATCCTGAGTGCGGCACCGGGGATCCTGGTCACAATATCCTGCCCAAACACACCGCCGCAGCCGTTGAGGATCAGCGCGGTCTGTGTCTCGCCGCCGATCTCGGCGGTAAAAGGATGCCCCATCTCGGCAAAATCGCTCTTGACGTTGCCGGGTGTGCGGCTGTGAATAAAGCCGATGGTGCCGGGCAGCTCGAGGGCATCAGTGGTATTCAGCAGACGCTCCAGATCGCCCGCAACCTTGGCGCTGTAGATCCTGCCCTCATGAATGGTGGCGATTCCGGTATAAAAACCGCCGTCCAGACCCTCCAGCCTGCCCATCATATCCACAAGAATGGGGGCGGCTCTTTTGGTGCCGTTATATGCAGCAATGGTACACATAGTTGTGTCCTCCCTGTTGTTTGATATATGTCGGTCAAAAATATTATAAACCTGCAGGAATGTCAGTTCAAGCCAAAAATCCTCCCCCGCAAACAAAAAACCGCCCGCAAACGGGCGTACACATTAACTAAGTTTGCCCCAAGCGGCAAGTGAAGTTTACCGCACCGGTGAAGTTATCCTGCGGATAGTGAAGTTTTGCCTATGGCAAAGTGGGCAAACTTAACTTCACTCGTGCACTTGCACGAACTTCACTGCAAAGCAACTTCACTTTCGCGCCGGCCTAAACTTCACTCTAACTGTCGGGAAATATAACCAAAACAGCGCAAAAACACTTATGACAACCGATTTTGACCGTTATCATAAGTGTTTCTCACAAACCTCGCCGATAAGATTGCCGTCCATGTCCAGCACGTAATGCCATCCCGCCCAATCGCGGCAATGGATCGAGCCGTTGTCTGTCCAAAAACACTCTTCCCCGTTGGCTCGGGTAAAAATATCCCTGCCGTCAAACACCCACATCCGCTTCAGGCTGTTATCGTATCCAAAAATACTGCATTCGCCTTTGAGGATATACCTTTTTCCGCACCTGCGGATACCCTGCAGACCTCCGATATTTTCACACTCAACGCGGTTTATAATTATCCGATTGTTCAGGTCAATTTGCACTATCGAGTCAAAAAGAATAACGGTCAGGATATCGTCCTCCAATACCGCACATTCTTCTCCGCCCGACAAAAGATGATCGGTCAACGCGAACCTGTATTTGTCCCCGTTTGCACAGTCCACCTCTATCAGTCGGGCACAAAAGAAGTCCTGCTCCCAAGCGTCTTCGGCCCGAAACCAAACCGGATACCCGTCCAAAACGGGTGTTGCCTCCATCGACAACCTGACAGTATACCGCCCGTTGACCAAAATCATCCCTCTCACCTCTCGGTTACATTATATCACACCGTGTATTTAATAGAAAGAGGTACATTGGCACGCGGCAGGAGCAAATTCGCGCAGCTTGTCGGTCACGTTCGCGCCGCTTCGCTGCCCTGCCCTGCATACCCGATCTGCGGCACCGTCGTAGGGCGGGGGTTTATCTCCCGCCGCCTGATGAATCGGTCGGCTGCTCGGGCACCCTGCGGCAAATATGATATATCCGTTCCCCTCATACGCGAAGCGTATATCATATGCGAAGCATATATCATATCGCCTCCGCGATATATCATCCGTCGCCGCAGGCGAATGAGCGTAAGCGAAGCGCGGTGAGTACCGCGCAAGACGTAGGAAGGGCTGCGCCCGACCGAAGTCTATTAAATCGGGGTCCCCACAAGACCTGTCTTGTGGGGAGGTGCTGCAGGCGAATGAGCGTAAGCGAAGCGCGGTGAGTACCGCGCAAGATATTACCGAATTGATTTCGGTAATATCTAATAAATCGGGGCCCCCGCGGGACTTGTCCCGTGGGGAGTATATATCATCCGTGACCGCAGGGAACGGATATCATTGCAATAAAAAATCCGTCGAGGTTTCCCTCGACGGATTTTATTATTGGTCTTACTTGCAGCCTGCGAGGCTATGCGTGTAAAAGGGAAATATTAAACATCATTCCGTTAATAAGGATAAATCCAAAGCATACTGATATGCTCGCTCTCCCCTTTTTTCAGAAAGCACATTAGCCTTGCGAACTTTTTCCAAACGTTTATCTACCGTAGACAGGCTGATTTTCAATTCGTCACATAGTTTCTTTTTTGTAATGCCTTTGTCTGAAAAGAGTGTTGTTTGAAGCAGAATGTCAGAAAACTTTTTATCTTCGTCCGAGAAAGCATTTACTTCATAGATCTTTTTTATTAATTTACGATAATGCAAAAGCGAATTTCGTCTTTTTTCTAATGCTTCATACAATTTTTCAAACGATTCACAAACAATTGTGAGGAACATAATAATAAAAGGCGTTAAATCACCGCGATTTTTTGTGTCATTACACTCTTGGAAAGCCTTATAATATTTACTGAGATTTTCCTTAATCGTGTAAGAAAGCCTGTATCCAATAAGGAAATCGAACTCTTGCGCTAACAAATAACTGCTTATAAATCTTGATGTTCGACCATTGCCATCATAAAACGGATGGGTGTATCCAAAAAGATAATGAAAAATAGAAATACGAACCAAAATAGGTATTTCCGAATCATTGAGAACATGTAACGCTTGCTCCATCTGTTCAATTATTTTTGATTCAGGATAAGCGCCACGGTGTATAACTCTTTGTGCTGAGTTCGCCACTTCCGCTAGTCCTTTTCTAAATATTTCACCATCCGGCACGTTATCAGCAGCGTCCTCTTTTACTTCATTTAATACGAGTTCGTCATAGATACATCTTATATCAGTACAGGATTTAAGAGATAAATCTTCCTCGCTCAACATACTGTATTTTTGCACCAGACCGCGAAAACGCACATTTTTTTTACTAGTATTAATTGAATCTAAAACAGCCGATAACTCACTCCGTGTACTGTATACATGCTCAATGTCACAAGATAGTTTGATTTCGTCAATCAAACATTTCATTGCAAACTGTGTAAGTGCGGCCATAGGTAGGTTTTCTCTGATTAACGATACCTTTTTGTCCAAAACCATAATACGAGTACTCAAATCATAGATGTCCGGGCATAAACAATAAAAAGCTTGATTACCCTGTATTAAGATAGGCAAAAGCCGTGTTGACTCAGAAGATTTTCGTTGTTCATACAATTTTGTGTACTCATCTTTATCTTTGTAATAAAGATGCGATAAAATAATATAACCCATGATTAACCTCTGTTTTCTTAAAAATAACTAACAAAACATAGCAACAATATATTAAGTTAGTTAAAATTGCTATTTTTAACTAACTTAATACAAAAATATCATCTTATGTTGGTTTTGTCAAGGCAGTTGTATATATATTATACAAATTATTTGAGTTAATTATTAAAAGTTTTGAAAAAATCCTCCCGATTTCTCGGGAGGATAGTTTGTGCCAGTACACGCTGTCTAAGCCTGCTTCAGTACAAACTTTGGCATTCACCCATATGTATGGCATCAA
This sequence comes from Clostridia bacterium, assembly GCA_017408985.1. GTDB lineage: Bacteria > Bacillota > Clostridia > Oscillospirales > Butyricicoccaceae > RGIG3513. Next base: position 29,886 of record JAFQTO010000047.1, read on the forward strand.
AAATTTTTCAAGTATGTTTCAATACTACTGTCCATTGTGTTCACCGGTATGCACGCCGGTGTTTTTTGGCGGTGTGCACGCCGTCATTACTCATGTGTGCAATTACTCTTGTGTGGTCAAAAACTGTGTAAATACCGGTAATTACAGTGGAAATACCTACTTTTGTATGAGCAAACTTAAGTATGAACAAACATAAGCTGAATGCAGATTAACGCCAAAATTGACGGTATGGACACAAGTATAGGAACAGAAATGATTTTGAAAATATAGGGGTACATATATAAAAAGAAGCAGCCCCCACCGGTTAAGATGGGAGCTACTGCGGATATTAACTTTTGTCCCAAACGGCGTTTTTAGACGCTGTGCGGGAGTGTGCTAAAACATAGTTTTTATTGCAATTATTTGCTCTTAATAGCAGCCTGTGCGGCAGCCAGACGAGCGATGGGTACACGGAAGGGGGAGCAGGATACGTAATCCAGGCCGATCTCGTGGCAGAACTCGACGGATGCGGGGTCGCCGCCGTGCTCGCCGCAGATGCCCAGGTGCATCTCGGGACGGACAGCCTTGCCGCCTGCGATAGCCATCTTCATCAGCTTGCCGACACCGTTCTGATCCAGCTTAGCAAAGGGATCGTTCTCAAAGATCTTGGTGTCATAGTAAGCGCTCAGGAACTTGCCTGCGTCGTCACGGCTGAAGCCGAATGCCATCTGAGTGAGGTCGTTGGTACCGAAGCAGAAGAACTCAGCTTCCTTAGCGATCTCGTCAGCGGTCAGACAAGCTCTGGGAATCTCGATCATGGTACCTACTTCGTACTCGAGCTCGATGCCGGAAGCAGCGATCTCAGCGTCAGCGGTAGCAACAACGATATCCTTGACGAACTTGAGCTCCTTGACTTCGCCTACCAGGGGGATCATGATCTCGGGCTTGACCTTCCAGTCGGAGTGAGCCTTCTGGACGTTGATAGCAGCACGGATGACAGCGCTGGTCTGCATCTTTGCGATCTCGGGGTAGGTTACGGTCAGACGGCAGCCACGGTGACCCATCATGGGGTTGAACTCGTGGAGGGAGTCGATCAGAGCCTTGATCTCCTCAACGGTCTTGCCCTGGGTCTTGGCCAGCAGAGCGATTTCTTCCTCGGTGGTGGGAACGAACTCGTGGAGGGGGGGATCCAGGAAACGGATGGTTACGGGGTTGCCCTCGAGAGCCTCGTAGAGAGCCTCGAAGTCGCCCTGCTGATAGGGCAGGATCTTTGCCAGTGCTGCCTCGCGCTCCTCGAGAGTATCTGCGCAGATCATCTCGCGGAAAGCGGCGATTCTGTCAGCCTCAAAGAACATATGCTCGGTACGGCAGAGGCCGATACCCTCGGCGCCCAGCTCACGAGCCTTCTTAGCATCGGTGGGGGTGTCGGCATTGGTACGGACCTTCAGGCGTCTGAACTCGTCAGCCCAGCCCATGATGGTGCCGAAGTTGCCGCTGATCTCAGCGTCAACAGTCTTGATCAGGCCGTCGTAGATGTAACCGGTGGAGCCGTCGATGGAGATGCAGTCGCCCTCAACGTAGGTCTTGCCGTTGAGCTCGAACTTCTTGTTCTCTTCGTCCATCTTGATCTCGCCGCAGCCGGAAACACAGCACTTGCCCATTCCGCGGGCAACAACTGCTGCGTGGGAGGTCATACCTCCGCGAACGGTCAGGATGCCCTGTGCAGCCTTCATGCCGGTGATATCTTCGGGAGAGGTCTCCAGACGTACCAGAACGACCTTCTTGCCGGCGTTCTTCCAAGCCTCAGCATCCTCAGCGGAGAATACGATCTGTCCGCAAGCAGCGCCGGGGGAAGCGCCCAGACCGCGGCCCATGGGCTTTGCAGCCTTCAGTGCCTTGGCGTCAAACTGGGGATGGAGCAGGGTGTCAAGGTTACGGGGGTCGATCATCAGAACGGCCTCTTCCTTGGTCTTGTGGCCCTCGGCAACAAGATCAACAGCTATCTGCAGAGCTGCGGGAGCGGTACGCTTGCCGTTTCTGGTCTGCAGCATGTAGAGCTTGCCGTGCTCAACGGTGAACTCCATATCCTGCATATCGTGATAATGGTTCTCCAGGATCTCGCAGACCTCTACGAACTGCTTGTATGCCTCGGGGAACTTGTTGGCCATCTCAGCGATGGGCATGGGGGTACGAACGCCGGCAACGACGTCTTCGCCCTGAGCGTTGGTAAGGAACTCGCCCATCATCTTCTTCTCGCCGGTTGCGGGGTCACGGGTAAATGCAACACCGGTACCGCAATCGTCACCCATGTTGCCGAAAGCCATCATCTGTACGTTGACAGCGGTGCCCCAGGAATAGGGGATGTCGTTATCGCGGCGGTAAACGTTAGCACGGGGGTTGTCCCAGCTGCGGAAAACAGCCTTGATAGCGCCCATGAGCTGCTCCTTGGGATCGGAGGGGAACTCTTCGCCCAGCTTTGCCTTGTACTCAGCCTTGAACTGGTTTGCCAGCTCCTTGAGGTCCTCGGCGGTCAGGTCGATGTCCTGCTTTACGCCCTTGGCGTTCTTCATCTCGTCGATGAGCTCTTCAAAGTACTTCTTGCCGACTTCCATAACGACGTCGGAGTACATCTGGATAAATCTTCTGTAGCAGTCCCAAGCCCAGCGGGGATTGCCGGACTTAGCAGCCAGGACCCCAACAACATCCTCGTTCAGGCCCAGGTTCAGGATGGTATCCATCATGCCGGGCATAGAGGCGCGGGCGCCGGAGCGAACGGAGACCAACAGAGG
>JAFQTO010000048.1 GCA_017408985.1 Clostridia bacterium
GTTCACCGTATCCTGCCAGCAGCACATATTTCGAAAACCGTGATCCTGCAGCAGGTTCGTGATATTCGTCGCGGCTTTTACTCCGTCTTCTCCCATCATAGGATGAATACCGCTCCCAATGCCGTCTACGCTTACGTTATCCATATCCTGTGAATACGCATATTGGCTGATCACGTTGCCGTCATCGTAAACAATATGGATAGGGCGGCTGACTTTCGGAGTCAGCCGCCCTCGGTTTGGATTTTTATTAAGACAGAGAACCAACCCCTGTCCAAGCAGGTAGGTTCGTGAACGATCAATTTTACCTTACGCATAATTGCCTCCTTCTTCGTGAGAGTAACAGTTGAAGGGAGATTATCCCTCCAACTGTTTCCTCACTAAAAAGCAAAAATGTAACCGTTAGGTAAAACTTTTTAAATCGCCCACCATAAAGGGAATGAAGTTGCTCTATACCAGCAAGCATCGCCTTTTGGGACAAAAGGCAAGTTGTTGGGATAGTCCCAATCCCTTAAAGGTTTCAGGAATATTCTTGACAAGTGCCAATGGTCACCCATTGGCGATGCTTGCTGGTATGGTGCGCGCTAAACGTCTGAAATTGTTATGTTATCAACACTTTTACAGAAGAAAAAAGCGCATACCAAAAGAGCCAATACCACAGAAATGCTGAAACTACCCTTCTTCGCGTTTCAGACACTGGAACAAAAGAACTCCAAATAAGGATACAAAATGTCCCCAAACAATTATACCCCAAACACATTGCCACAGAAAGGCTGAACTGTTTAATTAGTAAAAGCAAAGCACTAATTAATACGAATACGATTATAAGTGCCAGGCCCACGTTCTTTTTGTTCAATTTTAACACCTCAAAAACGAATGTACCCACTCTTTCCGTCTTTATCGAAACGATCAATAAGTTTTGCGACAATATTGCCAGGAGTAAGATCAATCAGCGTAGAAATAAACGCCGCAATTGCAGCCGCACCAATGCTAATTCTTGCTTTCCCCACAGAATTATATTTCCTCAGCAACTCATACATGATTGTATCAAGAGAATTGGCCAAAACATAAGCAATTTTATTTATCAAATTATTAAATGTTTTTTTAGCCCAAGAAAAAATCTTTCGACTCCATGATAATGCTTTGGCGGGAGCAAAAAAGGCCACACTTAACGCTAAAAGTGTAAGAATCAAGTCTAATGCCACCGCAACAGAACTTACCTTCAAACTAACCGCCCAGTATCCTAAAAAATCAACATTTTTGATGGGCGAATTTTCGCAATAACAACATATGTTGTACTGTTGTAAATTGCTTGCAATTAAGAGGCATAATGGCTCATCACTATTTATCCACCGACCGATCTCAGGATCGTAATAACGGCTGGATACATAGTAGAGTCCTGTCTCGGTATCGTAGTAGTACCCACGATATCTAAAGGGGTTGATGTTTGCAATATGGAAAGTGTCGTACGAGATATCGGTGCCGTTTTCATCGGTAACGGAGACAACCTTACCCCACGCATCGTAGGTGTATCTTGCTACAACGGTGGCATTCCTGTCCACAATGCCAATGACGTCGCCTTGTAGGTTCTTCAAGAAATAGTAGGGCACATCGTTGTACAGGATACCACAGACAGACTCCTCGTTGTCGTACAAGGGGACTAAAATATCCTTGTAAGTCTTGGTCGCCTCATCGTAGTTCCACGCCTCACGAAGTATTTTACTACCATCCAGCAGATAATCGTGTCGAATTCCGTCGACCATCTTGGATGTGCGGATACCGTTCGCGTTGTAGGTGTAGATGTTGCTGTCAAAGGACTTGAGCTGTCGACCCTTTTCCCATGTCAGTTCGTGGCCGAGATAAGAAGTCGGGTTGCCCTGTGCGTCGTAGGTGATGGGAGTACCGTCAACCGCCGTCAGCAGATCCTTCCACATATCGTCGCCGTAGGTGTAAACGACACCGTTCTTGGTCTTGATATTACCGTAGTTGTCATACTCCATCGAGTTGACAACTTCGTCGTTAACCGTTTCCGTCAGCAACTGCCCCAAGGCATCGTAGGTGTAGGCAGTGGTATTGGTAACCGTCTGCTCGCCAACCGTATAGGTTTCCGTTACGGATGTAATACGCTCCTCTGCATCGTACTCATAGGAGAGGGTACGACCGTCGGAAAGCGCGATCCGACTGACCAGATTGGTGGTTGCGGTGGACTTCACCTTCTCCGCATCCATATGCTCCTGCGTCACCGTGCCCCGGTGATAGGTGAACTGTCGCGACACCGTGCCCACGCCGAGCTGCAGCTCGTCGAACACCTTGCGCCCGAACGAGTCGTTCTTACTGTGGCTGGTGACCGTCTTGCCGTTCACCTCGAGCTTGGCGACCTGATTGCCGTCATCGGGATTCTCATAGTAAATCGTCTGACCGGTGAGGCTGATCGTCTTCTTGTACAGCTTACCCTCGCTGTCGTAGGAATAGGTGACCGCATTGACGAGCGTGCGCTTAGTGACAAGCTCATCCGCAAACTCAACGTCATACTCCACGGCGCGCATCAGCTTGCCGTCCTCGTAGGTATAATTGTACTCCTTTTCCGCCCGAATGTCAATCGAACGCACGATATTTCCCTCACCGTCGTAGACGTATTTGTAGTGTGCAGTGAGTTCATCCGAGGAATTATACCACCTCTCGGCCACCATCTGACCGATGCCGTTGTAGGTCGCCTTCATCGCATCGCCGTTTGCGTAGGTGATCTGCTTCAGGCGGCCGTTGCCGTTCTTGTACGCATAGGTCACCAGGTTCTCGCTCTTACCCGCAACGCCGATGCTCTGCAGATTGTGGAAGCCATTGTACCACAGCACGTACTTCATCCCGTCGCCGCGCACGATCTCGGTCATATTGTCAAAGGCGTCATACGCATAGGAGACAGTGGCGATCTCATCATAGATTACATTGCCGTTTTCATCGGTTTTCTTGTTGCCGCTTTCATCATACTGCGGCTTCGCATTCGTCACCTTGGTGGTTCTGCCTGCCTTGTCATATTCATACGCGGTCTTGTTGCCGCAACGGTCGATGACCTCCTCATTGCGCGAGGTTTCCTCATCCACCGCATACTGCGTCTTGTTCCCGCGGGCATCCTGCTCCCACGTGAGATCGTTGCCCCCATTCTGCATACCGTCGCCCGCAGGGTTAAACCCGAACGACCGATACAGCGTACCAAACTCACCGTCGGTGAAGGTGGTCTCGGTCAGCGCGTTGCCGTAGCAGTCCCGCGCCTCCGCAAATGTCGGCGCGGTATCCTCCTGCGTCATCTCCTCGTCGACCGCAGCCGTAGTATCGGTGGTCTGCTCATCGGTATCCACGGCAAAGTCCGCCGCCGTCAGCTCGGTCTCTAAGCTGTTGCGCAACAGCTGGATGCAGTCGAAGTACGCCGTGCCGACGTTATATCCGTACTCACAGTACACACGCACGTAGTCCACCACCGCATATTTCTTCTTGCTGAACTCCACCGAGGCAAACTGCCAGCTCTCCGTATTCGGACTGAACGCCGCCGGATATTCTTCCGTTGTGCCGTCCGTGTAATAGATCACCGCGCGCAGACCGAACGTCGGCGTGTCCACGCCCGCGCGTTCGTGGTCGGGCAGGCCGTAGCCCTTTGCCCAGCCGGACAGCGTGAAGGTCTCGCGGGTATCCGCTCGGCTCTTCACCGGCACCGTCTGGTACGCCTCTCGTTTATATCTCAGATCGCCGACGATCTTCAGCGATCGGCTCATATCGAAATGCGCGTTATCGTCATAGTTCACGCCGCTGCCTTTAATCCAATCCTGCGTCGAGTATTCGAAGCTACCGTTCTCCAACAGGTTGTACGGATTCGCATACGGATTCTTTTCCAGCTGTGCCGCTTCCGCACCGATCACTCCCATACCGTCCATCAGAACGTACACCTTCACCTCGCCGGATGCCGCCAGCGTGAACGGTACACTCACGCGCACAAACTCCGCGCTCTTTTCGCTGATGTGCTCACTTTCGCCCAGGCAATTACCCTGTGCATCCGTTACACGCAGATACGCGCCGCGGCTCGCATCTCCCGTAAACACTCTGCCTACACGCACGTACGCCGAGAACGTGTATTCACCGGCCGGCAGCGTGCCTGTCGTCTGGTATATGCCGCTGCCCTTACGCTCGCTGTTGTACGCTTGCAAGCGCAGGTACCCGCGCCCGAATTTCGCGCTGTCCTCATAGTCACAGTACGTCACCCACAGGACATCGCTGTCGTTCACCGTATCCTGCCAGCAGCACATATTTCGAAAACCGTGATCCTGCAGCAGGTTCGTGATATTCGTCGCGGCTTTTACTCCGTCTTCTCCCATCATAGGATGAATACCGCTCCCAATGCCATCTACGCTTACGTTATCCATATCCTGTGAATACGCATATTGGCTGATCACATTGCCGTCATCATCAAACGTATACACGGTTCGGATGATGTTTCTTCCGCTATTCCCCGCATCCGCGTCCGGCAGCTCTACCGTCTCGACCTGCGTCGTGCGTGACGACGGCCGTATCCGATAGATCGACTGTGCTCCTGCGATGAATGTGCTATCCTGCATACCGAATTCGGTTATGACATACACGCGGCGTTGGGCATAGGTGTAGGTCACGCGATATACGCCTGTACCCGATGCGTCGCGCAGTGTCACGACCGTCGGCAGCTCGGGATATTCACCATCCGCATCATACGAGATCGACACCGAACGTTCATCCGGGTAAGTGATGCCGGTCAGCAGATTGCCGGTATAGGCATACCGGATAATATCCGGCTCCTCCACACGATGATCCGGCGCGGCGATCGATGTCAGGTACCCATCCGCGTTGTATGAAAACGCGAAGTCGCGCCCTGCGCCGTCGGTCACGGTGGTCAATCTGCCCGCCGCGTCATAGGTGACGGTCATACGGTTCGCATCCGCATCGGTCACGCTGATGAGACGGCCTACGCTGTCAAACACATAGGTGTCCTCGCCTCGGGTCAGCGTACGATTGACCGGATTGTACACATCCCCGCTGCCGTCCGCCTCCTCATACAGATAATCGCACTGCGAACCGCTGTCACAGCACACCCGTTTCTCGCTACGCTTAAAGCAGATCTCGTCACCGTTTTCCCCGACGTAGATATACTGATCCCGAAACCAATCGTAGACCATGCTTTGCATCAAATTGAGTTTCCAGCCGTTACCCAGCTTTGTGCCGCTGAAATTCGCTGTGTTCAGATCGATCTCCGTATTGCGGGTATACGCATATTCGGCCAGCGCACTGTTGTACAGGTGCTTGATGGTCACCGGCATGCGGTTGCCCGGCCACGCAAAGTCCTCCGACTCGAACATCAGGTTACCGCACTGCAGATCAATGCTGCCCTGCCCGAATCGACCGAGCTCGTGGGTATGTGTGCGGTACGCTGTGTTGATCCCATAGCTGGTTTCGTAGTGGACGTTGATCTTCGGCGCGTACGCACCGGAGCCCGCACCGTACAGCTTTACGGTGTTCGAGTCCGCGGTGGTTTCATCCACCAGCTTGAGCACCAGA
>JAFQTO010000001.1 GCA_017408985.1 Clostridia bacterium
TATACCCAACGTGTAGTAACGTTGGCAGGTATTCCTACCATTACAGTCCATTTGGGCCAGCGGCAATATTTAACCTGTAGAAATCCACATAACAAGAAACCACTGCTTCTTCTTCCAGCAACAATTCTCAGCCCGTTACCAATCGCCGACGATTTTGACGATATTGATCGAATTTGCCAAGAAGATGAGCGAGTACGCCAAGAGATCAACGCTTACTTTGACCTCGGCAAGAAAAACAAACTTCATAAATCGCAGATTCTTTCGTTAATGCATAGCAGTTTAAGCTTTCGTTCGGCCTTGGTCACTGCTTATAAAACTATTCCTAAAAATGCTTACGATTTTTCAAGCGACCCCGCTGGAGAGTATGCTTGGCTTGCTGCTGCACGAGAATATGTGTCTGAATACCCTTTGGCTTTATCTGGCCTACCGCTTGAAACAACAGACGACGTTCTTTCTATTACCAGAGTAATATGTGACCGTTTCAAAAGCCTCATTGAAGATAACGGATTGTCAAAATTATTGTATGATTCCACCGGAGCACCTAAACACGAATCCGCGGCACAACTTATATTCTTTGGCATTGCTGACTCGTACTGCGATGCGAATGATATCGACCTTACAAAAGAAGGAAACAACGGTCGGGGACCGGTTGATTTTAAGCTCTCGCGTGGTGCAAACGATAAGGTTGTTGTAGAAACAAAGTTAACGTCAAATTCTCAGTTGAGGCATGGAATTGAAATTCAGTTACCCATATACATGAAGCAAGAGAAGACCAAGCAAGCCATCTACCTAATCATAGATAACGGTCATCCCAATGCATTAGAGAATTTCATCAGCTTTTATAATGGTTTAGATCAAGAAACTAAAAGGAAAATTTCCTACTTGATTGTTGATGCAACGCCTAAAATTTCGGCAAGCAAAGCGTAGATAACATGCTACTATGCGCGCCTTTATGCAAACACGTAAAATGGAGAACTTGTACTCGAATAGAGCACAAGTCCTCTTTCTGTTCGATTATTCTTCCATGACCTCTAACATCATTCGTGCTCCAAGCTTAAAGCTGTTTTGGAATATCAAGCAATCCGTGATAGTTTGATACTCCCGCACACAATCAGTATATTTCTCAAACAGTTCTTTCTGCTCGTCCGTCATGGTGGCTCGGAATTTTTCTTCGTTCCGGCAGATCAACTCCAACAGTTTCTTATATTCCTTGCAAGAGGATGTGTCATACTCGGTCGGCTCGATATTTCCGTACCAAAATTCTTCAAGGATTCTCATACTGCATCCTCCTCGTAGATCATTTCTCTAAGGATGATTTCCTCGGCTCGATTGCGGATGCTGTTCATAGCTCCAACCCATGCCATCTGATCGTTCTGCTTCATGTCTTCTGTCACACCCTCAGCGGCTTTCATTTGCCCCATGATAAGTTCAAGACGGCTCTGTGCTTGCTCGTTCAAATCGGCCAGATACGTCCACAGCTCACCGCTAAGACACAGATCGTTAAAGCGAATGGGATTATTCTCCTTGATATGATCTCTGTGTATGCGCCCCCATCGACCAATAGGTCTGGTTTACTCCGGTAGGCGAATATCGGGAATATAGTAATCACCACAACGGATATAATTCAGTTCCTGCATAATATGTTCCTCCATAATATCAAAAGAAAAAGCGTTAAGATAAAAAATGAGTGATGCTCGGTCTTTCGACCTGGCATCACTCATTTTTCGTTGTTGATTACCAACCCCGTCTGACAGATGCCGTAAAATAGTTAAATTTTTGGTTTAACTGTTTTACGAACACCTATCTTTTGGGACGGAGTTATTTTTTATAAACTACACGATGCTATATCATTCATCTCCGAAGCTCGCTTTTATAGCCTCACGCAAAGACGACACAGGTATAAGTTCGATATCGGTACAGTTTTTTAGATCCTTCATACAGGTCTTGGGCACAATACATTTGCTGAATCCCAGACGTTTGAGCTCGGAGATTCTGTGAACGGCACCGTTCACAGACCTGACCTCCCCCGACAGACCGAGTTCACCGAATGCCGCCAATGATTGCGGGATAGCTTTTTCCAGATAGCTGGATGCCACAGCCAGCGCAACGGGCAGATCAACTGCAGGCTCGTCAATATACATACCGCCGACCACGTTGATATATGCGTCGTATACTCCAAGCTTGAATCCAACGCGTTTTTCGAGGATAGCAAGGATAAGCGCCGCCCTGCTGTAATCAATGCCCGACGCTGTTCGGCGGGGCGATCCGTATACAGACTTGCTGACAAGCCCCTGAACCTCGGCAAGTATAGGTCTCGTACCCTCCAGCGAAGCGGCAACGCAGCTGCCCGAGGAATCCTTGGGTCTGCCTGCCAGCAGTGCAGCAGATGGATTGATGACCTCACACAATCCCTCACCCGTCATTTCAAACATACCGATCTCGTTAGTTGAGCCAAAACGGTTTTTTGCCGCACGAAGGACTCTGTATGCAATGTGTCTGTCGCCCTCAAAGTTGAGCACGGCATCCACCATATGCTCCATAGTCTTGGGTCCTGCAACATTACCGTCCTTGTTGACGTGGCTGACTATAACAATCGTCGTTGCCGTATTCTTTGCAAAATGCATATATGCCAGGGTGGACTCCTTGACCTGAGAAATACTGCCCGCACCCGAAGGCAGTTCATTAATATAAGCTGTTTGTATGGAATCCACGATTATCAGCGAGGGAGCTATCTCCTCAGCAGCCTTTAACACTGCGTCTACGTTGTTTTCGCACAGTATATACAGTGATGCAGAGTCTATCCCAAGGCGGGTTGCGCGAAGCTTGAGCTGTGATCTTGACTCTTCGCCCGAAACGTACAAAACAACCCCGTCACGGCACAGTTCCCTGCAGGCCTGAAGAAGCAGTGTGGATTTGCCTATACCCGGCTCACCTGCAACAAGAACAAGGGACCCTTTTACAAAACCTCCGCCGAGAACCCTGTCAAGTTCAGAAATACCGCACTTGATCCTGTCATCTTCATCAAAAGTGATAGAGGACAGCGGTACTGCGGTTGTTTGGGTGGAAACGACTTTGCTCTCACCTCTCTTGAGAGGGGCTACCTTGAATTCCTGCATTGTATTAAACTGTTTGCAGGACGGGCATTTGCCGTACCACGACGAAGATGTGTATCCGCACTCGGAACAAACGTATTCGGTCTTGTTCTTGGAAGCCATTTTTAACGCTCCTTTATGTAATCTAAATATCCTTTTGTCACCGCAAGGGCAATTTGTTTTTGGTAAACCTCTGACTGCAGCAACTCGGCCTCATCGGGATTGGACAAAAATCCGCACTCAATGGTAACCGCAGGAGAGGAAATGTTCTTCATTAGATATATACTTTCGTGACTCTCTTTTGCCACTCTTTTGTTTTCGGGGTCAATGCAGCTTACAAAAGAACGCTGGATGCATTCGGCAAGCAACGGCGAAAGCTCATTATTCCCTCCGTAAAAAACCTGTGCACCGTAGTATTGACTCTGTTCAAACTTGTTCAGGTGCACACTTAGAAAATCATACCCCGGATTGTCAGCTGCAAGCCTGAGCCTTGCTTTGAGATCAGCATTTTTGTTATCCCGAATAGAGCTTTCGGGGTCATAATCCAGAGACGAATTATCCGTACGTGTCATAACGTTTCTCACACCAAAAAGACACATAAGGTCACGTATCTTTGTACTTATCGCCAGATTCAGATCCGCTTCTTTTACCCCGTTTTGGGATACTGCTCCTCCGTCTATACCTCCGTGCCCTGCATCAATAATAGCCAACGGTCTTGCACCGAGACCTGATGCCGCACACGGCTTGAGAGGTCTGCTGTTAAGTGTTATTACGGTTATTATAACCGCTGTGAGGCCGATTGTCAAAGCGCTCCAAAAAAATAAGCGTTTAAGTTTAATGCTTTTTGCGAACATGTCTGCCTCCGATCGATGCTTTGATCAAGACTGCACACACAACAGCCGCCAAGGCTGACAGGATAACGGGCAGACTGCTTCTCAATGCGGTTTTTCCTCCATAGATCACAATTCCCAGCAAAAACAGTAAACCGATAAATGCAAACGCCACCATAAGAGATGACACAAGTGATCCGCTGTCGCCTGCGGTTAAAAGCGAACCGATAAACACCGAAACAAAAACCGAGAACGCGGAAAATATCGGCACAAAGGATATCCCAACTATCTCCTTGTGTATTGCTAACGCGCCGATAAGCATAATTGCAACGAATACCGATACGCCAATTAAAATGCCTCTCAAATACGTAAACAGTTTGGAAGAATTGGTATTGCTCTGATTATTCATAGAAAAGCCCCCCATATTATCTGTACGATAATATGAGGGGCGATCGTTATTTATGAACTGAAACTTATTTGCCGAAGAGCTTTTTCTTCTTGGGGGTCTCGGCAGTCTCCTCTGCAACTGTTTCTTCTGCTGCGGGTTCTTCCTTGACTTCCTGTACAGGAGATGTACGAGTCTGAACAGCCCACTTCTTGACGGTAAGCTTTGTTCTGTCAGCGCCGGTCTCAAAAGTAACGGTATCGTCCTTGACAGAAAGTACTCTGCCAACGAAGCCGCCGATGGTTACGATCTCGTCGCCTGCCTGAATGCTGTTGCGAAGCTCGCGCTCACTCTTCTCTCTCTTCTTCTGCGGTCTGATGATCAGGAAGTAGAAGACCGCGACCATAACGATAAGCCAAATCCAAGTTCCGTAATTACCCATTTTTTCCTCCAAATAATGTAATATTCTTACTGTATTATAATAAAACAGTTTACAAAATACAAGTGCTTTAGATGCGTTTTCCTAATTTTACGGAAAATTCATTTCTGAAGCTGTCGAATCTGTTCTCCTCAATAGCCGATCTGATCTGTGCCATAAGATTATTGTAGAAGTACAGATTGTGCATTACCGCAAATCTCATACCAAGCATCTCCCCTGCTTTGAGCAGATGTCTGACGTAAGCGCGGGAATACTTCCGGCATACGGGACAGTTGCAGGCAGGGTCAATAGGCAAAGGATCGTTGCGATATTTGTTATTATTGAGATTGATTATACCCTCCGACGTACAAAGATGCCCGTGTCGTGCATTTCTTGCAGGCAGTACGCAGTCAAAAAAGTCAACACCTCTGTATACTGCCTCAATAATATTGGTTGGTGTGCCTACGCCCATAAGATATCTGGGCTTATCAGCCGGTATAAACGGCTCAACATGCTCGATTATATCATACATGACTTCGGCAGGCTCACCGACCGCAAGACCGCCGATAGCGTAACCTGCCAGGTCAAGCTCGGCAATGGTCTTCATATGATCGACACGCAGATCGTTGTAGGTCCCTCCCTGATTGATGCCCCAAAGCTGCTGACCGGGGTTGACCGTATCCTCGCGCTTTTTCAGCTCGTTAAGCTTGTCATCACATCGCTTGAGCCATCGAACCGTTCTGTCACAGGAGCGCTTGACGTAATCTTTGGGCGACGGGTTCTCGATACACTCGTCAAACGCCATAGCTACATCAGAACCCAGCGACCACTGTATCTGCATACTCTCCTCAGGTCCCATAAATATCTTGTGCCCGTCGGTATGAGCATTAAACGTAACGCCCTCTTCCTTGATCTTGCGCAGTTTGGCAAGGGAGAACACCTGAAAACCGCCGCTGTCTGTCAGTATAGGCTTATCCCATACCATAAACTTATGCAGACCGCCAAGTTCCTTGATGATACCCTCACCGGGCCTGACGTGAAGATGATATGTGTTGGACAGCTCTACCTGACAACCGATAGTATTAAGGTCATCGGCGGAAAGTCCCCCCTTGATAGCCGCCTGAGTGCCGACGTTCATAAAAACCGGGGTCTGCACAGTACCGTGATCGGTAATATACTCGCCTCTTCGTGCGGTGCCATCTTTGTTATGAAGCTTAAACATCGTTATTTTCAGAGAGGAATATGCTCTCTGCCTCCTCCGCGGGAAGACCCTGCAGTCCTCCGAGTTTGCGCTGTATCTGTCTGGTCCTTACACCAACGAGTTTATCAATTTCGGCATTAGCCTGGTTGATCCTATCCTGAGCCTTGGACAAAACCGATGCAAAGCTGTCAAACTCGGTCTTGACAGCGTTAAGCACCTTCCACACCTCGTTGGAACGCTTCTGAATGGCAAGAGTCTTGAAACCCATCTGTATGCTGTTAAGAAGGGCACCCATAGTGGTAGGGCCTGCTATGCATACACGGTAATCATTCTGCAGAAGGTCGACCATACCGTTCTTCACAAGTTCTGCATACAGTCCTTCGAAAGGCAGAAACATAATTGCAAATTCGGTGGTCTCCGGCGGTGCTATATACTTGGTCTGAATATCTTTGGCAAATCCTTTTACTCGGGTTTTAAGCTGTTTTACCGCCTGCTCTACCTGTGCAGGGTCTCCCGTATCATAGGCGTCCAAAAGCTGTGTATAGGCATCTGCAGGGAATTTGGCGTCTATGGGCAGCCAGACGTGACCGTTCTCGTCTCCGGGAAGCTTGATGGCATACTCAACAAAATCTCTGCTGCCGCTATGTGTGATAACGTTTGCTGCGTATTGGTCAGGCGAAAGTATCTGCTCAAGAATAGCTCCCAGCTGCAGTTCACCCAATACACCGCGCGTTTTGACATTGGACAGGACTTTCTTGATATCGCCTACGCTTGTTGCAATAGTCTGCATCTCTCCGAGTCCCTTATATACCTGCTCAAGCCGCTCACTTACGATTCTGAATGAATCGTTGAGCTTCTTGTCAAGGGTATCCTGCAGTTTTTCGTCAACAGTCTTCTTGATTGAATCAAGCTGGGTCATATTGGCCTGCTGCAAAGAAGAAATACTCTGACTGATGGTATTACGCATATTATCAAGTTTCTGCTCTGTCTGCATATTGTTCTTGTGCAGCTCGTCTCTGATGGTACCGAATCTCAGTTCAAGAGAGTCGCTTATGGAATTTTGTTTTTGGGCTGCTTCACGAAGCTCTTTATCAACTCCTGAAGAGTACTCCGAAAGCTTCCTCGAAAGAGATATTACCGTAATAAGCAAAAAACACAGCAACGCACCACAAAGAAGCAGAATGGCCAATAATACAATATCTGTCATATTATCACCTGTTACAAAAATCAAATGATTATCATAGCATCGCCAAAACTGAAAAACCGATATTTGTTCTCAACAGCCGTCTTGTAGGCATCAAGTACCCTCTCTCTGCCTGCAAGGGCCGACACAAGCATGATCAATGTACTCTCGGGAAGGTGAAAATTGGTAATAAGCCCGTCGAGGCACTTGAATTTATACCCGGGATATATAAAAATATCTGTGTTGCCGGAACACTCGTGCAGCATACCCTTATCGTCACACGCCGATTCTATGGTTCTGCACGAAGTAGTGCCGCATGCGATTACCCTGCCACCGTTCAGCTTGGTTCTGTTGATCTTATCCGCTGCATCAGAGGACACCTTGTAAAACTCCGAGTGCATAACGTGATCTGTAATGTTGTCAGCCTTTACAGGTCTGAACGTGCCTAATCCCACGTGAAGGGTAATGCGAGCGATACTCACACCCTTGTCCTCAAGCGCAGACAGCAGCTCCGGCGTAAAATGCAGACCTGCAGTAGGTGCTGCCGCCGAACCGTTCTCCCGTGCAAAGACCGTCTGATAACGATCCTTATCCTCAAGTCTCTCGGTAATATAGTGTGGTAAAGGCATCATGCCGAGTTCCTCAAGTATCTCAAGGAAAATCCCGTCATACTCAAACTTAACTATCCTGTTGCCGTCAGGCAAAACATCGGTGATGGTACCTTTAAGCTTACCAGCACAATCGATCTCCGCTCCCTGCCTGAGCTTTTTGCCGGGATATACAATACATTCCCAAGAATCATCGCCAAGATCTTTGAGCAGAAGTATCTCGACGGGTGCGGTTCCTCCCTTTCGGGATGCGTACAGACGTGCGGGGAGAACACGGGTCTCATTTATAACAAGACAGTCACCCTTATTGAAAAACTCGCATATATCATAAAAATGGCGGTGCTCGACGCCATTTTTTGTTTTGTCGAGCACCATAAGACGGGAATTATCTCGTTTTGGAATAGGGGTCTGAGCAATAAGCTCTTCGGGAAGTTCGTAATAAAAATCAGATCTCTTCATAATCAATAACCGTAATATACGACCTGCGATCCCGTATAGTAGAATCTTAGGATCTCGTCGTAGGTGAACCCTTCTTTTGCCATTCCGTATGCGCCGGCCTGACTCATACCAACGTGATGACCTGATCCGGTACCGTTAATGACATAAGTAACATTGTTGGGGTTGATGGATTTTATACCCGTGGATGTGATGGCTTTGACCTCGGTGTAAGAGGCAGGCAGAGACGCAACCGTTCCGTCACCTCCGATAGCATAAAGCTCTGTCATACCGATGTTCATAAGAAGCTTATTGACGTAGATACCGACACTGGGTGTGATCGTATATCTGTGGCTGGGGATACGTATGCCCTTGTTTGCGCTGTTTACAGCGGTACGGGCTTTGTCCGAGGACAAACGAAGGGGCGTACCGTCAGCCTGAGTAAACGTAACCTCAAGAACGTTTCCCGACGGACTGATACGACTGACGTAACAGTCGATTATCCGCTGGCTGGTGTAGTTTTTGATCATCAGTATCTCACTGATGGTATCAAGATCGACCGATACCGAGTATGCCTCAGGATCTTTCAGGTATATATCCTCAACTGCGCGAAGGTACGGGATATATCTGGTCCATATATTCTCAACATCTTCGGTCGAGCCGCCGGAGTTGGAGTGATAATAGGTCATACATATCTCATTTTCATAGGTAAGATACATACCCTGCACACTGTCGACGGCAAGATTCGATACGGAGGTAGCGTAGTTTGTACCGCGGTATACCTGACAGTCGGTAGTATTACACAGATCAAATCCCATTGACTTGTGCTTGCCTATGTTATTGCAGGCATAGCACTTGGCACATATCGCCTGAGCCTTCTGAGCTTCAAGAGGCCAGCTGGGGCTGACTTCATATGGTATAACGCCCTTGATATACTGCTCCATGGTAACTACGCTGATAACGGTAATATCATTACCATACACACGGTTAAACTCGAAGCCGCCGTTATACTTATATTTGTTATACCAGGTCTGTTCAGAAAAAGGAAGTACTGCCATTGCCGACTCATACGAGTCAAACTCAAACAGAATACGGTCGGTGCCCGTAATGGCAACCGTATAGCAGGTTTCGCTGCCGCCTACTACGGTAAAATTAAGACCAGTGGTCGCATTAAGCGTAGCGACAGATTCCTGAGCCTTTTCGTAAGTGAGATGCTCACCTACTCTGAGTTTGAAAACACCGTTGATAAATGCGGGAAATGCCTGATATCCCATCTGTGTGAATGCCGAAGCAAGAGCCATTGCATCGTTATAGGTCGAAAAAGTAGCATCAACCTGTGCGTGATATGCACCTATGTAGTACTTGTGCGATGAAGGCTTGACATCTACGTATTCATCCTCGGAGGTGATCCAGATGGCCTTATCCTTGATGATAGCTATCTCACGCTCGTAAGTGGTAATCAGAGGATAAAACTTAAGATCGTTATCGTAGAATCCGATCTGATATCCCGACTGATCTCCCGTCAGATTCTGAAGCTTAGCCGCAGGAACGGCGTTATCTCCGTAACTGAGACCGATACGCAACACAGAAACGGGCTGTGCCGCCTGCACCTTAAAGTTCGGCAAAACAGTCAAAACGAGTATTATGGATAGTATGAATGCTGTAACCCTCTTCATATGACCTTCCTTTTCACACAAAAACATCATATACGATATATATAGGCATTATACCACAATATACAGCGCTGTTCAAGTATTTATTAATCCCACTTTTCCCATATCTCAGGACAATATCCTACCGTAGCCTGTTTGCCGTTTCTGACTATGGGAGTTTTGAAGAGTTTGGGATTTTCCAGCATTTTTTGGATCTTATCCTCAGGATAAGCAAGATACCTGAGCAAAGACGCATCAGGAGATTTCTCATCAATAAGGTTTTCGAGTCCGCCGACAGCAGAACAAACACTCTTTAACTCCCCCGCACTCATACCGAATTTGGGCAGATCAATGCTTTGGAATTTTATCCGTCTTTCTTTGAACCAACGTTCAGCTTTTTTTGTATCAAAACATTTGCTTTTTCCAAAAATCTGTATATTCATAAGGATCAAACCTCTCTGGTTCTTCTTATATGTTCAATAAGCTCGGCTATCGTATCGTGATCGTTGTCGGGCAGGATATGTGACGCTATTTTACGCACTTCACCGTGGCAATTTTCGGGGGCAAAAGAGTTTTGGGTACACGTAAGCAGCTGAACGTCGTTAAGCCCGTCCCCCACTGTATACAGATCATCATAAGATATATCAAGCATATCAGCTATACATCTTGCTCCGGCGCCTTTTGTAGCGCCCTCGATAAGTATCTCAAGAAAATACGGTGCGGAATACTGACAGAATACACTGCCCGAGTAGTTTGATGCTACAAAATCATAAACTTCGCCTATAGTCGCAGGATCTCTTGTTACAAGCAGATGTACCCAGGGCTTGGGGATATCCTCAAAGCCGCCGTAATGGGCAGAGGCTTTGGTATACCTGATGTGCATTTCGTTGATCGGGTCATGTTTGAGCACGTATATGGTGTCTTCGAGCATGACCTCAATTCCGATATCGTCAAATCTGCTCAAAAGCTCCCGTGCTATCTTTTCACCGAGCTCACCCAACGCATAAACCCGTCGGGCACATCCGGCATCAAAATCGTATATTACCGCTCCGTTGGACGTGACAGCAGGCGCGTTTACGGGGATACAGTCATAAAAATAGCTCATACTCGTATAATTGCGCCCGGTGGCAAAGGAGAATCTTCCCCCGTTAGCCATAAAATCCTTGACCGCCTCAATATTGCGTTCCGATATCTCCGCACTGCTGTTGAGCAATGTTCCATCCAGATCACTGAGAATAAGTACACCGTCAAAAATTCCCATCAGCAGAGCCCCGTCCTTTTCATAAAATCTACAAAATAGTCGGGAAGCTCGCATTGCACCTCCACGTTTTCCAGGGTCACGGGATGAACGAATCTGAGTTTTGATGCGTGCAGACACTGCCCCAACAGCTTTGTTTTGTCATTCTTTGGTCCATACAGAGGGTCTCCGGCTACCGCGTGGCCGATACTTGCCATATGCACTCTGATCTGATGGGTCCTGCCCGTTTCCAGCTTACACCTTATATGAGAAAAACCGTTAAAGTAGGCAACCGGCTCGTAGTGAGTAACCGCCTGCCTGCCATCGGGAGTAACCGCCATTTTCTTGCGGTCTTTGGGACTTCTGCCTATAGGGGCATTGACCGTACCCGTTTCCTCGATTCTGCCGTAAACGATAGCATCGTAGGTGCGGCTGAGACTGCGGTCAGCAAGCTGTGATGACAGTGCTATATGAGCCTTATCGTTTTTTGCAACTATCAGAAGCCCGCTGGTATCCTTGTCTATACGGTGTACGATGCCCGGACGCATCTCACCGCCGATACCTGACAGACTGTCACCGCAATGAGCAAGAAGAGCATTGACAAGCGTACCGTCAAAATGCCCGGCCGCAGGATGAACTACCATTCCCCTGGGCTTGTTTATGACTATCAGGTGGTCATCCTCGTATCTGATATCAAGGGGGATATACTGGGCAACCGTTTCGGTCTCACGCACCTCGGGCACATCAACCTCAAACAAGTCTCCCTCTTTGACCTTGTAATTCTTCTTGAGCACCGTACCGCAGCAGATAACGCCGCCGTTTTCACAGATGTTCTGCGCGCTGCTGCGGCTTATATCCAATTTTTCGCTGATATACGCATCAAGACGCTGTCCCGATGAATCAGCCGTTATCCTGTGTATCATCGTTCTGCTCAACCTTTTTTTCGTCTTTGAATAAATCTTTGTCCATAAACAGTATATAGATCACACCCATTACCGCGCCGATAGTAAGAAAAATATCGGCAACGTTGAATACAGGAAAATTGATAAGCCTGAAATCAAACATATCAACGACATAACCAAATCTGACACGGTCGATAAAGTTGCCTACCGCACCCGCAAAGATAAAGACAAGTGTAGTCCTGCCCCAAATACCCTTAAAGAAGTTTTTGAAAAACGCAACAGCAATAACGACAAGCATCACCGAGGTAAGCACAATAAAGAACCATCGCTGACCCTCAAGAATGCTGAACGCCGCTCCTTTGTTTTCGGCATAGGTCAAATGGAAAACATCCTGAATTACGGGGATAGTTCTTATCTCCATAAGAGTTGTCTGTGCCCAGTATTTGACTATCATATCAGCGGCAACAATAGCCACTGCAATAATTGCATATATAATCATGATCACACCTCTGTACGATTTTCACAAAGATTGCGTATAACGTAACCTGCCGCTATCAGGCCTGCGCAGGAAGGCACAAATGAAATACTCCCGATCGTCCTGTCATCAGCAGGTACCGAGCTGTGACGCGATGGTTGCTCATCGGAATAAACAACGGGCAGTTTTTTTACCCCTCGCTTACGCAGTTCGGTCCTCATTACCCGTGCAAGAGGACAACCCTCGGTTTTGAATATATCGGTGACCCTAAATCTTGTAGGGTCAAGCTTATTACCCGTACCCATACAGCTTATAACAGAAACATTCTCTTGCTGTGCGCGGCATATAATGTGCAGCTTTGCAGATACGGTATCTATGGCATCAATAATAAAATCGTACTCACCGAAATCAATAAAATCGCAATTTGACTCGAGATAGAACTGATTATACGTATTAACGCAGCAGTCAGGATTGATGTCAAGAATACGCTCCTTCATTACATCGACCTTAAATCTTCCTATTGTGCTGTGCAGAGCGATAAGCTGTCTATTGATATTGGTAAGGTTGACCTTGTCATTGTCTATAAGCGCAATTTTTCCTACCCCCGCACGCGCGAGAGCTTCAGCGGCAAATGAACCCACACCGCCCACACCAAAAAGGGCAACCGATGAGTTATTAAGTTTATTTACACCCTGAGTGCCGAGTATAAGCTCTTCTCTTGTGAAAATATCGCTCATTTTATCGCCTCAAAATATTATTCCTCCAGCCACGACAATATCTCCGTAATACAAAACGGCAGACTGCCCGGGAGCAGGTATCCTGATATCTGTATCGGTATAAACCTTTACAGTGTTATGATCAATTTGTATACTGCACGGTGTTTCTTTTTGATGATATCTTGTGCGCACGGTATATTTTTTGTCCTCGCTGAAAAGGGACGGACAAAGAACATTGATGCATTTTACCGCAAAAAAACTTGTCATAAGCTCATTTTTGTAACCGAGAACAACGGTGTTATCACAGTGTCTCTTCTCAAGAACGTAGTAGGATTCGGTAGAAGGGATACCAAGACCGCGCCTTTGACCGACTGTATAATTGATCAATCCCTTATGTCTGCCAAGCACGTTGCCCTGCCTATCGCAGAAATCTCCCGCGCTTGTACCATCCGATCCATTCTCGGCAACAAATGAGGCGTAATCCCCGTCTTTTATAAAACAGATATCCTGACTCTCGGGCTTTGCGTGGTTTTCGAATCCTGCCGTTTTTGCAATAGCTCTGACCTCATCTTTGGTCTTTTCGCCAAGAGGGAAAGCTACATTCCTGAACTTTTCCCTGTCAACAGAATACAGAACGTAGCTTTGATCTTTTTCGGCATAAGCTGCCGTACAGAGCCTCGGTTCATCATATTCTGCATCCCAAATGATCCTGGCATAATGCCCCGTCGCAAGGATATCAAAGCCTTTTGCAAGCATTTCATCATAAAGAACACCGAATTTGATATTCTTGTTGCAATCAATACACGGATTAGGCGTTCTTCCTGCACAGTACTCACTTATAAACCGATCTATAACACCGGATTTGAAGGAGGCCGATGCATCAATGCAGTAATGTTGGATACCAAGCTTGTCCGCGATCACCCCTGCACCCTGCGCATCATCAAAATTTGAATCAAGAATAAGTGTGACACCGCATACATCATATCCCTTTTGTTTCATCAAAAGAGCTGATGCCGCACTGTCGACTCCGCCGCTCATAGCAACAAGCGCTTTCGGCATCACAAAACCTCCTCCGAAAAAGCATACGGAAGCAGTTCACGGAGACTGTGCTCAATATAATTTCCCTTGTTGTCGGCGCACAGAACACGCAGGTCAGGCGAGAAATCATACAGCATCTGCCTGCAAATACCGCAAGGAGTGCACACAGAATCAGCTGAGGAACAAACAGCAAGAGCCAAAAAGCGCTTTTTGCCCTCGCTGACCGCTTTTACAAGGGCGGTACGTTCTGCGCAGACAGTAGTGCCGTATGATGAACCCTCTACGTTGCATCCACCGTATACCGTACCGTCATCACACAGCAAAGCCGCACCCACGGTAAATCCCGAATAGGGTGCGTGAGCAAACTTCATCATATCAAGAGCTTGGGCAACAAGCTGATTATCCTGCATAATTCCTCCAATAGTAAAATAACAGCGGGGGCACTATCCCCCGCTGTTATCAGTCGGCAAAGTTAACGATCCTCTTCGAAATCTTCTTCGTCTTCCTCATTGAGGAGCTCGCTGTAATCAAACTCGAGCTCTTCGCCGCAAGCAGGGCACTTCATACCGCCTTCTGCAAGCAGATCCTCATCAAGAACGATCTTCTCGTCACAAGTGGGGCAGATAAGCTCATAATAGACCTCGCCGCAATCATCACAATCACAGTCGTCATCGTCACAGCAATCGCAGTCATCTTCACAGCACTCGTCAACGATCTCGTAAAGCTCATCGATGCTCTCGTCGATCTCGTCGAATGCTACTTCGTACTCATCCATTGCATCCTCAATGGCATCCAGTTCTTCGTGAATAGTCTCGGTCTGCATCTCGATATCAGCCAGCTCAAGAGCGATATCGTTTACAACATCAACGATAGCAGCGAGAAGCTTGCCCTCATTGGTGTTCTGATCAATGCTCATACCATCAAGGAGACCCTTGAGATATGCGGTTTTTTCGGTAATAGTCATAATAAACTCCTTTCGTCAAAACAAAAGATCACTCTTTTGCTCTTTCGAGATACTCACCGGTACGGGTGTCGATACGGATCTTCTCACCTTCGTTGATGAAGAGAGGAACTCTAACAACAGCGCCGGTCTCAACGGTAGCGGGCTTGGTGACATTGGTAGCTGTATCGCCCTTAACACCGGGCTCAGTCTCAACAACGGTCAGAACAACGAACAGAGGAGGCTCGATGCCGAATACGTTTCCCTTGTAGGAAAGAACCTTAACGATCATATTCTCGGTAACGAACTTGAATCCCTCAGACAGCTTGTCAGCATTGATAGGCAGCTGCTCGTATGTCTCGGTGTCCATAAAGTAGTAGAGATCACCGTCGCTGTAGAGATACTGCATATCTCTTCTCTCGATGTATGCATTCTCAAACTTATCGGTGGGGTTGAAGCTGCGCTCAACAACAGAACCGGTAATAACGTTGCGGTACTTTGTGCGAACGAAAGCAGCACCCTTGCCGGGCTTGACGTGCTGGAACTCGATTACCTGAAGAACGTTGCCGTCCATCTCAAAAGTTACGCCATTTCTAAAATCGCCTGCAGTTATCATAATTGTACAATCCCCCTGACATAATTTAACATACTAATGATATCACAATTTATTCCGTATTGCAAGCATAAGAATTACAATATAACAAGATTTTTTGTGTATTCGGTAAGGTTTATCCTATTATCGCCGTTAAAATAAAGCATATCCTCTATTCTCACGCCGAATGTATCCGGAATATATATGCCCGGCTCGATGGTTATGATATGTCCGTTCTCGATAACGCCTGCAGCACGTGGGGAAACAGAGGGCGCTTCGTGGATCTCGATACCCACTCCGTGACCGGTACCGTGACCAAAGTATTCTCCGTAGCCTGCCCTTTTGATGATATCTCTTGCGGCGGCATCGACATCTTTGAGCGCGGCACCCATCTCGGCTTTATCAATGGCTGCAAGCTGGGCCTCAAGCACGGTATCGTATACCTTTTTCATTTCAGTACTGACATTACCGACCGCAACAGTTCGCGTCATATCCGATCGGTAACCGTTTACCGTAGCGCCGAAATCAAAGGTAATAAAATCACCCTCACGTATGATATTATCCCCGGATACGCCGTGAGGCATACTGGTTTTTTTGCCCGAAATCAGAATAGTATCAAAAGCCGGCATCTCTGAACCCCTGACAGCCATAAGATACTCAAGACGTGCCTTGCAGGCTTTTTCACTGGTACCCGGGCTAATCTCTCCGAGAAGAATGTCAAGAGATTCTTCGGCTATACGTTGCGCTTTTATGATGCTGTCTGCTTCAAACTGACGTTTATGCGCTCTCAATTCCTGCAATATACCCGATGCCCCGACAAGCCGAACGTTAAAAGCCGTCTCTGCACGTCTATATTCAGAAACGGTCATATATGCATCCTCAAAACCGAGAGACGTGATGCTCATATCGCTGCACATACCGCTGATATGTCTGAAATAATTGTTGTTTTCAACGGTCGACACATAAAAACCGTTAGGTTCCACTATTAATTTGGCCGCCTCTATATACCTTGAATCTGTAAAGCAAAAAGCCTTTTCATCTTTTGTTATAAAAGCCGCACCTTCAATATTGCTCATACCCGTTACATAGGCAAGAGCAACGTTATCGGTTATCAATACAGCATCAAGATCATTTTGAACAAGTAATCTTGACAGCTCATTTATGATACTCATTCTTCATCCACCCTATTGTAATATATCTGTTTAAGCGTCAACGCGTCCTGTGCCTGAGTGCCTGCCGACTCGCAAATAACAGTTGGAGACAGAGCTTTGTCATACATTATGCCAATAAGCTCGGGAGCAGGCCCGAACCTGTCATCCTCAAATGTAAGATGCCTGACCTCCCCCTTCGACGAATACTCAATCCTGCTGAAATGCACGTGCATAATCGAAGCACGCTGATGGCCAAGCCCTGAGATAAGCTCGTCAAGCACAGCAGTAAACGACTCTCTGTCTGACACTCCGCCAACGGTACGTGCATTAAGGTGTCCGAAATCTATGCACGGTATCAGCCGCTCGTCCTGCCTGCAAATCTCTATTACTTCACCCAGGTCGCCCAATACGTTCTGCTTGCCCATAGTTTCTATGCAGAGCCGTATATTACCGTATCCGTTTTCGTCAAGTGCATTAAGGGCATCTTTGACGTTAAGTACCGTGTTATTCATCGCCTCTTCGCGGGATAATCCCGACAGTCCGCCGCAATGCACGACGATACGTTCCGCCCCCATAGCTTTGGCGGCGGCGCAGGATTGGAGTATATAATTGATATTCTTTGTCCGTCTTATATCTTCCCTGCTGGACAGATTGATATAATAGGGTGAGTGAACGGAAAGCGCAATGCCGTATTGTCTCGCTTTCTCCCCCAATGCGTATGCGGTTCCCTCTCCGATATTGACTCCTCTTCCGCACTGATACTCAAAAGCATCCAAACCCATACTGTGCAGATATTCAGGCATAAACAACGTCGATCTGTATTGCCTGATGAAATTCTCTTCGCTTCCCGCAGGTCCAAAAAGTGCTTTTTTCATCTGTGTTTTTCTCTCCAGAACAAAAGTTCAAGAATATGTCTCGGGTAATAATACCACAGATAGGTATCCATGGAATTTACCAACAGACCCCGCATACCGCACCGTGCGGCACCAAACATATCTGTATAAATCTGATCCCCGATAACAGCGATTTGGCTGTGCTTTAGTTTAAGCGAGCCTGCGGCCTTAATAAAGCCGCTTTTTGCAGGCTTATGAGCAAGATACGTCCACTGTGCACCGATGCTTTCGGCAAAGTTCTTTACCCTTTCGGGATGCTTGTTATTGGACAAGACGTAGACTGCAATCCCGCTGTTTTTAAGATCATTTATCCAGTTCATCACTTCAGGTGCCGGAGACTTATCCTTGGTACGCATAAGCGTTCCGTCAATATCCAGAAGCACTCCTTTGACACCCATATCAAGAACGTCGGATGGAATAATGCAGGTAACATTGTCATATATTTTGTAGGGATAAGGAAGAGTCATATATAATCATCCTTTGATGCTTAATATCTGTCTTTTGTATTCTATCACATATTGCAGACCCTAACAAGAGGAGAAGGTCAAATGATTGAAACTTTAAGGAAATATATTGTGACATACCCGTCTGACATACGGTCTGTTCCGTCGAACATCTCCCCTTGCGTGCAGATGATCTACAGGATCAACGAGTCAGGTATGCTTCAACGCGTTCCCGGGTATTCTGCTCCGATGCGAAGTATTATGGGCATTACAGACGATTCGGGACTGCAAAAATGTGATCCGGACAGACTGTGCAGAGATATTATAAGCGAGCTCTCCAGACGAAATTACGCGGGAGTGGTATTGGATATCAAGTTCGGTATGGCAGATCTGGACAAAACAGAAAAACTGTGCTCCAGTCTTTCGCAGCGAAAGATCACGTATTTTTTACCGGTCGAGCTTGCTCAGCTGTCACAGGATGCCAAAATAATAGTACCCTCCTCCGTTAGCGGCGGAGGCATAACACAGCTGCTCAATATGGTAACAGAAAAATACCCGCCCGACAGGATATGTCTCGAGCTTGTCAGAAGCTGTAACGATTTCGAGATGCCAGCATATAAGCCCGACGGAAATCCGCTGACAAAAGAAAGATTAGATGAGCTTATGAGCATATACTCGGCGCAGGGATTTTTTTCATCAGAGCTTGGGTGCAAGTATTTTACATATCGCGATGACGGAAAAGTGCATTTCGTATTATATGACGATGCACAAACAGCGCTGTTCAAAATCCAAACAGCTCAGTCGGCAAGATTATACGGAGTATTTCTTTTGTACTCGGAGTGGTATGACAGTATCAATCAGATATTCGGCAGGAGCAAAAAAGAGTTTGCATGACAAGCATGCAAACTCTTTTTGATTATTAAACTTAAGATCAGAGCTTGGATACAACTGCTGCGCATCTTGCACACAGAGTGGGATGCTCGCTGTTCTGTCCAACAGTCTCGCTGTAGCACCAGCAGCGCTCGCACTTACCGCCATCAGCAGTCTGCACGGATGCGTAAACGTCGGTGTTGCTTGCGCACTGCTTACCGTTGCTTCCTGCCTTGACCTCTACCTGAGAGACGATAAGCATGGTCTTGAGTGTATCGGCGTCAGCCTTGATCTCATCGATCACTGCATCACGGCATTCCAAAACGACCTTTGCTTCCAGAGGCTTACCGATCTTCTTCTCAGCTCTTGCTGCCTCCAGAACAGAATTGATGTCGTCGCGGAGAGCAATAAGCTTATCCCACTTGGCCATCTTTTCTTCAGAAAGAACGTACTCGCCAAAATCCTTGTTGAAGGTATTGAGGATGATATGTCTCTTATCATCGCCGTCCCTGTGAGGCATTACCTGCCAGATCTCGTCAGAGGTAAATGCAAGAATGGGAGCAAAGAGCTTGGTCATAGAATCAAGGATAACAAATATTGCTGTCTGTGCGCTGCGGCGGCTGTTGCCGTTGCGTTCATCGCAGTAGAGTCTGTCCTTGATAACGTCGAGATAGAAATTGGACATCTCAACAACGCAGAAGTTATTGATAGCGTGGATAGCGGGATGATACTCAAACTCGTCGTAAGCTGCCAGAACGCGCTTTGTCAGATCATCCAGCTTGGTGATAGCCCAACGGTCGATCTCCTCCATATCCTCGCCGCTGACAAGGTTGTTGGGATCAAATCCGTCAAGGTTACCGAGAATATAACGGCAGGTGTTACGGATCTTGAGATATACCTGAGTAAGCTGCTTGAAGATAACGTCGGATACTCTGACGTCAACGTGATAATCACTGCATGCAACCCACAGACGGAGCAGGTCTGCACCGTACTTGTTTATGATCTCTTCGGGAGCGATGGAGTTGCCGAGAGACTTGTGCATAGCCTTACCTTCGCCGTCAACGACCCAACCGTGAGTAAGGACGTTTTTATAGGGAGCGCCGCCGCCCAGTGCGCCTACTGCAGCCAGCAGAGAGCTCTGGAACCAGCCTCTGTACTGGTCTGCACCCTCGATATAGACATCTGCAGGCCACTCATCGGCATTGTCACGAAGCAGGCTTGCGATATTGGTAGAACCGGAATCAAACCAGCAGTCAAGGGTGTCGGTCTCCTTCTCAAAATGCTTGCCGCCGCAGTGAGGACATACAAATCCTTCGGGCACAAGCTGATCCTCATCATACAGATACCAGGCATTGGAGCCTTCCTTGGCAAACAGACCTGCGATATGCTCAATAGTCTCATCGTTGCAGATGGGCTTACCGCACTCTTTGCAGTAGATAACGGGGATAGGCAGACCCCAACGGCGCTGACGGGAGATACACCAGTCGGCACGTTCGCGGATCATGCTTGTGATACGGTCCTCACCCCAGGCAGGCAGCCAGCGTACAGTGCGGCAGGCTTCTACTGCATCTTCCTTGAACGCTTCAACAGAGCAGAACCACTGAGGTGTTGCACGGAAGATAATGGGATTTTTGCATCTCCAGCAGTGAGGATAGCTGTGAACGATCTCCTTGCTTGCAAACAGAGCGCCGGTCTCCTTAAGATGCTTGAGAATAGCATCGTTGGACTCGTCAAACTTCATTCCCGCAAACATACCTGCATCTTCGGTCTGATAACCTTTGTCATCAACGGGAACGAGCAGGGGCAGGTTGTACTTTCTGCCGGTGATATTATCCTCTGCACCGAAGCCGGGAGCTGTATGGACACAGCCCGTACCGTCTTCCATAGTGACATAGTCGGCCAGAACCAGCAGACTGTCTCTGTCAAGGAAAGGATGCTGTGCAGTCATATACTCAAAGAAACTGCCGTCAAAACGATCAACGATCTCGTATGAGTCAATGCCGCCGTTCTTCATAGTAGTATCGGCAAGAGCCTCGGCTACGATATACATCTCGCCGTTGTCAGCCTTGAGGAGCACGTAGCTCTCAACAGGATTCAGCGCGATAGCAAGGTTGCCGGGCAATGTCCACGTTGTAGTTGTCCAGATGATAAAGAACATCTTGGAGGTATCGCCGTACTTTGCCATCTTGCCCTGATCGTCTTTAAGAGCAAACTTAACAAAAATAGATGCACAGGGCTCGTCCTTGTACTCTATCTCAGCTTCTGCAAGTGCGGTCTCGTCGTGAGTACACCAATAAACAGGCTTGAGGCCCTTATAGATGTAGCCCTTCTTGTACATAGCGCCGAATACCTTGACTTCTTCTGCCTCAAAGCCGGGATCCATAGTCAGATAAGGATGCTCCCAATCAGCAAGGACGCCAAGACGCTTGAACTGGTCCATCTGAATGTTGACATAGTTCTGTGCAAACTCCTGGCAGGCGCTTCTGAACTCGGCAACAGACATATTCTTCTGATTGAGCTTATTCTTCTTGATAATGGCGCTCTCGATAGGCATACCGTGGTTATCCCATCCGGGAACGTAGGGAGTCAGGTAACCGTCCATAGCCTTATGTCTGTTCATAAAGTCCTTGAGGGACTTATTGAGTGCGTGTCCCATATGGATATTGCCGTTGGAGAACGGAGGGCCGTCGTGCAGGATAAACTTGGGCTTACCTGCATTTTTCTCAAGCATAAGCTTATAAACTTCTTTTTCTTCCCAATCCTTCAGAAAACCGGGTTCGCGCTGAGGCAGTGCTGCTCTCATAGCAAACTCAGTTTTCGGCAGATTGATCGTGTTGTTGTAATCCTGAGCCATAATTCTTTATCTCCTAATCAATCTTGATTTTTATAATTCTTACCGAATCTGAGGTCAGAGAAATTAAACCTGGGTTTACGGATGCTCTCTTCATCCTCATCTTCGTCCTCGTCATCGTCAGAATGCTCGGTCTGTTCACGGACAATGGTTATATCGAACAGCTTTGCATTCTCTTTGCTCTCTGAGCTATCGGGAATCTCGTCATCATCGGTTCTTTCAGGCGATTCTTCAATGGTGATCTCCATTGTAGGTTCGTCTGCAGAATCCATCTCCATAGTCAAAGGCTGCGGGTCAACAGAAATATTCGCAGGGATATCTATCTCAAAATTATCGATCTTGTTCTTATGGGCATTCTCAGCAACGGTTTTACTGATTATCTCATCTATCTCTTTGTTCTCGGTGAGAGTAATATCATCGGCTGCTTTACTCAGCAGAGTCCTGATGCTCTGTGCATATCCCGAACAAATATCGCGTATCTCCTGCAGTCTGAGCGCATTTGCATAGATCTCAAGGTCGATATTCTCGCATTTCTTTTTTGCTTCCAGCTCGGCATCGGCAATAATGGACGCTGCCTTTAATTCGGCTTTATCGGTGATCTCTTTTGCAGTCTGCTGTGCGGTATAAAGTGCTTTGCGCATTTCTTCATCAACGGCACGGTATTCGTCAATTTTGTCTACGAGTACGCGCATCTTGGCCTTGAGTGCGGCATTTTCTTTGTACAACATCGCATAATCTTCAAGCAACTCATCAAGAAACTTGTCGATCTGCGCCATATCATATCCGCCGAATACCGCTTTCTCAAACTTGGTATCCTGTATTTCCTGAGGTGTCAGCATAGGTTACCCCCTTGTTACCCAACTATTCTTATTATAAAGGAAAGCAAAATGTAAACTGCCAGAAACGACAGATCAATGGGCATTCCGTCAGCACCCGGTATCCTGTAGATCAGTTCTCTGACCGGTCTGATAACGGGCTCTGTAAATGAGCAGAGAATATAATAAAATTTGCTCTCTCTGAGTGACGGGATCCACGAAAGTATTGCTGTGGCAAGCATTATCCACTGATATACTCTGCAAAAAGCCACAAGAGCATATCTCAAAATATAAACAGCGCTGTTCACTTAAATATAAAGTCCGTTATTCTCAAGCTCATCTATAAGATCACCCATAATATCAACATTATAGGGAGTGATGATATAAGTGCTGTTGGCGACCTTCTTGATTTTGCCGTCCTGCGCGTATGTAACACCGCTGAGGAAGTCTACCACCCTGCGGGCAACCTCCTTGTTGGTCTGCTCAAGATTGAGCACGACTGTACGACGATCTATAAGATGATCGGCTATCTCTGCAGCATTCTCAAACTTCTCGGGCTTGACCAATACAACAGAAAGCTGAGTGGTTGCATTGATATTGACTACCTTGTTGCTACGTCTGAACTCCGTCACCGGAACACCGCCTTCGTCTTCGTTTTTGTTCTGAACTCTTCTGGAAGAGGTGATCTGCTCAAAATCTTCTTCTTTCTCTTCGTCTCCTCTTGCCCAGCGCTTGATGTCGTCCATAAAACCCATTCTGCTGCTCTCCTTTCCGTTTACACAAATATCCATTATCTTATTATCTTATTATTTTGCCGATCTGTCAACTTTTTTAATCAAATTAACCGGGATATATTTATTTTATCTTAAAATCCTTACCGCTGATAATGATTTTATCGTAAATATAAAGCCCTTTTGACGACGATTCAGCCATTTCAAGCAAATAATAGGAATCAGTCTGATAAATTATCTCGGCACTTTTGAATTTGGCTGATGCTCCTTCAAGACAGAATACGCCCCATTTTCCTTCCTTTTGATGGAGTGCTTCTATCGGTACCTTAACACCGGTATAGCTGTTGAGAACAATATCAACCGGCTGGAAACGTGTGTTCAGATACTCGGGTATCATAACAGAGGTCTTGAGAACAAGATAATGCTTGCCCGACTCACTCTTGATTATATTTTCTACTTCAAAATCGTTGTAGGATGCGAGCAGTTCGGGAAAATATGCTCTCAATTGCTCCTTGCCTCTGAAATCATAAAGATGCTCATCGTCAAGCTCGGCGGCAAGATACCAATAGAATGAGTTGACCACCGTTCCTATAACGTTTTCGGACGGGTCTGAAGCTGCATAGGTTTTATCGAAATACTCATCTGATAAATCATCAAAACAATCCGTATTCAAAACAGACTCAAATCCGTCCGCACTGCTGAAAAAGTATCCCGAACAGGGCGATACAACGGTATCGCTGTTTTTGTCAACAAGGCTGTCATAGTATGTACGCTGACTCTCCAGTTCAGACAGACGCTCTCTGAATATATCCTTGCTGTACAGCCCCGCATCACGCGCGATAATGACCTGTCTGATCGAGGTGTAGGTGTCGTTTGCCTGTGTGATCTTCCCTGCTTCGGTGTCGCTGAGGATCTGATTGAGCAAGGTGTAAACAAGCTCGTCAAGCTTGACACTGTCGTTGCTTGAGGTGATCATTGCATCGACAGCTTTAATAGCTTCGATCTCGTTTTCGATCTCCACGAGTTTTTTATAATTGTCACGGGCCTCATCGGTCTTGAAATATATACATACAGCCTGATTGGCAGCCACCTTTTCTCCATTGGAGACCAGATACTCGATATTATCGCTATTGCCGGTAATAACGATCTGATCTCGGATAAAAACAGCATCAAGCGATACGTATTCTTCGACTGTAACCAACGTGGCTTCTATGTAGTTTATCTTCTCGTTTAAGCTGCTATAGATGTTAAACACCAAAAAAGCAGCAAAAACAAGCAGAAGTATTACACCGGCGCCCCTTGCAGAGTGGTCTTTCATTATAGCTCCTTTATTGTTGTGCCATCACACTCCTCTGTGGGATAACCGTAGAGATGGCATGCTTATAGATCAAATATTGTTTGCCCTCAAATACCAGCAGTATGGTATATCCGTCAAACGAAACTACCGTCCCCCGCTGCTGAAAACCGTTTGTCAGAAATACTGTCACGGGTACTTTATCCCGTCTGAGTTCGTTGAGGAATACATCCTGCAGGCTTGTACGTTTTTCCATGATAAAGACCTCTTTCTCTAAAAGTTTCTTTATCATTTTAGTGTAGTCAACGCACAAAAGATGTCGCTTTTTGACACAAGCCGTCAATGTCGAAGTCTGTATCGTACCCGACCCAATTTACCCGCTTATCGGATTTGAACCAGGTAAGCTGGCGTTTTGCATAATTTCTGGACTTTTGCTTGATCAGCTCAGCTGCCTCAGCCAAAGATGCTTCATCGCGGATATACGCAAGCATCTCTTTGTAACCTATGGCCTGAGCCGCCGTATTAATCAACCTGCCGCTTTCATACAGCAAACGCACTTCGGCTTCAAGACCAATACTAAGCATAACGTCAACCCGTCTGTTGATCCTGTCATACAGAATTTGTCTTTCGTATGGAGCAATACCGATAAAAATCGCATCATATCTGGGTTTGACCGTTTTGGACAATCGATTGTATTCGGTTATGGTCTTACCCGTTGACTCATAAACCTCAAGGGCTCGAATGACGCGCTTGACGTCATTGATGTGCAGTCTTTCGGCGCTCTCGGGATCAACAGCCCTGAGTCTTTTATGCATATGTTCAGCACTCGTGCTGTGATATTCATTCTCAAGCTTTGCGCGAATGCCGTTATCATCACCGCTTACGGCAAAATCGGTACCGTTTATAAGCGCATTGATATACAGTCCCGTGCCGCCGCATATTATGGGTGTCTTGCCTCTTGCGATTATATCATCGGTTATGCAAGACGCCTCCGCCGAATACCTTGCCGCAGAGAAACTCTCACCGGGCTCGGCAACGTCTATCATATGATGTACAGCCATACTTCGCTCACGTCTGTCAGGCTTGGCAGTCCCTATATCCATACCGCGATATATCTGCATTGAATCGGCAGAGACTATCTCTCCGTCAAGCCGCTGTGCCAAAGCTATCGCCAGCGCAGTTTTGCCTGAAGCGGTAGGCCCGCATACAACAACAGGTTTAATCATCACACGATCCTTTTGAACATTTTTTCGATTTGCTGTTTGGTCAGCTCCACAGCTGTCGGACGTCCGTGAGGACAATTCTGCAGTTCGGGATCGGTCAGAACAGCCTGCGCTATCTTAATGAGTTCTCTGCTGTCCGAGGTCATCCCGGCTTTTATAGCGCTCTTGCAGGCTACACTCTTAAGCAAAGCATCAAATATATCAATATCTGCGCTCTTCTGCTCAATTATCTTGCCCGCAAGCTCGGACAAAACAGCAGGAATATCATCAGGTTCTATATAGTTTGGTGCTGAACGGACAAGAATGGACAGACCGCCGAAATCACTTGTGTCAAACCCTATACTGCCAAACAATGCCTCGTTGTCAAGCACAGTCTGCTTTTCTGTTCTCGAAAGAACGACCATTTTGGGAGTGAACAGATACTGCGCCATACCCTCAATGCCCGACGCCTTGAGCTGATTATATATCTGCCGCTCGTGCGCTGCGTGCTTGTCTATAAGCCACACGCTCTTATCGGCCTCGACAATTATATAAGTGCAAAAAACCTCACCAATGATCTTGAGGTCAAGCTCATCACGCTGATTTGATCTCTCGGTATCACTTTTGGGTGCGGAGGAAAAATTACTGAAGTCAGCAATTATCTGCTGCTGTACGGGAAGGTCAGACTCAAGGGGTGAATACAGATATCCTGCCGTAGGCGGAGCTTTGTACTTGGGTGCAAACACGGGAATATGCTCTTGATCGGACTCTTTATGCTTTTCCCGTTTTTCGTCCTCTTGTCTGATAAGCGAAGACAGATCATAGCCAGCATACGATTTTGATGCAACTTTGCTTTTAGGCCGGTTATCAAGATCGGTAACATAATCTCTGCTGACCGACAACGATGGACTGCCGTAGCCCGTGAGCGTAGCCTTCTGTTCTTCCCTTTCCTGCCGTCTGAGCTCATTGAGCTTTGCCGCTTTTTTCATATCTATGCTGTCCAAAACAGCGGATATGGCATTTCTGACCGCGAGAAAAACCTCCCGCTCTCTGGCAAACTTGACCTCAAGCTTGGCGGGATGAACGTTCACGTCAACCAGCGAAGGATGCATATGGATGATGATATAATAGATAGGCTGTCTGCCGACCATAAGCCTGCCCTTGTATGCTTCGTCAACGGCCGCAGTCAGCACTCTTGATCTGACAGGTCTGCCGTTTACAAAGAACTCCTGCATACTTCTCGTGGATCGGGTGGTGTTAGGCGTGGACAAATATCCTCCGATCCTGATACCCGAAAATTCGGTAGCCGCCAGAACCATATCGTCTACGATCTCTTTACCGACTATCGAATACATAACGTCCTGAAGACTGTTATTACCAAGGGTGGAAAAACGGTCTCTTCCATCCTTGATAAGCTTGAATGCAATACCGGTATTGGAAATAGCGGCATTCATCACAACTTCTTCAATGCGCGCAGCCTCGGTAGTGTCTTTTTTCATAAACTTGGAGCGTGCGGGAACATTAAAAAACAAATCACGTACCACTATATTGGTGCCCACGGGACAACCGGTTTCGCTGTCCTCGGTCACCTCACCGCCCTCAATACAGATATGCCTGCCGATATCGCTGTTTCGGGTACGGGTAAACATATCAACACGGGCAACAGCCGACAGAGCCGCCAGAGCTTCACCGCGGAATCCCATCGTGACGATATTATTGAGGTCGGAGGGTCTTGAGATCTTGCTGGTTGCGTGGCGCAGAAATGCAGTTCTCACCTGAGATGCAGGTATACCCTTGCCGTCATCGGTAACACGTATATATGAAACACCGCCGTTTTTTATCTCAACGGTAATATTTCTGGCACCGGCATCTATGGAGTTTTCGATAAGCTCTTTTACGACCGAGGCAGGTCTTTCCACAACCTCACCTGCCGCGATCATATTGGCAAGCTGCGGCTCAAGAACCTTGATGCTGTTTTCGGTATCCACCATTTAACACTCCTTCGCCTTTTTGACCAGCTCATAGAGCATCGACAGAGCCTCTATAGGGCTCAGAACGTCGGGCTCGACAAGCTTAAGTTTCTCTATAAGCTCGTCTTTTACATAACTGCCAAAAGACACCTGATCATCTTCTTGGTATGCAGTCTGTATAAAGTCATCTTGCTTTACACCGCCTGCACGTTCTTCAATATCTGCCAAAACTTCTTTTGCGCGTTTTATAACGCTTTCGGGAATACCTGCCAGCTTGGCAACGTCTATACCGTAGCTGTCACTGGTTCCTCCTCTGACGATCTTTTTGATAAACACTATGGAGTCACCGTGTTTTTTGACTACGATATTATAGTTTTTTACACCCTGCACAGCGCCTTCCATAGCGCAAAGCTCATGATAATGGGTGGCAAACAGAGTACGTGCACCAAGCTTTTTCCCTGCGCAGTATTCAAGCACCGAACGTGCTATTGCCATCCCATCGTAAGTGGACGTTCCTCTGCCTATCTCATCAAGGATAAGCAGACTTTTGGAGGTAGCGTGCTTGATTATCTCGGCTACCTCATTCATCTCAACCATAAAGGTAGACTGACCGGACATCATATCATCAGAAGCACCGATCCTTGTAAATACCCTGTCACAAACGCCTATATTGGCAGAGGACGCAGGAACGAAGCTGCCGCACTGCGCCATAACGGTGATCAGCGCAACCTGACGCATAAAGGTTGATTTACCCGCCATATTGGGGCCGGTTATAACATAAACCCTATTGTCTGCGCAATCCAGAAGTGTATCGTTGGGTACGAACATTCCGCCCGACAGTACCCTCTCCACAACCGGATGTCTGCCGTCTTTTATCTCTATCTTATCACTGTTATCAACGATGGGCATAACGTAGTTATACTTCTCGGCGGCAACGGCAAAGGAGCGAAGCACGTCAACCGCCGCAATGGCACGCGCTGTCATCTTTATCCTGTCTGCCTGAGAGGCGATGCTCCCTCTGATATGATTAAACAACTCATACTCCAACGCACAAAGTCTGTCACCAGCAGACACTACCTCTCCCTCAAGCTCTTTAAGCTCAGGGGTTATGTATCTCTCGCAATTGGCAAGGGTCTGCTTGCGTACATAATCATCGGGAGTCTGATCCATAAAGGATTTGGAGACCTCTATATAATATCCGAATACACGGTTATATCCGACCTTGAGCTTGGATATTCCCGTGCGCTCCTTTTCTTTCTGCTCGATCTCCGCAAGCCTTGCGGCACCGCCGTCGAGGAGCTCTTTGAGTCTGTCGACTTCGGCGTTATAGCCTTTTTTGATCATACCGCCTTCCCTGACGGAAAAGGGAGGTTCTTCTTCAACAGCCGAGCCTATAAGCTCACCTATATCGGCAAGCTCGTCTATTTGTGACGACAGCACAGACAGATATCTGTCATCAACAGACGCCACAAGACGCTTGATAGCTGGCAAATGACAGGTCACCTGATAAAGGGCGCGAAGATCACGGCAGTTGGCACTGCCGTATACTATTCTGCCGGCGACTCGCTCGATATCACACAATGCACGAAACTCAGCCTTGAGGCTATCGCTCTGAGGACGGTACCTGAGGAATGCAGCCACAGCATTCTGACGTTCAATTATCTCGGGAATACGAAGCAAAGGCTTCTCAATCCACTGACGGATAAGTCTTGCACCTACTGCGGTAACCGTATGATCCAGTACCCAGAGCAATGAGCCTTTCTTCTCCCCCGTATGCAGCGAAGACGTAAGCTCAAGATTTCTTCTGGCGGTATAGTCAAGCTCCATATACTGCTTATTGGTATAGAATTGGAGCTGATTGATATGCGACAACTCGTTTTTCTGTGTCTCGTGAAGATATGAAACAAGCGATCCTGCTGCTCTTATCGTCTGACTGTTAAGCTTCGCGCAGTCATCCTCACCGAACTGACGTTTAAGTATCTCGGTACAGGAATCGGGATCAAACCGCCACTCCGAGCAGATCTCGTTGTGAGCACCAAGCCTTTCTTTTGCAAAAAATACTATGCGTTCATTGTCTGCGGCAAGCTTCGAGAGAAGTATCTCTTTGGGCGAAAATCTGCCAAGCTCGTTGATAATGCTGTCAACTGCATCCTTACCCTCAAAAGAGGTTGCAAAAGTCTCACCCGTGGACATATCGCAAAAGGTCAGACCCGCACCCTTGTTATCAAGATATACAGATGCTATAAAGCTGTTGCTGTTTTCGTCAAGCATTGAGCTATCTATAACGGTGCCAGGGGTGATCATACGCACGACCTCCCGCTTGACAAGTCCCTTTGCCAGTGCAGGATCCTCTGTCTGCTCGCATATGGCGACCTTGTAGCCCTTTGCTATAAGCCTTCCGATATAGCTTTCTGCGCTGTGGTAAGGCACTCCGCACATCGGAGCGCGTTCATCCAGACCACAGCTTCTGCCCGTCAGGGTAAGATCAAGCTCTTTAGACACGGTTTTCGCGTCATCAAAGAACATCTCATAAAAATCACCCAGACGGTACATAAGAATACAGTCTTTGTATTGATTCTTAACATCAATGTATTGCTGCATCATCGGTGTAAAGTTATCACTCTTGACAGCCATTTCTATCTCCGTTCACTATCTTCAATCTACGATTTCCCCAAACAAAGCCCACGTTGATGCTCTGTTGATCTTTACGTTCTGCCACGTACCTTCAAGCCCCTTGGGTCCGTTGATATGTACAAGCTTGAATCCCTCTGTTCTGCCCTTGTAGGTATAGGACTCATCGTCGCTTAAGCCGTCTATAAGCACCTTGCAGACTCTCCCAAGATAAAGCTCGTTCTTTTCCCTGCTGATCCGGTTCTGCACACAAAGCAGCCTGTCAAATCTGCGCTGTTTGTCCTCGGCAGTTTCAAGATCTTCCATATCTGCGGCTTTGGTACCCTTACGCCTGGAATAAATAAAGGTAAACAGCGAATCGTATCTGACCTTTTCCACAAGATCGATGGTCTGCTTAAAATCCTCTTCATTCTCGCCCGGAAAACCTACGATAATGTCGCTGGTAATCGTTATGTCGGGCATTTTGCTTCGGGCATATTCTATCAGTTCAAGATAGTGTTCAGCCGTGTACCGTCTGTTCATAAGCCCAAGGATTCTGTTGCTTCCGCACTGAACGGGAAGATGGATAGCCTTGCATACCTTGTCACACTCAGCCATAGTGTCAAACAGCTTTTTTGTCGCATCCTTGGGATGGCTGGTCATAAATCTGACTCTGAACTCACCCGGTATGTCGTTTATACGTCTGAGCAACCCCGAAAAATCTATACCGCAATCAAGATCGTTGCCGTATGAATTGACGTTCTGTCCCAGAAGGGTGATATCCTTATACCCAGCCTCAACGAGCTTTGTAAACTCGCTTATAATGACCTCTGGATCTCTGCTTCGCTCACGGCCTCTGACATAAGGAACGATACAGTAGGAACAGAAATTGTTGCATCCGTACATAATCGACAACCAAGCATTGGGCGGCTCTTTGCGCAGCGGTTCGATACCCTCTATTATAACACCCTCACCCTGTGTATCAAAGACACGCTTGCCGTAAAACAGTTTTTTGTATACCAGTGACGGAAAACGCCAGAGCGCGTGAGTGCCGAACAGTATATCAACGTACGGAAAACTCTTTTTGACCTTTTCTTCTACGTGGGTCTGCTGTGCCATACATCCGCATACGCATATTATAGCACCGTTGGCATTTTTGACGTGAGACGATTGTCCCACATTGCCCAAAGCGCGCATCTCTGCGTGCTCTCGTATAGCGCAGGTATTGAATAATACAAGATCCGCTTCCTCAGCCTTGGACACGAATCCAAAACCCATATCGTGAAGCATACTGCGGATCATCTCACTGTCAGCCTCATTCTGCTGACAGCCAAAAGTCACAACGCAGGCTCTGGGCTGTCTGCCCAGTCTGCAGGCAAACAATTCCCTGCATTTTAAGCTGTATTCCCTCTGTTCCGCGATATTTTCCGCGGAAATAATTATATCATTTCTGTTCAAGTTAATACTTCCCCCAATTATGGACTATATTGTATCATAAATTATGTACATACGCAATATAAAGTATAAAAAAATTGCCGCACTCACAAGGAAGCGGCAATGATATTATATTTTTTCAAAAAGCATGACTCCGCTCTCTATCCCCGAAAATCTGTATTGCTCCCCAACCTTCCCGATAGTTCCGTTGACTGCCTTCGATATAATATTTACTATCTGATCAGGCACGGAATCGGCACCAATATTCTTACCCGCTACCGTCAATCCGTCCGATCGTATAACGACTTTACCGTCCTCGCCCTTATCGACCAGGAAAGCTGCGCTGATATCAAACTCAGCGGGCAAAAAAACCAATGCCACGGAGTATTTAAGCGTGGTATTCCTGTCCAGATTCTGCAGATAGCTCTGCAGCTCATCTTTTTTGATCACGCCGCTTACTGAGATACCCCCATCATTGATCAATATGGCAGTATTCTTAAGGGGAAAGCCGGAGGGTAAATGCTCCTCCAGCCTTTCGTTAATGTACTCTTCGGTAACTGCAAGCTGCCCATCCTGAGCCGATGCCGTATTATTATCCTTAGACACAGAGTCTTCGGTATCGTTCGTCTCACCGCCGTTATTCTGCACATCGGTGAGGTCTGTATCGGATACTTTATCCACCGTACCCATACTATCACGCAAAACCGGAATATGCTCTTCGGCTTCGGACATACCCGTGCCGCTGACCATAGTTATTATCATAGCACTGCACATAAAAACGCTGAAAATAATGATCAGCAAATATACACGTTCTTTTACCTCTGGTTTCAATTCGATTCCTCCCGACAAGCTTTTATCAATATAATTGCTTCTGGAATAAAATATGTCCCATAAGGCTTTCTATATGCATATTCTATAATTATTTTTTGACAGCATAATCATTTATTGACCGTCAGGCATTATTGGGTTATAATATATTAATATATAATATATTCGGTAGGTTTGCGGTATATGAAGGTGATCCATATCGCAGGCGGCGGCGACCGCGGCGGTGCAAAAACCCACATAATCTCACTCTGCTCACATCTGGCAAAAAGCTGTGAGCTTATTTTGGTGAGCCTTCGCTCAGGTGATTTTGCCGAAAGTGCCG
Source organism: Clostridia bacterium (assembly GCA_017408985.1). Lineage (GTDB taxonomy): Bacteria > Bacillota > Clostridia > Oscillospirales > Butyricicoccaceae > RGIG3513. The sequence goes on from JAFQTO010000001.1 coordinate 33,119, forward strand.
AAAAAGCAGGGATAAAAACCAAGACGATATTCTCTTTTTGGACTATTGCCGACTATATCAGGCTGATCGGTTTTATAAAGCGTGAAAAACCCGACATAGTACACTGCCACGGTGCAAAGGCCAATCTCGCAGGCGTGCTTATCAAGCTGTTCTGTAAATGCACGACTGTCACCACCGTGCACAGTGATTACAGGCTGGACTATATGCACAGTGTATTCAAGAACTGTACTATAGGACTTATCAACCGTGCTTCACTTCGTTTTTTTGACTATTATATTACCGTTTCCGAGCTTTTCAAGCGGATGCTCATCACCCGCTCATTCAAAGCAAACAATATCATGACCATATATAACGGTCTTGATTTCTCACAAAAATGTGCTCCTGCCGACAAAAAAGAATACCTCGCCCGACACGGTCTTGAATACAACGAGGGAGATATAGTGATCGGCATCCCCGCCCGCTTAAATCCCGTCAAGGATATTCCCACTCTTATATCGGCTTTTGCAAAAGCCAAAAAGCAATGCAGTAATATCAAGCTTCTTATCGGCGGCGACGGCGAGGAAATGTCAAGGCTCAAACACATGGTCAAAGACCTCGGCATTCAGAACTCGGTGGCATTTCTGGGCTGGGTATCTGACGTACCGCAATTCTTTACGGTCTGTGATATAGACGTACTGTGCTCTATATCCGAGTCCTTCCCTTACTCTATCCTTGAGGGTATCAGAGAGGGATGTGCAGTTATTACATCCGACGTCGGCGGTATGCGAAATCTTATCGACAACGGGATAAACGGTTATATATTCAAACCCGGTGACAGCGACGTATTCGCGGATTACATCATAGATCTTGTACAGCATCCCGACAAAAGGCGCAGATTTGCTTCACTGCTGTATGAAAAAGCCTCCAGGCTTTATTCAATAGACAAGATGGCAAACACACAGTTGGAAATATATGAAAGCATCTCCAAACTCGTCAAACGCCGCAAAAAGCGCGACGGTGTACTTATCTGCGGTGCGTACGGCAGAGGAAATTCGGGTGACGAAGCCATACTCAAAGCCATCATCACCTCAGTCAAATCAATCGATCCCCTGGTGCCCGTTACCGTAATGACCAGACAGCCCCTTCCCACAAGCCTGGACCACGGAGTGAATGCCGTTTACACATTTAATGCAGTGCGATTTCTGTCGGCAATGCGCAGAAGTTCACTCTTCATCAACGGTGGCGGCAATCTTATTCAGGACTCAACCTCAAGCCGTTCTCTGTTTTTTTATCTTTACACTATATATGCCGCCAAAAAGCGCGGGTGCAAGGTTCTGATGTACGGCTGCGGAATAGGTCATGTCAGACGGTCATTTAACCGCAGGCTCACCAAAAAAGTGATCGACGATTACGTGGATATAATCACACTGCGCGACGAGATCAGCAAAAACGATCTGATCAAAATGGGAGTTACCAAACCCGAGATCAGCCTGACCGCAGACCCGGCAATGTCCATCAAACCCTATCCGGACTCGGACGCGGAATACTATCTGCGTTCCAACGGCATCGATCCCGACGGCAAATATATCTGTTTCTCGCTGCGTCAATGGGGCAATTTCAAAAACTATGACGCATTTGCAAAAGCCGCCGAGTACGCATATAAGCAATATGGAGCTACACCCGTGTTCCTGCCCATTGAGATCCCCAAGGATATGGACCCCACCAATAAAGTATGCGGTAAACTTACCTGTCCCCATTATATCCTCCCGCCCCCCTCCGATGCGGCGCTGCTTATATCTGTTTACGGAAAAATGTCCGCAGTATGTGCTATCAGACTCCACGCCTTGGTTTTTGCCGCCGCATCCGGTGCGCCTTTTATGGCTGCTTCATATGACATCAAAGTCAACGGATTCATGGAATATATCGGCATGAGTGAACTATGCTGTGATCTGTCAGAGTTAAGTTTTGACTGGCTCAAAAACAGCATAGACAAAATATACTCCCACGATGTGGTGCCCTCACCCGCAAACAAACTCCGTGAGCTGGAGAAAGGCAATATCGACGCCGCAAAGAAATTACTGAACGATAACAAATAAAAAAACTGCTGCATATGCGTCGTACTCTAAAGGACAGTAATTCAAAAAGCAGAAACGATTTCTCGTTTCTGCTTTTTGCTTATAAGGTTTTAGGATATCCTAAAGAATTGGAAAATGTGATATACATTTTCCCTGCTTGTTAAGGTATGAGACAAAATCAAATTAGAATTCTATATGGTAAATAAGCGTGCTATTGCGCTCTTTTTCAACTTGCGAGCTCAAAGATGCACCGGCGCCAACTGCGCTGTCTATTGCATACGCCGTTTTCTGAGACATGGTTGCAGTTGATGAACCGGAAATTTCTATCGTTTCTGATTTAATAGAATTTGCACCATCAATTCTCATTTCAATTAGTCTTTTTATATTGTCGTCATAAGAAAACCATTTAAGTTCTGGGTTTCTGCAAGAAGTATTGCCCTCAAATTCGATCTCAACTCTTCCACGTCTGCTATCACTTCCACTGGTTTTTAGGCTGGTTTCTACAGATTCTTGAACGTCTTCTCCTTTAAGCGTTTCTTTAGCAGTTATGCTGCGATTTTGAACACGGATATCAGCCTGAGATTCATTTATCTCAATGGAACATTTTTTGGCACCAAGGCAATGTGCGATGTGTTTTAATTCGGCAATTCGTTCTTCGTGGGCTTTGCTGAAGATACAGTCTGTACGAATAAATCTATTTCTGTCAAAGCTATCAACATAATAAATTGCATCGCAAATTGCGGCAGGAATGAACTGGATTTTACTAAATTCTATAGCCTCATCATACAAGCAAAAAATTTCCACTCCTGCGTCATTTGATAGCCAACCTACAGCACCTTCACAGAGTTTATTTCCTCTGCGGACTGCATCATCTACAATCATAACAATATTCGGCAGCTTGAAGTCTTCGCTCTCAAATTGTTGCGGAAAGACTGGGTTTAATTTTTTTAGTTTATTCATCAGGGCGGCAGCTTTTGCTTTTTCGATTGCATATGTGACATTTTCTTTTGTGCTCGATGCAACTTTCTTACCAACATCAACTGATTTTTGCACCAATTTTGTTATTGATTCTTTTTTAATTTTGCTTTCAATATTCAGTTTCATTATTAACCACCTCAAAAAAGCACTTGTGAAATTCGCGAAGTTAAATTTGCTTATTTGAAATTTATTATAGCATAGATAGTTAAACATAGCAATGATAATACAATGCAACCACTGCAGTAGTTTTTTTATTTGTAGCTCAATGCCTGTTTGGCGCATTGAGTCAGGTATTTTATTGCCTCGACGGGATATTTGCCTGCAGCAGTCTCTCCGGTAAGCATCAGGCCGTCGGCACCGTCAAGAACGCAATTGTAGATATCATTCATTTCAGCTCTCGTAGGGACGGGATTTTTCTCCATTGACGCCAGTAGCTGAGTAGCTATAATAAGGCTCTTTCCCGCATCGAGACATTTTTTTGCAATCTGCTTCTGATGCTCCGGAAGAAGCCACATATCCATACAGTTGCCGAGGTCTCCTCTTGCAAACAACACTTTATCAGCGGCGGCAATTATCTCATCCGCATTACAAAGTCCCTCGGGATCTTCGATCTTTGCTATAACCTCAATATCGGAGCATCCGATCTGCACAAGTTCGTCTTTGACATTATATACGTCATCGGCACATCTGACAAAAGGTTGCAGAATGGATGCAACGTTGAGCTCTTTTGCAAGCTTTAGATTCTCTGCGTCATTATCCGTCAGCAGCGGCACGGACAGTTTTTTTCCTATCACCGCAAAGCTCTTTCTTGGCAGCAGAACGCCACCTCTCAACACCCTGCAAGCAAATCCGCCCGATATTGCATCCAATATTTCAAGCTCGATCTTTCCGTCATCGAGCCTGCACAGCATACCCGCCTCAAGCTGACGTATGACGATATCCTTGAGAGGAATCTCTCTGCCGAGGATAACACGCTGACCCGCCTCAAGCTCGAGAGCCCGGGGTATATCACCCACTCTGAGTTCGGGGCCTTCCATATCTATAACGATCTCGGCCTTTGCTTTGCACAGTTGCTCTGCCGCTTTGAGTTCCTCAAGTGGCTTTTCAAAGCTGTTGAGCATCCCGTGAGACAGATTGAGGCGTATACCGTTCATACCCGCCTTTATCATACCGGCCAATACTGCTCTGTCACTGCATGCCGGTCCAAGTGTTCCGTATATCTTCATATCTGTTCACCTCGCGGAAGCTGCGGTTTTACGATAACGCTTTTATATTCAAAATAATTTACCTGCCCGGGTCGAGCACCGTTGGGCTTCTTGACGTTTTTGACCAACGTATAATCAACGGGCACTGAAACACCGCCCGACGATGCACAGTAGTATGCCGCGATCTCTGCAGCCTGCTCTATATCACTGTCCGCAGGCTGTCTGCCGTCCGTTATCAACACAACGTGGCTGCCCGCAACCCCTCTTGCGTGAAACCATATATCTTTTTTCCCGGCAGTTTTATGGGTTATCTCATCATTCTCTCTGTTGTTTCTGCCGCAGATGATCTCAAAACCTCCGTCGGTCACAAACCTTCTGGGAGTGGCAGGCGGCTGTTTTCTATTCTTTTTCAAATCTTTTTTGATAAACCCTGCTTCTCTTGCTTCGTTTTTTACCTCATCAGCTTCTTTGACGGTGGACGCGGCTTTAAGCGAATAAACCAGACTCTCCAGATACATCTGCTCACTCTCGTTCTTTTCTATCTGCTGACTCAGGTGATGCTCGGCGCTCTTGAGTCGGGCATATTTTTTGTACAGCTTTTGAGCATTCTTCTGCGGAGACAGCGACGGGTCAAGCTCTATCGTGATCTCAGGCATATCGGGATGGTAATAATTGATTACTCTCGCAAGTCTCTCCCCCTGCTCGATAACACCAATATTCGCCGTGATGAGATCGGCTTTTTCTTTTATTTTTTCGCGATCTACTGCAGTCTGCATCTCGATTTTCTGCTCTGCGATCTTTTTCTTCGTTCGTTTGAGTGCATTGGTCAGTGATTTTTCGGTTTCTCTTTTTATTGCGTTGAGATTGTCTTCCCATGTGCGTTTGCCGTAAAAAGTATCCAATGCCGAGCTGAAACTTTCGCACTCAATAAAATCCGAAAAAGGCATAACGGCAGAAATATCAACCATCTTATCGCCGGACATGACTATATACGGCTTGAGCGGAGTATTTGCTGTATTATAAAACCACTCATACGGCACATCTGCGCTCAATCCTTGCCTTGCAAGCGCAAGAGTCAGTCCGGAAAATTTGTTGCAAAGCTCTTTTTCTCCGTCATTTGGATCAATACCATCGCACGCCGTCTTGAAATCATCCAATGTTGCGTCAAGCCAGAATTTTTTGTCGGATTTTTCAGGCAAGGTGTAGGCAAGACCGGGCATTATACCTCTGTTTCCGTTTTCGAGACCGATATTGCGCAGGCATGCCGTAATAATACCTTTGTGATTAACCACAATAATATTTTTCTGCCTGCCCATCAGCTCACATATGAGATTTTTTTCCATAATATCGCCCATCTCATCTGTGGAAGAGATTTTTATAACTATAATTCGCTCCCTGTCAGGCTGTGTAACGGAAATAATCCTGCCGTTGCCAAGCTGTTTACGCAGCATCATACAAAATACGGGAGGAGTGTCGGGATTGTCAAGCTTTTGATCGGTAAGCCATACGGCAGCATATACTCCCGCCGACAAAATAAGTTTACGGTTTCCTTTGTCTGTTCTGAGATTAAGAACCACCTGATCGCGGCGCGGCATATATATCTTGTCTATTCTCGCTCCAATAAGCTCATTGTTAAGCTCCTGCGCAAGATCGCCGATAAACAAATTATCTATAGGCATATGCATCCTCCAGGATATTGATAATCCGCTGTTCTTCTGAAACGTTCTTGTTCGAATTAAGCTTTGCTTCATAAATATCACGGTATTTTTGAAGCAGCTTACCTATATATCTATAATAAAACTCGTCTTTGATGAAGTTTTGAGAGTACAGATATCCGTTGTTTTTTCCGCAATCTCCAATACTGCCCCTGACGCGCATCACGGAGTAAAGTCTGCCGTCATCTTCCACTGCCCTCTCGCACTCTATACCATAGCCGTTTCGGGACAAAAACTCCCTCAGTTTCTCACTTCTGGTCATAGGCTGAAGTATCAGAGTTTTACCGATTGTCCACGTCGCGCGGCTGAGTATATCCGCAATAAGCTCTCCGCCCATTCCGCAGATGAATACCGTATCGCACTCATCACCGCAAAAAGGCTCAAGTCCGTTGCAAAGCCTGAACTCCATTCTGTCAGCCAAATCGTATATAGCGGCGGTTTTGGCAGCATTGTCCAAAGGGCCCTGATTAATATCGCAGGCATAGGCAAACTGCGCATTACGCGCCATAAGCATATACGCGCTCAGATATCCATGATCACAGCCTACGTCGATTATTCGTTTTGCATCAATCGACATATCAGCCGCTGTTTTAAGACGTGGAGAAAGTGTAATCATCCGTATGTCCAACCTTGTTTTTTATTAAAAGTAAGACCGAAGCTTTAAGCCTCGGTCTTACCAAGTGATTTATTTGGATGCGAAGTACTCGTTGAGCTTCTTGACCAGCTCATCAGCATCCGTCTGATGAACAGCGCAGGCATCTGCAATGCTCTCGCCGCGGGAAGAAGGACAACCCAGGCAGTGCATTCCGATGTCAAAGAAGAACTCTGCAGTACCGATATCGGCATCAAGGACGTCACCAATGATGCTTTCTTTAGTAACAACCATCGCAATTTACCTCCATATTTTTATTAGCGGATATATTATACTACTTATTTTACACATTTTCAACCTTTTATGCAAGTAAAAAGCGGAGGAATTTCCTCCGCTTATTGCTTGTTTGATGCTGTCAGCGCTCAGAAATCAGCCCTGCTGCTCTTCCTTCATCTTGGCAAAGCACTCGCTGCAGTATACGGGGCGATCAGTCTTGGGCTCAAAGGGAACCTTTGCTTCCTTGCCGCAAGCTGCGCAGGTTGCAGTAAAGAACTCTCTGGGGCCGTTACGCTGCTGCTTACGAGCATCACGGCAAGTCTTGCAGCGCTGGGGCTCATTCTGGAAGCCGCGCTCTGCGTAGAACTCCTGCTCTCCTGCTGTGAATACGAACTCTGCTCCGCATTCCTTGCAAACCAATGTCTTGTCTTCGTACATGTGTGTTACCTCTCTTTTTCCGCTGTGCGGTATGATATATTGCGAACAGGTTTATTCCTGCTGACGCCTTGTGTTAAGATACTGCTTAAGTTTGTTTCTTATGCGAACAACAGCATTGTCTACAGACTTATTATTTTTACCTAATATATCCGATATCTCTTTAACGGTATAGCCTTCCAAATACAAGTCAAGAACAGATGCTTCAAAAGCAGACAGCAGGTCTAAAATAACTTGCTTCAACTCGACAACCGATTCAGCTCCGATGACTTTGGACTCAGGATCAAAAACTCTGTCATAGAAACCGTCCTGCAGACCCTTTAAGGTCTGTGTTGCTCTGTCGTTTTCCAACATATCGCGACGCACAACATCAATCAAGCGATTCCTTATGCAGCTTGATGCGTAAGCCTCAAAATTGTCAGATCGACCGGGGTCGTATTTTCTGATTGCGCTGAGAAGTGCGATCATACCCTCCTGGTACAAATCGTCAAACTCTCCGCCCACAAGAAAATACCTGCGAACATATCTTGTAACTAACCGTGAATATTGCTCAGCTGATACTTCTTCGTTATAAAACTCCGGATTGTTTTTCATTAGTTTCCTTACAATTATAGAGTTTACATAATAAAACATTAACAGTATATACTATCTGTTTATAAATTGTCAAGCTTTTACAAATTTATTTTTGAATTTTTATGAAATTTGTGGATAAATGCAGATTTTTATAACTTTTTTATTACTCTGCATCTTTACCCTGCCTTTGCCTGATGATATGATATAATCAAATAAATCCATTAAGCATACGTTATGGAGATAACCTATGAAAAGAAGGCTGAACATTACAAAAAATATCCTGATACCGACTTTGATACTCTGCGTTGCATTCTTTTTGTGCCTAATGCTGGAAAACCTCTTTGACCAGCGCAACAGCATATCCATCGTATTTATATTTGCCGTATTTATAATATCCCTTGTTACCGACGGATATCTGTGCGGTATTATTGCCGCTCTCGTATCTACCGTTGCAATCAATTACGCCTTTACTTTTCCTTATTTCAGTCTCAATTTTACAATACCGCAGAACCTGCTTTCCGCTCTTATCATGCTAATCATTGCAATTATGACCGGTACATTGACCACCAAGATCAAACAGCAGGAGATAATCAAAGCCGAAAGCGAGAAAGAACGTATGCGCGCCAATCTGCTGCGCGCCGTATCCCACGACCTGCGCACTCCCCTGACCACGATTTACGGCTCTTCAAGCGCGCTGATAGATAATTTGGATTCTTTTTCCCGTGAGCAACAGCTCAAAATGCTCAACGGCATCAAAGAAGACTCCGACTGGCTGATAGGTATGGTGGAGAATCTGCTGTCAATTACCAGGATCGACAGCGGTCAGGTTCAACTCATCAAAACGCCGACCGTTTTGGAGGAGCTGATAGATTCGGTCATCCTCAAATTCAAAAAGCGCTACCCCACCTATAGGGTCGACATCAATATTCCCGATGACGTTATAATTATCCCTATGGATGCAATACTCATTCAGCAGGTTTTGATCAATATTATGGAGAATGCCGTTCACCACGCCGACGGTATGACCCATATAGAGCTTGAGGTCAAATCGTCCGATAAACAAGCCACATTCGAGGTGCGGGATGACGGCTGCGGCATAGAACAAAACAAACTGTCGGATATATTCAGGGGCATAAACCTGTCTGTCAACCGCTCGTCAGACACCAAGCAGCGCAACGCAGGTATAGGCTTGTCCGTTTGCTCAACAATAATCAAAGCTCACGGCGGCGAGATATATGCCAAAAATGCAGAAAACGGCGGTGCGATTTTCGGTTTTATCCTTAACACGGAGGAATAATACAATGAATAACAAATATAAGGTTTTGGTCGTAGAAGATGAAGTCAATATTATGAATCTCATATCCGCACTTCTGGAAACAAACGGATATAAAGTCATAACCGCCAAAACCTGCGCATCAGCCAAGCCGCTGTACGCTTCATATATGCCGGACCTGATAATTCTGGATCTGGGCCTGCCGGATGATGACGGTATGAACCTGCTTCGGGACATACGCCAAACCTCGGCAACCCCTATCATAATACTGTCTGCCAGATCAAACGAAAAGGACAAGGTAGATGCTCTTGATGCAGGAGCAAACGACTACGTCACCAAACCATTCGGCTCGGCAGAGCTGCTTGCCCGCGTGCGTTCGGTGCTTCGCAATAACCGACACAGCTCACAGGAAGGCAGACTTCCCGGCGGCAGATTTGTATTAAACGATCTGCTCATCGACTATGACGCACGGCGGGTCTTTATCAAGGATAACGAAGTAAAGCTTACCCAGACCGAATATAATATAGTTACCCTTCTGTCCGAATACAGCGGAAAAATGCTTACCTATGCCGCTATAATAAAAGAGATATGGGGTACCAGCGACGACGGAAGCATAAAAAAGCTTCAGGTAAATATGGCAAATATCCGCAAAAAATTAGGCGCCAAGCCGGGCGAGAATAATTACATTATCAACGAGCTCGGCGTCGGCTACCGAATGAACGACTGAAAAAACATATATAAAGACCGTCCGAGGATGCGCACGCATCCAAGAACGGTCTTTTTCATTTTATAGTCCGTCGAACAAATTGAGCTGATTGGTCTTCGGTATACCGTTCAAAGCGCCGCAAAGATCCAGTGATTCCACGACGGCTTTCGACACCTTGTCACAGCGGGACGTTATATCCTCTACCGACATAAATCTGCCGTTCTTGCGTTCTTCAACGATACTCTGTGCAGCTGCTTCGCCAAGACCGGGTATGGAGGTAAACGGCATTCTCAAAGCATTTCCCTCGATAATAAAGTTCTTGACATCGGACTTGTATATATCTACGGGCAGGAATGAGAATCCCCGCTTGTAGAATTCGTGACATATCTCGAGGCAGGACATAACGTCATCCTCCAGCGTTGAGCGTTTGCCCTGAGCCTTGAGGCTGCGGTAGCGTTTGCAGACTTCGGCGTCTCCGTTGCCCATATACGTACCGTCAAAGCCTTTGGAGCGGATGGCAAAATACGCGCCGTAAAAATCGAGAGGTCTGTGCACCTTGAACCACGCGATTCTGAAAGCGTTTGTAACGTACGCAACGGCGTGTGCTCTGGGGAACATATACTTGATTGTCTTACAGGAGGTGATATACCATTCCGGAACATCATGCTCCCTCATAAGTGTCTCCCAGTCGGGTTTGAGTCCCTTACCCTTTCGCACGCTCTCGGAGATAGTGAAAGAGGTTTTGGGTTCAAGACCCTTTTGCATCAGGTACAGGGTAATATCGTCACGGACGCAGATAACATCTTTGAGAGTGCCGTCTCCCCTCTTGATGATATCAGCCGCATTGTTCAGCCATACGTCGGTGCCGTGAGACAGACCCGAGATACGCACAAGCTCGGCAAAAGTATGGGGCTGGGTGTCCGTAAGCATTCCGCGAACGAACTTGGTGCCAAACTCGGGAATAGCGGCAGCCCCCGTCTGCTCAAGGATATCATCGGTCTCAATGCCCAATGCGCTGATATCGGTAAAGATCGACATCGTCTCAGGATCGTCAAGGGGCACGGTCTGAGGATTGATGCCGCTGGTATCGTACAGCCTGCGGATCATCGTGGGATCATCGTGCCCCAGCAGGTCAAGTTTAAGCAGGTTATCGTGAATGGAGTGATAATCAAAATGGGTGGTTATTATCTCCGAGCTGGACTTGTCGGCAGGATGCTGAACGGGACAAAAATCGTATATCTCCATATCGTGAGGAACGATAATAAGGCCTCCGGGATGCTGACCGGTAGTGCGTTTGACACCCGTACAGCCCTGAACGAGTTTGTTGACGGCGGCTTTGCCGGGTGTGAGGCCCTCCTCGTCAATAAAATGCCGAACATAGCCGAATGCAGTCTTGTCCTGCGTCTTTGCTATAGTGCCTGCCTTGAATACACGGTCAACGCCGAACATACGGATGGTCTCGGCGTGTATGCGTGTCTGATATTCACTGGAGAAGTTAAGGTCTATATCAGGCGCTTTGTCGCACTCAAATCCCAAAAAGGTCGCAAAAGGTATATTAAAGCCGTCCTTGACCATTTTTGTGCCGCACTTGGGGCAGTTGCTGTCGGGCATATCTATTCCCGACTCATACAAAGCTTCGTCGCCGAAAACGGTCGTCTTGCACTTGGGGCATCTGTAGTGAGGCGGCAGGGCGTTTACTTCGGTAATACCAGACAAAAATGCCACAAATGACGAACCGACCGATCCACGGGAACCAACGAGATAACCGTCGGCATTGGACTTGGCAACAAGCTTCTGGGCTATCATATACATAACGTCATATCCCTGATTGATTATAGGCCGCAGCTCTGCCTCCAATCGGTCGGATATAAGCTTGGGAACACCGTCCTCACCCTCGTACAGCTCCTTGAGCTTGGTACGGGACAGATACTCGATGTCTCTTGCCGAGTTTTCAACTGCAGGCGGGTAGGTGCCGCCTCTTACCGGCTCGATGACGTCGCACATTTCCGCGATCTTGTTGGGGTTCGTAACTACGACCTCAAAAGCCTTTTTACTGCCCAGATAGGAGAACTCCTCAAGCATCTGATCGGTGGACTTGAAAGAGAAATCCTGCTCATCGGAATTGATATCAAAGCCTTTGCTCTTCATAAGAATGTCGCGGTAGATCTTATCGCTCTTTTCGATGTAATGTACGTCTCCCGTAGCACATACAGGCTTGCCCAACGCCTCACCGAGCTTAACAACGGTACGGTTAAAATCCTTTAGCTGGTCGAGAGTGGATACCATACCCTTGTTGAGCATAAAAATATTGTTGGAGATAGGCTGTATCTCAAGATAGTCATAGAACGATGCGATCTTCACAAGCTCATTCCAGGGCTTGCCTTTGACTATAGCATCAAACAGCTCTCCCGCTTCGCAGGCAGAGCCAAAAATAAAGTTCTCCCTGCAATTTTCAAGCTTGGACATAGGAATAATGGGCACACCGCGCTTAAAATGCTTAAGATGTGCATCGGAAACGAGCTTATACAGCTGTCTTACTCCCTCTTGCTTCTTGATCAGGATAATGAAATGGTAGGTCCTTCCGTGTACGGAATTGTCTCCCGCACGCAAAGAGATAAGAGTCTGGTTTATCTCATCGATACGGCTGATTCCGTAATCATTCTCAAGACGCGAAACAAAGACTTTGAATATCTCCGCAAGAACGTCACAGTCGTCGGATGCTCTGTGATGATTGAACTGCAGCCCCATAGCATCAGCAATAATATTAAGCTTGTGCTTGCTGAGTTCGGGCATAAGCGCACGTGCCATCTCTACAGTATCTATAGAGCAGAAGCTTATCTCAATATTCAGCTTTCGGCAGGCTGCACGCAGGAAAGATATATCAAAATCTGCATTATGCGCGCACAGAGGACTGTCCGAGCAAAACTTCAGAAACTCCGGCAGCACGGTATCAATGCTCCGCGCATCAGCCACCATCTCGTTGCTTATACCCGTAAGTTTGGTGATCTCGTTTGGTATAAGCTCCACGGGCTTAACGTACTGATGGTATCTTTCTGTGATCTCGCCGTTGACAAGCTTGGCAGCAGCTATCTCGATGATCTCGCACTTTTTGGGGTCTAATCCGGTTGTCTCAAGATCAAAAACTATGATCTCATCGTTTATGAGATTGTCGCTGGTCCCCTTGACTGCTCTGCCCTTGCCGATATCATTGACACAATATGCCTCAATGCCGTAAATGACCTTGATTCCATTCTTCTTTGCGGCAGAGGCCGCCTCAGGAAATGCCTGCACAACTCCATGGTCGGTAATAGCTATAGCGGGATGTCCCATCTTTGCAGCAAGCTTGATAACGGCACCGGGGTCACACAGCGCATCCATATTGGACATATTCGTATGCAAGTGAAGCTCTACACGTTTATGCTCAGCGGTATCCTTACGTCCGGGCTTTGATATCTCTACGATCGCCGTAGGCGAAACGGTAACGTCACCCTCAAACTTGCTGTATGACGCTATACCCTGCACCATCAGATGCATTCCCGATTTAAGCTCACCCATAAGCTTCTTTGCGATCTCCGAATCAAAGACCTTCGATATTCTCAAAGCGCCTTTTTCGTCAGAAATATCAAAGCTGACAACAGTCTTATTCTTGCCGCTGAGCTGGCGCTCTTCCTTAAAGAACAAGGTTCCCTCTACGGATATCCTGCCCGAGTCGGCAGATACGTCATCAAGAGGAATAACGACACCGTTCTGTACTTTGCCGTATATCAGGTTGCCCTGCTGGTCGTTTGCAGATATCCGCTTGCCCTCCTGCCTCTGCTTGGGTTCAAAAACCAAAGGCTTGTCCGAATATTTGGGCGCAGCGGCGGCGGCAGCCTTCTCCTGCTCAGCAAGCTCCTTAAGCAAAGCGCTGTACTGTTCGTCTCGCTTTTTCTTCTGCTCGTTCTCATTGTCAATATCAGCTTTGCAGTTAATAGCCACACTGAAGGATGTTCCGAGACATTCGTGGGCACATTTAATGATCTCGTTTTTCATATCGTTATAGCGTATGTATATTGCCGAGGAATATATATCGATATCCACCCTATCCCCCGTCACGGTTAAGCAAACGATATCGTCACCGAAAGAAAGTGACGGATACCTATTGCCGAGCTCCGACTTGAATTTAGCGCTCTCGGAGAAGTCCGACACAAACTCAAACGCGATCTTGTCCAGGCTGTAGGCTTTGCAAACGGCTGATCTTACCGCATCAAAATTACTGTCAGGTGTTTCGCCTGACAGTTTTACAGTAAAAGTATTATCCTTTACACCAACTGCCAACACAGGATATTCCATAACAGAATGTTCTGTTTTGGCTTGTGAGAACAAATCTCTCAGCTTGGGTTTGGACAAACTCATATTTTTTCTCCAGTCATTTTCTCAATTTCTTCTATAAGCTTGTCTGCAAGCTCATTTTCCGGCACTTTATACAATATCTCACCGTGCTTGAATATCAATCCCTCGCCCTTTCCGCAGGCAATTCCGATATCTGCCTCTCTTGCCTCGCCGGGGCCGTTTACGGCACATCCCATAACGGCAACGTTAAGCTTGGTTTTTACCCCGCACAGTCTTTTTTCAATATGTGCAGCAAGAGGGATAAGATCAACCCTGGTCCTTCCGCAGGTAGGGCATGATATGATATTAACGCCGCTCGTATGCAAATCAAGGGCTTTAAGTATCTTCTTTGCAGCTACAACTTCTTTGACCGGGTCATCGGTAAGCGATACTCTCAGGGTATCTCCTATACCGTCAACAAGAAGGGCGCCAAAAGCTGCCGCCGATTTAATGGTGCCCATTTCCTCTCCGCCTGCCTCGGTAACGCCCAGGTGAAGCGGGAAATCACACATCTCACTGACCAGTCTGTAGGTCTTGACTGTCTTGAACACACTTGATGACTTAATAGAGATACATATATCCTCAAAACCACGGTCACAGAGCAAGCTGACACTTCTCATTGCGCTTTCTGCAAGGGCGCGCGGTGTGTTGCCGTACTTGTTAAGCAGTTCTCTGTCCAGCGATCCCGAGTTTACTCCAACACGAACAGGAATATTGCGGTCTTTGCAGGCAGCAATAACCTCTCTCAGCTTATCCTCACCCCCGATATTACCGGGGTTTATCCTGATTTTGTCCGCACCGTTTTTAGCCGACTCAACAGCCAGACGATAATCAAAATGTATATCTGCAACAAGAGGTATTGAAATATTCTTTTTGATCTCTTTGAGGGCATTTGCCGCATCAAAATCGGGAACGGCGACTCTTATGATATCGCATCCCTGCGCGGCAAGCTCGTTGATCTGCGTAACTGTGCTGTTTATGTCAGCAGTATCAGTATTACACATCGACTGTACCAAAATCGGGGCATCTCCGCCAAGAAACCGATCGCCGACCTTGATCTGTCTGGTATTTTTCATTTGAGTATCCTCACTATATCGTTAAACGTCACAAAAGCGAACAATCCAAGTATCAAAACAAGACCAATTACAGAAATATAACTCTCGTATTTTGGGTTGAGCTTTTTGCCGACTATAGCTTCGATCAGAATAAACAGCACCTTGCCGCCGTCAAGTGCAGGAATAGGAAGCATATTGACTACCGCAAGATTGATGGAAATAAAGGCAACAAAATACCACAACTCATCCATAGACTGTTTTGCACGGGTATTCATCTCATCGGCAATTCCGATAGTGCCCATCATCTGATTGGCTTTTACCTGACCGGAAATAAGCATACCAAAGCTCTTGTAAGCCGATTGCACGAAAGATGCGGCATTTCTGAACGCATATCCTATTCTGCCTCCGAAGCTTAGCGACTCAACGCCAAAATAGAATCCGTATTTTGGTGTTGGATCATCCTCGGAAAAAACCTTTTTCTCCATAGAAAGGTCTCCTATTATGATTTTTTCCCCGTTGCGCTCGATAACAAAATCAAACGGTTTACCCTCCCCCAGAGACAAGGCTGTGGTAAGGTCTCCGTACACGTAGATTCTGAAACCGTTGACCTTGACTATTCTGTCGCCTTCCATAAATGCATTTTCGCCCTCATACTCAAAACCATCCATAAAATCGGTGACTACGGGAGCATATACGTCATCAACGGGCAAAAACAGAATAATAAGAATTATTATACCGGACAGCAGATTCATAAACGAACCTGCCACACATATGATCAATCTTCTCAGCTTGGTAGCATTATAAAAACTGTCACTGTCATCTTCAGGCTCTGCATCGGCTGCATCGGCATCATTGGCTGAATCGACTTCATTTTCACCGACAAGCAGCTGCTCCTCACCCGATTCGCCTTTCATCATAACGGCACCGCCCAAAGGAAGCAGACGGATAGCATAAAGGGTCTCGCCAATCTGCTTTTTGAATATGGCAGGCCCAAAGCCTATTGTAAATTGTTCGACCTTTACACCACAGAGTTTGGAGGTAATAAAATGTCCAAGCTCGTGCACAAAAATAAGCAGGCTGAACAGAAGAATGACAAGTATAAGACTCATTAGATAACCACCTTACTGTAAACAAAAGCACGGGCAGCTTCGTCGCTGCTGAAAATATCGTCCAAAGTCGGACTGTGGACAAACTCTACGTTCTCCAAAGCCTCCTGAGCAAACTCGGTAATATCGGTAAACTTGATTTTATTGTGCAGGAACAGATCAACAGCCGCTTCGTTAGCGCCGTTTACGACGGCACCTGCGTTGCCGCCCATCTGCAATGCCCTGAGACACAGTGCGGGAGCTTTGAATATGTCATCTTTGGGAGGCAGGAATGATATGGGCATAGTACACGGATCAAACCTCTTAAAATCAGTCTTGCGTCGCACGGGATAATCAAGTGCGTAAACAATAGGCAGACGCATATCGGGAGGCGATATCTGTGCAAGCAGAGCGCCGTCGCTGAACTGCACCATCGAATGTACGAGACTTTCGCGATGAACAACGTAACTAAGCTTGTCGGCTGACACACCGAACAAATACTTTGCTTCCATAAGCTCAAAGCCCTTGTTCATCATCGTTGCGCTGTCTATGGTAATTTTGTTACCCATATTCCAGCTGGGATGTCTGAGCGCCTGCTCCGGAGTTACCTCACGTAATTGCTCAGCCGTGTAGTTATAAAAAGGGCCGCCCGACGCGGTGAGTATGATCTTTTCGATCTCGCACGTAAAATGCTTGCCTATACATTGAAAGACCGCAGAATGTTCCGAGTCTACGGGCAAAACGGGTACTCCTTTATCCATTGAAAGCGCCATAACGATATCACCTGCACAAACAAGTGACTCTTTGTTGGCAAGAGCAAGGGTGTTCCCTGCCTTGATAGCCGCAATAGACGGTCTGAGGCCCGCAATACCAACAACTCCGTTGACAACTATATCCGTGTTCAGCGATGCCGCTTCACAAACTCCGTCAATTCCCGAAAGCACCTTGACATCGGTATCCGCAAGAGCAAGCTTCAGCTCCTTTGCAGCGCTTTCGCTGAACATTGCGGCGACCTTTGGCTTGAACTCGCGTGCCTGCTTCTCGGCAAGTGCAACATTAGTGTTTGCCGCAATTGCCGTAATATTATAACCTCTGCTTCTGACTACGTCAGCACTCTGGGTACCTATGGATCCCGTACAGCCAATAAGCGAAACTCTCTTCATATAATATCCTCAGATTATCGAATATATGTACAGACAGAATATCTCAAAAAACGATGCTGCAAAAGCAATACTGTCAAATCGGTCGTACACGCCTCCGTGACCGGGGAAAATCTTGCCGTAATCCTTGAGCGCAGACTCTCTCTTGATAAGAGAGAATGCCAGATCGCCCAGCTGACCTGCGGTAGAACCTACTGCACCGAATATAATAGCGGGAACGATATCAAGAGACAGATCAAATACCGCATTGACTATCAACACGTACGCAGCGCAGGCAATTATTGCTCCGATAAGGCCTCCGACCGAGCCTGCCACGGTCTTTTTGGGACTTATTTCGGGGGCAAGCTTGGTTTTTCCGATAGCTTTGCCCACGAACAATGCCGTACTGTCACAGATCCATACGCAGACCCAGGGCAAAAGGACGAGATACTTACCAAAAACGGGTATATTGATTATTCGCAGCACAGCCGAAAACATATAAGGAACAATAAGTGACGCGAACATACCCTTTGCGATTGCCGAAAAATTGACCATATCCTTTCGCATAACGCCAAAGAGAAACGCGCCGAACATATATATCCACACAAGCAGATACAGCCAACGGCTGTCATATGCGCTGCTGCCTGCCAAAAACGGTACGACTGCTGCAATAAGGCAGGAAAAATACAAAAACGGCGATTTTTTGTCAACGATTTTAGTCTCACCAAGGAGCTCATACGCGCCTACGGCGCAGAAAATAGCCAAAACTATCTGCAAACAGACGGCAGGCAACAAAAAAAGAAGCGGAATAAATGCTCCGATGGCAACAACTGCGGTAATTACTCGTGTCTTCATCATAATCCCCCATATCTGCGGTTTCTCTGCTGGAAATCTATAATGATCTTCTCCAGCTTATCGTCGGTCAGATCAGGCCACAGCGTATCAGTAAAGTACATCTCACTGTATGCCAGCTGCCACAGCAAGAAATTGGATATCCTCGTCTCCCCGCCCGGACGAATAAGAAGGTCGGGAGGCGGAGTGTTCTTGGAGTAAAGCCGACTGTCAATAAGCTTATCATCTATATCACTGACATCAATAGCTCCCGATGCGCAATCCTCCGCCACCGACCTGACCGCGCGGACTATCTCCGCCCTGCCGCCGTAATTGAGACAGATGTTGACGTGCATACCGTCGTTCTTTGCAGACAAACGGTCGGTTTGCTCTATCAGCTCAACAAGCTTGGGGCTGAGGGGCGACAGATCACCCCAAAAGGACAAAACGATATTATCATCTTTGAGGTCATCGATGGCCTCATACAGATACTTTTCAAGAAGTGAAAAAATACCCGACACCTCATCTTCGGGCCGTTTCCAATTCTCGGTAGAAAAAGCATAAACGGTAAAATGCTCCACACCCAGCTTCTGCAAATATTTTGCCGCACTCCTGAATCTCTCACTTCCCGCATAGTGACCTGCCGAACGTGCAAGACCGCGTTTTTTTGCCCAGCGGCCGTTACCGTCCATTATTATAGCAATATGCTTTGGTAGCCTGTCTTTATCAATGATTGCGGTATTCTTTTTTGCAAAAAGCTTTTTCATACTTATTTCTCCATATACCGAGCGGCGCTTTATAGCGCCGCTCAATTTTAAGTATTAAGTTAGATCTCGATAAGTTCTTTCTCTTTCTTGGCGCTTTCTGTATCTGCTTCCTTGCAGTACTTATCGGTCAGGGTCTGGATGTCCTTTTCAAGATCCTTCAGATCATCCTCGGTGATCTCAGAAGACTTCTGCATCTTCTTGAATGCGTCAATAGCATCGCGGCGGATATTTCTGATGGCGACCTTGGTATCCTCACAGAGCTTTTTGACGCTCTTGGTCAGTTCAATACGACGCTCCTCGGTAAGCTGAGGGAAGGTCAGACGGATGATCTTGCCGTCGTTCTGAGGATTGATGCCCAGATCGGATGCCATAATAGCCTTCTCAATGCTCTTGAGTGCACCTGCATCCCAGGGCTGGATTGTCAGCATACGGGGTTCGGGAGATGCGATAGCTGCCAGCTGGTTGATAGGCATATCAGAGCCGTAGTAAGAAACAACGATTTTGTTCAAAACACTGGGATTTGCTCTGCCTGCTCTGATGGTCTGAAACTCCTGTTTCATAACCTCAATGGATTTCTTCATTTTCTCTTCGTATACATTGCACTTTGCGTTCATAAAAACACCTCCGCATTATTTAACGCCCACATAGGAGCCAATTTTTTCACCGCACAGAACCTTGATAATGTTATCGGGCTGCTTTACGGCAAACACGATAACGGGGATATTGTTCTCCTTTGCCAGAGCGGTTGCCGCCGTATCCATAACGGCGAGACCACGAGCGAGAACTTCGTCATAGGTAATGGAGTCAAACTTCTTTGCATCCTTGACCTTGGCAGGATCGGCATCATAGACACCGTCGATATTCTTGGCAAGCAGTATAACGTCTGCACCGATCTCGGCAGCCTTGAGCACAGCACCCGTATCGGTGGAGAAGAAGGGATTGCCCGTTCCGCAGGCAAAGATAACGACCTTACCCTTTTTGAGGTGGGAAACAGCACGTTCACGTGCATAAGGCTCAGCGATCTTGAGCATATCGATGGACGTCTGCACACGGGCATCAACACCGACTCCCTGGAGCACGTCCGCAAGTGCAAGAGCGTTCATTGTGGTTGCAAGCATGCCCATATAGTCGGCTCTTGTGCGCTCGACCTTACCGCCGCCGTCTTTTACACCGCGCCAGAAATTGCCGCCGCCGACAACTATGCCTATCTCAACGCCCATATCACAGCAGGATTTGATGGAATTTGCGACCGAGGTAATAAAGTCAAAGTCAAGACCAGTCTTCTTGTCGCCCGCAAGAGCTTCACCGCTGACTTTTATCAAAACACGTTTATATTGCGCAGCACTCATAGCTTAACCTCCGTTACATATACTACCCTATATTTTAATATAAAGTATTACTTTTGAAAAGTACTTTTTGTAAAGTAATTGAAAAAAATCCCATTACTTAAGCACACGGCAAAGATACTGACCCGTGTATGAGCCTTTTGCCCTGCTGACTTCCTCAGGAGTGCCCGATGCAACGACAAAACCGCCTTTATCTCCACCCTCGGGACCAAGATCGATTATATGGTCGGCGACCTTGATAACATCAAGATTGTGTTCGATCACAACAACGGTATTCCCCGCGTCAACAAGTCTGTTGAGCACGTCGATAAGCCTGTGCACATCATAACTGTGCAAACCTGTGGTGGGCTCGTCCAACACGTAGATAGTTCTGCCGGTAGACCTGCGGGACAGTTCGGTAGCAAGCTTGACCCGCTGTGCCTCACCGCCCGAAAGAGTGGTGGACGACTGACCCAGTTTTACATAGGACAAACCAACGTCAGAAAGTGTACGAAGCTTGTTGCGTATCTTGGGGATATTCTCAAAAAACACCATCGCTTCCTCAACGGTCATATCAAGAACTTCACTTATGTTCTTGCCCTTGTATCTGACCTCAAGGGTCTCTCGGTTATATCTCTTGCCCTTACACACCTCGCAGGGCACGTAGATATCGGGAAGAAAATGCATCTCGATCTTGACAAGTCCGTCGCCTGCGCAGGATTCGCACCTGCCGCCTCTGACGTTAAAGGAGAATCTGCCCGGACCGTAACCCTTGGCTTTTGCATCCTGGGTCTTGGCAAAAAGATCACGGATATCAGAAAACACTCCCGTATAGGTGGCAGGATTGGAGCGCGGAGTGCGGCCTATGGGCGACTGGTCAATATTGATTATCTTGTCCAAATGCTCTATGCCCCGAATATCATCGTGCTTTCCCGCACGAAGTCTGGCACCGTTAAGATCGGCGGCAAGCCGCTTATAGAGTATCTCGTTGATAAGTGAGCTTTTTCCGCTGCCGGACAGACCTGTGACGCATGTAAAGGTGCCCAGCGGTATTTTTACGTCAATATTCTTGAGGTTATTTTCGCGGGCACCGATGATCTCGATATACCTGCCGTTGCCGTCTCTGCGATCTTCGGGTACTTTTATGGAGCGTTTTCCGCTGAGATAGAGTCCCGTGTAGGACTCTTCGCACTTTTCTATCTCCTCTGCCGTGCCGACAGCAACAACATTGCCGCCGTTTACACCAGCACCGGGTCCTATATCAACTATACAGTCGGCGGCACGCATCGTATCCTCATCGTGTTCGACAACGATCAGCGTATTGCCAAGATCCCGAAGCTTTTTCAGGGAATCTATCAACTTATCGTTGTCGTGCTGATGCAGACCGATGGAAGGCTCATCCAGAACGTACAGAACACCCATCAGCTGACTGCCGATCTGGGTAGCAAGCCTTATTCTCTGGCTCTCGCCGCCCGAAAGAGTCCCTGCCGAGCGTGACATCGTAAGATATTCAAGTCCGACGCTCTTAAGAAAGTCAAGTCTGGAGCGGATCTCCTTCAATATACGCTCCGCGATCATCATATCTCTGTCCGACAGCTTCAGTTCGTCGATAAATCTGATCTCGTTTGATATGGACATATCGGTAAACTGCACTATATTGATACCGCCCACGGTAACCGACAGAGCGACTTTGTTGAGTCTCTTGCCGCCGCACTTGGTACAGGGTATCTCACTCATACACGCTTCGATATCGTCGCGCATATAGTCACTGTTAGTCTCTTTGTGTCTGCGCTCAAGGTTGGGGATAACTCCCTCAAAGGCCTGACTGTAAATACCATACCCGCCGCCTCTTGACCATCTGAGCTCAAGCTTCTCGCCCTTTGTGCCGTAAAGTATCTTATCCAACGCATCTGCGGGAAGATCCTTTACGGGCGTGTCAAGTGAGAAACCGTACTTGTCGGCAATAGCTTTGAAATACATTGCGGCTATACTGTCCTTGTCTGTAACCGAAAACCCGGATGCCTTTACAGCACCTTCATTTATTGACAGATTTGGGTTAGGTATTATCTTGTCAGGTGTTACCTCCAAACGCATACCAAGTCCGTCACACTCGGGACACGCGCCGTAAGGATTATTGAACGAAAACAGTCTGGGAGACAGCTCCTCAATGGATATCCCGCAGTCAGGGCAGGCAAAACTCTGTGAAAACAGCTGTTCTCCGACACCGATAACGTCCACAAGGACAAGTCCGCCCGTAAGATTGATCGCCGTTTCAACCGAGTCGGTCAGACGCTGACGTATACCCTCTTTTACTACAAGTCGGTCAACGACAATCTCGATGCTATGTTTCTTGTTCTTGTCAAGCACGATAGTCTCGCTGAGATCATACATATTTCCGTCGGCACGGACACGTACGTATCCGCTCTTTTTGGCATCCTCAAAGACCTTTTGGTGCTCACCCTTTTTGCCTCTTATAACCGGTGCAAGAACGACCATTTTGGTACCTTCGGCATTAGACATCAGGATATCGACCACCTGGTCTACAGACTGCTGACGGATCTCTTTGCCGCACTTGGGACAGTGCGGCACGCCTACCCTCGCCCACAACAGACGCAGGTAGTCGTATATCTCGGTTACCGTACCGACCGTTGATCTCGGATTCTTTGAGGTGGTCTTCTGATCTATGGATATAGCCGGCGAAAGTCCCTCGATATATTCAACGTCAGGCTTTTTCATTTGCCCCAGAAACATTCTTGCATAGCTGGACAGAGACTCAACGTATCTTCTCTGCCCTTCTGCATAAATAGTGTCAAATGCCAGCGAGCTTTTTCCCGAGCCCGATATACCGGTCACTACGGTCAGCGTATCACGCTTTATCTCAACATCAATGTTCTTCAGATTATTCTCTTTTGCGCCTTTGATATAAATAGAATCTCTCATAATCGGTCTCCGTTACTATTTAAGTTCGGCGCGCAGCTTCTTTATTCTGTCTCTCAAAACTGCCGCGTATTCAAAGTCAAGCATCTTTGCTGCCTCCATCATTCCCTTTTCAAGTTTGGCTATCTCATCCAGCTTTGCGGCTTTGGACAGCTTTCTGCGGCTTGATTCGGGCAGTTTGGACGCATCATGGGATATCTCGATAACATCGCGCACGGACTTGAAAACCGTCTTCGGCACGATGCCGTTCTCCTGATTGTAGCGCTGCTGTATATCTCTTCTGCGCTCGGTCTCGTCTATGGCGCTCTGCATAGAGGGAGTAATACTGTCGGCGTACATTATAACCTTACCGTCAGCGTTTCTTGCAGCTCTGCCTATAGTCTGTATCAGCGAAGTTCGACTCCTGAGGAATCCTTCCTTGTCAGCGTCGATGATAGCGACAAGGGATACCTCGGGCAGGTCAAGACCTTCACGCAGCAGGTTGATACCTACAAGCACCTGATATTCACCCAGCCGAAGATCACGCAGCAGCTCCATTCGCTCTATGGTATTGATATCGTGATGCATATACCGGGCTTTTATATCGGCTTTGCACAGATAATCGGTAAGATCCTCTGCCATACGTTTGGTCAGAGTCGTGACCAGCACCCTCTCGCCTTTTTGTTCCCGCAAGCGTATCTCCGATACCAGATCGTCTATCTGTCCCTCAACCGGACGAACCTCAACACCGGGATCAAGCAGTCCCGTGGGACGGATTATCTGCTCAACGATCTGCGACGATCTGGACTGTTCGTATTCGGATGGAGTTGCACTGACATAAATGACCTGATTCAGTCTGTCATTAAACTCATCAAAGTTCAGCGGTCTGTTGTCATAAGCCGAGGGCAGTCTGAATCCGTAATCGACCAGCATATCCTTGCGTGCTCGGTCACCGCGGTACATAGCACGAAGCTGCGGCAGCATAACGTGGGATTCATCTATGATAGTCAGATAATCTTTCGGGAAGTAGTCCATAAGCGTATACGGTGCGCTGCCCGGCGCGCGGCGCGAAAGCACCCGCGAATAATTCTCTATACCCGTACAGAACCCGATCTCACGCATCATCTCGATATCGTACTGGGTTCTCTGACGGATGCGCTGTGCCTCGATAAGCTTGCCGTTTGCTTCAAACCATTTTACTCGCTCTTCCAGCTCCTCCTCAATCTCCTTGAGCGCCTCTTCCATTTTATCCCGAGGTATAACGTAGTGCGACGCGGGGTATATCGCAACGTGGTCAACGTACCGTTTTACACTGCCCGTAAGAGGATTGATCTCGGATATCCGCTCGATCTCATCTCCGAAAAACTCAACACGGATAGCGTAATCGTCAACATACGCCAGATGTATCTCGACAGTATCTCCCCTGACGCGGAATTTGTTACGGTCAAAGCTGATATCGTTACGCTCATACTGAATATCGACAAGTCTGCGGCACACTTCATCTCTGTCGCGCTCCTGCCCTACTCGCAGAGATATCACCATACTCGCGTAATCAATGGGATTACCCAGGGAATATATGCTGGATACACTGGCAACGATTATAACATCTCTGCGTTCAAAGAGGCTGGAGGTAGCCGAGTGACGCAGACGCTCAAGCTCGCTGTTGACGTCTGAGTCCTTTTCGATATAGGTATCGGTAGAGGGTATATACGCCTCAGGCTGATAATAGTCGTAGTAGGAAACGAAAAACTCCACGGCATTGTCGGGGAAAAACTCCCTGAACTCGCTGCAAAGCTGTGCCGCAAGGGTTTTGTTGTGGGTAAGAATAAGGGTAGGCTTCTGTACCTGCTCAATTATATTAGCCATGACAAAGGTCTTGCCCGCACCGGTAACACCAAGCATGGTCTGCTCGTCAAAACCCAGACGGACACCGTTGACAAGCTGTTCGATAGCTTGCGGTTGTCCCCCTGCGGGCTTGAAATTGCTTTTTATTTTGAACTCAGCCATCAGCATATCTCCAAACAAATGTACTATATATTATTATACTAAAATCTTTTAATATTTTCAACACAAAACGACCCGCGGTATAAAAATACCACGGGTCAAAAATCGGATACAGTATTATTTCAGTTTCCTCTGCTGATAAAGGGTGACCTTATTGTTCATCGGCAGGAAATTATACCCCTCAGCCATCAGGGTTTCTATGATAGTAGGCAGCGCTTCAACGGTCATTGTCTTTTTCTTCTCATCATGAAGGAGCAAAACAGCTTCCTGTCTGCGCATGACCCAGCTGATAGAGTTTTGTGCGATCGATTCAACGGTGGGAGGAGGATCGGAGACCGAATCATCACCGCTGGCATTCCAGTCATAATAGGTAAATCCGCGCCGGGTCATTTCGGCAATGATCTTATAGGTCTTGTCGTTGAGACTGCCGCCTGCAAATCTGAAAATATCAGGCTTGACTCCCGTTGCCTCGACGATCAGTTCATATGCTTTGTAAAAATCATCAAGATACGACTCGACAGATGCATAAATTATCGAATAATCGTGAGAGTAGGTATGAACACCTATTGTATGTCCCGCGTCAACTATGGCACGAAGACGTCTGAAGCACTCGTCCGTTCTTCTGGGCACCACGAAGAAGGTCGCTTTGATATTATACTGATCAAGAATAGCAAGTATCTCATCTGTACGGTCAGAGGGACCGTCATCAAATGTCAGGTATACAGTCTTACCCTCAGGCACCACAACCTCATCGGCAAGCTCTGCATAGAGATCAGGATACATAGTGTGATACGGTATAGACGGGTCAAACTCAATAAGCTTTTTGTTCTCAAGCTCTACGATAAGCTCGTTCTGTGCCTCGATCTGCGCCTGCAGGTCAGCAACCGTTTTCTCAAGTTCAGCGATCTTAGATCCGCTGCCCGACGAGTCATTCTCGAACACATCAATGCTTTCCTCAAGGGATTTAATGGTATCCTTCAGACCCTCGGCTTCTTTTTGCAGATCCTCGACCGATTTGTTAAGAGATTCGATCAGCGAATTAAGATCGGAGATCGTCTGATCTTTTTCGGTATTTTCTCTTTTGAGTTCATTATTACGATTGATAAGCTCGGCTTTTTCCTCGTCGACCTGACCGTATTTTACGGCACAGCCGCACAAAAGCAAAAGACACATAAGTGCCGAAAGTCCTCCGCATATCAGTCTTTTTCCCCTAATTCTCATTTATTTCACCAGTTTTTCTTTCTTTGCATTTTTTGACTGCAATATTTTTGTCTGTAACATTTTAAGCATCGTTGTATATTTGTATGCGCTTCTTGATTTATCCGAGTGGATCTCATAATTGACTCCGCCGTGAGCAAACACGATATCCTGCTTGCGTATTATACTCATCTGCAGTTTATCTATAGGACAGATCATATCCCCTATTCTGAAGCCGTTTCTGTCAAGAGACATCGTACCGTTGCACTTGAGTTCAAGGTTATGTTCCCTGTCAAGAACGTAAAGCTGCTGATCCTCATCGCACAGACGGAAGTTTTCATCCTCTGCAAGCTCCGCAAGATAGGATACCTGCCATTTGTTCCACTTGTCTATGGAGTCAAACTTAAGATCCTCTCCCTCAAAAAAGCCATATTTGTTCATAGTTGCGTGCATACCGCAGCTGCAGGAAAGCTCACTGCCCGAAGAGCTGATAGTGCCGATCCTTTTGCACTCGGGACACAGATAAAGAACCCTCTCGATACCCTCTGCACTGCCTTTTACATAATACTTATAAGCCTTTTCTCTCTGTCTGTCAAAAGCGTTCTCGGCAATATCACGGTTTATGCAATCGGTTATCTCCTGAGGAGACATAGCCTTGATCTGTTCGGAAGTATAGATATTGACTACCTCACCGCATACCTTGCCGCGGCGAAGCTTATAACCCCAACGGGGCGAAGTAAGATAACCGCCGCTGATCCTGTATGTAATCAACGATGCACCCGACATCTTAATCAGCCTGCCCGTGGTAGGATGAAGCGCCTCCGTAGTGCCGTCAAAGCTGCGGCTGCCCTCAGGGAACAATCCTACGCTGATGCCTTTTTTGAGCATAGAGACCATACCCAAAGCGGCAGAGGCGTCAGTGCTGCCTTTTACCCTTTGTATAGGTACAAACAGCGCACCGATTATTTTGGACAAGAAGCCCATACGCATCGCGTGTTCGCTTGCTATAAAGTTCATCGGCTTCTTGAATGAACAGCCGACGAGTACGGGGTCCCAATTGGTAGTATGATTTGCAAGGACTATGTAAGGCCCGTCAACTATAGGTGCCGGTTTGCAGGAATAGTTGAGAAGCACTTTTGCCACAAGATACACAACCGGTCTCAGTATAGTATAGAAAAAAAGATGTCGTTTAATTTTGCCCTTCATCTTATCACTCCAAAACATTAGTGTTGATATTATAACTCCAATCAAGGCAATAAAGCAACAAAAATAGAGGATTTTCGGGTGTTTCAAAAAAAGTTTTTATTTTTTTCAAAAAAGGTCTTTACAAATCGAAAAAATGTGTTATAATGAACAAGCGCCACAAGGAAGGGCACTCCATTTAGGGGTATAGCTCAGCTGGTAGAGCAGCGGTCTCCAAAACCGCGTGCCGAGGGTTCAAGTCCTTCTGCCCCTGCCAATGGCCGAGTAGTTCAGTTGGTTAGAACGCTAGCCTGTCACGCTAGAGGTCGAGGGTTCGAGCCCCTTCTCGGTCGCCATATGCTGTTATAGCTCAGTAGGTAGAGCACGTCATTGGTAATGACGAGGTCAGCAGTTCGAATCTGCTTAACAGCTCCATTAACCACCGTCAACCGACGGTGGTTTTTTCTTTTCTCCGGCGAACTGCTGACCTCCGGGCAAAGCCCGTATTCAATCCAACTGTATGTTGGCTGCGAAGCAGTTACATACAGCAGTTCGAATCTGCTTAACAGCTCCATCAGATCACCATCTTCGGATGGTGATTTTTCTTTTTGCCCGGCAAACTGCTGACCTCCGGGCGAAGCCCGTATTCAATCCAACTGTATGTTAGCTGCGAAGCAGTTACATACAGCAGTTCGAATCTGCTTAACAGCTCCATTTAATCACCATCTTCGGATGATGATTTTTCTATTTGCTCAGCGAACTGCTGAAGTGTTTTAGCCTTGCTCATTTGCGGTAATTATGTTATTATCAGTACATAACAATAAGGAAGTGATCCGCAGATGAATAATATTGAGCTTCTTTCCCCCGCAGGAAGTATGGAGGCTGTTACGGCAGCCGTTAATTTTGGTGCAGATGCCATTTATATGGGCGGCAGTCAGCTTCAGCTTCGCGCTGATGCTGCGGCTTTTGACGATAAAGGTCTTGCAGATGCCATAGAATACATCCACCGACACGGCAAAAAAGCGTATATTACAGTAAACTGTTTCGCAAAAAACAGCGAGATAGACAATGTAGGCGCCTATGCAGGATTTTTGCACAGTATTGGCGCTGATGCAGTTATCGTGTCCGATATAGGCGTTATTCATACAATCCGCAACGCCTGCCCCGAACTGGAGGTACACGTCAGCACCCAGGCAAACTGCGTCAACTATGCCTCCGCCATGGTCTACCGCAGTATGGGCGCAAAGCGCGTGGTCCTTGGCCGCGAGATGAGTCTTGACGAGATCGCAGAGCTGCGCGCAAAAGTACCCGATGATCTTGAGCTTGAGGCATTTGTTCACGGCGCTATGTGTATGGCCTATTCGGGCAGATGTCTCATAAGCTCCTTCCTCAACAATCGCTCAGGCAACCGCGGCGACTGCACACAGCCCTGCCGCTGGAACTATCATCTGGTTGAGCAGACACGCCCAAACGTATTTCTGCCCATTATAGAGGACGAGCGTGGCAGCGCTATTCTCAGCAGTCACGATATGAACTGTCTAAGCATTCTCGATCAGATTGCCGATGCAGGTATCTGCTCCTTTAAGATCGAGGGCAGAATGAAATCCCCCTATTACGTTGCGACCGTCACAAACGCCTACCGTCACGCAATCGACAAAACCGGCGACACAGATATGCTTCTCCGTGAGCTCGAAACTATCAGCCACAGACCCTATGCAGACGGATTCTACTTTGGCGAAGTCAAAAAGAACCACAATAATTCGGGAGCATATACGTCCAGTCATATTTTCGTCGGTGTTGTAAAAGAAGTGCTCGGCGGCGGCTTATACAGAGTGGAAGAACGCAATAAATTCTCCAAGGGTGAGACTATAGAGGTGCTCTCCCCTCACACCGTAGGTCTAAGCTTTACGGTCCAGCATATACTTGAAGACGATGCACCCGTTGACAGTGCAAACAAACCTATGAAAGACTACGTTATAAGCTGTCCTCATACCCTCCACGCGGGAGATTTTTTGAGAAAACCCAACTGAATCCAAGCGCAAAAAAGATGTGAAGCTTGGATGCCCGAAAAACAGTTTCAGTCCCGACAGAGCCTTCCGTCGGGACTGTTTATTCATATGTCGCAGAGATTTGATATAATAAACCAAACAATTAGATAATCTTAAATTTCAAGGAGGGTGTCAGTGATATGAGAAAACTACTTCCTTATGTTTTGGCGTTGGTCTTGATTATATCTTCATCCGCTTGCAAAAATGTGCAATTATCATACAATGATAATCGACATCAAAACACCGACTTGTCACATCCTATAACCAATCTTGAATTTTGGATAGCCGAATCTGTTACAATTACCAAAGAATGGATCAGAATTCGCGTTGATGTAGAAAATAAGGATGGAATAGTTTTCTAACCGTTAAATTCCGATTCTTATGATAATTTGTCGGTAACTATGCTTATGACATATCCGTCAGCAAAGTAAGTATGTTTGTTGGGAATATCCGACAAAACGTTTATATCCCGCAGTTTCGTTATTCCGGTGCCCAGATATTTGAACCACGCTTCCTTAAGCGTCCACACTTCAAAGAACCGTCTGAGAGCGTCCTCTGACAGATTGCCGCTTTCACCCTTTTTACCTATGACGTACTCAAATTCACTTGTACAGCAAACTCGCTTTACAAGGTTTGATTTTACAGTCTTTATCCGTTCTACGTCTACTCCGATATTGCATTTCGACGCAACGCACACCACCCGATCTCGACAATGACTGATGCTGAAATATACCGGCGCATTTTCAGCATATGGTCTACCCTTTTCATCTACGGCAATACGTATATCTGCGGCATCAAGTCCGCTCAAATCGGCAACGGCTTTGCGTGCAAGAAGCCTGCCTGCAAGAGTGCGCTTTGCCGAGTCTTTTTCTTTGATCTTGTCGATACGGTAACGGTCAGGCTGAGACAGCCCGCCGTATTCCTCAGCAAACTCGTTTGCGTCGATTTCACGAATATTGCAATAATACAGCTTATGCATCAGAGAAACATATCGGCGAGGTTGGCTTTTTTGTCAAGCACGGGTTCTATAAGATCGGTCTTGCAGGTCATCAGAGTAGTTACTCCGGGCCCGTGTCCCGAAACCAGACAGTCGGCATGTACTACAACGCCTATGGTCACAGCGCCGCTGCGGTAGGTCCTGCCAAAGCGGCAGTCAGCATCCATAATGGCAACGATATCACCGAACCTCAAATCACCCATTCCATACTCCTCAACCATTGCAGGGTCGTTGAGTGTGATATCATAGTCGCCCGATGCGCTGTTCCCCGAACCGAGACCTGCGCCCATTATCTTTGCAGAGAATATTTTGGCAACACCAACCTTAAGTTTATCACCGAACTCCTCAATATTCATCATGTCCAGCAGCTCGGGACTCATACTGTAAAGAAACACGTCCGGGTAATCCACAAGCTTCATTCCCTGACCGCAGGCCCTGACGGCTATTTTGTCATCAATGGCAAGCTTGTCCAGAGTATCCTCGTCAAAATACACCATAACGTGCTCACATCCGCCGTGCTTGCCCGTTATGATGCCCTTTGCTCCTTTTGCATCGCCCGAGATGACGGTCGCAGTATTACCTATGCAGGAAAGTGTCGCGTAGGCTTCGTTCTTGCTGTCATCCGGGTTGCGGGTGGAAACTCCTGGTTCAAGATGGTCTGCCACCCAGCCCATACAGCAGTCACCTATTTTGACATTATAGGTTATTCCGCCGATGCCCGTCAGCCAAAAAGGCTGTCCGTCGGTTGTTATCCTTGCCGCCGATCTTGCAACGGGATGCTGCACCTGACCCTGCACCGAAATAACAGGAAGACGTTCTTTATTTGTTTTGAGCATAGCATTTGCCTCTTTTCTTTTGATCTTTAGAACATTTTAACACATTCAGGAAAAAAATAATAGTAAAAAAATGAAAATAACTATTGACAAACCATAATCGGTGCGCTATAATGACAAAGCACCTGAGAAATGGACTCTTAGCTCAGCTGGCTAGAGCATCCGCTTGACGTGCGGAGGGTCAGCGGTTCGAATCCGTTAGGGTCCACCAGATTAACACACCTGTCTTCGGATAGGTGTGTTTTTTGTTTTTGCATCGGATTATTTCTATCTGTCAAGAGTGTATCATCGATATTTTAGATGTTGAATATTAAAATGATTTGTTTGACCAATATTATGTATTATTATACAATTGTAAAAGGCTGAAATATGGTCATTTTTCGTTGACTTTGTTCGTAAAAAGTGTTAAAATATCTGC
This sequence comes from Clostridia bacterium, assembly GCA_017408985.1. Classification (GTDB taxonomy): domain Bacteria; phylum Bacillota; class Clostridia; order Oscillospirales; family Butyricicoccaceae; genus RGIG3513. Next base: position 65,094 of record JAFQTO010000001.1, read on the forward strand.
TGTTGTAATTTTGTCCTCTGCTTGAGGCAGAGGTTTTTTTGTAACTAAATTCTTTGGTTCAGAAAGGTATATTCGTATGGTCATTACTGATTATCTTGAACGGAATGCCAGATTATACGGTTCGGAGTCTGCTCTTGTTGAGATCAACCCCTCGGAAGAGCGTGATAATGCCGTTACCTGGCGCGATTTTAATCTGATCGAAAACGCTAATCCCGACGCTCCCTACCGACGCGAAATGAGCTGGCGTGATTTTGATCGGCAGAGCAACCGTTTTGCAAATCTGCTGCTCAGCCGAGGCATCAAAAAGGGCACAAAAGTCGCTATACTGCTGATGAACTGTCTTGAGTGGCTTCCTATATATTTCGGCATACTCAAGGCAGGATGTATCGCCGTTCCGATGAACTTCCGTTATTCCTCCGACGAGATCAAGTATTGTCTTGACCTTGCTGATGTTGAAGTTCTGGTGTTCGGCCCCGAGTTTGTCACCCGAATGGATGCAATATGCGATGATCTGAGATTTTTGAGGATGATGTTCTTCGTGGGAAGAAACGGTCCTGCATATACCGAGGATTGTATGAGATTAGTCGATTTCTGCTCCTCCAATCCTCCTCCCATTGCTCTTACCGAGGACGATCACGCAGCGATATACTTCTCCTCCGGTACAACCGGCTTCCCCAAAGCCATACTCCACGATCACAGATCGCTTAACTGCGCGTGTATGGTTGAGCAGAATCACCACGGGCAGACACGAGATGACGTGTTCCTCTGCATACCTCCTCTGTATCATACCGGTGCAAAAATGCATTGGTTCGGCTCTCTGCTGTCAGGCAGCAAGGCTGTCCTGCTCCGCGGCATCAAGCCCGAGTGGATACTCCGTGCCGTCACTGAAGAAAAATGCACCATCGTATGGCTGCTCGTACCCTGGGCTCAGGATCTGCTCGATGCTATAGATTCAGGTCACATCGACCTCAACGAATACTATCTTGAACAGTGGAGACTGATGCATATAGGCGCTCAGCCCGTACCGCCCAGCCTTATAAGACGCTGGATGGAAAAGTTCCCCAATCATCAGTACGATACCAACTACGGTCTGTCTGAATCCATCGGTCCCGGCTGTGTACATCTCGGCGTTGAGAACACACACAAGGTCGGTGCAATCGGCAAGGCAGGTTATCTGTGGGAAGTCAAGATCACAGATGATAACGGCAACGAAGTCTCTCAGGGCGAGGTTGGAGAGCTGCTCGTCCGCGGCCCCGGTGTTATGCTCTGCTACTACAAAAATCCCGATGCTACCAACGAAGTGCTCCACGGCGATTGGCTGTGCACGGGTGATATGGCACGTGTGGACGAAGACGGCTTTATCTATCTGGTCGACCGCAAGAAGGACGTTGTTATCTCCGGCGGTGAAAACCTGTATCCCGTGCAGATAGAAGACTTCCTCCGCGGCTTTGACAAGATCAAAGACGTTGCGGTTATCGGCCTTCCCCATCCCAGACTGGGTGAGATCGCTGCCGCTATCGTTGAGATAAAGGAAGGGGTCAGCTGTACCGAAGACGAGATCAACGAGTTCTGTGCTTCAATGCCCCGCTACAAACGTCCCAGAAAGATCATTTTTGACCGTATTCCCAGAAATCCCACCGGCAAGATCGAGAAGCCCGTACTCCGCAAGAAGTATTGTCAGGGCAGACTTGTTGAGTCCCAGATCACCGGCTGATTCAGGAGCTTCACATACGGCAGTATTAATTCCAAATACCTATAACCCGACAGGAGATAGATACAATGAAGACACTTATGCTTGGCAATGAAGCCGTTGCCAGAGGTTTATATGAGGCAGGCTGCAGCTTCGTATCCAGCTATCCCGGCACTCCCAGCACCGAGATAACCGAGAGCGTAGCCACCTACAAGGAAGTTTATGCGGAATGGGCCCCCAACGAAAAGGTCGCCATGGAGTCTGCGTTCGGTGCATGTCTCGCAGGCAAGCGCAGCTTCTGCGCTATGAAGCACGTCGGTCTCAACGTGGCTGCAGATCCTCTGTTCACCATCGCATACACGGGCGTTAATGCAGGTATGATAATCGGCGTAGCCGACGATGCCGGTATGCACTCCTCCCAGAACGAGCAGGATTCCCGTCACTACGCCAAAGCCTCCAAGATCCCCATGCTCGAGCCCTCCGACTCCTCTGAAGCACTTGAGTATACCAAGCTTGCCTACGAGCTGTCCGAAAAGTTTGACACACCCGTCTTCATCAAGATGTGCACACGTGTTTCCCACTCACAGAGCATAGTTGAGCTTGGTGAGCGCGTTGAGTACAGCAAGACCTACGAAAAAAATCCCCAGAAATATATCATGATGCCCGGCAACGCAAAGCGCCGCCACCCCATCGTCGAAGAGCGCACAGGACTTCTTGCTCAGTGGGCAGAGACCGCCTCCATCAACAGAGTCGAGGCAGGCAAAGACACAAAGATCGGTATCATCACCTCCTCCACTTCCTATCAGTACGTCAAGGAAGTCTGCGGTGATAAGTACCCCGTACTCAAGCTGGGTATGATTTGGCCTATGCCCACTAAGAAGATCCTCGATTTTGCAAAGAGCGTTGAAACTCTCGTTATCGTCGAGGAGCTTGACAGCTTTATTGAAAGTCATTGCCGTGACTTGGGCCTTGAGTGCATCGGCAAGGACAAGTTCCCCTGCATCGACGAGTTCTCCCAGAACCTTATTGCCGAAAAACTCGGTGAGGTCGTTCAGACAGGCATAAAGCTCGATGCCGTTATCCCCCAGCGCCCCCCCGTTATGTGTGCAGGCTGTCCCCACCGCGGTCTGTTCTACACGTTGGCAAAGAACAAGGTCACCGCATTCGGTGATATAGGCTGCTACACTCTCGGTGCCGTTCCCCCTCTGGGCGCTCTTGACACCACGATATGTATGGGCGCATCCATCTCCGGTATGCACGGTTTTGTAAAAGCAGACGGCGGCAAGACCGAGAAGATCGCTGCAGTAATCGGTGACTCCACCTTTATGCATTCGGGCATGACCGGACTGGTCAATATGGCTTATAACGAGTCCTGCGGTACGGTTATTATCGTTGACAACTCCATTACCGGTATGACCGGACATCAGCAGAACCCCACCACCGGCTACAACCTGAAGGGTGACCCCTGCACGAAGATCGATCTTGAGTCTTTCTGCCGGGCAATCGGTATCAAGCGCGTACGCGTTGTTGATCCTTATGATCTGGCACAGTGTGACGAGGCCATCAAGGAAGAAACATCGGTAAACGAGCCCTCCGTTATTATCTCCCGCCGTCCCTGTGCTCTGCTCAAGTATGTCAAGCACAACAAGCCTATTATCTCCGACGCCGACAAGTGCGTAGGATGCAAGGTTTGTATGAAGATAGGCTGCCCCGCTATCAGCATCGTTGATAACAAGGCGCGTATCGACAATACACTCTGCACGGGTTGCGGTGTATGTGCTCAGCTTTGCAAGTTCGGCGCACTTAAAGGTGCAAAGGAGGACTGAAGATGAAAACAAAGAATATTATGATAGTCGGTGTCGGCGGTCAGGGCAGCCTGCTGGCATCCAAGCTGCTGGGACGTATACTGCTCCAGAAAGGATATGACATCAAGGTATCCGAGGTCCACGGTATGAGCCAGCGCGGCGGAAGCGTTGTTACATACGTCCGATTCGGTGACAAAGTCTACTCCCCCGTAATTGACAAGGGCGAAGCTGATTTTATCGTTTCTTTCGAGCTTCTTGAAGCGGCTCGCTGGACAGAATACCTCAAGCCCGACGGCAAGATCATCGTCAACACACAGGAGATCAGCCCTATGCCCGTTATAACCGGTGCTGCACAGTATCCTCAGGGTCTGGTACAGCAGATGAAGGATGCAGGACTTGACGTTGACGCCATTGATGCACTTGCACTTGCCGAGCAGGCAGGGTCGGCAAAAGCTGTCAACATCGTTCTTATGGGTCATCTCTCCCGTTATTTTGACCTCACAGAAGAAGAATGGATGGACGCTATAGAAAAGTCTGTTCCCGCAAAATTCCTCCAGCTCAACAAGACGGCATTCGATCTGGGCCGCAGGGTCTGAGTCCAAAAAACACAAAACACCCCACTATTCACAAAGAGGTAATCAACTATGAAGGAAATGAGCAGAAAAAATCAATTTTTTACCGATTCTGTCATCCGCCGTATGACACGTATTTCCATAGACTGCGGTGCAATCAATCTCGCCCAGGGTTTCCCCGACTTTGATCCTCCCAAGGCTATGCTTGACCGACTCGCTGAGGTCAGCTATCAGGGACCCCATCAGTACCCCATCACTATGGGAGCACCCAATTTCCGTCAGGCTCTGGCAAGAAAGTGCGGCCGTTTTATGGGTCGTACTCTTGACCCCGACACCGAGATCGTTGCAACCATCGGTTCTACCGAGGCTATGGTCGACACTATTTTTGCTCTGACAAATCCCGGTGACAAGATAGCTATGTTCTCCCCCTACTTTGAGAACTACCGCGCACAGGCTATTATGGCTGACTGTGAGCCTATATTTATCCCTCTTGTACCTCCCACCTTCAACTTTGACCCCAACGTGGTTGAAGACGCATTCAAGCAGGGCATCAAAGCCATCCTCATCTGCAACCCCTCCAATCCCAGCGGCAAGGTCTTCACCTACGACGAGCTGAAGTTTATCGCCGATCTGTGCATCAAATATGACGTCTATGCCATTATGGACGAAGTCTATGAGCACATCATATACGAGGGTCACAAGCATATCTATATGAACAGCATTCCCGGTATGTGGGAGCGCACCGTATCCTGCTCCTCTCTGTCCAAGACCTACTCCATCACCGGCTGGCGTCTCGGATATGCAATCGCACCCAAGCACATTATGGACCGCATCAAGCAGTATCACGACTTCAACACCGTTGGCTGTCCCTCTCCTATGATGGAGGCTGCCGTTGTCGGTCTTGATATGCCCGACAGCTACTACGACGAGTTCGGCGCACATTACGCACATATGAAGAAGCTGTTCACCGAGGGTCTTGACCGCATCGGCATCCCCTACACCGATCCTCAGGGCGCATACTTCGTGCTTGCAAACATTGAACCCTACCTCAAGAAGGGTCAGACCGACGTAGAGTTCTGTGAGGAGCTTGCACGCAAGGTCGGTGTCGGTGCCGTTCCCGGTACGTCTTTCTTCAGCGAGCCCGGCATCAACAATATCATCCGCCTGCATTTTGCAAAGGTCGACTCCACCCTTAACGAAGCTCTTGAGCGTCTGTCCAAGATCCGCGAGAAGCTCGGTTGATATCTAAAACATGATCAGTATACAAAAACACACCATCGATATGATGGTGTGTTTTTTGCTGTTATTCTACCGAAAACAGAAGCTGATGTTCATCTGCATCAACCGTGATCTTCTGACCGTCCGTGACCTTTCCTCTGATCAGCATATCCGCAAGAGCGGTCTCAACGTTCTTCTGCAGATATCTTTTGATAGGTCTTGCGCCAAATGCGGGGCTATATGCTGCACGTGCTATAAAGGTTTTTGCCTTGTCAGTAAGTGTGATGGTTATCTCACGGTCTTTAAGCCGTTTTGCAATAGTTTTGACAGCGATATCGATGATCCCGCCCATCTGCGCTTCGGTAAGAGGCGAGAATACGACGATATCATCTATACGGTTGATAAACTCAGGTCTGAAATGTCTGTGCAGTTCCTCTCTGACACGATCTTTTACCTTTTCGTCAACATAACCGTCTGCCGCAATATTCTCGGTCAGATATGCAGAGCCTATATTGGAGGTCATAATGATTATAGTGTTCTTAAAATCCACCGTCCTGCCCTGATTATCAGTCAGTCTCCCGTCGTCAAGAAGCTGCAGAAGTATATTGAATACGTCGGGATGAGCCTTCTCTATCTCGTCAAACAATACCACGCTGTACGGCTTACGTCGGACTGCCTCGGTAAGCTGACCGCCCTCGTCATATCCCACGTAACCGGGAGGCGCTCCCACAAGACGTGATACAGAGTGCTTCTCCATATACTCCGACATGTCGATACGCACCATATTCCGCTCGTCGTCAAACAGCGATTCGGTGATAGTCTTGGCAAGTTCGGTCTTGCCCACGCCCGTAGGACCGAGGAATATAAATGATCCTATTGGTCTGTTTTCATCTTTGATACCCGCTCTTCCCCGAAGAATAGCCTCGGACACAGCCGTGACCGCTTCATCCTGACCGATCACACGTTTGTGGAGGACTTCGCTGAGGTTAAGCAACTTTTCTTTTTCAGACTCGACAAGCTTGCTGACAGGTATGCCCGTCCACTTGGACACCACCTGCGCAATTTCCTCCTCGCTGACCTGTTCTTTGAGCAGGCGGTTTTCTTTGGTCTTTTCGGCATTGCTGCGCTCTGTTTCAAGTTTCTTTTCCAGCTCGGGCAACACTCCGTACTTGAGCTGTGCCAGCTTTTCAAGGTCATAATTGCGCTCAGCATCCTCTATAAGATGCTTGGTATCCTCTATCTGCTGCTGCAATGCTTTGATCTCTGCTATAGTCTTTTTCTCGGTTTCCCACTGCATCCGCATATTGTCACTGCCTGCCTTCAGCTCGGCAAGCTCGTTTTCGATATTTGCAAGCCTCTGTTTTGAGCCGTTGTCAGTTTCTTTGCCAAGTGCCTGCTTTTCTATCTCAAGCTGCATGATCTTACGGCTGATTTCGTCAAGCTCCGCGGGCATACTGTCGATCTCCATACGGATCCTGCTGGCTGCCTCGTCCATCAGATCAATAGCCTTGTCGGGCAAAAATCTATCAGAAATATATCTGTCGGACAAAGTAGCGCAGGCGATAAGCGCGCTGTCGGTTATGCGAACACCGTGATGTATCTCAAACCTCTCTTTTAGACCGCGGAGTATCGATACCGTGTCCTCAACCGTAGGCTGGTCGATAAGCACCTTCTGAAAACGGCGCTCAAGCGCAGCGTCCTTTTCTATATACTTGCGATACTCGTCAAGGGTTGTTGCACCGATACAATGCAGTTCACCTCTTGCAAGCTTGGGCTTGAGCAGATTTCCTGCGTCCATACTGCCTTCCGATTTGCCCGCACCGACGATATTATGGAGCTCATCAATAAACAGCAGTATCTTTCCGTCGCTCTTTTCTATCTCCGACAGTACAGACTTTAACCGTTCCTCAAACTCTCCTCTGTACTTGGCACCTGCTATAAGGCTGCCCATATCCAGAGCAAACACGGTCTTGTCCTTGAGGTTCTCAGGCACGTCACCGTTGAGTATTCTCTGTGCCAGACCCTCGACCACGGCCGTTTTGCCTACACCGGGCTCACCGATAAGCACAGGGTTATTCTTGGTCTTGCGCGAAAGTATCTGAATAGTATGTCTGATCTCGGCATCTCTGCCAATTACGGGATCAAGCTTGCCCTGACGCGCCATCTCCACAAGATCTCTGCCGTACTTTTGCAGAGCCTCATATCCGTCCTCAGGGTTCTGACTTGTAACCCTCTGACTGCCGCGGACTTTGGCAAGTGCCTGAAGCACACGTTCTTTGTCTATACCGAATTTTTTGAATATCCGTCCGTCACTGCCGCCTGCATCGTCAAGCAAAGCCAGATACAGATGCTCAACCGATACGTACTCATCCTTGAACTGCTGTGCAGTGCGCTCCGCATCGGATATCAGCTTGGTGAAACGCCTGCCTGCATATAATTGCCCTGCTCCGCCTGAGACTTTGGGCAGCTTGTCAACCGACTGCTCTGCCTCCCTGAGAACCAGACCGCTGTCTATACCGAGATACGACAGAAGTTTTGGTATCATTCCGTCATTCTGACGCATAAGGGCAAGGTGAAGATGCTCCGTTTCAAGCTGCTGCTGACCGTACTCAAGAGCTATGCTCTGACAGTCGGCAATAACCGCCTGCGCGTTTTGTGTGTATTTGTCAAATGTCATAATGGTGCCTCCTTTCAGGCTGATGCGCAATAAATGCGCCCTGTTTAATTTTCATATATATTCTACACCTATATTTGTCAAATGTAAACAGTTTTTTAGCACTCTCAATACGAGAGTGCTAAAATTCACAATTTCGTAAAATATTGAATTGCCTTGATATATTATTTGTACTGTGTTATTATATAAATACGTCATCAAAATATTAATAAAGGAGCAGTTACTATGCAAAAGAGCAAACTTGGTATCTCCGTTGGTCTTCTCTGCGCGATCCTCTATTTTACCTATCTGTTCAACACCAGCATCATTCCTCTGGCTGTAATCGCCTACATACTCATCGTCGAAGAGAACATATGGCTCAAAAAATCCGCCGTAAAGTCTCTGGTCGTTTACGTAGCGGTCGCCATCGTCCTCCCCTTTGTGATCGATCTTATTCCCGACATTCTCAACATCGTTGATGATCTGCTCAACGTATTCGACATCTATCTGCGCAACTATCAGTTCTTCAACGTGATCTTCAGCATTTTCTCCTTCCTGCTCAACCTCGTCAATCTTGTCAAGAACGTTATTTTCATTATGCTGGGCGTTCTTGCTCTCAAGCAGTCCACTATCAAACTTCCCGTTGTTGATGACTTTATCAACAAATATATGGACTGATCTTCGTACAGCAACATAAATTAAGACCGTTCTATATACGTAGAACGGTCTTTTTATTACTAATTGTCGAACGAAATATTCTTAAAATAGAAATTCCTGCTGTCAAGCTGATCCTGAACGGTACGCAAAGCCTCACCGAATCGCTGATAGTGTACTATCTCGCGTTCTCTGAGGAACTTGATGGGCTCGATGATATCAGGGTCATCCACAAGCCTCAGGATGTTGTCATAGGTGGTCCTTGCCTTTTGCTCGGCCGCCATATTCTCATGCAGATCGGTAATAGCATCACCTTTTGACTGGAAATAGGTGGCAGTCCACGGATCACCCGATGCCGCAACCGTATAGATGCCCGTTGTATGATCAACAAAATACGCATCAAACCCCTGCGCTTTAATCTGATCAACGGTCAGGCCTCTTGTAAGCTGATATACCATCGCGGCTATGATCTCGAAGTGTGCCAGCTCCTCGGTTCCTATATCGGTCAGCAAGCCTGCCGCCATACGGTTAGGCATTGCAAAACGCTGGGAGAGATATCTCATAGACGCGCCCAGCTCGCCGTCGGGACCTCCGTACTGGGTAATGATTATCTTGGCTGCACGGGCATCGGGGTTCTTAATCTTTACGGGGTACTGAAGTTTTCTGTCATAATCCCACATAGTTTATGCCTCCTTTTCCCAGGGCATGGGCTGACTGAGCCAATTCCAACAAGTGCTTCCGTTTGCGCTGCGGCGGGACAGAGGCCCGTACTGTCCCTCGTACTCAGCGGCTGCCTGCTGATATGCAAGCTTGGCATTCTTGTAAAACTCCAATGCCCCCACACATTCGGGATGAGTGTCCAGAAACAGTGCCGCATCATACAGCACGAAATCCGCCTGCTGGACGGCAAGCAGTTTTGATTCTCTGTCGTTCATAGATCAACCTCCATAGCCAAAAGGCAAGTCAAGCTGCGGAAAAATCGTTCCGCGGCAAAAAGCTCTCTGTGCGTCATAGGTCTCGCCCCATACCTGCCACGGAACGTATGCCATTGCCAGCGGAAGATTGGACAGTTCTTCTGCCGACATATCGCTGTATGGTGCTATTCTGCTGCATCCACCGTTATTTTGGGATGAGCATCTGTTATACCTGTAGGGTTGGTATCTGCTGTTCAAAAAAAGTGCTCCTTTCTTGCGGTTTGCCGCTCGATACAGCTTATGAGGCAAAAAGAATAATTGTGTTTGGCTCTGCACCGTGGTATAATGAACACAGATTAAAATCACAGCAAATAACGGAGGTTGTTGGGCTATGTACGACTTAATAATTAAAAATGCCGCTGTTTTGGACGGCACGGGTTCTCCGCATTATTTATCCGACGTTGCAGTCCTTGACGGCAAAATAGCACTTGTTGCAAAGAACATTATTTCCCCTGCCCGTGAAACAATAGACGCCTGCGGGCTGTCTCTTTCTCCCGGTTTTATTGATGCTCACAGCCACTTCGACTGTTTTATGACAATGGACCCAAGCGGCTACAATAATCTGGTGCAGGGTATTACCACCGTTGTGGCTGGTCAGTGCGGTCAGAGTCCGTTCCCTTCCGGCAAGGGTCACGAGCAGGATCTCATCCGTGTTATGGATACTGTAGGCGGCAAGGATTTTGATCCGTCAGTTGAGGCAAGAGGATCTTTTGCGGCATTTTTAAGGACATCCGACCTGCCTCTCGGGCATCACGCAGCATATAATATCGGTCACGGTTCTCTTCGTGCCGCCGTTATGGGCTATGACAACCGCAAGCCTACAGAGAATGAGATGGAGCAAATGAAAGACCGCCTGCGCGAATGTATGGAGCACGGCGCGTTAGGTCTTACCTTCGGGCTTATTTATCCGCCCAGCAGCTATGCCGATATTGACGAGATGACCGAACTTGCCAGGGTAGTTGCCCAATACGGCGGCAATATCAGTGCACATATACGCAACGACGGCGACTCCATAATAGAAGCCACTGCAGAAATGATCGAGGTTGCAAGACGCACGAATGTCAGACTCGTTCTCTCACATCAAAAGGTGATCTTCAAGCAGAATTGGGGCAAGATCAATCAGGTAATACAAATGGTGGATAAAGCCGTAAACGACGGTCTTGATATATTCTTTGACGTGTATCCCTACACTGCGTCGTCAACGACCCTGGGCAGATTTATTCCTCAGGATATGCACGCTCTTGGGCTGGACAGGATGCTGGATATGCTCAAAGATCCCGTCAGCCGCAGGCAGGTCAGAGAACGGGTATTGTGCGGCAGAGACGCCGACACCTATCTCTCCGATACTATGGTAGGCTCATCTCTTGCACATCCCGAATACACGGGAAGATTCCTACCCGATATTGCAAAAGAGCAAGGAGTCGACGCCTGCGAAGTGCTGTTCGATATTCTCATAGACGACCGCAACACGGCAAACGGCATCTACCACAGAATGTGCGAAGAGGACGTTGAAACAGCTCTCAGTCATCCCCGTGCGATGGTAGGCACGGACGGTCTGTATTCCCCCGTAGCAACCGGTCTGCACCCAAGGGCATTTGGCTCGTTTACAAAATTTCTGGGGCACTACTGCAGGGAACGGAAGATAGTTTCACTGCCCGAAGCAATACGAAAGATCACCTCTATGCCCGCAGCCGTCCATCACTTGAAGAACAAAGGTCTTATACGCGAAGGTTTTGACGCCGATATGGTATTGTTTGATCCCGAAACGATAATCGATAAAGCCGATTACGTAAATCCCACCCTTATCGGTGAGGGCATAAAAAGTGTGTTCGTTATGGGCGAGATCGCAGTAAAAGACGGTCAGCTCACCGATTTACGCAATGGCCGAAATCTCCTGCGCAACGCCTGAAAATCGGAGGGATGGCATTATGGTCCATATAGGCAACGACTGGGATGAAATACTCAAGGAGGACTTTTCGTCTGAGGCATACTTACACCTGCGCGGATTTCTCAAGGACGAGTATTCTACCCGAACCATCTACCCGGGGATGTACGATATATTCAATGCACTGAAATATACCCCCTATTCAAGTGTCAAGGTGGTCATTATCGGTCAGGACCCGTACCACGGGCCCAATCAGGCACACGGGCTGTCCTTCAGCGTAAAAAAAGGCGTACCCCCACCGCCCTCTCTGCAGAATATTTTCAAGGAGCTAAAAAGTGACTTGTCTATTCCCATACCTGACCACGGCTGTCTGGAAAGCTGGGCAAAGCAGGGCGTGCTGCTGCTTAATGCCGTACTGACCGTACGGGCAGGACAGGCCAATTCACACAAGGGTCAGGGATGGGAAATGATCACCGACAACATAATCAGACACCTCAACGAGCGAAGCACTCCTATGGTGTTTTTACTATGGGGTGCCAATGCGGGCACAAAAAGCACACTTATAACCAACCCATCCCATCTTGTGCTCAAGTGCGCACATCCCAGCCCGCTGTCAGCATATAACGGGTTCTTTGGATGCAGGCATTTTTCAAAGACGAACAAATTTCTGTCCTCCTGCGGACTGAAAGAGATAGATTGGAGACTTTAATATGATATTCAAGGATCTTGTGATCAAAAACAGAAGCTTTCGCGGTTTTGACGAGAGTGTCAAAATCTCCCGCAAACAGCTTGAGGAGCTTGTAGACTGCGCACGCCTCACCCCTGCAGCACAAAATATTCAGCCGCTCAAGTATTATCTGTCCTGCGACGAGCAGACCAACAGCATCATCCAGCCCATTACACGCTGGGCAGGCGCTCTTCCAAACCACAAGCTGCCTTACGAAGGTCACCGTCCCACCGCATTCATCGTAATATGCTTTGACAAGACTGTGGGCGGTGAGGATGCAAGCAGATTTATGAAAGACGTTGGCATCTGTGCTCAGACGATCATGCTTGCGGCTGCATCAATGGACATAAACGGCTGTATGATCGGTGCATTCAGTGCCGATAAGCTGTCCGAGGCTCTCGCTCTCCCCGCTCATCTGCAGCCCGTTCTGATCCTTGCTCTCGGCAAGGGTGACGAGGATATCAGGATAGTGGAAGCCAAAGACGGCAAAACCACCTACTACAGAGATGAAAGCGACGTGCATTACGTTCCCAAAAGATCGCTTGCGGAAGAGCTTATAAACTAAAAGGAAAACTCGGCAGTAAATCACTGCCGAGTTTTTATATGCTTTATTTCATCTGTGCACGGTATTTTTCAATAAGATGATGGGGATAGTAGCTCTCTTTGGCTTTGCGCAAACCCTCAATGCCCATATCCTCTTCTCTGTCCAAAAACCTGATATGAGGATACTTGAGCCGCAGATATCGTGCAAACTCAAAGTTTATGGCTGCATACCCACCATTGATATCCGAAACGGCTTTTTCAAAATGCACGTCCAATGTATCTGCCGACATGGGGCTTGCCATTGTAAAAGCTATTATTCTGTCACCGCACATCAGCACGAGCCCATCCATATCAAGTGCCGTATAATTGCTGACGGCGCGATGCAACGCCGTTTTTTCGGCTTCAAAATCAACGTCAGGTGTATCCTCCCTGCGCTTTTCATACCATATCTCCGCCATTTGCTCTACCTGAGGCAAAAGATCGGGTGTGATCTCACATACCCTGTACTCGGGACACGCTTTTTGGAATTGGCTGATATGATTACGCTTTCTGTGGTATTTCTTGCCGCTCAGATCTGCAAGATCGTCTATGCTATACACGTAGTCAAACGACCCTCTTGAGAAAGTGTAGTCAAATCTGCCGGGATAAAGCTGCTGCAATACGCTCTTTTCGTTTTCGTAGACACCGATAAAAACAAGCTCAATGCCCAGATCCTGCGCATCCTTGATGACCTCTTCGATGACCCGACTCTTGTCACTTTCACCAAGAAGCAAAGTATAATACCATCTGCCGTCAAAAAGAGAACGCCATACGATATGATCGTCGCAGAATGCTATCAACCTCTCTCCCCATAAAATAAGGTTGGCAAAAGAAAACTCACAACCTTTGCCGCTATGTTTGGCAAAGGCTTTTTCATACACTTCCTTATCCTCTATACCTATAGGTCTGAACAACATACGATACTATCTCCACTATTGCACATAATTTTCGGTCCACAGAGATTATAGCACTTTTTTTCAAAAAATAATAGTTTTTTACGAAAAAAAGCGGCAGTATAATGCCGCTTTTTCAGTTGAAGCTATATAAACTTTCGTCCCATTTGTATCGGCCTTTTGCAGACGCGATATCAATTATACACTCGTCATACTGACTGCCGTAAAACGCACTTACGTCAACAAATCTCATCTGTCCGCCATAATACAAAGCAAGCCAAAAATACTGCTGACCGTCAACAAGACCGCATATGACCTGATTTTTTACACCCAACTCTTCAAGCATCACCGATGCCGCAATGGTAATTCCCGATTGGGATGCGCTGCCATTCAGCAATGCACCCGATGCAGTGTAATTGATCATCTTGGGCATATCGCCCTGCACGTCATTAAATTCCTCTGTGGCATATGCGTCGTAATAGACGCTGTTCTTTATCCATTCCAAAACATATCTGACCTTATCTTCGGTCTCAACGTAGGCGCAGTCATGTACGACCATTTGGGATGCGTCAACGGTCTTTTTGACTGTATCCTCAGTATCAAGTATGGAATCTATGAGAGACATATTGACGTCTATAACGCAGGACTGACTGTTTTCCTGCTGATATAGTGTAATGCTTACATCCTTTACACCATATGCGTAATAACCGGATTCACACCAAGCCTTATAGAAAACCCTATGCAGATCATCACTTGTAAGGTCGCATCCGTTAAGATAATATGCTCTGTGCAAATCACGTGATCTTATCATTGAGCCGAACAGACTGCACATCTCGTCATCAGAAATGACCTGTACTATTCCCCTCATATCCTCGTACGGTTTGCTGTACGTGATCTTGGTCTCGACCATGCAATAGGTAGTGATAAAGCTTGTGGTGAAGTTTACCGATGATACGCCGTATATGCCCAACGGATACTGCCCCGTGATATATTCGGACAGCTTATCAAGATCGTTGTGCAGGTTACCGTCATAGTTGACTACCACCAGGCTGACCTCGGTCTGCACCTTTGCAATAACGTCTTCCATCGCCTTGCAAAGTGTGTCGTAGCTGTTTATTCCGCTGACAACTGCATTGCGTGTGTTATCCGGTTCCTCATGTTCTCTTGAAAAATAGGTCGTGTGATCACTCCTGAGCAGCTTGCATGAAGAAAACATAAGCAGACAGACGATAAGCAGGACCAATACAATACCGTTCTTTTTCATATCGCTTATTTGAGTATCACTATAACGGCAGTCTGACATTGTCCGGCAAGCTTCATACATTCATCGCTCAACTGATACTCAGACAGTTTGCTGAACCCATTGTCCACAAGAGCAGAATACGCTATTTTGGCCTGCCCTGCATCATCAAAGCAAAAAACGACCTCTCCGTTGAGATAAACAGGCTGATAAGCGTCAAGCTGTGCAGGAAGTACTCCATTGCCTTCCAAAACATAAACACCCGACTGTACAAAATGACCTGATGTGGTTGCAGAATCAACTTTATCAGGCTTGGATGGATCACTTCCGTCAGATGAGTCGGCACTGTCATCAGAAGGCTGTGCGTTATCGGAATTGTTTTTTTCTGCGATATAACCGTAATCGCCGTCTGCAGCATAATACTTTTCAATCGAAGTGGGACTTTGGGGCGCAGAATCAACAGCATTTGATCCGGAATAATTAGCCTCGGCAAAAACGTCATCCTTGGTGGCAAAAAAGTTGCTCATCGAAGGCATAAATACACCTGCTGCTGCAATGACCAGGCAGGCAGCTGCCACCATAGCGATGGTTTTGACACGGATCATAGGTATCCTGACAGGCTTCTTCCCCTTTATTCCCGACATAATCCTGCTATGCAGGCACTCGGGAACATCTTCCTGCATCTGACGCATCTGCAGGGCAACAGCATTGAGTCGTGCATATTCATCACGACACGCCCGGCATACTTTGAGATGCTCGGAAAGCAGCCATTCATCCTCAGGAGAAGCTTCACCGTCTATGACCATATTCATTAATACCCCATAATCTTCACAGTTCATCGACGCCGATCCTCCTTTCTTGGTTCTTCGTTATAGTTTGACTGCATTTCTTCAAAAAAGTTCCCGTTTTTTATCAAAAAATTTTTTAATTTTTCTCTTGCTCTGAAAATACGCGATTTTACCGTGCCTTGGCTCAATCCCAGCACGTCGGCGATCTCATCATAGGACATTCCGTTTATATCTCGCATAATGATCGCGTCGCGCTGTTCACTGTCCAGCAATGCTATCCCACGCGCGATAAGCTCTTTTGTCTGCTTTCTTTCGAACTCTTTTTCGGGGTCAAAACGCACATCCGATATCTCGGTGATAGGCTTTTCGTCATCATCGCCCGCATCCAACGATAGTTCATTCAGATTGCTCTTTTTGCCTGCGGTATCATGGCATACGTTCATTGTAATTCTGTATATCCACGTAGACAGGGTACTGTTGCCCTTATAGTTAGGCAAAAACCTATAGACCCTCAAAAAAACCTCCTGAGAAATATCAAGAGCATCTTCGGGGTCATTGGTATAGCGCAGCGCCATATTATATACTTTTTTCTCGAATGCTGTGACGATCTGCTCAAAGGCGTCGTGGTCGCCCTTTTGCGCACGTGCCACTATATCAGTACCAATCAAGGCGATCTTCACCCCCTCGGTTGTAATCCTTCGTTTATCGCGATATCACAAACAGTTTTAAGCTCCTCAAGGCTGTTTATCATTGAGGCTTTGACTTTGAGAGATTTGGCTCCGCGCAGATTGCCCAGATACCACAGCGTATGCTTTCGCAGTTCGGCAATGGCCTTGCGCTCACCCTTGTGTCTGCAGGCGATCTCCGCCTGACTTAAAAGAGACTCCATCAGACTCCGACATGTCAGTTCAGGCATCGGTTTGCCCTCATACATCGCAATACATTGGGCAAAAATATGCGGGTTCCCCTGCGCCCCTCTGGCTATCATAACAAAATCGGCACCGGTATCTCTGAGTATATCCATACAGTCCTGCGCCGAAAACGCATCTCCGCTGGCAATAACGGGTACGGTGACGGCTTTTTTGACAGAGGCTATCACCCCTCTGTCGCTTATACCCGTGTACAGCTGTTCTCTGGTCCTGCCGTGTACGCCTATAGCCGCCGCACCGGCCTCCTGCGCCGCAAGAGCTGCAGATACGGCGTTGATATGCTCCGCGTCATAACCTGCACGTATCTTGACCGTAACGGGAACATCAACGGCGTTTTTGACGGATTTTACGATATCGTATATCCTGTCCGTATCACGCATAAGCGCGCTTCCCTCACCGTTTTTGACTATTTTGGGCATAGGACAGCCCATATTGATATCAATACCGTCAGCGTGGCTGATCTCAAGAGCAAGCCGAGCACCTTTGGCACATATATCGGGCTCGCTGCCGAATATCTGGGCAAAGCACGGTCTGTGCTCACCGTCAATATCAAGCAAAATTGCGGTTTTTCTGTCATTGTAGCAGAGGGCTTTGGCGCTGACCATTTCTGTATAGCACAAAGCAGCGCCCTGACGGGCACAGACCGTTCTGAATGCATAATCAGTCACTCCCGCCATCGGCGCGAGAAAAAATCTGTTGGCTACGTCTATCCCGTCAATAAATTTCATCAGCTATGGAATCTCCCAAAACACTTTGTGCAAGCTCGTTGAGAAAGGCAAGTGAAAGAGGTTCGCTTGCGTGCAGTCTGATACCGTGAACGGCGGCAAGGTCCTCCGTATATTCGCTCAAAAGATATATTTCATAGTTCTTTGCGTCATCGTCATACTGGGTGACTGTGGGAATAATGTTTGCTCTTATACCTACCGGGTTATTGTCCTCGTCAAACTCCAGCTCTACCTGAAGCATACCGCCAAGCATAGTTGAAAGCTTATGCTGATTGGAGATAAAATTTCCAAGCGACCAGGCGCAGACCGTTTGGCGCTCACCGTTGGTGGAGGTTATTGTTTCCAGCGGCTGCAACACATGAGGATGGGTGCCGATTATCAGATCGGCGCCATTGTCGCACAGCAGCTGTGCAAGATTCCGCTGATCATCAGAAGGGGTAGTCATATACTCCGTTCCCCAATGCATCGAAACGATTAAGTAATCACACAAAGGTCGGATATTCCGTACGTCCTGCTTCATTTTGGACATATTGATCAGGTCGACCTTCCACTCGTTTCCCTCAGAAAGTGTATATCCGTTCATATCATAGGTATATGACAAAAAGCCGAAGGTAACACCGTTCTTTTCGAGCAGTATGGGAGTCTTAGACTCCTCCTCTGTCTCATACGCGCCTAAAACAGCCTCAAAATCACGCTCTTTGACGTTTTTGAGGCAGGCGGCCAGACCGTCCTCTCCCTTGTCAAGAGTATGATTGGTGGCAAGATTGATAACGTTGAAGCCCGCACCGATAAGTGCATCGGCAACTTCGGCTGGTGCTTCCATACGGGGATATCCGCTGATCTTGCCCGTCAGCATTATCTCCTGATTGATAAACGAAATATCAGCAGCCGAAGTAATGGGTGCAATACGGGTATAGATGGACGAGAAATCATAGGTGCCGTCCTCCTGCTTTGCATCAAAAGAAATGGTATTATGCAGCAGATTATCACCTGCGGCTACTATTTTGACGATCTTATTCTTGGGCTCTTCAGTATCATCGGGATCCTGCGCGCCCTGATCACCTGCATCCGTATTATTGTCAGGCGTTTCGGTATCGGTATTTCCGATATCGTCACCTGCCGGGTCTTTGACTTCGTTATTGTCATCAATGGATATATCACCCGCGTTGTTATCGTTTTTGTCCGATACGGAATCACTGTTATCGTCAAGCCGTGCGGAATTATCGGTGACAAGAATCCTGACGCAGGCGGCAGTCACCACAAAACATATCAATAACAACAGAATAGCTATCTTTTTCATAATCAAATCCTCTTGACACGATTTAATTTATTGTAACACAGTTGAGACGCATAATCAATCCTGCTTAATAAGTGTATCGGCATAATTCAGCAGAGCATTTTTTGTGTTTTCGCATCTGTTATCGATAACAGCATCCATCAGCAGGTCAAGAACCCTGCCGATCTGCTCCCCCGAAGCACCTACAGCCATAATATCGTTGCCGTTTACCGCAAGCATTGATTTTGTAACGCAGGGCTTTTGCCCGATGATATCATTTACTTTGGTCCTTGTTTTTTCAAGCTCCGATAGTCTGTTTCTGTACTCGGGCGCCTGGGCAGAACTGTCGGCTTTTTTGATATCTAGAAGTCTTAAGAGATCATCTTCCCCAAGTTTGTAAAGCCACCGCTTGATGCTCCGCTCACCCGAAAACAAATCGCTGTCGTGCAGATGTATAAGTCTGCACACACGGTTTCTTATACTGCTGCGCTCTCCGCTTCTTTCAAAAAATCTTTCTGCCTTTTGGGCGCTTAATACAGCGTGTCCGTAAAAGTGACCCGTACCCTTGGCATCAACTGTAAAGGTATCAGGCTTTGCGCTGTCGTGCAGAAGCATAACGAGGCGGCATATCAAATCTTTTGGCGAGTTTGCGACAGCGTAAGCCGTATGATCCCAAACGGTGTATATATGATGCTTGTTTCTCTGATCAAATCCCACCGCAGGAGCGATCTCAGGCACGGCAACGGCAATAATATCGGCATATTCAAGCATCACCTTAAGGGCATTGTCACCCATAATAAGCTTGCATATCTCCTGATATATACGCTCCCCTGATACACACCGTATAAGCCCCCTGCACTTTCGCATGGCGTCAGCCGTACCGGGCTCGATATCAAATCCCAGCTGAGATGCAAACCGCAAACCTCTCAGGATACGCAATGCATCCTCCTCAAACCTCTTGCAGGGGTCGCCAACGGCGCGGATGAGCTTGTTGTCGATATCACTCTGTCCTCCGAAAAGGTCAACCGTTCCCGTCTGCTCATTATATGCCATCGAATTAACGGTAAAATCCCTGCGCGACAGATCATCCTCTACCCTGCCTGCATAAATGACACTGTCGGGGTGTCTGTGATCCTTATACTCACCGTCGGCGCGGAAGGTTGTTACCTCATATCCCTGCCCATCTATTATAACCGTGACAGTCCCGTGAACTATCCCCGTCCTGATGACTTTGTATGAAGCAAATATCTCGCATACTCTGTCAGGATGAGCAGACGTGGTTATATCCCAATCACAGCACTCCCTGCCCATAAGAGCATCACGGACACAACCGCCCACAAAATACGCGTCATAGCCGTGTTCTTTGAGTCTGTCTATTATAAATCCTGCACCTGATGGAAATTTTACGTTCATAATACCTCCTGTGCAAAAACCGCCTCAAAACCAAAATGTTTTGAGGCGGTATATCGTTTAGTTCGAGGTCTCGTTTGCGTCAGCAGCGGGTTTCTCCGCCTTGTCTGTTTCGGGCTGAACGGGTGTTTCCTCGACCTTTTCGGGTACGGGTTCTCCGTTGAATACCAGCTCGAACTCCTTGGCATACATAGTCTCGTGTTCAAGCAGATATGCAGCCACTCTCTCAAGTGCGGGCATATTGTCATTGAGAAGCTGAAGCGATCTCTCGTATGCACTGTCGATAAGAGCCTTGATCTCCTCGTCGATGACCTTGGCAGTGCCGTCAGACATATTCTTGGAGGTGGTAAAGTCTCTGCCGAGGAACACCTCATCGTGATCGGAGCCGAAGCAGATAGGTCCGAGTCTGTCACTCATACCGAACTTGGTGACCATCTTGCGGGCAAGCTCACTTGCTCGCTCGATATCGTTGGATGCACCCGTGGAGATATCATCCATACGCAGCTTTTCGGCTGCTCTTCCGCCGAGAAGCACAACGATCTGATCGAGCATTTCGTTCTTGGATGAGGTGTACTTGTCTTCCTTGGGCATATTGAGAGTAAAACCTCCCGCTCTGCCTCTGGGAATGATGGATATCTGCTGAACGGGGTCCTGGGTAGGCAGAAGTCTGGCCGTAATTGCATGACCTGCCTCGTGGTATGCGGTCAGCCTGCGCTCACGCTCGGAGATAACACGGTTCTTCTTCTCGTTGCCCATAATTACCTTGATGAAGGCTTCTTCTATTTCACGGTTGCCGATCTTCTTTTTGCCTGCTCTTGCAGCCAGCAGTGCGGCTTCGTTAAGAAGATTCTCAAGATCAGCACCGGTGAATCCAACCGTGCTTCGTGCAATGGATTCAAAGCTGATATCGTCCTCAAAAGGCTTCTTGGCGGAATGGACCTTGAGTATTGCCTCTCTGCCCTTGATGTCGGGAACACCGATGTATATCTCACGGTCAAATCTGCCGGGACGGAGAAGTGCGGGGTCGAGGATATCAGCACGGTTGGTGGCGGCAATAACGATAACTCCCGTATTGTTGCCAAAACCGTCCATCTCTACAAGCAGCTGATTGAGGGTCTGCTCACGCTCGTCGTGACCGCCGCCCAGACCTGCGCCGCGCCTGCGGCCCACAGCATCTATCTCATCTATAAAGATGATGGCGGGTGCGTGCTTTTTGGCAGTAGAGAACAGATCACGGACACGTGATGCACCAACACCGACGTACAGCTCAACAAAGTCAGAACCGGAAATGGAGAAGAAAGGCACACCGGCCTCACCTGCAACCGCTTTCGCGATAAGGGTCTTACCTGTACCCGGAGGGCCTACGAGCAGTACGCCCTTGGGTATACGTGCTCCAAGCTCCAAAAAGCGCTTGGGGTCTTTGAGAAAGTCTACGATCTCCTCAAGATCTTTCTTTTCTTCGTCGGCACCTGCAACGTCATTGAAGTTGACCTTGGTATTCTCCTCGGTTGCCATCTTGGCACGGGATTTGCCAAAGTTCATTGCGTTTTTGCCACCGTCCTGACGGTTCATCATAACGACCCAGAAAATGATAAATACGCCGATGATAAGAAGATAAGGCAACATACTTGCCCACCAGGACACAGTCTCCACTACGTAATTCTGCTTGAGGGTTCCTGCATTTCTGTCGCGCTCTATCCATTCACCCGCGTCATTGAGGAACACGCTGATACTGGGTATGCGGTAGTTAACGATCTTTCCGTCTTTGAGCTTTGCCTGAAGATCTATGCCGTCTATAGTAAACTCGACGACCTCACCGTCACGGAAGTAACCGAGTATTTCATCATAAGAGGGCTGCTCACTCTTGTCACCGAATCCGCCCAGTGTTGCCACCAGAGTACCGATGAGCACAAGCATTATCAGGATATAAAGTCCTATTCCCTTTTTCTTTTTTCCCGAAGGGGTACGGTTTGTAGGTGTATTGTTCAAGAATACATCAGCTCCTTTGCCGATTTATGTAGATTATGCGTATATCTCAGGCTTGAGCACACAAACGTCGGGCAGGTTGCGGTACTGCTCGGCATAGTCAAGGCCATAGCCTACGATAAACTCATTGGGAACATCCAGACCCTTGTAGGCGGGATTGATCTCAACCTTATGTCTCTCAGGCTTATCAAACAGAGTGCAGACCTTGATAGAATTGGGGTTTCTCGCAGAAAGAAGTTTGATAAGATGAGAAAGTGTAACACCGCTGTCAAGGATATCCTCAACGATTATAACATCTTTTCCGTCAATATTTGTGTCTAAATCCTTAATAATCTTGACTCTGCCGCTTGTTTCTGCTCCGCTGCCGTAACTGGAAACGCACATAAAGTCAATACTGCAGGGTACGGTGACCTCACGGACAAGGTCAGCCATAAAAATAAAAGCGCCCTTCAGGATAGAAACCATAATTGGAGTCTTTCCTTCGTAATCGGCAGAAATCTCCTTGCCGAGTCTCTTAACAACGGCAGATATCTCCTCGCGACTGATCAGAACACCATTTGTGTCATCCATAAGATTCTTCATTATCTTATCCTCCGAAAATTTATTGAAATTATATTTGTGTCATCATTCGGTGCATAGCGTCGGTCAAAGCCGATGCCCGCAATTGCAACTACCCTATTATTATCAACCAAAAGCGGCGTATTGTCACGCATTTCTTTTGGGATCTTATACTCGATCATAAGTTTTTTTACAGATTTATTGATATTGTTGTGCGTGATACGGTCTCCCTCACGTCTTGGACGAAGAATAAGCGGAAAGTTAAGTTTGGGTTTGTCAAGCAGGATCGAACCGGGAATTTTGCCATCAGCTGCGGTGACCTCCCAATCCCCAAAGCGTAACCTATCGCCTATTCGTATTATTGTTTCCACCGCAGAGGGTTTACATACGGGTTTTGCAAAAACAAGGCTGTCATATCTGCGTGACACCCTGAGTGACGGTATATCTGCCGATGCAGACGGATCGTCTGACAGGCACAGACGGTGCAACGCATTTATATGCCTGCTCGTCAGCATCGTATCAGAACCTGCTTTGCGGCACAGTATCTCAAATGCTCTTGATCTGACACACTCTTCCGCACCCAGCATATCACGAAGAGGAATGATAACCTCATCATCGTCGAGTTTGCAAGCGCTGACAAGCGAATTTGCTTTACATTCAACGACGCCATTATACACTCTTGCGACAGACGAAAACCTATTAAGCAGACCGTCAATACCGGGATATCTCTCCCGCCATTTCGGCAGAAGCAGCAATCTGATCCCGTTACGTCTGCAGCAGGGTTCAAAATTGGTAGCATCCAAAGCGTAGCTCAACCCATACTCTGCCGCATACTCCTCGATCTCACTGCGTACGGTATCAATAAGCGGTCTGATAAACTCATCTCGTACCGGCGGTATACCGCACATACCCTTGACAGACGCTCCGCGGCAGGCATTCATAATGACCGTTTCGGCATTATCGTTCGCGTGATGGGCTGTAGCGATCTTTTTTGCATTCAGACTTACAGCAGCATCCCGCAAAAAAGCGTATCTGAGCTCCCGCGCCGCCTGCTCTATACCCATCCTGTTGGCTGCGGCATATTCTATACTGTCTCCCTCTCCGCAGACAAGCTCAATACCAAGTGAGGTGCATAACGATATACACAGCTCTTTTTCTTGCTGCGCGGCATCCTTGCGGATACCGTGTGAAAAATGCGCGGCACATACGGTTATGCCAAGCTCATTTGCGTGGGTGGCAAGATAATGCGTAAGGACAACCGAATCCATACCGCCCGAAAGGGCGCAAAGCACACGCTCGGTGCCCGATATCATTTTATACTTGCCTAAAGTATCAGAGACCTTCATCGTGTATGGTTTCTCTGGAAACGAAGGTGGAGTACTGACCGACCCACTGCAGCTTGATCTCACCCGTTTCACCGTGGCGGTTTTTTGCAACGATCAGATCTGCCGAGTTGGTCTTGGGCTTACCCTCTTCGTTATAATAGTCCTCTCTGTACAGGAAAAGAACGATATCTGCATCCTGCTCAATGGAGCCTGATTCACGCAGGTCGGAAAGCATAGGTTTCTTATTGGGACGCTTTTCCGGACCGCGGGAAAGCTGTGAACAGCAAAGAACGGGAACGCCCAGATCTTTTGCCATTATCTTGAGTGAACGGGATATCTCGGCGACCTCCTGCACGCGGTTGTCTCCACCCTTGAATCCCGGAGCGCGCATCAGCTGCAGGTAGTCGATGACGATAAGACCAAGCTTGTCACCGAGTCTGCGGCACTTCGCCTTCATCTCGGCAACCGAAATACCCGAGTTATCGTCAAGCAGGATAGGAAGCTCACTGAGAGTCTTGGTCGCATCAGCCATATCCATCCAGTCACTGTCCTCAAGAGTGCCCATACGCAGCTTCTTACTGTCTATATGTCCCTCACTTGACAGCAGTCTTGTTGCGATCTGCTCGGCAGACATCTCAAGCTGGAAAAACACCACAGTCTTGCGGGTCTTTTTTGCGGCGTTGAGCGCCATATTCATGGCAAACGCTGTTTTACCCATACCGGGACGGGCGGCAAGCAGGATAAGGTCGCTCTTGTTAAGACCGCCTATATAATTGTCAAGCTCTCTGATGCCCGTAGGCAGACCGGGAAGCTGACCGGGAGCAGACGCAAGCTCGTCAAGATTGGAATATACCGACTTGATAGCCTCGGACACGGGAGTAAAAGACTTGACCTCCCTGCCCTGACGCACGGCATAGATCCTCTGTTCAGCAAGATCGGCGACCGTCTGGGGATCTTCCTGCTGAGAACGTGTAGACTCTATAATATCGTCAGCTACGCCCTGAAGCTCTCTGAGCATACTCTTGCCACGCACGATAGACGCGTATTCTTTGATATTGGCGGCGGTAGGCGTGCTGTCAATAAGCTGCATAAAATAGTCGCGGTTGACCTTGCTGCCGTGGCCTCGGAAAATAAGCTCGTCAAGAAGAACTACGGGGTCGACGGTCTTTCCCGCAGTAAAAAGGTCGCTTATAGTCTCAAAGATTATTCTGTTGGTTTCCAGATAAAAATCGTTTGGTGTAAGTAATTCCATCAGATCTCCCGTTTTTTCGGGATCAATAAGCACCGAGCCTAAAACAGCCTGCTCTGCCTCTGCGCTGTAAGGGATCTGACGTGTCAGCAGATCGTCCATATGCGACCTCCACAACTAAAGATTTATTATACTTTTGCCTCAAATACCTGAACGGTGACCGTAGCGGTAATCTCGCCTGCCAGCTTGGCTTTGATCTCATAGGTACCAAAGGACTTGATAGCCTCGTCCTGAACAAGCTTTGCCTTGGGGATATCTATTCCGTACTGTTTTTTGAGTTCTTCGGAGACCTCCTTGGTCGTAACGGAGCCGAACAGTCTGCCGCCCGTACCTGCTTTTGCATAGATCTTGACGGGCTTCGAGGGCAGTTCATCGCGGAGCTTCATTGAATTCTCCTTTTCCAGTCTTGCTCTGCGCTCTGCAGCCTCGTCGGCGTTCTTCTTTGCATTGAGGGCGTCGGTCGTTGCTTCCATAGCAAGCTTGCGGGGGAACAGAAAGTTTCTTGCATAACCGTCGGAAACGTTGATCATCTCACCCTTTTTGCCCTGCGCTTTTACATCCTGCAATAAAATTACTTTCATTATTTGTCTTCTTCCTTTCTTTGCTGCATACCGGACTCCAGCTCAGCATTATATGCTGCCACGGCTGCGCTGATCATTTTGGCAACCTCGGCAGGTTTCTTATCGGCAAACTGCGCACCTGCCATATTGAGGCTGCCGCCGCCGCCGATCTTTTCCATAAGTACCTGAACGTTGACATCACCGTAGGAACGTGCGGACACGGCACAACCGTTACCCTCCTGGAACACGACTATGGATGCCTTCATTCTGGCTATACCCATCATCTCGTCTGCCGCCATAGATGCCACCGCGCGCTCCACCTGCTCGTTTACAACGGCAAGTGAGATACCGGGTGCTATCTCCTTGGCTTTGGAGATTATACTGTATTTTTTGACGTACATTTCCATATCTCCGCCGAACATACGCTTGACCTCAAGAGTGTCAGCGCCCAGCTGTTTGAGATATGCCGCTGCCTCAAAGGTTCTGACACCTGTGTGCAGAGTAAAGCTCTTTGTATCAAGAACTATACCCGAAAGCATAGCCTCTGCCTCGATCTTGAGAATATCCCTCGGCGCAACGATATACTGCAGCAGTTCGGCGACCAGCTCGGATGCGCTGGAGGCATAGGTCTCGTGCAGGGTAATGTCGCTGTCCTCTATAAAATCAGCCGCTCTTCTGTGGTGGTCTATAAGCGCGACCCTCTGAACGGTCTGCAGAAGCTCGGGAGCTTCAACGATATCGGGACGGCAGGTGTCAACGACAATGCACAGCGACTGGGCGTTTGCCATAACGATAGCATCGCTCTCGCTGATGAATACGCCCTCGTACAGAGGATTAGCCATCAACGCATCTATAAGCTCGCCTGCATTGCTCTTGACACGGTCGGTAATAATATACGGCTTCTTACCGCAGGCTCTTACCACCGAGCAAATACCCGCAGCCGCACCGATACAGTCAAGATCGGAGAACTTGTGACCCATAATAAAAATATGGTCGGACTCGTTGATAAACTGCTTGAGCGCATTGGCGGTAACACGTGCTTTGACCTTGGTGCGTTTTTCAACCTGCTTTGTCTTGCCGCCAAAGAACTCATACTTGTTCTTGGTTTTGATAACGACCTGATCACCGCCTCTGGAGAGCGCCATATCGATACCCATACTTGCGTATCTGTAAAGCTCACCGAAGCTTGCGTCAGCACCTCTGCCTATACCGATGGACAGAGTCGCGGTGATTCCCTGACTGTTGGTCAGTTTCTTCATCTCGTCAAGAACGGAGAACTTGCCTGCGGCAATATCTATATAGTCCTGATGTTCAAAGATAAACAGATATCTGTCACGGTCAAGCCTGCGGACTATACCGCCCGTAGGCTGAGCCCAACCGGTAATAACAGAGTCGATGCTTGCCGTAAGCGAGGAGCGTTCAGACTCGCTGAGCCCCTTGTACAGCTCGTCATAGCTGTCAACAACGATTATCGAAACAACGGGACGGCTCTTGTCGTGCTTGAGTCTGAGATCGGAGTAATCGGTAATGTCTACCAAAAACAGAGTGGCAAGCAAAGTCCTGCCGTTATCCGACGGGCTGTCTACGATATTACCGTAGACATTATAGTTCTTGCCGTTGAGCTCAACGTCATAGGGGCAGATCTGCTTGCCCTCCATAAGCCATTTTGTATCAAAGCTCGGGAAGATGTCTTTGATATGAACCTCGAACAAATGCTCCTTTTTACCGCTGAGTTCAGAAAAGAGATTATTGCCCCATATGACCTCGCCGCTGTCCAGACGCAAAATTGCAATAGGCAACGGAAAGTTTACGATAGACAGCTTGGATGCATCGTCTATCTGAAAAGCAAGATCTTCTACATATTTACGGATATCTTTGGCTCTTTTTCTGGTTCTGATGGTATAGAAGATGAACATTGCGACTATGGCAACACCCTCTCCTATGGCAACGTAATATGACTTGAGAAAGAGTGCAGTAATACCTGCAAACACCACAAGAAGCACAAAGGACAGAATAGAGCTCGAAGAAAGCATTCTGGACAGTTTTTTGTCCATATCTGCACCTCCCTGTAATACTCAAATACTCGGGCTTGAAAACACTTATCAGAACAGACCGCTGATGGTGCCCTTTTCGTCAATATCAATAAGCTCGGCAGAGGGTACCTTGGGCAGACCGGGCATAGTCATAATATCGCCGGTAAGAGCGACCACGAAGCCTGCACCTGCGCTGACCTTGAGATTGCGCACCGTGACCTTGAATCCCTCGGGTGCGCCCAGCTTGCCCTGATCGTCGGAGAAGCTGTACTGGGTCTTTGCAACGCATATGGGCAGCTTGTCAGCGCCCATTTCACGCAGACGCTTGAGCTGGCTCTTGGCATCGGCAGTCAGCACAGCCTTGTCTCCGCCGTAGATCTTCTGCACAATCTTGTCAAGTTTTACCTGAATGCTGTCCTCCAGATCGTATGTAAACTGCAGCTTGGAAGGCTTTTCGCACAGCTCAACCACCTTGTGAGCAAGCTCAACGGCACCCTCGCCGCCTAATTTCCACGAATCGTTGAGAACTGCCTCAACACCCTGCTCGAGGCATGCCTGCTTGACACACTCCACCTCTTCGTCGCTGTCGGTGGGGAATCTGTTGATGGCGACTACAGCGGGCTTGCAGAATACCTCGGTGATATTATGGACATGACGCATAAGATTGGGCAGTCCTGCTTTGAGCGCATCGGTGTTGGGAGTAGTCAGATCGGGCTTCTTGACGCCGCCGTGATGCTTAAGGCCGCGGACGGTGGCAACGATGACAACTGCATCGGGTTCAATGCCTGCTGCGCGGCACTTGATGTCCAAAAACTTTTCTGCACCCAGATCGGCACCGAAGCCTGCTTCGGTAACAACGTAGTCGCCCAGCGCCATAGCCGTCTTGGTGGCAACGACGGAGTTACAACCGTGTGCAATATTGGCAAAAGGACCGCCGTGGATAAGAACGGGGGTTCCCTCAAGGGTCTGGACGAGATTGGGCTTGATAGCCTCACGGAACAGACAAGCCATAGCACCCTCAGCCTTGAGCTGTGATGCGGTTACGGGCTTCTTGTCGTAGGTGTAACCGATAACTATCCTGCCGAAACGCTCCTTGAGATCCTTAAGGTCACTTGCAAGACAGAGAACAGCCATAACCTCCGAAGCGGCAGTGATATCAAAACCGTCGTCACGGATAGCACCGTTGGCTGTGCCGCCCAGGCCGCAAAGGATACTGCGGAGGGCACGGTCGTTCATATCAAGGCATCTGCGCCAGGTGATCCGCTTAGGGTCAATGCCCAGCTCGTTGCCCTGATGGATATGGTTATCGATCATTGCAGACAGCAGATTGTTTGCCGCGGTAACCGCATGCAAATCGCCGGTAAAGTGCAGGTTGAGATCCTCCATAGGAACGACCTGGGCATAACCGCCGCCTGCCGCGCCGCCCTTGACGCCGAAAACAGGACCCAGAGAAGGCTCTCTGAGTGCGGCAACGGTTTTTTTGCCGATACGGCTGAGACCGTCACAAAGACCTACGCTGGTAGTGGTCTTTCCCTCGCCTGCCGGGGTGGGGCTGATGGCAGTAACAAGAATAAGCTTGCTGTCTGTTTTGCCGGCTGCCGCCTCGGGGTTGATCTTTGCCTTATATTTACCGTAGCATTCGTAATCGGACTCCTTAAGTCCCAGCTTTGCTGCTATTTCACCGATGGGAAGCATATTTGCGCTCTGTGCAATTTCTATATCGCTTTTGTGCTGCATGTTCTTCATCCTTTCCCTCATTCAAGTGTATAACACTCCTGAATATATATTATATAGTTTCATTTCAAATTTTGCAATAGTTTTACGCCACTATTAGCGCCTTGCCGTTGACAAAGATTAAAAACATTGATAATATAATTCGTATATCTGTTACTTAAACAAATCATCCAATAAAAAGGGGTATTTTTTATGAGCAAGCGAATAGAAACAACCTGTGTGCAGGGCGGCTATCGGCCCAAAAACGGTGAACCCAGACAGATACCTATAGTCCAGTCCACCACTTTCAAATATGACACCAGCGAGGATATGGGCAAGCTGTTCGATCTTGAGGCAAACGGATATTTTTACAGCCGTCTGCAGAACCCCACCTGCGACTACGTTGCGGCAAAAATCTGTGAGCTTGAGGGCGGCGCAGCCGCGATGCTCACCTCCTCCGGTCAGGCAGCAAACTTCTACGCCATATTCAATATAGCCACCTGCGGTGACCACGTTGTCGCAAGCAGCAGCATATACGGCGGTACTTTTAATCTGTTCTCCGTCACTATGAAGAAGATGGGCATCGATTTCACCTTCGTATCCCCCGACTGCACCGAAGAAGAGCTCAACTCCGCATTCAAGCCCAACACCAAGGCTGTGTTCGGTGAGACCATCGCAAACCCAGCCCTCACCGTACTGGATATTGAGAAGTTTGCTTCTGCCGCACACGCTCACGGTGTTCCTCTTATCGTTGACAACACCTTTGCGACACCTGTACTCTGCCGTCCCTTTGAGTTCGGCTGCGATATCGTCACCCACTCCACCACCAAGTATATGGACGGTCACGGCAGTGCTGTAGGCGGTGTTATCGTTGACAGCGGCAATTTTGACTGGACCGCCTATGCCGACAAATTCCCCGGTCTGTGCACTCCCGACGACAGCTATCACGGCATCACATATACCGAGCGTTTCGGCAAGGGTGCGTATATCACCAAGGCTACCGCACAGCTGATGCGCGATTTCGGCTCCACCGCATCTCCCCAGAGCGCATTTCTGCTCAACTTGGGTCTTGAGAGCCTGCACGTCCGTATGGAGCGCCATTGTGAAAATGCACTTGCCGTGGCACAGTTTTTGAGCAGCCATCCTATGATCTCCTGGGTACGCTACAGCGGTCTTGAGGGCGACAAATATTACGAGCTTGCACAGAAGTATCTTCCCAAAGGCTCCTGCGGCGTTGTATCCTTTGGTGTAAAGGGCGGCAGAAAGGCAGCCGAGAGCTTTATGAAGGCACTCAAGCTGGGTGCCGTCGCAACCCACGTTGCCGACGCACGCACCTGCTGTCTGCATCCCGCCAGCAGCACACACCGTCAGATGACCGACGAGGAGCTCAATGCCGCAGGCGTGGGCGCCGATCTTGTACGTCTGTCTGTCGGTCTTGAGAGCAAAGAGGATCTTATCGCCGACCTCAAGCAGGCTCTTGAGCAGGTGAAATAAGCCTTAAGGAGCATATAAATGCCTATCAAAATACCTACCGGACTGCCCGCAGCCCAGACTCTGAAAAGTGAAAATATCTTCGTGATGGACGAGCTGAGAGCTCACACTCAGGATATCCGTCCCCTCAGGATCGGACTTCTCAATCTTATGCCCACCAAGATAGCCACCGAGACACAGCTGGCAAGACTGCTGTCCAATACTCCCCTGCAGGTCGAGCTGGAGCTTATCGCGGTGGAGAATCACGTACCCAAGAACACCTCCGCAGAGCATATGATATCCTTTTACAAACATTTTCGGGATATCAGGGATCAGAACTTTGACGGATTCATTATTACCGGCGCGCCCGTTGAGCTTATGCCCTTTGAAGAGGTTGAATACTGGCAGGAGCTTTGCGAGATAATGGAGTGGACCAAGACACACGTTCACAGTACCTTCCATATATGCTGGGGCGCTCAGGCTGCACTCTATTATCACTACGGCATCAACAAAACCGTTCTGCCCGAGAAGATGTTCGGCATATTCCCCCATACGGTAGAACTCAAAAACAATATGCTTTTCCGCGGCTTTGATGACACGTTTATGGTACCCCATTCCCGTCATACCGCGATATCCCGCGAGGACATCGAAAAGGTCTCCGAGATTCAGATTGTTGCATCCTCCTCGGAGGCAGGCGTTTATGCAATGTGTACCGAAAACGGCAGACAGATATTCATCACCGGTCACAGCGAATACGACGCCCGCACACTGGAAAACGAATATCTGCGCGACAAGAATCAGGGGCTTCCCATAAGCGTACCCAAAAACTACTATCCCAACGACGACGATACCCTGCCTCCAAACGTCACCTGGCGTTCCTGTGCCAATCTGCTGTACAGCAACTGGCTCAACTATTTCGTCTATCAGACTACTCCCTACGATATCGGATCCATCAAGTAATTTCGGCCATCTGCACACATTGCTGCAGATGGCTGATTCTTTTGTCATCTTTACCGCGTTTTTACCGTTCGTTTGATATAATTATAAAGCTATATTTTTGAATGAGGTGGTAAAATGATCCCCGCAATTATACTGTTTGCGGTAACCTACGTTCTGATGCTTGTATTCAGCAAATACCGTCCCTACATTGCTCTTGCATCAGGTTTGATTTTTATTATCAGCGGAATGCTCCCTCTTGACAGCATCTTCGGCTCCCTGGACTTTAACGTTCTGCTTATGATAGCAGGCACAATGGGTCTTGTTCAGCTGTTTATCGAGAGCCGTATGCCCGAGCGTCTTGCTGATATGATCATGGCAAAAGTCCCCAACGTACAGTGGGCAGCCGTGTGTCTGGCGCTGTTTGCAGGCGTTATCTCGGCATTCGTCGATAACGTTGCAACCGTGCTTATGATCGCTCCCGTTGCTCTGGAGATATGCAAAAAGCTCAAGACCAACCCCGTGCCCTTTATTATCGCCATTGCGGTTTCCTCAAACCTTCAGGGTGCCGCCACTTTGGTCGGTGATACCACGGCTATCATGCTGGGTTCGGCACTTGATATGAGCTTTATGGACTTTTTCTTCTTTAAGGGCAAGCCCGGTATGTTCTTTGCCGTTGAGCTCGGCGCGGTGATCTCCGCCGCCATCCTCTATTGCATATTTAGAAAAGAAAAATCCCCCATCCCCAAGCATACCCAACTGACAGAGGTCAAGGATTACGTGCCTACTGTCCTGCTGCTCGGCACCATCGTTCTCCTGATCTGTGCATCCTTTATCCCCAACAAGCCCTCTGTTACCAACGGTCTTATCTGCTGTGTGCTTCTTCTCATCGGTCTTGTGTATAACTTCAGCAAAAACAGGACAAAGGAGTCCGTCCTGTCGCCCATAAAAGCAATTGACTTTGAGACTCTCGGTCTTTTGGTCGGTCTGTTCATTATGATAGGCGGCATCTCACATATGGGCGTTATCGATGAACTCGCAAAGCTTCTCGCAAGGCTCGGCAACGGCAACGTATTCCTTATGTATACGATCATCGTATGGGCATCGGTCATCATATCGGCATTCATCGATAATATCCCCTACGTTGCCACTATGATCCCCGTCATTGCAGGTCTTGCACTTGAGATGGGCTGCGACCCCACTCCCCTCTATTTCGGTCTGCTTTCCGGTGCAACCCTGGGCGGAAACTGCACTCCCATAGGCGCATCGGCTAATATCACCGGTATCGGCATACTCCGCAAAGAAGGTTATGAGGTCAAGAACTCCGACTTCTTCAAAATAGGTATACCATTCACCTTTGCCGCTATCGTGCCCGCATACGTATTGATCTGGCTGCTCTTCGGCGCATAAAAAGCCTGTACTGCATTTTGCCCTGCGCAGAGATTACGCAGGGCATTTTTGTTGACTTATTGCACGGGTTGATTTATATTCTATCTATTAAGCACAACGGAGGTAATTATGCATACCGTACGCCCGGATTATTACGACAAATTTGAATGTACCGCCGAAAAATGCAGGCATAACTGCTGTATCGGCTGGGAGATAGATATAGATGAATATACCCTCGCCTACTATGACGGTCTTGAGGACAAAATCGGTCAGCGTATCAGAAACAATATAACCCGCAAAGATACAGCCTGCTTCAAAATGACCGAAAACGGGAGATGCCCAATGCTCAACGATAACGGACTGTGTGAGATCATGCTCAACCTCGGCACGGACAGCGTATGTGATATCTGCTACGAGCATCCGCGGTTTTATAATGAGTATGATAGCCATACCGAATGCGGACTCGGTCTGTGCTGCGAGGCTGTCTGCCGTTTGGTAATTGATAACAGCGATACTGTAAAGCTTATCGGCTTGACGGATAAGCTTGGCGCAGATCGGCGTATCGCACAGCGGAAAAAGGTCATTTCTATACTGCAGGACAGATCCAAGCCCATAGAAGTTCGTATGCGGGATATGCTGTGCGAGTGCGGCGTAAACGATTTTGATATATCCGTTCCCTGCTGGACAGATAAGCTGTTTAAGCTTGAGAGATTGAGTGACGATTGGACACGTAATCTTGATATGCTGAAGAGGTATTACTCCCCCGATATTATCGAGCCGTTCAAAAAGTATATGTCAGAGCGCCAAACCGAATACGAACAGCTTGCGGTATATTTGATATACAGATATATGCTCACAGCAGAGCCGTCGCCCCGTGCCGCCATACTTTTTACATATATGTCCTATCGCCTGACAGAAGCTCTGGGCGCCGTACTGTATGCAATAAACGGCCGTTTCACTATTGATGATCAGCTTGAAATAATACGTCAGTATTCTTCAGAAATAGAGTATTCCACCGATAACCTTGACATACTGACCGCTTCCCTATGCGAGCTTGTAAAAAAAGAGACATAATAAAGTTTATAGCAGTCTTTGCCCATTGATTTTGCGCGTCAGATGGTATATAATCCACTATTATCGGTAACATCAATCCTTATGCGGAATTCAATCAGTATGGCAGATGCGCACGGAGGCACAGTATGGAGATAAGAAATCTGATAAGCTTTATGCATGTTGCTGAGCTCAACAGCTTCACAAAAGCCGCAGCCAAGCTCGGTTACTCCCAGTCCACTATTTCGTTTCAGATAAAGCAGTTGGAAACAGAGCTGAACTGTCTGCTTTTTGAGCGTATAAATCATACTATTTCACTCACTGAAAAGGGCAAGGAGCTTATGGTGTACGCCCAGCAGATCAATAATCTGACCAAAGAGTTCAACCAGAGTCTATGCGACGACAGTGAACTGAGCGGACACATCCATATAGTCACGCCCGACTCCATCTGCGAGACTATGATGACCGCTCATTATACGCAGTTCTACAAGAGATATCCAAAGATCACAATCAAATTCTCCAACGGTGACACCAACGAAATGTTCAGACTTCTTGACTCCAATCAGGCTGACGTTATGCTGACCCTTGACGATCATACTTATCATCCCAGCTACACGATAGCAAAGGAAGAGCGAGTGCCTGCTCATTTTGTGACCGTAGCTTCGTCGCCCTTTTGCGGCAAAAAGAATATGTCATTCAAGGACATAATAAACGAACCCTTTATTCTCACCGAAAAAGGAGTCGGATACCGACGGGTGTTTGATGACAATCTTGCCAAGATGTCCATATACATAGAACCTGTGCTCGAAATAGGCAGAACCGATATTATAACCTCGGTTCTTGAGCAGGGTATGGGAATATCCTTCCTGCCCGACTTTGTTACCCGCAAAAAGGTTCAGGAGGGCAAGCTGTGCTATCTTGACATAATCGACTTTCCTCACGACGTATGGAAGCAGCTCATCCATCACAAAAACAAATGGATATCCCGCCCGCTGCGCGCATTTCTCGATTACGTCATCGAAAAAGAGTTTGACTGATAAGAATAACGGCATATACAGCCGAAGCGGCTGTATATGCCGTTTATCTTTTTGCCGGAGAAACGCCGAACAGTTTTTTGTATGCTTTGGAATACACCGAGTAATCCTTGAATCCGCATCTGAAGCAGGCATCGGTGGGGGATATCCCCTCTTCTATGTACTGCTGTGATAAAAGCAGCCTCTTGTTGGATATGTATGCGTGTACGGTGTAGCCCGTCTCAGCCTTGAACTTGCGCATCATATGATACTTGCTGATATAAAACCTCTCTGCAAGATGGTCTATGCTGAGGTTTTCTGCCAGATTGTCGTTTATATACTTGAGCAGCTGTACGATCTTCTCGTCATATACGGTATCAACACTGCACACCTGCTGTTTGAGCGAAAAGCACGCAAGCTCGATCATCAGCTGAAAAAATATTGTATCCCGCATAAACTCACTGCCGTATTCCTGACTGCCGCACAGCTCCTCAAGCTCTCTGATAAGCTGTGACACCCTCTTGCGCCCGGACGGATTGAGCCGCAGGATATGACTTCCTCTGTCGTGAGCAAGCTTATAGCTCAATTCAAGGTCGCAGTTTTCGGTGCTTCTGTCACGCAAAAAATCCGAAGATATATAAATAAGCACGCGCTCGTTGGACTCTGCTGTTTCGGGCTTGTGTACGCATCCTCTGCCCACCAGCGCGATATCAAAAGCCTCCAGTCTGTAATGTCTGCCCTCTATCATATATGACAGCGCTCCCTTGAGGGGGATAACTATCTTGTGAAAGGTATGATAATGAAAATCCACCTCTTCGGTCAGGGGTGACGCAAGGTGAAAAAGTCTGTAGTTTTCAAGCAGATATCCGCGCTCACCGTACAAAGCCATCACAAAAAGCTCCTTTAGCATCTTTTGCTGTAATTATAGCACTATTTGCGCAGATTTTGCAACAGATATGATATATAATGTCACTATAATAATTGATATTCAGGAGGTTATTATGACCAAGAAAACAGAAAAAAGCGCTTTTTTCAAAAACTACGCGTTGCTCATAGCAATGGTCGTTGCGATCATCGCAGGCTGCATCGTCGGTGCCGTTTTCCCCAAGGTCACCGAGAACGGTGAGGTAGTAAGTCAGGGCGCTACCGTACTTGCACCTCTTGGCAAGGTATTCATCAATCTGATGTTCTGCATCGTTGTCCCTATGGTTTTTGCATCCATCGCAGGCGCTGTCGCCAATATGGGCAACCGCAAGCGCGCAGGCAAGATAATGAGCACGACTATTATTACCTTTGTCGTGACCGGTGCTATCGCCGCCGCTCTGATGTTTGTTCTTATGAAGATCTTCCCTCCCGTGCTTGAGGCCTGGAACAATATTCCCTCCGAGGAAATGGGTGATTACGCTACACTCTCCGAGATGGTAGTCAACTTCTTCACCGCCGAGGATTTCGTTGGTCTGCTTACCCGCCGCGCAATGCTTCCTCTTATCGTATTTTCTCTGCTCTTCGGATTTGCCGTTAATCTCAACGGCGGCAAGGAGACCCCTGTGGGCAAATTCCTCGATGATCTTTCGGGCGTTATGATGAAGCTTGTCAAGCTCGTTACATACTACGCTCCCATCGCTTTCTTCGGTTTCTTTGCAGATCTGGTGGCTACATACGGTCCTCAGATCACAGCCGACTACGGCAGAGCACTGGCTGTATATTATCCCCTCTGCTTCATCTATCTGTTCACGGCATTCCCCCTGTTTGCCTGGATAGGCGGCGGAAAGCAGGGTCCCAAGACAATGTTCAAGCATCTGCTTCGCCCCGCAATGGTATCTCTCGGCACCTGCTCCTCTGTTGCAACCATCCCCACCAATCTGGAAGCGGCAGAAGATACCGGTATCTCCAAGGACGTATCCGATATCGTTCTTCCTCTGGGCGCAACGATGCATATGGACGGTTCCTGCTTCTCCTGCGTGCTTAAGATAGCTTTCGTTATGGGTGTATTCGGCATCGACCTTACACTCGATAAGCTTATCCCTGTAATTCTGGTCGCCGTTCTCTCCTCTGTCGGTATGTCGGGTGTTCCCGGCGGCGGATACATCGGTGAATATATCATCTGCTCGCTGTTCTTCCCCACCCAGATGGAACTGGCATTCCCCATCCTCGTCACCATCGGCAACCTCGTTGATCCTCCCGCAACCATGATCAATGCCGCAGGCGACTACGTGGTATCGTTTATCGTTTCCAGATTCGTGGACGGCAAGGATTGGCTTGCAAAACATCTGTCCAAAAAGAGCGCGTAAGCTCTTATACCTCTCTTACCCCCGTGGCTGTATGCCACGGGGGTTTTCCGTTGTTTCGGGCTGGTAATAATACCGTTATTTATTTAATATTTTGTTTGATTTTTGTTATTTATTATTGTATAATCGTTCCATAAGTGTATTTATTAAAATGTGATGGAGGAGAACAAGATGAAAAAAACGTTTGTCGAAAAAGCCATTGACAGCCGCGCAGAAAAGCTTACTGCTCTCAGCGACCGTATCTGGGAATATGCAGAAACTGCTTTTGTAGAGTTCAAGTCTGCTGCCGATCTGTGCGCTGCGCTGGAAGAAGAAGGCTTCAAGGTCGAAAAGGGTGTCGCGGGTATTGAGACTGCATTCACCGGCACTTTTGGTTCCGGCAAGCCCGTTATCGGCTTTTTGGGCGAGTATGACGCACTGTTCAATCTGAGCCAGAAAGGCTGCTGTGCAACAAGAGAGCCTCTGGTTGCGGGTGCAAACGGCCACGGCTGCGGACACAACCTGCTGGGCGTAGGTTCTCTTGCTGCTGCTATCGCTGTCAAGGATTACCTCAAGGAGACCGGCAAATCCGGTACCGTTATCTTCTACGGCACCCCCGGTGAAGAGGGCGGCTCCGGCAAGGCTTTTATGGCTCGTGAGGGCGTATTTGAGGGTCTGGACGCCGCTATTACCTGGCATCCCGCAGGCCTCAACTATCCCCGTATGGCTTCTTCTCTCGCAAATATACAGGTCGCATTCAAGTTCAAGGGCATCGCTGCTCACGCAGCAGGCGCTCCCCACAAGGGCAGAAGCGCTCTGGACGCTGTTGAGCTTACCAACGTGGGTGTCAACTATATGCGTGAGCATATTATGTCCGACTGCCGTGTTCACTACGCAGTTACCAACAGCGGCGGCAGCTCCCCCAACGTTGTTCAGCCCGCAGCAGAAGTCCTCTATCTGTGCCGCGCCCCCAGGATCGACGATGCACAGAAGATCTACGAGTGGGTATGCGATATCGCCCGCGGTGCCGCAATGATGACCCAGACCGAGCTGGAGATAGACTTCTACAAGGCAGCTTCCAACGTCATCGCCAACCGTCCTCTTGCAGAGCTGTCCAACAAAAACATGAATCTGTTCGGCGCTCCCCGGCTGACCGAGGAAGAAATGAAGCTTGTCGAGGAGATCGCCGCAACCTACAATATAGACTTTGCCCGTGATGCCAAGTCTATGATCAACTCCTCCGGCAAGGAGTTCTCCAAAGCATTTGCCGCCCACGCAGGTGAGCTGTACTGCCAGTACGTCCTCCCCGTTCCCGAGAACGAGAGCGTCGGTATGGGCTCTACAGACGTTGGTGACGTCAGCTGGTGCTGTCCCACCATCAATCTGAACATCGCGACCCACGGCTACGGTGTTCCCGGCCATTCCTGGCAGCACACCGCATCCAACGTTGCTTCCTTTGCACACAAGGGAATGCTGTTCGCAGGTAAGACTATGGCAGGTACTGCTATCGACATCATCGACGATCCCGAACTGCTCAAGCCCATGTGGGAAGAGTTCAAAGAGCGCGTAGGCGACGGTTACGTCTGTCCCATCCCCAAGGGTGTCAAGCCCCGTCCCATCAAGTAAGTTAATCTCAATAAGCAATAACACCGTTTGGATACATCCAAACGGTGTTATTATTATCATATTTATCAGTCGGCAGTCCAGTTCTGCTCACAGCTGTCAAAGAATCTCAGAATAGCACTCTCGCATGCCTCTCTGTCAACTATGTAGCTCAAGCCGTGGCCTGCTCCGGGAACTATAACCAGCTCCTTTGGGCCTGTGGTTGCATTATAATTGCGAACAGACATCTCGCAGGGAACAAAAAAATCATCCTCGCCGTGTATGAGCAGCAAAGGCCGTTTGTTGTTCTTGAGCGCATCCTCGGTGCTGCGGTCATAAAAGCCAAATCCGGCCACTTTTTTGCACAGGGCGCTAAGAATAGGCATGATAGGTTTTTCGGGCAGGCCGTAGGATTGCTTCATCACGTGGGATATTATCTCTGCCGGCGACGTAAATCCGCAGTCGGCCAGAATTCCGGCAACATTTTTTGGCATATTAAGCTCGGACGCAAGCATAACCGTGCCCGCTCCCATAGAAATACCGTCTGCGTACAGCGGCAGCTTGCCGCCGCATCTGCTGTCGGCATATACCAGCCACTCAATGCAGTCAAAACGTTCGCGGATACCGTACGTGATATATTTACCCTCACTCTCGCCTCTCGCACGCTGTTCGATGATCAGCAGATTACATCCGCACCCCACAAAGAAATCCACGGCAACGGCAAAATCCTTGTCCCATCCCGAGCGAAAACCGTGCATCATCACAACAGTGCGTTTGGGAGCCTCAGCCTCGACCCAATGACCGCACAATCTTAATCCCTCTTTGTTGGTTATATACACCTTCTCGGGATTGCGGGCGTGCAGCCTCGCAGACGAACTGTTCATAATATCTCTATGCTCGGCCAAAGATTCCTGAATGCGTCCCATAAAGCCTTTGCCGTCAGGCATATATTTAGGTTTTTCGGGCGCGATTATAGCGTTGAGCGCCATTCTGAGCGCCGCATATCCGCATGCACCGGTTGCCAGCGCTCCAATAGCCAATGCGGCTGTTTTTTTCTTCATATACTCTCCTTGCAGAACACGCGAAGCTCACCGCTGTGAATCCTGATCTCTGCAGGCAGCAGAGACACTACCTCTCCGTCAACTTCAATATCTGTAGAACCTTCCACCGCGCAGCTGATCTTTTTGCAGCGGTAGATATCAACGTACTTGGTCTGCTTTTCGATATTACCCTTGAGGAAACAGAAAAGCAGTTTGGGTATGACGATATAGGGCACTTTGCGCACTACAAGCACGTCCATAACACCATCGTTGGTAACTGCCGAGGGAACCATAGGCATACCACCGCCAAAAAACCGTCCGTTTGCGGCAACAAGGATCAGAATATCACGGTCAATGACCGTATTGTCATCTATAACGGCCTTGAGACTGCGGAAACGAATGGAGAGAATGGTAACGAAGAGCGCAAGATAATAGGTTATTTTGCTCTTGAGCTTTTTGCGGTATTTGGCTTCGCGTATGAGAATATCCACGTCAAAACCCGTGCCCGTGATATTGAGACAGCGTCTGTCGCCTACGGTTATGTAATCCATAGGTGCAGTATTGCCCGAGATCACGGCTTTGAGGGCGGCGGCGATATCCTTGCTGATACCTGCGCCCGAGGCAAAATCGTTGCCCGTTCCGCAGGGTATAAGACCCAAAGGCGTGGAAATATCCATACCGTTCAGCACCTCCGAAAAGGTACCGTCACCGCCCACGGCAACTATGCCCGTGCAATCGGCTTTTTGAGACAGCTCACGGGCAAGCTCAACTGCATGCCCCGGATACTCGCTCTCACATATGGTATACTCAAAATTGATAGGATCAAGAACTTCGCGGATCTTTGCACCGGCGGCAGCACCCTGTCCACCGCCCGCAAGAGGATTGATGATAAAATAAATCATAAATTTACCCCTTATCTGTCTCAGTTAAAGTAATGTTATCACTTTTTGGAACAAAAATCAATCTTTGTTATTAATTGTGGATATGCAACACTTGACACACGACAAAAAATCTGAAAATATACAAAAAAAGTATTGACAAAAGCCCGCAGATAATTTACACTAAAGCTGTAAACAATAGAGGCAGGTGATAAACAATGAGGATAACTCACGAAGCCGACTATGCATTAAGGATCATATACACACTTGCACAACAGAACAAGCAGCTTTCTGCCAAGACTTTGTCCGAGGAAACGGGTGTGACCATTCGATTTACACTCAAGATCCTGCGCAGACTGTCCGAGAGCAAAATTGTCGCCGCCAACAAGGGCGCGACGGGCGGTTATTATCTGACTGCCGATCCGGAGGAACTGTCGTTGGGTCATATAATCGAGTGTATTGACGGTCCTCTCAAGCTCAATCACTGTCTCAGCGACGATTTTGATTGTACCCGCGTCGCAGACAAAAAGTGCTGCCCCTTCCACTGTTTGCTCGGAGAAATATCCGACGAGCTCCGCACCAGACTCTATTCGGCAAGAATAGCAGATTTTATTAACAAATAATTATAATAAATAAAACAAAAATCAGGAGGAAATTTCTATGAAAAAATTCGTATGCAGCGTTTGCGGTTATGTTCACGAGGGCGAAGCAGCTCCCGAAAGATGCCCCGTATGTAAAGTCCCCGCCGAAAAGTTCAACGAGGTCAAGGGCGAGATGAAGCTGGCTGCCGAGCACGAGTACGGCATCTATGCAAAGACCGTCAAGAACAACCCCGATATCAAGGAAGAGGATAAGAAGTACATATTCGAGCAGCTGATGGCAAACTTCAACGGCGAATGCTCTGAAGTCGGTATGTATCTGTGCATGGCACGCATCGCTCACCGCGAAGGCTACCCCGAGATCGGTCTGTACTGGGAAAAGGCAGCCTGGGAAGAAGCAGAGCATGCAGCAAAGTTTGCAGAGCTGCTGGGCGAGGATCTTGAGCCTATGATGAAGGCTACCACCAAGGACAACCTCAAGTGGCGTGTAGACTGCGAATACGGCGCAACCGCCGGCAAGTTCGATCTGGCAAAGGTTGCCAAGATGAACAATCTGGACGCTATCCACGATACCGTTCACGAAATGGCACGCGACGAGGCCCGTCACGGCAAGGCTCTCGAAGGCCTGCTCAAGAGATACTTCGGTTAATAGTTTAATACAGCATATTTCAAAGGGGAAGCAGATTACTCTGCTTCCCCCGATTTTTATAATCGGCCATATCCCCTGCCCCGATTTAATGCGCTCAATATGGAGTTACTCAGAAAATATAACATAACACAGAGGGAATAACTGATGCCATTTCCTCTTTCATACCTGCCATAGTAACGCTCTGCTTGGCTACTACATTGCCGAAGATCGCTCTGCCGTATCTGCCGGAAATATCTCTTTGGGTTGTGGTACAAATATTCTCAATCGTAAAATAATCCCCGACATTTTCAACTGTCAAAATTACCTCAACGGGTATTGCATCAACAAGGCTTTGATAATTGGTAACAGCATCTTTCTGTTCATTAGTTTGATTTGCATAGGCGGTAGTACGAGAATTTTTTCATATTCTGTTCCTCCGCCGGTATTTTATTAGCCGATATTGGTTAATATGATTATATACCATAATCGATTAACATTCAAGTAGAAAGTGAGGCTTGGATATTATGATTTCTTATAATAATTTGTGGGAGACGATGAAAAACAAGGGTGTAACACAGTATGCTCTCATAAAGAAATATAATATCAGCCCTGCGCAGATAACACGCCTCAAGAGAAACGAAAGCGTCAGCACTCACACGATTGAGGTTTTTTGCAAGATACTTGACTGTCAGGTAAGCGATATAATGGAATATATAAAAGACGACGATGCATAAATCAGCGTGCATCGTCTTTTTTAGTTTTGCCGCATCGGTTTTGACAAATATTTACTGTTAACAGACAAAAGAGACTATTGATTGCATTAGCCCTTTATGCTATCATATCAAAAAACACCACGGGAGACAGATTATGAGATTTGAGTTTGGAAAAGATAACCGGTCAAGCAGCGATCTGATCACTGCTTATTCATACCGTTTTGACCCTGCCCTGCCGTTTGTACAGAGAGACGAGTGCATTGAAGCGCCCGAGTGCAAGGAATACCGTGACGGCTATGCAAGTATATCCCTGCTCCACATACAAAAATACGCCCCCAACATCACCATATCGGCAGAATGTGATTTTGAGGGTATTGCCGCGCCTCTT
Source organism: Clostridia bacterium (assembly GCA_017408985.1). Lineage (GTDB taxonomy): Bacteria > Bacillota > Clostridia > Oscillospirales > Butyricicoccaceae > RGIG3513. The sequence continues at coordinate 108,512 of JAFQTO010000001.1, forward strand.
ATTATGATAGCCCGTGAGCTTAAACCCGACGATTCCGGCATTGTGCGCTACGATGATTATTTTGAGGTAGTCATATACAAAAAAGGCATCAATATATGGCGGCTGTGGCCCGGTGAAAACGGCAAGATAGTACACCGCAATCTCCTGCGGCTCGTCACTCCTCTTGAAACGGGCAAGAGATACACCCTGACCGTTACCGTCACCGAAAACAGCATCAGCGCAGAGGCAAACGGGATAAAAGCCACCATCCCCGCCCCCGATATGTTCGACTCTTTCTATGCGGGAGTGACCGTATGCGAGGGAATGTGCCGTTTCTATAATATGGAGATAAAATAAACAAAAACCCCTGCTTGCATACGGCAAACGGGGTTATTTTATTCTTCGGTTTTGCTTGTGGAAGCGGATTTTTTGCACTTGCGGGAGCGGGCGGCTGACTTGATTTTATTATGCATACCTGCCAAGACAGCAAGAGTATCCGTGTCATCGGGAAACAGCTTTTTGAGTACCCAGATGGATATTGCCACGGTAATGATCTTTTCGGGTGAGATGGGCAGCCACAAAAAGGTAATATATCCCCCGCCTATCGCCTGCAGCACGGGTATATCCCAAAAAGTGCCCACGGCAAGCAGAATATACGCCCAGCCATTTGTTATCATCCAGGCTATTCCAAATGACAGCACAAATCTGGGGTTAAGCAAAAACCGTATAGCTTTTTTGATAAAAGTTTTAAGTTTTTGCATCTTGACCTCCGTAAAGAACGCTCACACTTTATATTGAAATTATACCACATTTAAGGTTCGCTATTTGGCTTGACATCGTTTTTTAACTAAATCTTATCTGTAATATTCCTATATTTTTTATCTTTTACACTCTTTTATAATTTTACGGATAGTGGTATAATTGGGGTAAAGAAACAGAAAAGACAAAAAAAGGATAAAAAATATGAAAAAGCTGCCCAAGTACCGTTTTACTGCAACTATCGGCGTAAGAAGCTTCAAAACTGCGTTTACATGCCTGCTGTGTGCAATTCTGTATATGATTATCGACCGCAATCCGACCTTTGCCTGCATTGGCGTTATATTCGGCATGGGCAGCGCGTTCGGTGACTCCAAATTAAACGGCGGCAACCGACTGATAGGCACTATCATCGGCGGATTTCTGGGAATGATACTGTTCAGACTGTATCTGTTCATCCATCCCGACGGACATAACTCGCTGTTTATGCTCCCCTTTTTGTTCGTGGGCGTGCTTCTGCTTATTCTTTGCAGTCAGATATTCTACTGGCCCGGTGCCGTTCAGCCCGGCGGCGTGGTGCTGTGCATCATACTTTACAACACGCCCGTTGACCAGTACGTTGAATACTCTCTCAACCGTATGCTTGACACGGGCATCGGTGTTGCCATGGCACTTGTGGTAGCCGCCCTGCTGCCCAAAGACCGCGTACTCAGGATATTGACCAGAATGCATCTGCGCTCTGCCGACATCGGCGAGGATACGGATAGGTCTTGTTAAAAATACCTGAATACTATTGATTTTTTGCGTATTATCGTTTAGAATACACTTTACATATAAGAAAGGATGTGCATACTATGAGCAACATCTGGCACGATATCAACCACAAGCGAATTACCCCCGAGGATTTTGTTGCAGTTGTTGAGATCTCCAAGGGCAGCAAGAAGAAATACGAGCTTGACAAAGAGACCGGTATGCTGATGCTGGACAGAGTTCTTTATACATCGACCCATTATCCCGCAAACTACGGATTCATCCCCCGTTCCTACGGCGATGACAACGACCCGCTGGACGTTCTCGTTCTGTGTTCGGAGGCAATAGAGCCCTTTACCCTCGTCAGATGCTACCCTATCGGCTATATCTCTATGCTTGACGGCGGCAGAAACGACGAGAAGATAATCGCTATACCCTTTGCCGATCCCACCTATAATATATACAAGGATATTACCGAACTGCCCGAGCATATTTTTACCGAAATGGCTCACTTCTTCACCGTTTACAAAGCTCTTGAAGGCAAGGAGGCCGTGGCAGGCGACGTAAACGGCAGAGAAGCCGCTATAAAGATCATCAGAGAAGCTCTCGACCGTTATATCGATACATTCTGCAGATAATCTATCCACAAATTATAAAAGCCAAAGAACCGTTATGGGGTTCTTTGGCATTTTTGATATGTTCGGTTATTTTATCGGGTTTTGTGCGATATACTCATCGAGGATACGGGATGCAAGCATAACCATTCTTGCGCAGGGGCGAAGCTTGTAGTATTTTTCCTCCTCGGGTCTGAGGACTATGCCCTCTGCGGGGACTTTGAGTATCTCGCGACAGATGAAGCTCTGTGCTTCTGCCTTGAACTTCTCTGCCATAGACTGAATGATGCCGTATACTCTCTTCTTTTCTGCGTCATCTTTGGGGTCAGTATAGCCGTAAAGCTTACCGACAACCATAGTCAGACCGCCGAAAGCACCGCAAACCTCACGCAGACCGCCGATGCCGCCGCCGAATGCGGAGGAGCTTTTGGCTGCCTGCTCTTCGCTCTCTCCTGTCACGTCAGCAAAAGCCATATAGACTGCCTGAGCGCAGTTATAGCCCTGAATAAAGTATTCAGCCGCTTTGATAGAATGCTCCATATTAAACTCTCCTTAAATCTTACCAACGGACGCTCCAACGCTCGTTGTAGGTCTTTGACATTGTTTCGTTTTTACATTCGTGCCGGCAGGAAGTCTCAATGCGCTTATTAAGCTCACGCTCAAAGGCATCGTGATCCAGCGGCAGTTCCACCCAGCTGTCCGTCCATGAGGACAGATAGGCGGCATTGGAAATCGTCAGCTCGTTTACGCCCTCTTCGCCCTTTGCGATAAGGTCGCTGCCCGTCAGGACAGCATCTGCAAACGCCTGCAGTACGCCTTTATGCGCCGTTTCGGGCTCTGTGGGAACATAATCCTCAAACTCGATATCGGGCTTGTACGAACCCTTTTCGGCGGTAAAGCAAAACTCACGTTCACGCTCGGCAAGCTTCCACCACTTGAGATGACCGTCCTCAATGACCAGCTTGCCGAGGTCGCCTGCTATCTCCAGTCGGTTTGTGCCCGGGCACTCGCCCGTGGAGGTGATAAAGGTCGCCGTTGCGCCGTTTGCGTACTCGGCGTAGATGGCGGCATCGTCCTCAACCTCAATATTATGCCATTTGGCATTGTAGCAGAAGGCTCTCACACGCTTGGGCATACCGAATATCCATTGCATAATATCCAGATTATGTGGGGCCTGATTGAGCAGGACGCCTCCTCCCTCGCCGTCCCAGGTAGCACGCCAGCCGCCCGAGTTATAATAGCTCTGTGTTCTGTACCAATTGGTGATGATCCACACAAGACGCTTGGGCTCACCCAGCGCACCGCTGCGTACTATCTCACGGGCACGCCTGAAGATAGGATTGGTGCGCTGATTGAACATAATAGCGAACACCTTACCGCTCCTGCGGGCACATTCTGCCATTTGCTCGGCATCACGGGCGCAGACGGCGGCAGGTTTTTCGGTAAGGACGTGAAGCCCTGCATTGAGTGCATCCTGCGCAACTATGGGGTGAAACTTATGGGGCGGAGAGACAATGAGCGCATCACATAATCCGCTTGCGATAAGCTCCTGATGGGTGGCAAAGACGGGAATATCCGGATATTCTCTCTTAAGTGCTGCCCGCTTATCAGGATCGGTATCACATAGAGCAGACAGCTTCATACCGTTTATCTGCCCGCTTGCGATGCAGTTGGTATGCGCGCCGCCCATATTGCCTATACCGACTATTCCTACTCTGATCCGTTCCATATTATTTTTTCTCAACGCCCGAATTGTAGCTGCCCGTGGTGTCAGCAACAAACTCCTCGACAACCTTCTTGTTTTTGGAGGTAGCGACACGCTTCATCAGTTCGTTATAGTACAGCTCCTCGTCAAAAGGCAGTTCAACCGTCTTGCCCAGCCAGGCAGAAAGATGCATAGCATTGGACAGAGTCAGGCCGTTGATTCCCTCAACGCCCTCGGCAACAAGAGGTGTGCCGTGGAGTATTCTGGAAGCAAAAGCGTTGATAACGCCAGTATGCTGGGTGTTGCTGCCGTCTGTTTCAACCTCGGTGACCACCGGCTCGGGGCAACCGTAGATATTGGTGATGTTGGGGTCCTTGCAGTATTCGCGCTCGCTGACACCGATATCCCATTTCATCAGTTTGCCGTCCTCTACCACCAGCTTGCCGCGCTCAAGGGTTATCTCAAAACGGTTTGTACCGGGAGCATCGCCCGTCGTGGTGATGAACACGCCCGTTGCACCGTTGGGATACTCAACGTATGCGGTAACGTCATCCTCCACCTCTATATCGTGCCACTTGCCGAAATGCATCTTGGCATCGACTTTGCAGGGCATACCGCATATCCACTGCCACAGATCGAGATTATGTGGGCACTGATTAAGCAGAACGCCGCCGCCCTCGCCGCTCCACGTGGCACGCCATGCGCCAGAGTCGTAATAGCGCTGAGGACGGTACCAGTTGGTGATGATCCAGTTGGTGCGCTTTATGGCACCCATCTCGCCGCTCTGTACTATTTCACGCATTTTTCTGTATACGTGATTGGTGCGCTGATTGAACATCATAGCAAACACCTTGTCGCTCTTTTGTGCCGCCTCGTTCATCTCGCGTACCTGCTTGGTATATACGCCCGCAGGCTTCTCGCACAGCACGTGCAGACCCTTGTCGAGCGCCATAATAACGTATTTGGGATGGTCATAGTGAGGGATCGCAACAATAACAGCGTCAAGCAGACCGCTGTCCATCATCTGCTCACCGTCAGAAAAGAACTTGATGTCAAGGTTGGGGAAATTATCCTTGAGCCAACCCTCTCTTTCAGGTTTGACATCGGCTACGGCTACCAGATCGACTTCGGGGAACTTGCCCTCGGAGAATCTTCTGACATAACCGCTGCCCTGATTACCGATACCGATTATACCAAGTCTGATCTTGTCCATAATATAAAGCTCCTTACTGATTATTTGATAAGCGCTCTTGCTGCCGAAACGGCTGCGGCAAAAGCCTCTTCCTTGCTCTTGTAGGTGTAGGCATCCATTCTGGTTGTCTTGCCCGTTTCCAACTGAGCAAATCCGTCAAATACGGTGAGATGAGGCTCTATGGTGATCTGATCTCCGCCGTTTTTGATATATTCACCCAAAATATATGCAAGATTGCCCGCGCCTTTGCCCGCAGGTACTACCCTGCCGTCAGCCAGCGCATCCTTGATGTGCATATATGTAACATAGGGCGAAAGCAGTTTCCACGCCTCGAGGGTATCCTGACCGCTCTGAACGTAGTTGGCAGGGTCAAATATGACACCCATACGTGGCACGCATTTGACTATCTCAAGACACTCGGGAGCCTTTTCACCGTAGATATCCTTTTCGTTCTCGTGACACAGAAGCACCCCGCTGCCCTCTGATGCATCGCAGAAGCGGTTAAGCTTGTCCATTACCTCATCCTTGTAAGCGCCGCCCTCACAGCCGTAAAAGCTGAACAGACGGTATCTGTCTGCACTAAAAATATGAGCAAGCTCCAGCATATGCTTAAACTCTTCAAAATGAGGCTCAAACGGGTCGGTAATCTTGATCTTACCCGTAGGAGAACCTATAGACCATACGTACAGACCGTTGTCGTCCATAGCTTTTTTGATCTCTTTGGCCTTGCTGACCGAGATCTTGGAGATATTTTCGCCGTCGACACCGCGTATCTCCATTCCGCTGACGCCGTTGGCTTTCATGGCTTTTATCTGTTCGGCGAGGGATTTGCCCGCCTCATCGGCAAATGCGTTGATAGTGACTTTCATCATTATCCCTCCGTCATACTCCCGAATACGCCGAGAAACCGCCGTCAACGGGAATGGTCACGCCCGTTACGAATCCCGATGCTTTGCTGTCAGCCAGCCACAGCAGGGTACCGATAAGCTCCTCTGCCTCACCGAATCTGCCCATAGGGGTGGCTCTGAGTATCTTCTCGGTTCTGGGGGTCGGCTTGCCCTCGCTGTCAAAGAGCAGATCTTTGTTCTGCTTGGTGACGAAGAAGCCGGGGGCAATGGCGTTGACTCTGATTCCCTGCTTTGCAAAATGTACGGCAAGCCACTGGGTAAAGTTGCCTACGGCGGCCTTGGCGCCGCTGTATGCGGGTATCTTGGTCAGGGGCCTGAACGCGTTCATGGAGGATATATTGATAATGCTGCAGCCCGTCTCGCCTATCATATCTACTGCAAAGACCTGGGTGGGCAGGAAGGTGCCCAGAATATTCAGATCGAAGCAGGCAGAAAAACCGCTTTGGTCAAGGTTGAAAAAAGTCTGGATATCGGTGGCGGTTTCATCGCCCGGCTCAAACTCCTCGTGGGCGGTGGAGGCAAGCTTATTGTTGCCTCCCGCACCGTTGACCAGCAGTTTGCACTTGCCGAACTCGCGGTTGATATCTTCTTTGACCTTTATAAGCGCGTTTTTGTCAAGAACGTCCACCTTGTAGGCTTTGGCAACGCCGCCCTCGCTGACTATCTCTTCAGCGACTTTTTGTGCGTTTTCGATACTGCGGTTAAGCAGTGCAACGGCATATCCCTGTTTTGCAAGGGCTTTGGAAAACATCGAGCACAAGACTCCGCCTGCACCGGTGACTACAGCAAGTTCTCTCATAAAAAACACTACCTTTCACAGTCTATAAGTTTTATGAAGTTGATTCTAATATAACCCTTTTGTTTTGCTCCTTCAATTGCTTATATGTACTTTCACATTGCAAAAATGATCCTTATCTTTTGCCGTCTGACTTGGGTGAAATACCGAAATGCGCCTTGTATGCTCTGTAGAAGTTGGAATAATCGTGAAAACCCGTCATCTCTGCGGCGGCTGAGGCTTTTACACCGTCTTTGATAAGCTGTTTTGCCGCAACGAGCCGCTTGAGGATAACATACTCCCATACGGTAGAGCCCGTTATCTCTTTGAAAAAACGGTTGATCTGCGACTTGTTGATAAAAAAGGTCTGACATATACTGTCCAAAGTCATATTACTGAACAGATTGTTGTTTATATACTCGATAATGGCTCTGATGCTGTTGCGGTCTTCTTCGGGCGCGATGTCGGTGGTGCTCTTGTATTTTTCGGTGAGCAGCGCAAGAACGGCTGTCAGATTGGCTTTGAGATTAAGGGTGTTGAGGACCTCATCGTCACCAAAGGGCTTTCTTTCTGCATTGAACATATAGGTCTTGAAATCCGCATCGGGTTCAAAGTAATTATTGACGCCCAGCGGCTTTTTCTTGAGGACCTCAAGCAGACGTGCCCCGGGATCGGCATCAGAAAAAAAATTGTCGGCAAAATGAATGACTATACGCTCATAGGGCACAGATGACTTGACCTTGAGCACGTGGGCCTCTCCGTGCTTCATAAACATAATGCTGCCGGGCAAAAGCTTATACTCGGTACCCTCTACCATATAGGTAGCGTCTCCGCTGATAAAATAGAGTATCTCGTTTACGTTGTGAACGTGGATAACAAAGCTCCTGTTTTTGGGTTCTCTGTACATCTTGTGGTCGGCAGACACCACCGGTCTGATATAATCTTTAACCGCCTGCATAATATCACCTCATTACCACTTCATTGTAATATATTTTTTTAATATTTGCAATAAAAAACACCTAAATTTGCAATTGACTTGCATATAATCTTTGCTATAATTGAATTGGGTGATGTATTATGTCTTATTTACTCTCTTGCAAAGCTGCTGAAAAACTCTATACAGCGGCAAAAGATCTTCCTATAATCGACTATCACTGTCATCTTGTTCCCAAAGAAATATACGAGGACAAGGTATTTTCAAACATCGGTGAGATGTGGCTGGGCGCCGATCACTACAAATGGCGCCTTATGCGCTGTGCAGGCGTGGATGAAAAGTATATTACCGGCGATGCTTCTTATGAAGAAAAGTTCAGCGAATATATCCGCTGTCTCTCCTATGCCGCAGGCAATCCCCTGTACGCATGGAGCAAAATGGAGCTTGAGATGTTCTTTGGCATAACTATGCCCATTACTCCCGAAAATGCTCCCGCGATATGGAAGGATGCCAACCGTGTGATCGCCGAAAAACAGCTGTCCCCCCGCAAGCTTATCAAAATGTCCAAGGTAAAATACATCGGCACTACCGATGACGTATGCGACACTCTGGACTATCACAAACTTATCGCCGCAAGTGATCTGGATGCAGTTGTTGCACCGTCCTTCCGCACCGATAAGCTGCTGCTGATCAACGCAGACGGCTATACCGATTATATCGCTCTGCTCAGCGAGCGCAGCGGAATTAAGATCACAGATATTGCGTCATTCAAGACGGCTGTTGAGAAGCGTCTGCAGTTCTTCCGCGACAACAACTGCCGTATATCCGACGTGGGTATCGAGTGCTTCCCCACCTCAATCGGCACGGACGAGCAGGCAGACGCCGCACTCAGGACCGTGCTTGCAGGCGGCAAAGCCGATGCTAAGTCGCTGTCTGATTTCCTGGGCAATATGTACGTATTCCTGGGCAAGCTGTACAAGAAGTACAATATACTTATGCAGCTGCATATGGCAGTCAAGCGCAACGCAAGCAGCACTCTCTTCGGTCTGTGCGGTGCTGACAGCGGCGGTGACTGCGTCAATGACGAGATACCCGCCGATGCCGTTATCTCCATACTTGACGCTATCGAACAGCAGGGCGGTCTGCCTCAGACCGTGGTATATAACCTCAACCCCAATATGGCAAGCAAGCTGAGCACCATCTGCGGCAGCTTCCGCAACGTCCGTCTGGGTACTGCCTGGTGGTTCTGCGATCACAAGCGCGGTATCGAGGATCAGATAAACGTCATTGCTGAGACTGGTCATCTCGGCTCGTTTTTGGGTATGCTGACCGACAGCCGCAGTTTTCTGTCCTATGCACGCCACGATTACTTCCGCAGACTGCAGTGCTCGGTCATCGGTGAGTGGATCGAAAAGGGCGAGTTCTATGAGGGGTGTGCCGACAAGCTCGTATACGATATATGCTGCGGAAACATTGCAAAACTGCTTGATATAAAGTTATAACACATTACAGAAAGGTCGGTATTATGAACAGCTTTTTACTCAGGTTTCCGCAGGGAAAAAGTAAACTTTTTACCATAAGCTACGACGACGGCGTGGAGCAGGATATACAGCTTGTTGAGCTTATGAAAAAGTACGGCATCAAGGGTACGTTCAATATCAACTCCCGCCGTTTTGCACCCGAGGGCAAGTGCTGGCCCGAAGGTTTCGTGCAGAGACGTATGACTGCCTATATGACCAAAAAAGCTTATGATACCCCGCTTGTTGAGGTTGCCGTACACGGTGCTGCCCATCTGTACCCGTCATTTGTCCCCTCAAGCGTTGCTATGTGCGAATTCATTGATGACAGACGTGAGCTTGAGAAAATGTTCGGCAGGCTTATAAGAGGCGGCGCATACCCGTTTGGCAGATACAATGACGATACCATTGATATACTCAGCAAAGCCGGTATAGTTTACTGCCGCACTACAGTTGCCACAAAAACATTTGATCTGCCGGGTAACTGGCTCAAGCTTGACCCTACCTGCCATCACAACGATCCCAGGCTGTTTGAGCTGTGCGACAGATTCTTAAGCGAAGAGCCCAGATATCTCCCCTATTTCTTCTACGTTTGGGGACACAGCTACGAGTTTGAGGATAGAGATAATTGGGACAGAATAGAGCAGCTGTTCAAGTGTGTCAGCGGCAAAGAGGAAGTATGGTACTGCACAAACATCGAGGCGTATGATTATATCAAGGCTTACGAACAGCTGATATTCTCCGCCGACGGCTCTATAGTACACAATCCCACCGCCACCGATCTGTGGGCAAACTGTGACGGCAATACAGTCCATATTCCCGCAGGAGAAACGGTCACACTATAATACTCTGCATATTAAAAGGCGTGCCCTCTTGGGCACGCCTTTTTGATTCTGTATGATCGCATTTGTCAGAGTGCCATTGTGATGCACTCGGTAATGATGCTGAGGCCTGTCTCCATACTGCTGAGCATCACGTACTCCTCGCGGGTATGTGCACCGCCGCCGTGGTAACCGCCTATGCAGGTGGACGGAATACTCATAGACAGAGGTATATTGCAGTCGGTAGACGAGGAGCGAAGCCTGATCTCCTTGTCGGTGTATTTGCTCATAAGCGCAACCACTTTATCCAGTATAGCCTTGTGTTTTATGGGGTCAACATCGCCCATACAGGGACGCTCACCCACCACTTCAACCGTAATGTTATGCCCCTTTACACGTTCTGCTTCTACAATGGTATCAAACTGTTTCTGCATATTTTCAAGACACTCTCTGTCATCCGAACGGAACTCAAACAACGCCTCCGCCTGCTGAGCGATGGTATTGACCGAAGTACCGCCGCCGATAGTGCCGACGTTCATAGTGGTCTTGGTATCGGGAGGGGTGGGCACCTTGATACGGTAAAGCTGAACGATCAGCTGGGCAAGCTGCTCGATAGCGTTGGGGTTGCCGAAATTGCCGTAGGAGTGACCGCCCACGGTCTTGACCTCGATACGGAATCTGCGGGAACCGACGGCACGCTTGACCGCGCTGTAAAGACCGCCGTCAAAGGTGTAAAACTCTTTGGTACGGTCGCCGTACTTTTTCATTATCTCTCTTGTGCCCTTGAGGTTGCCCAGACCCTCTTCGCAGGAATTGCAGACGAAGATTATGCCGCCGTTTTGAGGCTTGAGGCCATTCTCAAGCAGAAAAGCTACCGCCATCATCATCTCGGCAAGGTTTGCCGTATCGTCACCAATGCCGGGGCAGGATGCCTTGTCCCCTTCTATCTTGACGTCAAAGGGTGTCATATCGGGGAATACGGTATCGGTATGCGCCTCAAAGATGGTGACCTCACCGCCGTTATCACAGTACGGGAATACGCAGTTGAGAGCATCGTCTATATATACGCCCGTTGCGCCCTTGCTTTCAAGCCAGTTTTTGCAGAATTCAGCGCGAAGCTGCTCTTTGTGCGAGGGTGCGGGGATGCGGCACAGATCAAACAGAAGCTGTTTGAGTTCTTCCTGATGGTCTTTTGACCATTTCTGAATCTTCTCAGTCATATTTATATCCTCCAAATTTATTCTCAACAGATATTATTATACCGCTCCCGGCATTATTTGTCGATTACTATTTTTCAAAAATTATTATATGATTTTTATAATGTTCAGCTGAAGTTTTGGGATTGATTTAACAGCTTAATATATGTTATACTACCCTCAGGAAGGTGATAGAATGATTGCTGTAAAAAACGGAAGAATTATAACCGTCACAAACGGAACATTGGAACAAGGCACTGTTCTCATCGAGAATGGCAAGATAGCCGCAGTCGGTACCGACCTGCCTATCCCCGAGAGCTGCGAAGTTATCGACGCCACCGGAAAATGGGTAACACCCGGATTCGTTGACTCTCACGCACACACGTGTATCGGTTCGCTGCCTCACGCAAAAGATGAAAACAGCGACGTTAATGAATCTGTCAGCGCCAACACCTCTTACGTCAGGGTTCTTGATGCGCTCAACCCCAGAGATCTCGGCCTGAAGATCGGACGTCGCGGCGGTATTACCACCAGCCTCACCCTGCCCGGTTCTGCTAATATATGCGGCGGTACGGGTATTGCATTCAAACACAAAGACGGAAGTACTGTTTATGATATCGTTATACCCGGCACAGAACAGATGAAGTTTGCGCTGGGAGAGAACCCCAGAGGCTATGACAGAGGCCGCAAGTTTATGCCCCGTACACGTATGGGTGTGGGCGCACGTTTCCGCGAAATACTGTATGATGCAAAACAGTATTCGGATGCGCTTCTCGCCTGGGAAAAGGGAGAGACAAAGAACAAGCCTAAGCCCGATTTCAAGCTTAACGCACTTGTTCCCGTTGTGCGCAGGGAGATGAAATGCCGTATCCACGCTCACAGAAGCGATGATATCGTCACCGCTATCCGTGTAGCTGACGAGTTTAATCTCGACTACGCTATCGAGCACGTGACAGAGGGATATATGATACTCGATTTTCTCAAGGAAAAAGACGTATTCTGCACTCTTGGTCCTCTCTTCTCCAGTCCTTCCAAATCCGAGCTTCACGGACAGATCCCCGAGAACGCAGCAATCTTTGCAAAAGCAGGAATCAAGAAGCTTTGTCTGACTATGGACAATTCAGCCGCCAGCGATATGCTGCCCCTCAACGTTGGCAGGGCCATTGCTTACGGATTGGACGAGCAGACAGCTTTTGAGGCCATTACTATCAATCCCGCAACACTGATTGGCTTGCAGGAAAGAATCGGCTCTATCGAGGTTGGCAAAGATGCTGATCTGGCTATATTCACCGGTCATCCCTTCTCCTCGCTTTCCAGATGTGAAGCAACCATCATTGAAGGCGTTGTTTATCCCAATCCCATTCGTCAAATATAACCGAAATACATATCAACATAAGGAGTAAAAAACATGCTTGCTATCAAAAACGGTAAAATAATTACTGTAACTAAGGGTACTTTGGAAAACGGTACCGTTCTCGTTGAAAACGGCAAGATCACAGCCGTCGGCACTGATATTACCATCCCCGAAGGCTGCGAAGTTATCGATGCAGAAGGCAAGTGGGTTACCCCCGGTTTTGTTGACTCCCACTCCCACGTATCGGTGGAGACTATGCCCCACGCCCGCGGTGAGAGCGTTGACCTCAACGAGACCACATCCCCCAACACCGGCTACATCCGCGCACTTGACGCGCTCAACCCCAAGGATGCAGGTATAATCCGCGGCAGACAGGGCGGTATCACCACCAGCCTGACAATCCCCGGCTCTGCCAACGTATGCTGCGGCACAGGCATTGCTTTCAAGCACAAGGACGGCGCCACCGTGTTTGATATTATGATCGAAGGCACCGAGCAGATGAAGTTTGCGCTGGGCGAGAATCCCAAGGGTACATACGGAGGCAGAAACGTAATGCCCAAAACACGTATGGGTAACGGCGCTGTACTCCGCGAGACCCTGTTCAACGCAAAGGTATACTCCGATGCTCTGGCTGAGTGGGAAAAGGACAAGTCCAAATCCAGACCCAAGCCCGATTTCAAGCTTGAGGCTCTCGTTCCCGTAGTGCGCGGTGAGATGAAGTGCCGTATCCACGCTCACAGAAGCGACGATATCGTTACCGCTGTCAGAGTTGCCGAAGAATACAACCTCGATTACGCTCTCGAGCATGTCACCGAGGGTCACCTCATCAAGGATTTCCTCAAAGAGAAGGACGTATTCCTCACACTCGGTCCCCTCTTCTCCAGCCCCTCCAAATCCGAGCTGTTTAACCAGATCCCCGAGAATGCCGCCATTCTGTCAAATATGGGACTCAAGATATGCATTACTATGGACGGCTCCGGTCAGGTGGGTATGCTTGCTCTTAATGTTGGCCGTGCTATCGCATACGGTCTTGACGAGCAGATCGCTTTTGAGGCTGTTACAATCAACCCCGCTACCCTGCTGGGTCTGCAGGATCGCATCGGCTCTATCGAAGTGGGCAAGGATGCGGATATGGCAATATTCAGCGGTCATCCCTTCTGCTCCATGTCCAGATGCGAAAAGACCATCATCGACGGCGAAGTTTATGACAACCTGGCAAAATAAAGGCACTTTTGATAAAATCCCGTGCAGACAATATCTGCACGGGATTTTTGTCGTAAAAAATACCGAAAGCATTGCGCTTTCGGTATTTTGATCAGATTAAATCAGTTAGCGCCGCCGGTGAGCTTTGCGATCTCCTCAGCGAAGTTGTCCTCACGCTTTGCGATGCCCTCGCCTCTCTCGAAGCGGGTGAACTTGACGATCTTGGCGGTGCCGCCCTGCTCAGCAGCAACTCTGTCAACATACTTTGCAACAGAGATCTTGTTCTCCTTGACGAAAGCCTGGTCTACGAGGCAGTTTTCCTCATAGAACTTGCCGATACGGCCGAGAACGATCTTCTCTGCGACTGCAGCGGGCTTGCCTTCGTTGATGGTCTGAGCGAGGAGGATCTCCTTCTCCTTTGCCAGGGTAGCTTCGGGAACATCGCTGCGGTTGAGCCACTGGGGACGCATTGCAGCGATCTGCATGCAGATGTCCTTGCCCATCTCGATGATCTTCTCGTTGCCGCGAAGATTGTCGGAAACCTCAAGAGCGACCAGAACACCGATCTTGCCGCCTGCATGAATGTAAGCAACGTTCATGGTGCTGTTGTCATAACGGTCAAAACGTCTGATCTGAATGTTCTCACCGATGGTCAGAACCTTCTCGCGCTGCATATCAACAACGGTCAGATCAGAGCCGGGGTACTTGCAGCCGCCCAGAGCCTCGAGGTCTGCGGGGTTCTCCATGATGATAGCGGTAGCAACGTCAGCGCAGAACTTCTTGAACTCGTCGTTCTTTGCAACGAAGTCGGTCTCGGAGTTGATCTCGACCAGAGCTGCAACGCCGCACTCAGTGCAAACGGTTGCGTATGCAGCGCCTTCTGCTGCTACACGGCCGGCCTTCTTGGCTGCTGCTGCCAGACCCTTCTCACGAAGGAACTCGATAGCCTTTTCGAAATCGCCGTCGGAAGCGGTAAGAGCCTTCTTACAGTCCATCATACCTGCGCCGGTCTGCTCACGGAGCTTCTGTACGTCTTTAGCTGTAAATGCCATTGTATTTACTCTCCTTTAATTTTATTTGATTAGCCGATGATCTCTTCTGCAGTCTTGGACTCTCTCTTCATAGGAGCTCTGGGAGTTGTGTCTACTGCAGGTGCCTGAGTCTGCTCTTCTGCTGCAACGGTCTCGTCGCTTACGGAGAGCTGCTCACCCTGACGGCCTTCGATAACGGCGTTAGCCATTGCGGAAGCGATCAGCTTGATAGCACGGATAGCATCGTCATTGCCGGGGATAACGTAATCTGCCTCTTCGGGATCGCAGTTGGTATCAACGATAGCAACAACGGGGATACCAAGCTTTCTTGCTTCGGCGATTGCGTTCTTCTCCTTGCGGAGGTCTACTACGAACAGAGCAGCGGGGAGCTTGCGCATTTCCTTAACGCCGCCCAGATATTTTTCGAGCTTCTCGATCTCGAGCTTGTGCTTGATGACTTCCTTCTTGGGAAGCAGATCAAATGTGCCGTCCTCAGCCATTCTGTTGAGCTGTGCAAGGCGCTCTACGCGGCGGCGCATAGTCTTGAAGTTGGTGAGCATACCGCCCAGCCAACGAGCGTTGACATAGTACATACCGACTCTCTCAGCTTCCTCGCGGACAGCATCCTGAGCCTGCTTCTTGGTACCGACGAAAAGGATGTTGCCACCCTCTGCAGCGACGTCACGAACGAAGAAGTAAGCCTCCTCCAGCTTCTTGACGGTCTTCTGCAGGTCGATGATGTAGATGCCGTTTCTCTCCATAAAGATGTACTCTGCCATCTTGGGGTTCCAACGGCGGGTCTGATGTCCGAAATGTACGCCGGACTCCAGCAGCTGCTTCATTGAAATTACTGACATTTTAATGTCCTCCTTTGTTTTTTCCTCCACCACGCTCATCCTCAGCGGTCACCGTTTATGCGGCACAATCGCCTCGTTACGCAATGTGTGTAGTCTGCCTCTTTGGACAGCTTATATATAATATCATACCAATATTGGTTTTGCAAGACTTTTTTGCTCAAAACGGCGCTAAATTATGCTTTTTTTACCTTGAATTGCGCCCAATCGTACCAGAATAACGTCATTCCCTACCCTGCTTATCATATCCCACGGGATAACCACCTCTGCCTGTCTGCCCAACAGCCCGAAAGCGCGCATTCTTCCTGCGATTATCAGCGAATTTATTCGCCCGGTCGTTTCATCAAGCACGATATCTGTTATTTTGCCGATGCTGCCGCCGTCGTCGATATTGATCACGTTTTTTTGAGACAGCTCACTGAGTTTCTGCATAAAAAACACCTCCCCAACGATTATATGAGGAGGCTGTAGTATTTATCCTTTGATAAAATCTCTTATGGGCTTACTGCGGCTCATCGACCATATCAAAGCACCGCACAGAACCACACTGGGCACGACGTAGCCGCCGTTATACAGCGCCGAGTAGAAATACGGAGACGCCATAGGAATACCCCAAAACGACTCGGGCATAAGCTCTGCGTATATCGTGATCCCGGAGATATAATGGACAATGAATCTGGCAAGTCCTCCGATTGCGGGGGCTATAAGACTTCTGCCTTTTGCTCTGTAAAGTCCCGCAAGACCCACCGCAGCGTATGCTACCGTATAGTCGAGGAGCATAGACTGCCACGAAAGCGCCCAGCCCCCTGCCATATAGAACTTGATCGTGCCGAAAATAAAGCCCGTTACGCAGCCCCAGCCAGCACCGCGGCGCATGGCAAAAAGGAGCAGAGGAAGCATCGTAACGCCTATCGAGCCGCCCTGAAACCACAGGTCAAGCTCAAGGAAACTGAGTGCCCAGCACAAAGCGATCGTAATTGCACCTTCGCAGACCGTCAGCAGTCTGTCTCTGCCGTTTGTGGACATATTACCCTCCCAAAAAACAAAAATATCCGCCGGTTTACACCGCGGACAGAAGGCTAACAATTATTCTTCCCTCCGCCGGCATTACCCGGATCAGGTTATCAGGGTACTGAGACCGCGTTTAGTCTCATCTCAGCCGGACAGGCATCCAGCGCCCCTTTGTCATAGATATAGTATCATCGGCGCAAAAAAATGTCAATATATTTCAAAAAATATTGTTTTACCTATTGCTTTATTGAAAAAGTTGTGGTAATATATCTCGTGTCGCTTTGTGACAAATACTTCAAGGAGGTGCAGAGGAATGGCAAAGTGTGATATCTGCGGAAAGGGCGTTGCTTTTGGTATTCAGCTTTCACATTCTCACAGAAGATCTAACCGTGCTTGGAAGCCCAACGTACGTCGTGTCAAGGCTGTTGTGAATGGAACCCCTGTCCATGTGAATGTCTGTACCCGTTGCCTGCGTTCGGGCAAGGTCACCAGAGCGGTGTAATTAAGACAGATGTTTTTTAAGATGCGTTTGGCGTATGCCAGACGCATTTTTGCTATTGTTATTCAGACTTTTCTGATGTATAATATATATCAAATATGTATCAGGAGGTGCCGCTATGGAGCAGGCATATTTGGAGCCCCATCAGATCATTACCGAAATGAAGCTGGAGATCCTCTACTCCTCAGACAACAGTCTTCATCGCAGGATAACAAGAGCGGCTGCTAACCGCCCTGCTTTTGCGCTGTCAGGGTATTATGACTATTTTCAGAACGATGCCATACAGGTATTGGGCAAGGTCGAGCACAAATACCTGGACAGTCTCAGCGACACCGATCGCAGAGAGGCGCTGGACAAACTGTTCTCCACCAACATACCCATGGTCATATTCTGCCGTAATCTTGAGCCTTTTCCCGAGTGTCTCGAATTTGCCCGCAAGTATGACGTGCTGCTTGCACGCACGGCCGATCTGACCTCCGATCACATTGCGGCGCTCACCTCCGCACTCAACGTTCATCTCGGTCCGCGCACAAATCTCCACGGTGTTTTCGTTGAGGTATACGGCGAGGGTGTGCTGATAGTCGGCGAGAGCGGCATCGGTAAGAGCGAGACGGCTGTTGAGCTGGTCAAGCGCGGTCACCGTCTGGTTGCCGACGACGTTGTTGATATCAAGCGCGTTTCGGCAAAGACCCTTGTCGGTACGGCACCCGAGGTCATACGTTACTATATGGAGCTGCGCGGCATCGGTATCATCGACGTGCGCCGCATATTCGGTATGGGTGCCGTCAAGCCTACCGAAAAGGTTGACCTTGTTATCAATCTTGAGCATTGGGACGATAAGAAGCCCTATGACCGTCTCGGTATCGACGAGGAGACCACCGATATTCTGGGTATAAAGATCCCCTCTCTGCGAATCCCCGTCAAGCCGGGCAGAAACCTGGCTATGATAATAGAGGTTGCCGCTATGAACAACCGTAACAAGAAGATGGGTCAGCACACCGCCAAGGAGTTCTCCGACAAGCTGTATGCAAGTATGCTTGCCAAGCAGAACAACAACGGCTGATACAAGCAAACCCTTAATAAACACCAAAAACCCGACACAGGCGTGTCGGGTTTTTATCGTATAATGAAAAAACGATAAACAATCCCCATCGGGAAGTTGCTTGCGGGGCAAAATCCCCAAAAGCTGTGGAAAACTTTGTGGATAAGTATGATAACTTTGGGATAAGTGCTAAAAAATCGGGCAAATTCGGGCAAAACCGCCAAAAATCAACCTCGATCACGCCGAAACGGTTCTCTATAGGGCGCGGGGCTGTTCCGTATATTACGGGCGGTCTCTGAGCCACAGACGCCAGATACCCGCCTCATATTCGAGGAAGTACCGTTCAACGTAACCTCCGAAGCTTATCTCATCAATACCCACAAGATCTCCGCGTATCTGCCCCCAATCGACCACATACTGATCGTCAGTGAGAGTGTCGGTATGGTAGAGTTCTTTTATGCTTTCGTCCTCGGTTTTGTTGCTGTAAAGCTCAAACTCCCAGCCGCTGTAGTTTTCATAGTGGAAGTATCTGTCTATAGCAGGCTGTGTCAGCTGCTCACCGAAATCATAGAGCATCTTCTCGGCTGCCTGCTGTGCGGTCAGCTCACGGTTTGCATCATACAGCAATATCGGTGCATCTGTCCGAAAAGATATTGCCCAGTCTATCATTGACCGGTGAGGGGAT
Organism: Clostridia bacterium; assembly: GCA_017408985.1. GTDB lineage: Bacteria > Bacillota > Clostridia > Oscillospirales > Butyricicoccaceae > RGIG3513. The sequence continues at coordinate 127,338 of JAFQTO010000001.1, forward strand.
ACTTTGAAAAAATTGTCTGCCGTAAGTCCCTTATTGCTGCACAGCTCAATAAACCGTTCGGTAGCCTCAACAGTGAGTGCACGGCGCTGGGTCGCGGAGGTTTTTACCCATATTCTCTTTGAACCGTAGGCATTGCCGCCGGACGGATAATCGAATTCTATTACTTCCTCGCCCTCTCCGTCACGCAGATAAAAATGCGCCGAGTTAGAGAAGTCGGCTTCGCCGTCTTTGGGTTGGACGACCTCATCAAACTGCTTGAGCAGCTTGTATATCTCGTCAACGAAGCTGTCGGTTTCCCAATCATAATAGAAGGTGTATTGATACTCGATTTCAAGTTCTCCGCCCGCGGTCGCGCCGTCCATAATCACCGTCTCATTGGTATGCTTGAATGTCACGGTGTCAAACTCACAGACTATCTCCGCTTCGGGGGTGGTATCAACCGGGGTCGTATCAACGGGCGGGGTATCAACGGGAGCACCGTTGGTGTCTTTGTTGCTATTTGTATCTGCAGCATCCTTGCTGTCAGCGGAAGCAGCAGTATCAAAGAACATAAACCATCTTTCGTTTGCATAAAGGATGTTTTCGGTGTCATTATCCGGTGCGATCTTTGCGTTATTGAGCCCATCGGTTACAGATACGGTCTCCAGCACGTCCTCATAGTAGACGACCTCGCCGTTTTCCAGCTTGAGGGCGATCTTTATGACCGGCAGGTTCTTCTTGTCCTCGGGCAGATCATTTATTGTCTGCTTTGTAAGCTTCTGCATAGATACGGCATCGGGCACGGTCTCTATAACAAAGCTTGCAAGCGAAAAGTTCTCTTCATCTTCAAACACGTAGACCATAGTAGTATCGGTGATAATAGATTTGTACACCGTGCCCTCAAGGTTCAGCTCGATCTTTCCGTCCGGATAGCTCGCATTGCCTGAAAACCTGACCTTTGAGCCGTCAAAAGTCAGCGACACAAGCTCCAACGAAGAATCAGCATCCGAAGAACTCGCCATAGCCTTGACAGAAGTGCCGAAATACATACCGGATATGACCTCGTTTTTATTCTCGGCGGCATCCTCCGAGCAGGCGGTGAAAAGCAACGCTGCCGCAAGCAATACGGTCAGTAGCAAATAAGCTTTCTTCATAAGTTCATCTCCTTATCTTTTGATAGGTTGGGTTTGCGGCAGGAGCAAGCCCCTGCCCTACTATGGGGGAACATTTTATGCTTCAATTATACACGACAAAACAGCAAATGTCGATTACAAAAAAGTAACAGTTTTGCCGATTTTTGTTACTCTTTTGTTACCTTTTGCCGTTTGATTGTTCGTAAATTTTGAAGCGACGTCTGTTTTTGCGAACTTTTTTATTGCAAAAATATCATAAATAAAGTTTTTTTTTTTTTACAAAAATTGTATATTTTGAGCATTTTGCAAAAAATCCGTTTTTCCCCTGCCCTCTTAACAAAAAATCCCGAAATATTTTTTTGAAAAATTTAATTCTCCGGCGTTTTTACCCCATATATACATAAAAATCGCCCCCTTTCGTGTGTCTCTGTAAACAAGAACAACAAAGGGGGCATTTGGGGACAAGTCTTAGATTTTTCAGTTTATCCCGTCAGGGTGTGCGTCTTGTCCAGAGCTGCCACTGACCGTCTTGGTACTCAAGCAGCCAGGGGTTTTCCGAGCCGCCTTCTTCTCGTGGGCCTTCTATCACGGCATCGGGCTCAAGCACCAATACGAGCCACTGATTCTCGCCCAGCGATTTGACTCTGTGCACGTCATCACCGCTGCCTATATCGCTGTTTGCGTCAAGGAGCTTAAACTGCCAGTCGGTATAGCTCTTGACCACAAAGGTTCTGTTATATGCGTAGGTTGAATAATCCTCAAGAATACCAAGCAGCAGTTCTTTTGCCGCCTGTTCGGCTGTTTTCTCTCGGTTTTCGTCTTTGAGTATAAACGGCATCCCGACGTTCATAGTTGTAAGACTGCTTTGAGGACACAAAAACAGGAAGTTTTCCTCCGTCAGTCCGTTGTTCAGACACAAAACCTCAAAATATCCTACAGCCTCTTTTTTGAGCCACGTTATCTCCGTGCCGTTTTTGATACCGAGGCAGTTCGACATATCGTTGGTGCGGCGGGCGTAGATCAGGGTTATTGCATCTTTGTCATCTGTAGAGAAATCCACGGTAAACTCAAATGCTTTGTAGCTGATATAGTTGTAATGAGCCGCATCATCGGTCAAAGTGAGTATATAATTCAAACCTGTTGCAAAACCATGCCCAAGATCGTATTTGATAGTGTCCTTTCTGAACACCAAGCCGGTCTCGTCGTAGCCGCCGTCGTTAAGTTCACGAACGACGGTTGCTCTGCCGCAGGAATATTCGTTCAGGTTCTCAGTACCGGGCCATTCTGCCGGATCATTGACCGTCGGTTTTACGTTGGTCGGCTCAATAAGGGTCTTTTTAATATTACTATCATAATGTCTGCAATACAGCCGCCATTCACCGCATCTGTATTCCATAAGCCACACAGGCAGCGAGCCCTCGCCTTCGGTAATTCCCTCATACTCAAACTTCTGTGTAGGCGGAGAGACCAGCCACTGATCCTCTTCACTCAGTTTGTAGTTATCTGCGGACAAGTACACTTTGATTTCCGGCTGTTCATAGCTTGTTACAACAAAAGTCCTGTTGGGTGCGGGCGTCGAGTAGCTTATGTAGATACTCTCCACCAGCTTATACGCCGCCTCATATACATCCAGTTCACGGTTGGGATCTGATATAACAAAAGGCTTTTCAAGGCTGACATGCGCAATGGATGTTATCATATCCGTATAAGGGTCGAAGAAGAAGTTTTCGCTGTTTAAGCCTACCTCGGCGCAAATATCGTCAAAGTACAGTATTGCGGCACTGTTGAGCCATTGGGTCTCCCCGTCTTTTTTGATGCCGAGGTATCTCTTGCCGTTTTTTGCAAAACGGGTAAGAAACATATCAACAGTGTCTACACTGCCAACGTAGTTTTCAAAATCAAGTGAAAAATCAAATCCAGATATATTAGCATCGCTCGGCACGTCGGGAGAGTCGGTCAGGGTTGTTATATAATATAACTCATCATCCTGCTCAAGTTCATAAAAAAGTGTTCTCTCATAAAGCGCCGTACCGTTAGCGTCATATCCGTATCTGGAAATCTCTCTTCTGATAGTAACCGACTTATAATCTTTGTCACCTGCCATATTGCGCCAAACTTCGGGCAGCTTGGGCTGGGTGTTGGTTTGCACCTTATCCTGTGCGGTATCATCTCCCGATACTGGCGGTGTTGTATCGGATATTTTGTTATCATCGGTTACGGGCGTATTGTCTTTGGCAGCATCGTTGTCAGAAACGGGCGGTTGGGCATCGTTCTGTGTCGGTTCTTCTGTGCAGGCGGTGAAAAGCAAAAGCGCCGCAAGCAAAAGCGATAATAACAAATAAGCTTTCTTCATAAGTTCATCTCCTTGTCTTTTGATACGTTGGGTTTGCGGCAGGAGCAAGCCCCTGCCCTACTATGGGGGAACATTTTATGCTTCAATTATACACGACAAAACAGCAAATGTCGATTACAAAAAAGTAACAGTTTTTCCAATTTTGTAACCATTTTGTTACCTTTTCGGCTTTCATTTGTTCGGTTTTCGTCTGTTTTTGTCACAACACCGAACTTATAATGAATAATAACCTTGCAAAATAGCGTTATTTTTTACAAAAATTGTATGTTTTGATTTTTATGCAATATTCCACCTCTCCCCTGCCGTTTATCAAAAATGCCGAAGAATTTTTTTGAAAAACTTTAATTGACATCGGCTTTACTGCCGTTAAAGCACAAAAAATCACCTCCCTTCTCGTACATTAATACGACAAAAGGAGGCGATTTTGGACACCGTGTAAAAAATTTTTTGAAATATTTTCTATTTTTTATTCTTCTATCTACTTAACACTTTCGGCAATCATAATCAAATCTTCAACAGAGAAGAACCCTGATATGTTAAAAGCCGTGTTATCAGGTGCTACCCACACGATTGTGGTTGATCTTCCCTGTTCTGTTGATAATAATACTTCTGCATCCGACCCGTTAACTGTTACATGCTCTACGATAGTATTCTCCGCCTTTATAAACCAATTAGTTTTATCTGGAGTATAACTATAGTTGAACTTCAACATTTCACCTTTTTCATTTGTATATACTACAGTTACCCTATCAGAAAATGTCTTGGAGTAATGTTCTGTATAACCATCAGGAATAAATGTAAGACTATAAGTTTTAGGTTCTTCATTTATCTCTGCTCCACCATTATAGCTATATACAAAATAAGACTCAAACTTCTCCTTCACCCAGCCGAAGAAGGCGGCACGGGCATCGGTATCAAAAGCAAGCCAGACTCCGCTGCCAATAAGCACAGCAAGTATTATGGATGCAACGCGATATAACGTTCTGTATAATATTGGGTGGTCGGCTTTGCGCTTGAGTTTGGCGATTTTGCGCTCAAACTCGGAAGAGAACCGGTGCGGAGGGAGGTTTTCAAACTCTGCTTCGTATTTGGCGATGCGGATTTCCATAGCTTCGGCTGCCGCCTGCGCTATCATCCGGTCAGTCAGCATTGGTATCCTCTCCTTCCGTGTACATTTGCTTGAGTTTATCTTTTGCCCGTTTGTGGGCTTTGTGCGCCCAATCAAGAGAGATACCCAGTATGCGTGATATTTGGTGCATATCGTATCCCTCAAAATACCTGAGATATATGACGTGGCGCTGAACGTCGGGCAGGCTTTCGATACAATCTCTCAACAGTATATTAGTCTCGGGCGGCTGTGCAGTAATATATCGCTCGTCCAAATAGGTCACCTCCGGATGCCGTGAACGAACCTTGTAAATATCTTTTATTCGGTTCTCAACCATTAATACGACAAGACCCTTGGTTTTTGGACTGACGGGTTCAATAATTTTTATTTTTTCTGCGATTTTTACAAAAACGTGATGTACAACGTCCTCGGCATCCTGCTCGTTGCCGAGATATTTGTAGGCTATGTGGTACATCAGATCATGATATGCTTCGTATATTTCCGTGAACTTTGACCTGTCGCGGTCGTCCTCTATCATACTGAGATAGACGAGCATAGGATGCCTCCTTTCTGCGTGGCGAGTATAGGCTCGGTATAATTCTACGGTGATGCCAGAAGCGGCATCACCGTTTGAAATTGCCGATATTTATATATCTGCCAGCTTGACAGAGGGGTTGGGGATTGGGAAACCGTTGTAGCATTTTTTGAGGAATTTGTTGTCAAAGGTCTTGACTTCAAAGGTGCTGTCAAGTTTTTCGGCTTTGCTGAGGTCGATCTTTATGGCGTAATCGTAGTAGCCACCGTCAGAGGCTTTCATAGAGTCAAATGCTTCGGGGCGGCGGATGGAGTCAAAGAAGTCTTTGACTCCCGTTTCGGTATTCCACATAGTAGCCAGACAGACGGTCTCGTCCAGAGCGGCGTCTATCTCGGCACGCTGCTGCCAGGTGAGGGATGCAAGACCGCTGCCTGCAAATTCAAGCATCTTTCCTGCAAATCTGCCGTCCGAGACAGCATCTCTCAGCGATTTGGCAACGAATGCGGCATTGCCGTCTGTCAGCTCGCCCTCGATAAGCACCATAACAAGCTCGGGGGCTTTGAGGTCAAAGGTCTGCACTCTCAGCTGCTTATCAAACTCGTCCCTGCTGCCCTTGAAGCACACGCAGCCCAGCGCACCGCACCACTCTGTGCCCCCCTGAGCGAGGATCATATTGCCGCAGGCGGCAAGACGGGTACAGACGTAGTCTGAAAGCTCCTTGCCGCAGAGGGGTGCGTAGAAGCCGCCGAAGCGCTTGGCAGCCGAAAGTGCGAATGCCTGTTCCTGCTCGCTCTCGGCGCCCAGCACGTAGGGAACAGGGAAATACTGCAGGTCGTCTGCGGCGGCTTTTTTGACAATGCCGATGCTGTCCTCGCCTGCGGTAACAAGGGTATCAAATCTAAAGTGCATATTGCTCAGATCCTTGTCTCTGACGCTGTGTGCGCGCAGGACGCGGTAGCAGAGGGTCTTTTCTTTTGCATCAGAGGGGATCTCGGCATCCTTGACCTGACTTTTGAGCTTGAGCTCACCGTTTGTGAAGTATACGCCTTTGTCTATAAACTGCAGCATGATAATAATCCTCCGTAATATCAGTTAGTTTTATTCTGCGGGTGGTGCAGACGCACGTCACACCGCTCAAAGCAGCCGTAAAATGACTGCAATCTGTCAAAAATCTGCTCTGCCTTGCATATGGGCAGGTCAATAACGAAAAATCCCTCGCATCCCGTGGGATAGCGGTACTGCTTGAGATACAGCACGCTGCCCGCGTAGGCTTCCCTGATCTCGTTGCAGACAAGGTCAAAAGCCTCCCCGTCACTTAACTCGAACACGGTGATCAGCGGCAGGGAAAAACCGCACAACAGACGGTTTGTGTACTCCCGTCTTGCTTCAATTGCGGCGGGGGGCAATTCTCTGCGCTCACTCATTGCCATCGCCCTGCCGGTTGTCATCAGCAACGGGTTCGGGTGTCCAGTCAGCGACCTTGACAGCCTCAAGTCTGTGGATCTTGAAGCCTTTTGCCGAAAAATTCTCCTCGTACTCGGTCATAATATTGGGTACGTTCTCGGCGTGCAGGTCGTGGGTGAACCATCTGATCTCATAGCCTATCTGAGGAAGTTCCTCAAGGGTGAAGTTGAACAGATCCTCGTTGTCGGTCTTGAAGAACAGCTCGCCGCCAAGCTTGAGGATGCTGTCGTACTGCTTGAGCACACGGCGGTGGGTCAGACGGCGCTTCCAATACTTTTTGGGCGGCCACGGGTCGGAAAAGTTAAGGTAGATGCGATCGACCTCGGAGGGCGCGAACATCTCGGGCAGCTTAATAGCATCGACCGAGATAAAGCTCAGGTTGGTCAGGGCGGCTGCACGGGCTTTTTCGGCAGCCATAACGATGACGTTGGGCTCCCGCTCAACGGCTACATAGCGGCAGTCGGGCATCTGACGGCAGCTTTCCACGCAGAAGCGGCCTTTGCCGCAACCGATCTCAACGTAGAGGGGTGTGCTGTCTTCCCTGCCGTCGCGCCAATGACCGGGGTCTGCGCAGACAAAATACTCGGAGCAGGCGTCACGGCGGAGGTCAAGATTTTTCTTTTTTCTCATTCTCATAAAAATCACCATTAAATATTATACAGTCAAACGCAGCGCAGGTCAATGAAAAAAGTATATACACCCTATTGAAAAAAGGCGTAAAAGGTGGTATTTTTATAAGGAATGAGTGTGCCCAAAAATATGAACGGAGAAAACCGCAGCAAGGCTGACAAAAAGGCAGACAAGCAGGCGGCGAGTGCGTGATGGATTTAGGTTTTTATAATTCGTATCTGGAAGTTGATATGGGTATTATCGCCCGCAGCTTTGACAGAGTAAAACAGCATATAGAACCCCATCTGGGCATTATCCCCGTCATCAAGGGTAACGCCTACGGGATAGGGACCGAGAAGATCGCGGGGTTTTTGCTCCCCCGATGCCCCGATATGATGGCGTGCGCTCAGGTGCTTGAGGCAGACAGCATCCGCAGAAGCGGCACCGACTGCGAAATACTCATACTGGGCGGTATTCCCGCTCACGCTCTGAACAAGGCCGTGGATCTTGAGCTGCAGGTGCCCGTGTTCAACACTCAGGGAGCTTTGGCGCTGGCTGAAAGCGCAAAGGCTGTGGGGAAACGGGCAAAGGCACATATCAAGATAGAAACGGGCTTGGGCAGAATAGGCGCAAAGCCCGGTGAAGAGCTGGAAAGTCTCATAAACACCCTGTCTGCTCTTGACAACGTGGATATCGGCGGTGTGTTCACACACTTTGCAACGGCTACTGTGGTGGGAAGTGAATATACTTTATACCAATTGGAGCTGTTCAAGTCTGCTATGCAGCAGATCCGCAAGGCAGGCATAGAGCCGAGGTTCGTGCATTGCCGCAACACGGGAGCGGCAAGCTGGCTGAGAGAAGACGAGTCAACACACATCCGCGCGGCGACGCTGCTGTTTGGCTACCCCGGTATGGACGACGGAAGCAATCTGCTGAGCCTCGGCAAAGAACCGCTGAGCTGGCGTGCGTTCGTCACAAACGTCACCACCCTGCACAAGGGCGAGAGCTGCGGGTACGGCAGAGCGTTTGTAGCCGACAGACCCACCAGAATAGCCATAATCGACGTAGGCTACGGTGACGGCTTGTTCAGACCGCTGGTAACGCAGCACGGACCCGTTCTGGTCGGTGACAAACGTGCCAGATATCTGTGCTGCAGTATGGATCAGGCGTTTATCGACGTGACCGACATCCCCGTTGAGATAGGCGACGAGGTGACCATGTTCGGGTATTCCAGAGGCGGAGCGGCTTTGGAGCTGAGTGAGCTTGAGCTTATCGCAGGACATACAATGACCTATCTGCAATCGCTTTTGACCCCGCGAGTAAAACGTATATACATAAACGAGGAGGAACACTAAATGAAACCCAACTGCTATAACTCCTATATGGAGTCGGACGTTAAAAGACTGTGCGAAAACTACAAGAAGATCCAGGAATACGTCGGTCCCAACAAGAAGGTCGTGCCCATACTCAAAGCCAACGCATACGGCTTTGGCGACGTTGTGGCCGCAAAGGCGCTTATTCCCCTGGGTGCTGATATTATTGCCGTTGCTATGGTAAACGAAGCTGTCAAGCTGCGCGAGAACGGTATTGATATTCCCCTGCTGGTTCTGGGCGGCGTATCCCCCAACAATCTGCCCTATGCAGTTGAGTACGGTATTCAGACCATCGTGTTCACCGAGGAAAATGCTGCGGCTATCAACGCCGAAGCTGCAAAGCAGGGCAAGGTCGCCGACGTACAGATCAAGCTGGACACCGGTATGCACCGCGTAGGCGTGACCGTGGGCGAGAAGCTTGCCAAATTCCTGGAATACCTCAAGACCCTCAAGAACATCAACGTAGTAGGCGCGTTTACACACTTTGCCACCGCTGAGACGGTGAACGATCCCTTTACCCTTGAGCAGTACGAGAAGTTCAAGGAAGGTATTGCACAGATCAAGGCTGACGGAAGCTTTGATCTCAAGTACATCCATTGCCAGAACACCGGTGCTACCTATTGGCTCAAGGACGATATCTGCACCCACGCACGTCCCGGCGCTATGCTCTACGGCTACTGCCGTATGACCGACGGAAGCCGTCCCATGCCCGTTGAGGAGACTATGAGCGTTCACGCTTATATCACCGCCATCAACGAGATCCCTGTTGGCGAATCCGTCGGTTACGGCCGCTATTTTATGCCCGACAAGCCCGCACGTGTTGCAACAGTCGGTATGGGCTACGGCGACGGTCTGTTCCGTCCCCACGCTCTCGGCGGCGGCCCCGTATACGTCAACGAGACACTGACCAAGTACGTGGGCGTATGTATGGACCAGCTGTTTGTTGACGTTACCGACATCGACTGCAAGGTCGGCGACGAGATAACCGTATTCGGCAGAACCAAGGGCGGCAAGCTGCTGTCGGCTTTTGAGACCGCTGACGCATGCGGACAGATCTATCAGATATTCGTATCGGTCAACACCGCCCGCGTAGGAAAGGTATACAAGTACTAAAAATCACATCCGACACTGCATTTGATTTGCGGTGTCGGATTTCGCTATATTCCAACGAACTATGTCAGGAGAAAATAAGATGGAACTCTGCTGTTTTAACTCGTATATGGAGTCGGACGTTGGCGCGCTGTGCCACAACTACAAGGTCATTCAGGAGTTTGTAGGGGCGGGCAAGACCGTCGTACCCATACTCAAGGCCAACGCATACGGTTTCGGTGACGTGGAGGCTGCCAAAGCGCTTGTACCGCTGGGCGCCGACCTCATAGCTGTCGCTATGGTCAACGAAGCTGTCAAGCTTCGCAAAAACGGCATCGGCGTGGATATTCTGGTGCTTGGCGGCGTACCCGAGAGCAATCTCCCCTACGCGGTGGAGCACGATATCAACACCATAATCTTTAACGAGCAGAACGCCGCCGCTGTCAATGCAGAAGCCGCAAGGCAGGGCAAAACAGCCAAGGTACAGATCAAGATCGACACGGGTATGCACCGCGTAGGCATCGCGCCCGGTGGGGGGCTTGACAGATTCCTCAAATTTGTTAAGACTCTTAAAAACATCGAGGTCATCGGCACGTTCACACATTTTGCCACAGCAAAGAAGATCGGAAACGACTTTACTTTGCAGCAGTATGCAGACTTCAGGGTCGCAGTTGAGCAGATAAAGGCTGCAGGCTTCACACCCAAATATATCCACTGTCAGAATTCCAATGCTACTTACTGGCTCAAGGATGACATATGCACCCACGTCCGACCCGGCGCTATGCTCTACGGCTACTACAGACTTGCAGACGGAAGCAAGCCATTCCCCTTCCGCGAGACTATGACCGTCCGCTCGGTTATAACCGCAATAAACAACGTACCCGTAGGCGAGTCGGTGGGCTATGCAAGATATTTTATGGCAGAAAAGCCTTCCCGCATCGCTACGGTCGGTATGGGCTATGCAGACGGGATGGTGCGTCAGCACGCACTCTCCGGCGGCCCCGTGTATGTCAACGATACCCTGACCAAGTACGTGGGCATCTGTATGGATCAGATGTTCGTTGACGTCACCGACGTCGACTGCAAAGTCGGTGACGAGATAACCGTGTTCGGCTACACCAAGAGCGGTAAGCTGCTGTCGGCGTTTGACGTGGCGGATTTTACCAACCAGCCCTATCAGCAGTTCGTTGTTACCGGCACCGAGAGGGTCGGCAAGGTATACAAATATTGATAAGCCTCGGTAAAACACCCTCTGCCTCAGATGAGGCAGAGGGTGTTTTTTGACGGTTATTCAGTTATGTGCCGAAGGGGTTGCCAAAGGATGTACTGTGCAGACATCAGCAGCAGGTGCCACAGGTGTTGCAGCCGCAGTTATTGTTGTAGCAGTTGCAGTTGTCATTCTGGCAGCTCTCAAGGCAGTTGTTGCAGCAGCCGTTGTTGTTGGTGAAATAGTGTACCCAGATCACGACGATAGCGATTACCACGATGATCCAGAAGGACTGATAGCCCTGGAAGAAGCCGAAGCCTTTACGATTATTGCAGGAACACATAAGAAAGATTTACCTCCTAAATAGATTTCTCAATACATTCTATTTAGGAGGCGATACTTTTGCTACTATTAATTTGTGGCTCAGCCAAGAAGTTTTACAACGGCGGCGTTGATCTGCTCCTGAGTTACGACGCACTTGCTGATAAGCTTGTTGGCGAGGGTATAGTCGGTGCCGTTGACCTGCTTGAACAAAGCATTGACACAGATGAGAACGACGTGGTCACGGCGCAGACCCGATGACAGCATATCGGAACATTGCTCCTCGGTAAGCAGGCCGATATCGATAGCCAGATCGACCGAAGAGGTATTCCATACAAAGTCGGGATCGTCACCCGAATCTCTGTAGCCCAACGCTCTCAAAACGAAGGTCAGGAAGGTATATGCATCAGCCACTCCGTACTGGTCAAAGGTGGTGGCATCCTTGCCGTTGGTGTAGCCCATTGCGGCGGCGTATGCGATATACTTCTGTCCGTCGACCCAGCCGGTAACGTCGGTAAAGGGCATATTGGTATGATCAAACGCCAGCGCTTCGCTCTCCTCACCAAGCAGGCGGATAAGCATAATGATAGCTTCCTGACGGGTGGGCTTTCTGACCAGCTCGTAGCCGGAATCGGTGCCCTTGAACAAGCCGAGATCACTGAGTATATCGGCGTACTTGACGTACTTGGTCTGATAACCACGCACTACGTATGCGCCGTCCTTGATCATTACCTCGGCATCCTCCGATGTTATGATAATGCCGCTCTGGTCGTTGTCAAGTATCATATAGTATATGCCGTCTCTGATCTCAAATCCCGGGGTACGTGTGGAGCCGGTAGTGACGTTGAGAACCTCGCTGTCGGCGCCGCCGCAGATCTTGGCTGTACCGCTCTTGAGGATAATGCCCGCGCCCGGTCTGCCCGCTATTCTGTCACCCTGATAGAGGGAAACGGTCTCGGTCTTGGTCTCCACGACAAGCTCGGGACTCTCGAGGATCTTCTCTATGACCCTGTTGGCAACGGCGTCTGTAAGAACACCCTCCATTCGGCTGACCGCCGAATGCTTATAAAGCATAAGGGCGTTATCAACGTTATTGAGAGCGTTATCCTTTAATGTATGACCCGACTGATTGGCTTTTGCAAAAAAGTTGTCCTCAAAATACTGTCTGATAAAGGACAGGCTTATAAGGGATTCACCCTCGGAGCCACCTGCTGCAAAAACGCCGATACACAAGGCCAACGAAAGGCAAAGTATCAAAGCTGTGAGTCTGTTATTCTTCACTCTTTCACCTCATACAAGAAACGGCATAATTCGACTTATATACTCCTATATTGTATCACACCATATATGAGATGTCAAAGTATTGTGTATAATTTATCAAAATAAAAATAAAAAAGTTATTCTTCCGCTTGATAAACGAAAGAATAACCTTTTATTTTATGCCGATGTTACGGCAGTTTGGCAGGTTTTACTTCAGGTTGTTTTCTGCCTGCTGAACAAGCTTCTTGACCATCTGGCCGCCGATAGAGCCTGCCTGCTTGGAAGTCAGATCGCCGTTGTAGCCCTCGTTGAGGGTAACGCCTACTTCGCGTGCAGTTTCCATCTTGAAGTTATGCAGAGCCTGCTTTGCGCTTGCGCTCATGTTAGACTTATTGCTGCTATAAGACATTTTGTTTTCTCCTTTGTTTGAAGTTTACAGTCATATTATGTGACTGATTTTTGAAGATTATTATTGTAAGTTTTTTCCAGAAAAAAACGCACCGGGCGAAAACCCGGTGCCGAAAAAAATATGTACTTATCTTCTGCGTCTGCCGCCGCTTTTGCGGTCGCTATGGCTCTTGAGGTCGGAGATACGGCTCTCGCTGCTCTGCATAAAAGCCTTGAGCTTGCTCTCGAAGGGATCTTCCTCCTCTTTGGGAGCGGTCTGACGGGGGCGCTGCTGGGAAGGCACGGGCCGCTGGGGCTGCTGCTCAACAGCTTTTTTGATAGACAAATTGATACGGTTCGCCTGATCGATGCCAATGACCTTGACTTTGACAGTCTGTCCCTCGGAAATGTGCTGGCTGATGTCGCTGACAAAGGTATTGGTTATCTCAGAAATATGAACCATACCGCTCTTGCCCGGTGCAAGCTGAACGAACGCTCCGAACTTGGTGATACCGGTGACCTTACCCTCATAAATATTGCCGACAACGATCTCCATCAGAAAGATGATCCTCCTACCACTTGCTTACTTGCTTGACTGGTCTATATAAACCTGCTCGCCCGAATATCCGTATCCGAACTTCTCTCTGGCCAGGGATGCAATGTAATCCTCGTCATATCCCGCCTCAAGCATATCCTCAAGCTTGTTGTTCTCGGTCTTCTGCTGTTCGACCTGAAGCTTGAGCTGCTCCTGCTCTTGTTTCTTGGCATTGATCTTGATTTGCAGACCCACAAGCTGCACTGCAGAGTATAGGGCAAAAAGGACTACGAAGAGTTTTATGGCTATGCTAACACGCTTTTTCTTTCTCATTTCGGCATCCTTTCTTAATTATCATCTTATACTCCTTTTTATATTATATTAAACAATATATATTATGTCAACACCAAAATATTACTTTTTGTAATAAAAAACATGCCTGCGTCTCAAAAATCGCTTGCACAACGAAGAAATACTCACAAAATACAGCAGAACACCCGCACAAGCACCGATAAGCACATAGCTCTCCAGTCTGCCCGTCCCCTCTGTCAGCAGGAACAGCACCGATCCTATGAGGCAGACCAGACAGTATACGCCGTCAAATATCCACAATGCGATCTTTTTTCGTCTGAACAGTCTGGCTGTCAGCGTAAACAGATCGAATATCAATCCCATCAGCGCTCCGAACAAGGCAGCAAAGACAAATATATTTGTCTGCTGCGCCATATCCATCCCCATACTCAGAAGATCTTAGACCAGAACGATCCTTCCTTCTGTACTCCCGTATATTCAAATCCGTCTATCCTGCCCGTTACGGCTATCTCCCCGATATCAAGGTTAAGCTTCTCCACGTGCAGTCCCTCACCCAAAAGGGTCAGTCTCCCCTGCGTGGTGTTCATACTCACCTCACGCTCGTCAAAGCTTATCACCTCACACACGCCCGAAATATTTGCGCGCTCGCGGTTTTCCACGATTATATTGTTCCTGCCTTTTTCCATAGAGATGTCAGACATAATAAAACCTCCCCTTATTATTCATAGAATATATATGGGGAGGTCAAATATTTTATTCTGATATTTCCTCATACATCAGCGCGGCATTCTCTTTTGTGGTGTGCTCGCTGATATCAAGAACCCTGACATTGAGGCGTCTTGTTCCAAAAGATACCGAAATTACGTCTCCAACCTTGACTCTGTAAGAGGATTTGGCAGGTTTCCCGTTTACCTCAACACGCTCCGCATCGCAGGCATCGTTTGCCACAGTGCGTCTTTTTATCAGTCTGGCGGTCTTGAGGTATTTATCCAATCGCATAGTTATTTGGCGACTTCGTCCTTGAGGCCCTTGCCTGCCTTGAATACGGGATACTTAACAGCGTCGATCTTGATGCTTTCGCCGGTCTTGGGGTTACGGCCTACGCGCTCTGCACGGGACTTGACTTCGAAAGAGCCAAAGCCGATCAGCTGGACCTTGCCGCCCTTGATGAGTTCTTCTGCGATAGCCTCAAACGTTGCGGTAACTGCACACTCTGCATCCTTTTTCTTCATTGCGCACTTTTCTGCTACTGCTGCGATAAGTTCTGTTTTGTTCATTTTCTTGTCCTCCTATAATAATATTTTCCTCATTTTTTCTGCGCTTTTTCCGCCTCATTGAAGCGGGCGATAAAGCGGTTGGTCGCATCCGCAAGAGCCTTCTCGGGGTCAACGCCCTGCGCTCTTGCCTGAGCGACGAGATCAAAAAGTCTGTCACCGATATCATCAGTATCGCACTTGCAGTCTATATCTATACCTGATTTGGCGGCTTTTTTCTGCACCTTCTCGGCATAGATAAGGGCGGGCAGGGTTTTGGCTATCTGGTCGATACTCTCAGATGCGGTTTTCTGCTGTTTTTCCTTCTTTTTGACCTCTTCCCACATTTCCAACACCTGCTCGGAAGTCTCCAGCTTTCTGTCGCCGAAAATATGCGGATGGCGGTGAATGAGCTTTTTGGACACGCCGTCGCAGACGTCCTCTATATTGAACGCGCCTCTGTCGCAGGCTATCTGTGCGTGGAATACTACCTGCAGCAGCACGTCGCCCAGCTCTTCGCACAGCAGACGGTCATCTGAAATGTCGATAGCCTCACAGGCTTCGTACACTTCCTCAATGAAATTGCGGCGGATAGACTCGTGGGTCTGTTCTCCGTCCCACGGACAGCCTCCCGGAGCACGCAATATGCGCATAATGTCCAAAAGATCCTCAAAATCATACCTTTTCTTGTTACAATCTAACATACTTTTTACTCCAATGCAAGTACCTTTTAAGCAATTTTTATATTTTTTTAGCATCAACTGTCAAAAAAATCAACACTTTTAACAAAACCGCATAATATCAGTCAAGCTTAAGCAGGGCTGCTATTTTTTTGCCCTTGGGAAGCATAAGCACATCTTCTTTGGGCAGGGCTTTGAGCACGATAAGCATAAGCGCGTATATAACGGCGGAAAGTGCGACCGTAAGCAGTACGGCAACCGAATGCATCATAAATCCACCCGAGAATATTGCCGACAAAGGCGAATATACAAGCCACGCAAACACGCCCATAACAGCCGATGCCGCAAGGGGCTTTAAGAACACCTTGACGGGTGAAAATCTGACTATACGCATCCTAATATAAATAAGATTGAGTATCATAATAACGCCGTAGCACAGACAGGTACCTATAGGTGCGCCGTTGATATTGATGCCCGGAGTTCCGACAAGCACGTAATTGGTAACCAGCTTAATGATGCCGCCTACGGTGACGGTCACGACCGGTACCCATATCTTGCCGCTGCCCTGCAGCACGGCATTGGTAACGCTGACCATAGCCACCAGAAATACGGCGGGTGTCAGATAGACCAAAAGCGGAGATGCTTCTATAGCGTCGGCAAGCTTATTATAATAAAGCATAGACAGAATGGGCTGAGAAAGCACCGCAAGACCTACCGCGCAGGGAAATGCAAGCAGGCTGGTGAGGCGGAAGGCACTCTCGGTGAGGGCACGGGCTTTTTTCTCCTCAAAAACTGCAAGCGCCGCAGATATACCCGGGATAACGCTGATACCTATGGCAACGACAATGGTCTGGGGCATATTGAAAAGCTTGGACGCCATACCGTACACACCGTACAGGTGGTTCGCCGCCACGTCTGTCATCAGACATCCGTCCTGCAGACGCCTGAGGACCACAAAGGTATCTATAAGATTGGTTATGCTCAGCACCGATGCGCCGATAGTGATGGGCAGAGAGAGGGCAAGGAGCTTTTTGAGGATGGTGCCGTAAGTCAAGCCATTTTCGGGCGCTGTGCTGACGGGCATTTCCTCTCTGTCCGATCTTTTGTCGCGGAGTCTGACAAAAACCAGATAGGCCGTACTGAGCACGGTACCCAGAGTAACGCCGCCTATAGCGCCTGCAACGACGATCTCAAGACCGTATCCTTTTTTCATAAAGTAGTATGCAAAGCCAAGTCCGAATACAAGCTTGCCCAGTGCCTCAATGACCTGAGATACTGCGGTGGGAACCATATTCGAGGTGCCCTGATAATATCCGCGTATTGCCGAAACGATGCACATAAAGAATATCGTAGGCGCGATCACTATGACCGACTCTCTTGCGGCGGCATTCTTGGCAATAGACACAAATCCGTCGGCAAACACGATCATGGCAAGCGAAAAGACCAAACCGATAGCCGAGAATGAGCTGAGGGCAACGCTTCCTATCCTGCGTGCTTCACTATGTCTGCCGAGGGCGATGGATTCGGCGACCATCTTGGACACGGCAACCGGCAGCGCCGCAGTGGAAATGGTAAGCATCGCGGTATATATGTAGTACGCGACGTTATAGATGCCCGTACCGTCGGCGCCGTAAAGATTGGTCAGCGGGATGGTAAAAAACGCTCCGATGACCTTGACTATGATACTGGACAGCATAAGCACGAACGTGCTCTCGAAAAATCCTGTGGATCTGTTCTTTTTCAATTCTGCACCGCCTTGAAACTGTTATCTGTGTATTCCGAAAACTCTGGGCATAACGTAGCCGTACAAGCGGCTCTTGATCTTATCCATATCTATGGTGATGAACTCACCGTTCTCATACAGCACTTTGCCGCGCACCATCGTCATACATACGTCTCTGCCGCTTGCCGAATACACCACGGTGGACAGAGGGTTATGTACGGGGGTCAGCTGAGGCACGTCAAGATCGATCATTGCCATACTTGCATCAAATCCGACCTTGATCAGTCCCAGACTGTTCTCTCTGCCCTGCGCATATGCACCTGCCGTTGTGGCAAGTGACAATGCTTGACAGGCATTGACGCACTTTGGATCAAGTGTGGTGCCCTTTTGCAGGAGGGCACACAGCTTCATCTCCTCAAACATATCGTGGCTGTTATTGGAGCATACGCCGTCGGTACCCAACGCCACGTTGACACCGCGTGAAAGCATATCCGATACTCTGGCTATGCCGCTGGCAAGCTTAAGATTGCTGACCGGATTATGGGCGACGGTAACTCCCTTGTCGCGCAGTATGTCCATATCCTCCAGAGTCAGCCATACGCAGTGTGCCGCCGTTGTGCGGGTATCGAATACGCCCGCATCGCACAGCACGCGCGCGGGAGTCTTGCCGTATTTTTGGATGCAGCTGTCGTGCTCGAATTTGGTCTCGGACAGATGCAGCTGCATATTGAGTCCGTACTGCTTGGCATAGTCTGCATAATCACGCCACACACGCTCAAAGCTCGTATATTCGGCGTGTATGCCCGAATCAAGCTTAATCCTGCCGTTGTCGATATTATGCCAGTCGCGCCGCAGCTGCTCCATCTGGATATATGAGTTATCTTTCTCCATTCTGTAGCCGTCACGGTCAAAGACGAGTGCGGCATTGGTGATATTGGCGTATATTCCCGTCTCATAGGCGGCTTTTGCCACGGCAGGGATATACATATACATATCGGTGATGGATACCGTACCCGTTCTTATCATCTCGGCAATTGCCAGCTGTGTGCCGACATAGACACATTCCTCGTCCAGCTTTGCCTCCGCGGGGAACACGTAATTATGCAGCCAATCCTGCAGATTGTGGTCATCGGCATATCCGCGCAGGACAGACATAGCCGCATGAGTATGAGTATTGACAAGACCGGGGATAAGCGCCTTGTCGGTGCCGTCTATCACTCTTGCGGCGATATCCTGCGTCTCGGTCTGAGACAGATATGCTATCTTGCCGTCCCTGACACCTACGTATGCGTTAGCGATAACGGGACAGTCCACTTCGGGATTGACCACACAGATATTCTTAAACAGTATGTCAAACATAATTCACCTCAGATAGGGCACGCAGGCTCTGACAAGGGCCGAAAAACCGTCTTTGGCTTTTTCGGCGGCTTCAAGCACGTCAACACCGTCCAGCACGGAGTCGGGGATTATTCCCGCTGCCATATTGGTCATAAGAGAGATACCCAGCACCTTCATACCGCAATGTGCGGCAACGGTAGCCTCGAACACCGTGGACATACCTACGGCATCACCGCCCAGAACGCTGATGGCTCTGATCTCGGCGGGAGTCTCAAACTGAGGCCCCGCACAGTAAAAATACACGCCCTCACGAAGCTCTATGCCCATTTCTTTGGCTTTGGACTTTGCCGTCTCGCGCAAAGATTTTGTATACACGTTGGACATATCGCAGAAACGGGGCCCGAACTCGGGCAGATTTGCGCCCGTAAGGGGGCTTGTGCCCATAAATCTGATATGGTCGGAGATAAGCATCAGATCCCCCACCGAATAACTGCGGTTGACCGCGCCTGCGGCATTGGTAACGATCATGGCGTTGACGCCCAGCAGCTTTGCAACGCGAACGGGATAGGAGACCTCCTGAGGTGTATATCCCTCGTAGCAGTGCATTCTGCCGTGCATGACCATAACGCACACACCCTCAAGTTTGCCGACTACGAGCTTACCTGCGTGTCCGTCCACCGTAGAGACCCTGAGGTGAGGAATATCTGAGTAGGGTATGGATACACCGTCCTCTATCTCTTCAGCCATAAAACCGAGACCCGAACCGAGTATCATAAGGATCTCAGGCTGTCTGTCGCCTATAAGCTCCCTGATATATCGGGCGCTTTCTGTGTATCTCTCCATTGTTTCACCCCAAAAAGTCTGTTCAGAACTTGTATCCGCAGGCGCTGCAGAATGCGTCTTCTTTTTTGCAATCCTTGCCGCACTCGGGACATTCGGTGAAGAGCTTGCGGTATGCGATCTGTTTTTTGTTGGCTTCTATCTTGGCAAACTTCTCATCGATGAGCGCTATCCTGGCGGTGATGCACTCGGGGTCTATATCCTCGCCCTCGTGGGTAAGATAGACAAGTCTGCCGATCTCACGATAGAGCATCTCGATATCGGTATTAAGATCAAAATTGATAAGGGTCAGTTTGGTGGTCTCCAGCGCTTCCCCGGCCTTTTTTGTTGCTGCATTGGCGGCACTTTCGGCGGCTCTGCCTGCGGCACAGGCGGTGATCTTTACTTTTTCCAGAACCTCTTTGACTTTTGCTTCCATATTGCGCTCTCCTTTCGCTTATTACAATGTGATGTCAAGCTTTTTATTAACGATGCTGTCGGCTCTCTCCACGTACTCTATGGGGTACTTGGGATTGCAGATGCGCACTATCTTCTGCCCCTGCTCGGAGCAGAGCTTGCTGATGCCGCCCGCACCCAACGCCACAACGTCGCCTATCTCTTCCATCATACATATATTGTAGTGAGATTTTTTGTCGTTTTTGCAGAATCCTATATTTTCAAGGCCGCCTGCAGAGTATTTTTGTCTGTACAGATAATAGGGCTTGTAGCCTGCCTTCTCAATGACCTCATAGCAGGCATCCAGCTCACTTC
The DNA here is from genome assembly GCA_017408985.1 of Clostridia bacterium. Lineage (GTDB taxonomy): Bacteria > Bacillota > Clostridia > Oscillospirales > Butyricicoccaceae > RGIG3513. Next base: position 147,587 of record JAFQTO010000001.1, read on the forward strand.
GGGTAAGCTCTCCGCGCTTGCCGAAGCGCATAGGTGCGCCTTTTTTCCTGGCAAGACAATGTACGGTGATATTTTCAGGGTCAAGCTCCACCACCCTGCGCACGCTATTGAGCAGACTGTCACCGTTATCACCGGGCAGACCCGCAATAAGGTCCATATTGATGTCAAAATCCCCTGCCCTGCGCGCCATTGAATAGGCGTTGATTATATCAGCTACGGTATGCTTCCTGCCTACGTTCTCAAGCACCTGATCGTTCATCGTCTGAGGATTGATGCTGATTCGGCTGACACCGTTATGAGCCAGCACTTCAAGCTTGTCGCAGGTTATGGTCTCCGGTCTGCCTGCCTCAACGGTAAACTCACGGCAGGCAGAAAGGTCAAAACTGCTTCTTATGGCTTTAATAAGCTCGTCAAGCTGCTGTGCGCTGAGTGTTGTGGGCGTACCTCCGCCTATGTATACCGAGCCTATACGTCTGTTTTCACGGCTGAGCATTACCCCTGCCGCCTCGACCTCGCGCAGAAGTGCGCGGTGATAAGGCTCAATAAGATGACCCCAGCGCACCATATCGTTGCTGACAAAGGAACAGTAAGCACATTTGGAGGGGCAGAACGGGATGCCCGCATACAGCTGCACCTCATCGGGCCTCAGCTTACGTTCGGTCTCAAGTGCCGCCTCGGCTGCCGCGATGCAAAGCTCGGCCCTGTCGGGAGATACGAAGTATCTGTCCCTCAGCCATTTTTCGGTGTCGGCTATGCTGTTACCCTGCTGCATATACACTCTTGCGGGCTTGGCAGGCTTGACACCCGTCAGCGAGCCCCATACGGGCTCCGACTCCAGATGCTGCACTATTGCGCGGTACAGAGCGGTCTTGACGGCATAGCTGACTATCCGCTTGCCCTCCTCACCGCTCTGTTCACGCTCTCTGCACTCTCCGCAGGTAGTTTTGTCTCCCCTGCTGACCGAGGCTGCGGCAACTACCCAGCCGTCTGTACGTTCAAGGGTGCTTATACATAAGTCTCCGCCCTCAAGGTCATCAGGCATATGCTTCTCGTCAGGCAAAAGGGCGATAAGCATATCCTGCACGGCTGTGAGGCGGTCGTGACCGATTATACGGTATTTCATAATATTGCAGCGCGCATCAGGTAATTATACTGACGCTCGTGGCTGAGGAGGGTGCTCTCTCCGTGGCCGGGATAGACGGTATACTCTCCGTCAAGCTTGCCGATTCTGCGGAGGGACTGAAGCATCTCGTTGTCGTCTCCCCCGTCAAGGTCGCATCTGCCCCAACTCTCATAAAACAGAGTATCGCCGGAGAATATGCAGTCGCCGCATATGATAACGCAGGAGCCTTTGGAATGTCCGGGAGTGTTGAGCACGGTCAGTTTGAGCTGACCAAGCTCTATAGTCATACCGTCGGTAAGATATCCGTCTGCCTTGGGCGCGTCAAAATTGCCTCTGAAATAGCCGGAATTTTTGACGTACTTCTCCTGCATCATTCCCTCGTCAAGCTTGTGGACAAGCACCTTTGCGCCCGTTTCTCTCTGCAGTCTGGCGGCGGCAAGCAAATGGTCAAAATGACCGTGGGTAAGGATGATATACTCGGGCATTCTGCCCTCAAGGGCCTCAGAGATGCGGTCAAAATTTCCGCCCGGGTCGATAACGGCGCATTTTGCGCTGACCTCATCCTCGATAATATAGCAATTGGTTTGAAGCAGACCTACTATAACTGTCTTTATCTTCATATTTTCCTCACTTTTTGAGCATACGCTCGGTGTCGAGTATCAACGTGACGGGACCGTCGTTTACGTGGTCTATCTGCATATCTGCGCCGAATTTGCCCGTTACGGGGGTGATGCCGTACTTTTTTAGTTCGCTCAAAAACAGCTCGTACAGAGGTATGGCGGTATTGGGGCGTGCCGCCGAGAAGAAATCGGGACGTCTGCCTTTGGCGCATTCGCCGTAGAGGGTGAAGTTAGACACGACCATCATTCCCCCGCCTACGTCGGAGAGACCTAAATTCATTTTTTCGTTCTCGTCCTCATAAATGCGCATTTCTGCGCATTTTTTTGCAAGATATACGGCGTCGCTCTCTTTGTCTTCCGAGCCTATGCCCAAAAGGACCAAAAACCCCTTGTCAATACTGCCGCCGAACTCTCCGTCTATGGTAATGGATGCTCTGCTTACTCTCGAAAGTACTGCTCTCATAGGTCAGTTTTCCTCTTTTCCTTCTATACATCTGGTAATGTCGTACACACCCGTACTCTTGCGGATGCGCTGCATAAGCAGGGACAGCTGTTCCCTGCCGCTGACCAAAGCGGTCAGGAATATATTGGTCTGTCCGTCTGCGGTGTCACGGGCGTTAAGCTCGGTTACACCGATCTTCATATTGCTGATGACCGTAACGATATCGGCAAGCACGCCCGTTCTGGTCTTGGCGGTTATACGCAGGGCGACGCTGTAATTCTTGCGGTCGGCATTATCGTCCCATTCGGCTTTGATCCATCTGCCGTACTCGGAGTCTTTATTAAGAGAGGTACGGACGTTGCCGCAGTCCTTGCGGTGAACGGATACGCCGTAGCCTCGGGTAACGAATCCTATGATATCGTCACCGGGAATGGGACAGCAGCACTTGGAGAACTTGACAAGACAGTTATCAAGTCCCTCCACGATAACACCGCTGTTGGAGGGCTTGCGGTTCTTGTCAGACTTCATTATCTGTGCCGCGGGGTTCTCACGCTGCTTCTGCTGCTTGGTGTGCTCCTCACGGACTCTTGCGATTATACGGGACATTGCGATACCGCCGTAGCCGATGGAGGCATAAAGCTCGTCAAGGCTGGGGAAGTCAAAACGTCTGAGCAGCACCGTCTGGAAATCCTTCTGATTGAAAGTATCCCACAGCAGGCCTATCTTGAGTTCGCGCTCAAGTTCTGCCCTGCCCGTTTCGATATTCTCCTCGCGGCGTTCTTTTTTGAACCACTGCTTCATCTTGGTACGGGCAGAGGAGGTCTTGACTATCTGCATCCAGTCGCGCTTGGGGCCCGTGGAGGACGACGAGGTGATGATATCCACCACGTCACCGTTTTTGAGTGCGTAATCAATGGTGACTATCCTGCCGTTGACCTTGGCGCCCGTCATACGGTTGCCGACCTGCGAGTGTATGGCGTAGGCAAAATCTATGGGGGTTGCACCGTTGGGCAGGGAGATGACGTCACCCTTGGGGGTGAACACGAACACCTCATCGGAGAACATATCCACCTTGATATTCTTGATAAAATCCTCCGCGTCACTGTCCTGCTGACTCTCCAGCAGCTGACGTACCCAGGCAAACGCCTCTTCGTTCTGCTGACCGCGGAGTCCGTCCTTGTACTTCCAGTGGGCGGCGATGCCGTATTCTGCCATCTGATCCATCTGCTTGGTGCGTATCTGCACCTCGATGGGCACACCGTCATTGCCGATGACCGAGGTGTGCAGAGACTGATAGCCGTTGGGTTTTGGGGTACTTATATAGTCCTTGAATCTGCCGGGAACGAGCCTGAACAGCTCGTGGATAACGCCCAGCACATTGTAGCAGTCGTGGATATCCTCAACTATAACGCGAGTGGCGCAGATGTCGTATATCTCATCAAAGTTGAGGTTCTGACCGTAGACCTTGCGGTAAATGCTGTAAAGATGCTTGACACGGGATTTGATCTCAAACTCTATCCCCTCCGCCCGCAGGCGCTGAGCGATGGTATTCTCGATAGACTGCAGAAATTCGTGGAGCTTGACCTTTTTGCCTGCCAGAAAGCTGGTGATCTCGTCGCAGCCGACGGGGTCAAGGATCTGCAGAGATATATCCTCAAGCTCCTTCTTGATGGTCTGCATACCCAGACGGTGAGCCAGAGGAGCGTATATCTCCATAGTCTCGAGAGCCTTTTCGCTGCGCTTGCGGGGATTCCAATACTGGTTGGTACGCATATTGTGCAAACGGTCGGCAAGCTTGATGATGATAACGCGGATGTCCTTTGCCATAGCAAGGAACATCTTGCGGAGATCCTCCATCTGTTCCTCTTCACGGCTGCTGTATACGATGTGTCCCAGTTTGGTAACACCGTCCACAAGCAGTGCTACCGAGTCACCGAACTCTTTTTTGATGTCGTTGTAGGTGACACAGGTATCCTCTATGCAGTCGTGGAGCAGACCTGCCTCTATAGCCTCAGGGTCCATACCCAGCTGAGAGAGTATATACGCCGTCTCCACGGGATGAATGATATAGGGCTCGCCGCTCTTTCGGTACTGTCCCTCGTGAAGAGAACGGGCATAGCGATAAGCGCGTCTGATATTCTCCGCGTTGGCAGGAGTTTCACACGCACATATCTCCTCGATTTTTTGTTCGGTTGCTTTGATAATGTCTGAGTCGTTCATAGAGTTACCTCTGTCTGAGCTCGTTAAGTCTCTTGAGTGCTATAGAGCCGTTGATGTCGGCTTTGCCGCTGTAGTTAAGTATGTTGATAAGGATATCGTCATCAAGAAGATCATAGTTAAATATGGAAAACTCGGAGAAAATATCCATACAGACCAAGAATCTTCCGAGACTCAAGCTGTTATTGGACTCATAGCGTATCTTGCGGTAGATGGAACGGGCGCCGTCCATAAGGGTACCGTTTTCGGCATTGGCTTTGATATGTCTGAATACGGCAACAAGCTCGTTCTTGGTGGGGCTGAGATGTGCCGCCATCTCACAGCTGATCTCACGGTTGTCTGCAAACGCCAGATATGCCGCAAAAGAGTCGGCATCGAAGGTCTCTTCTTTTTCCGACCATTTGAGGTCTTTGATAACAAGCTGAACGCTGTTTCTGCCGCGGTAGCTGTTGATCTCTGCCGAGAATACGATATCAAGCAGATCGTCTTTTACGAAGGGGCAGCTCTTCATACCCATACCGAATACGAAGCTGTAAAAATACATCCCGTTCTTGCTTAAAAGCAGCTTGATATGCCGCTCGTGGCTGATGGGAGTGATCTCCTCCACACGCATACCCGTCATGGCAAACACCGGCTGGGCGTTGCCCATACCGAAAGGCTCAAGGACGCTCAGTCCCTGCACCTCGGACACGGTAAGCTCCTGAGGCTGGACCTTGCAGTCAACGTTGATATAGGGAGCCGTATCGGATGAGTCGGAAAACTCATCTGCGTATTTTTCAAGCGCGTCACGGAGGGCTGCAAGATTGCTTCTGTCCAGAGACAGACCGACGGCAAGCTCGTGACCGCCGTATTTTTCAAGCAGGGCGGCATTCTTTTCAAGTGCGGCATAGAGATTAAAGCCCTTGATGCTTCTGCCGGAGCCTTTGCCGCTGTCGCCGTTCAGGGATATCAGTATGCAGGGCATACCGTATCTGTCGGACAGACGGGAGGACACGATGCCGATAACGCCGTTGTGCCAATTCTCGCCCCACAGCACAAGTATCTTCTTGCGGGTAAGCTCAGGCTGCTCCTTGAGCCGCTCGGTGATCTCGGTAAAGATGCCGTTCTCCTCTTCCTGTCTGATCCGGTTAAGGTCGCAGAGCTGTTCGGCAAGGCTTGCCGCCTCGGTCCAGTCCTCGGTCAGAAACATCCGTGCCGCGTGCGACGCGACGCCCAGTCTGCCCGCGGCGTTGATACGGGGTGCCATAACGAAGCTGACCGAGTTGGCGTTGATAGGCTTGTTGTCAAGACCCAGCTTGTTCATAAGAGCACGCAGGCCGAGATTTTTGGTATAGGGCAGTTTTTTGAGTCCGACCGACACTATGGTGCGGTTTTCATCACGCAAAGGCATAACGTCGGCAATGGTGCCCACAGCAACGACGTCGGCATAACGCTCCAGCATTTCATCTATGGGTGTATGTTTTTCCATAGCACAAATCAGCTTGAAGGCTACACCGACGCCCGCAAGCTCTTTGAACGGATATTGACTTCCCTCTCTGCGGGGATTGACCACCGCGCAGGCGGCGGGCAGGATCTCTTTGCACTCGTGATGATCGGTGATGATAAGCTTGAGTCCCAGATCCTTTGCATAGTCGGCTTCCTCAACGGCGGTAATGCCCGAGTCTACCGTAATAAGCAGGCGGCAGCCGTCATCGTACAGAGTCTTGATAGCCTGCAGATTAAGACCATACCCCTCACCGAGACGGTCGGGTATGTAGTAGGTGCAGTCGGCGCCTCTCGATTTGAGATATCGGATCATAATGCAGGTAGCGGTGACACCGTCCACGTCATAGTCACCGTAAACGGCTATACGCTCGCCGTTTCGGATAGACTCCTCAATAACAGCAATGGCTTTGTCCATATCCTGAAGCAGAAACGGATCGGAGATATTGGAAATACCGCTGTCCATAAACGCCTTTGCTCCGTCTGTGTCGGTGATCCCTCTTGCGGTAAGTACGGTTGCGGCAAGACGGGGAATATTAAGGGACGCAGAAAGAGCCTGAGCGCAAACATCGCTGCGCTCGGAAATAATCCATCTTTTCTTTTTCATACAAACTCCATATTTTATTTTTATTGATAAATATTATATCAAAAAGACAAGACATATACAAGAAAATTATATAAAAAAGAGGACGGATAAAAGCAAAAAAGTGTGCCCGACCAAAAGATGGGCACACTTTTTGGAAATATTATGCAGACAGCTGATCACATAGCGTATTTTTTGCTGAAAAAGGCAAAGTCTTCATTGAATGCCTTGTCGTTGCTGCTCTTGACCTCATGGAGATATTCATGGGTCTTGAAGCTGTCGTGCTGTACCTCGATCATTGCAACGGCGATATTGGAGCAATGGTCGGATACGCGCTCGTAGTTGCTCAGAAGATCGTTGAGCACAAATCCAAGCTCGATCGTGCAGGAGCCGGACTGAAGTCTGGTGATATGGCGCATCTTGATCTCAGCAATGATATCGTCGATGACCTGCTCAAGAGGCTCGACCTTGCTTGCAAGAGCCAGATCGTTGTTCTCAAACGCCTGAGCGGTAATGTTCAGTATCTCGGTAATCGCGGCGGTGGCAACGGCAATCTCCCTGTTTGCCGCCTCGGAGAAGCGGATGTTCTTGTCGTGCATCTCCTCTGCGACACCCAGCAAGTTTACCGCGTGGTCGCTGAGACGTTCAAACTCGCCGATGGTATGGAGTATCTTGGATACCTGTCTGCTGTCGGCGTCGGACAGTTCCTTGCTTGACAGCTTGACCATATAGGTACCAAGCTTATCCTCGTACATATCGATCTCGTCTTCCAGCTCAAGTATCTTGTTGGCTGTCTGGGTGTTGAACTTCTGGATTATGCCCAGACCAAGCTCTATAGACTCGTGAGCCATTTTGCACATTCTGACCGTAACGTTATTGCTCTCGTAAACGGCGATCGCGGGAGTATTGAACAGACGCTCGTCGATAAGGGCGAAGGTCTCTTTTTCTTCCTTGTTTGGAATGAGCTTTTCGGCTATTTTCACAAGCTGCTTGCAGAAAGGCAGCAGGATGATTGTGGTGAACACGTTGAATATGCTGTGGGAAACGGCTATGCCGAAGGGATTGACCGCTGTGTCCATAAACCCAAAGTCGATAACCGCGCCCAGACCGTAAAACAGTATCATACAAACGGCTGTACCGATAAGGTTAAAGCTCATATGTATCACCGATACGCGCTTGGCGTTCTTGTTGACGCCGATGCTGGATATAACGGCGGTGACGCAAGTACCGATGTTCTGACCCATTATGATGGGGATAGCCATACCGAAGGTTATACCGCCCGTCAGAGACAGCGCCTGCAGAATACCCACAGAAGCTGCCGAACTCTGGATAATACCGGTAAACACCGCACCGACGAGCACGCCTACGACGGGGTTCTTGAATGCGGTCAGTATGCTCTGGAACTGGGGCATATCGGCAAGGGGCTCAACTGCGCCGCTCATAAGGTTCATACCGAACATAAGCACGGCGAAGCCAACCATAATGTTGCCTATATCCTTGTTCTTGTTGCGCTTTGCCGCCATTATCATCAGGATACCGATGAAAGCGAAAATGGGGGCAAAATTGGAGGGCTTGAGGAACTTGATGAAGATATTGTCGCTCTCTATGCCGCTGAGTGACAGTATCCACGCGGTAAGGGTGGTTCCGATATTGGAGCCCATGATAACGCCAACCGTCTGGGACAGGTGAAGTATGCCGGAGTTGACAAGGCCGACCAGCATAACGGTCATCGCAGACGAGGACTGGATGGCGATGGTGATGCCCGCACCGAGGATAAGTCCCTTGATGGGGGTTGCGGTCATCTTGCGCAAGGTCTGCTCAAGCTTGCCGCCCGAGAGCTTTTTGAGCCCGTTGGACATTTCGTTCATACCGTAGAGGAAGAACGCAAGTCCGCCTATAAGTGTAACTATCGAGAATATATCCATATCAAAACTCCCTTCTTATATCAGCTGCTGCTCGTTGATGATGAGTTTGAACTGCAGCCCCAGCTTCTCCGCGGCTTTGCGGCACATTATCATACGGTGCAGGAATATCTCAAAATAATCCATAATGGAACCGAATTTGGTATCGATGCTGAGCTTGAGTTTTATGATGGTTTTTTCCTCGTTTATTTTGAGGGTGGCTTTTTTGACCGAGTAGTTTACTCTGTCGTGGATATCAAAGGCGGTAACGTCGGCGTTACGCACTCTGGTGCGACGAACGTCACTCTTGTCAGCCAGAATAAGTGCGGCAGCGATATGGTCAACGGGGACGCCCGTGCCCTCGTCGTGATTTCCTATGGCGGTGACCACCGTAGCGATATCCTCGGGGTCCATTCCGTATTCGTTAAGTATCCTGAACGCCATAACAGCACCGCTCTGGGAGTGGTCGGCTCGGTTAACGAGATTGCCTATATCGTGCAGGTAGCCGGCTATTTCGGCAAGCTCACAATCGTGTTCGGAATACCCCAGCGTCTCAACGATATATCTGGCAGTAAGCGCCACTTTGGATACGTGTGGAAAGCTGTGTTCGGTAAATCCCAATGCAAGAAGCGAACAGTCAGCTCTGCGAATGTACGCCTGAACGGCGGGGTCGTTCTTAAGTCGTTCTAAAATCAAATGTAAACCTCCTTTTGTACATTTGTCCTATTCTTCCCATTTTAATTCATACATATTAAGATTAACATAAATCACCCCTAATGTAAAGAGCGAGGCAACTAAAACACGGTAAATTTTATTTTTGACAATTATATGCGGATATAGTAAAATTATTATATTATTCAGGTTATACATCCATTCAGGGAGGTACGGTTTTTATGATCTATTTTCAGTGCGATTACACCGAGGGTGCTCACCCCCTTATAATGCAGAAGCTTATGGATACCAATCTCGAGCAGTCACCCGGCTACGGCTACGACAAATACTGCGAGAGCGCACGTGCCAAGATTCGCGCCGCCTGCTCTCTCCCCGATGCCGACGTGTATTTTATCTCGGGCGGTACACAGACCAATCTTATTGCCATCGGGTCTATGCTTCGTCCCTACGAGTCGGTTATCAGCGCGGTCGAGGGTCATATCGCCTGCCACGAGGTAGGTGCTATTGAGGCAACCGGCCACAAGGTCACCGCCATAGTGTCCGACGACGGCAAGATCAGCGCACAGCAGGTGCGTGAGATCTGCGCAGATTTTGAGACAAGCCCCGACCACGATTTTATGGTCAAGCCCGGTATGGTCTACATCTCCTACCCCACCGAGAGCGGCACGCTGTACACCAAACGGGAGCTTATGGATCTCAGAGCGGTCTGCACCGAGTATGACATCCCCCTCTATATTGACGGCGCACGTCTGGGCTACGGACTGATGAGCCCCAAATCGGACATCACCCTGCCCGAGCTTGCCGCCCTTTGCGATATGTTCTATATCGGCGGAACCAAGTGCGGCGCGTATATAGGTGAAGCTCTGGTCATAAACAATCCCAAATACAAAGCCTGCTACCGCAACTTTATCAAACAACGCGGCGGCGTTCTGGCAAAAGGCAGACTGATGGGTATTCAGTTTGACACGCTGTTCACCGATGGGCTTTACTTTGATATATGCAAAAATGCAGTTGCCCAGGCGCTGAGGATACGCAAGGCATTTGAGGATGCAGGCGTAACTATATGGGGCACATCCTACACAAATCAGCAGTTCCCTATTCTGACAAAAGCGCAGCTTGAGAAGTTTGAGGGCAAGTTTGCCTATGAGTTCTGGGGCAAGCTTGACGAGGAGCGCACGGTGGTACGCTTCTGCACCTGCTGGGCAACAAAAGACGAGAACGTGGACGCACTTATCGAGGTAATAAAGATGCTGTAAAGCTCATAAGCTTGTCAGATTTTGCGCGATAAAAATCGGCAAATCCTGACGGATTATGAAATATTTTACCTCGACGGCAAAATGTGAAATAAAATAAATCCCCCATACGCAGCAGCGTATTTCACAGCGACAGCTATTTCATAACACGGAGCGTTATTTCATTCTTCATCGATAATTAAAACAGAGGCTCCTTCGAGCCTCTGTTATAATTATGGTGCGGATAGTGGGGGTCGCCCGTCTGCGGACGGAGCGGTGGCGCGGAAAAACAGTCCACCGGACTGTTTTTTTACACGCGCCCTTCGACCCCCACTACCTATCTTCGTCGATAATTAAAACAGAGGCTCCTTCGGGCCTCTGTTTTAATTATGGTGCGGATAGTGGGGGTCGAACCCACACGCCTTGCGGCACAGGAACCTAAATCCTGCACGTCTGCCAATTTCGCCATATCCGCGTATATAAGCGACAGGTGTAACCGTCGCTGTTTAATCATCCTCTTATTTTTACACGGTGAGGAACCGGGGCGGAGCATAGCGCTTGATCCGCGTATATTGCGCAAAAATTGCCCCCGGGCGACGAGGGCTTTTGCTTATGTGTGTATTATACCATATGATCAGGCTTGTTGTCAATGTCAGCTCTGCTCTTGTGTACCTTTGCCGCTTCGGGCATAGTAGAATATATACTGCTGTGCGATGCCTGCGTACTCACCGAACAGACTTGGGTCAAACTTGCCGCCGTAGTAGACTGCGGCTTTTTTCATCCACGTATCAACGGGGAATGCGTCAAGTTTGTGCAGACCGAACAGCAAAAAGCAGTCGGCGACCTTGGGACCGACGCCTTCAAGCTCCATGATCTTTTTGCGTGCCTCCGGGGTGGGCAGGTCGGCAAGCTCTTCAAAATAGCTGCCGCAGGCTGCCACTGTTTTTGCCGCGCTTATTATATACGGCGCTCTGTAGCCGCACCTGAGCGGCGCCAGATCCTCTGCCGTGCATTGGGCAAGCCTTTCTGCCGAGGGGAATGTATACAAAGTCTGCCCTCTCCACTCTGTCTCCTCACCGAACAGCCTGCACAGACGGTCGATTATGGACTGTATGCGCGGGATATTGTTGCATTGGGAGATTATAAACGAGCAGAGGGCTTCCCACGGCTCCTGTCTGAGTATGCGCAGTCCCCTGCCGAACTCAACGGCCGCAGATGTGAAGCCGTCTTTCGGCAGAGCCTGAGCAATAGCGGCGTAATCGGTGTCAAGGTCAAAAAAATCTTTCCATACCGTATCGAACTCCGATTGCGAACAGTGCAGACTGACGCCGTCTGAACTGTTCTCCATATATATGGGTCTGCCGTAGGCAACACCCAGATAGCCTCCCTCAAAAGGCAAAAATCTGAAGCACTGACCGCAGTCGCAGATATGCCGTATATCAAAGTCTATGCCGCTTATCTCTATTCTATTATCAAATGTGTTTATTTTGTACAAGTTTCTGCACCTGCCTTTAAGTATATTTTACTGCAAACGGGGCGGGATTTCAACTTGTTCGTCTTGACTACTTAAAAAAATTGTAGTAAAATATCATCTAATAAAGATTTATATATTCTTAATCAGTCAACCGGAGGTGTCGCTATGCTGAATACCAATCCTGCCGATAAATTCCTCAAGGAAGGCATCACATTTGACGATGTTCTGCTTATCCCTGCAGAAAGCTCGGTAACTCCCGATGCTATCAATCTTGGCACTTACGTGACCAAGAACATCAAGCTCAACATTCCCCTTATCAGCGCTGCAATGGACACCGTTACCGAAGTGCGTATGGCTATCGCCGTTGCACGTGAAGGCGGTATCGGCATTATTCACAAGAATATGACCATTGAACAGCAGGCTGAGAGTGTCGATCAGGTCAAGCGTTCTGAAAACGGTGTTATCAACAACCCCTTCTTCCTCTCTCCTCAGCACTCTCTGTTTGATGCAAATCAGCTGATGGGCAAGTATCGCATCTCCGGTGTACCTATATGCGAAAACGGCAAGCTGGTTGGTATTCTCACAAACCGCGACCTCAAGTTCGAAGAGGACTATAACCGCGCCTGCGGTGAGGTCATGACAAGCAAGAATCTTATTACCGCTCCCGTGGGTACTACTCTTGCCGAGGCAAAGCGCATACTCAGCGCTCACAAGATCGAAAAGCTGCCTCTGGTAGACGAAAACTACGCACTCAAGGGTCTTATCACCATCAAGGATATTGAAAAGGCTGTCAAGTATCCCAACACCGCACGTGACGCTCAGGGCAGACTTCTCTGCGCCGCCGCTATCGGTGTGACCAATGACGTTCTTGAGCGTGCCGCCGCTCTTGTTGAGGCAGGCGCAGACGTTCTGGTCCTTGACTCTGCACACGGTCATTCCAGGAATATCATGACCTGCTTGAGTAAAGTCAAAGCAAAGTATCCTAACATTCCCATCATCGCAGGCAACATTGCTACCGCTGAGGGTGCAAAGGCTCTTATCGATGCAGGTGCCGACACCATCAAGGTCGGTATCGGCCCCGGCTCTATCTGCACCACCCGCGTAGTCGCAGGTGTTGGTGTTCCTCAGGTCACCGCCATCTATGACGCCGCCTGCGAAGCTTCAAAGCACGGTATACCCGTTATTGCCGACGGCGGCATCAAGTTCAGCGGCGACGTTGTCAAGGCTCTTGCCGCAGGTGCTAACTGCGTAATGATCGGCTCGCTGTTTGCAGGCTGTGAAGAAAGCCCCGGCGATATGGAGATATTCCAGGGCAGACAGTTCAAGGTCTACCGCGGCATGGGTTCCATCGCCGCTATGAACAAGGGTTCTTCCGACCGTTATTTCCAGACCGGCACCAAAAAGCTTGTTCCCGAAGGCGTCGAGGGTCGTGTTCCCTATCGCGGACCTGTCAGCGAGACCATCTATCAGCTGATGGGCGGTCTTCGTTCCGGTATGGGTTACTGCGGCACTCCCACCATCCCCGAGCTGCAGGCAAAGGCACAGTTCGTGCGTATCACCGGCGCAGGCTTGAAAGAGAGCCATCCCCACGATATCCACATCACCAAGGAAGCTCCCAACTACACCGTATCCGACTGATAAGTTCATATACAAAAACTGCCACCCAAACTTGGGTGGCAGTTTTTTGTTGATTATGAGTTTTTCATTTTTTGGTGCGGACATATTTGATGGCTGACAGAGCGGCTTTTGCGCCTTCGGACACAGCCGACGCCACCTGCAGGGTGCCGCCGATACAGTCACCTGCGGCAAAGCATCCGGGAAGATTGGTCACGCCGTTATCGTCAACGGTAATAAAACCGCCTGAGCTCATCACTCCCAGCTTGTTCGCCAGCTCGGATGCTCCCGCAAAGCCCTCGGCAACGAACAGACCGTCAAGCTCAAGGCTGCTGCCGCTCTCAAAATGCACCGCTCCAAGGCTATCCTCCCCCGACAGATGGGAGATCCTATCCCCAATCACCTCAAAGTCCTCGATGCCCTCTGACGGCTTACCGTTTGTCAGCACGGTGACCGAAGCGGCAACGTTTTTGAGGAATTCCGCCTCGTGCAGAGCGTAGTTGCCATTGCCCAGAACGGCGACGTTTTTGCCCCTGAAAAAGAACGCGTCGCACACGGCACAGTAGCTGACGCCTCTGCCCTCGTATTTTTCTATATCTCTGATGTCGGGCTTTTTGCGTGCGTTGCCCATAGCAAACACCAGAGTCTTGCCCTCAAAGGAGCCTGCGGTGGTGTGGACGGTATAGCCGCCCGTATACTCAACGCCCGTTATCTCGGCAGTTTTTACCTCTGCGCCCAGCGCTTGTGCCTGCTCGACACCCCGTTGCCACAGCTCTGTGCCGCCGGGGCTGTCTGTCACACCAAAATAGTTGTCTATCTTCTCGGCTTTTTGCAGAGCGCCGCCGTCTTTGCCCACAGCGAGCACGCGAAGGTTGGCACGTGCGCCGTATATTGCCGCAGACAGTCCCGCAGGGCCTGTCCCGATTATCAGAATATCGTACATATTTATACTCCTTTTGACGTCATTTCCATCAGGGCAGCCTCGTCTATTACCGGGATGCCCAACTCCTGCGCTTTGGTCAGCTTTGAACCTGCGTCCTCGCCTGCCACCACGAAGTCGGTCTTTTTTGACACCGAGCCTGCGGCTTTGCCGCCGTGTTTTTCGATAAGCTCCTGCGCTTCTTTGCGTGACAGAGTGGGCAGAGTGCCCGTTACCACCAGGGTCTTGCCTGCAAGCGAGGTACCCTTTTGGGTCTTGGGCTGGGTCATATTGACGCCTGCGGCTTTGAGGTTTGCAACCAGCTCACGGGATGATTCCCTGCCAAACCAACCGACGATATTGTCGGCGGTTATACTGCCTATGTCACGGATGCTCTGAAGCTCCTCTGCGGTGGCACTTGCCAGAGCGTCAATATCTCCGTACTCCTCGGCCAGCACTTTGGCTGCCTTCTGCCCTACCTGATTGATACCGAAAGCAAACAACAGGCGCGAGAGGGGCTGTGACTTGCTGCTCTCAATTGCAGAGATAAGCTTGAGTGCGGATTTTTCGCCCATACCGGGCAGGGCAGCTATATCCTGCGCCTGCAGAGAGTACAGATCGGAAGCTGCGGAAACCAGTCCCTCCTCCAAAAGCATATCCACTATGGCAGGGCCCAGTCCCTCGATATCCATAGCGTCGCGGGATGCAAAATGCTCAAGTCTGCGCGAAAGCTGTGCGGGACAGCTGTCACCGCTGCATCTGACGAAAGCCTCATCCTCCACCGTAGGCGCGCCGCATACGGGGCATCTGTCGGGCATAGTATAAGGCACGCTGTCTGCACTTCGCAGGCTGAGATCGGCACGAAGCACCTCGGGGATTATCTCACCTGCTTTGCGCACGATGACCGTATCACCGATACGGATATCCTTCTGTGCTATCATATCACGGTTGTGCAGGGTGGCTTTGGACACGGTAGTGCCCGCAAGACGTACCGGTTCAAGCACGGCGTTGGGGGTCAGCACGCCCGTTCTGCCCAGCTGAACCGTGATATCAAGAAGCTTGGTAGGCTTCTCCTCGGGGGGATATTTGTATGCGATCGCCCATTTGGGACACTTGACCGTACTGCCGAGAGCTTTGCGCTGGGCGATATCGTTGACCTTGATAACGATTCCGTCAATGGCAAAATCAAGGCTGTCCCTATGCTCACCGATATGCTCAATAAACTCTATTATCTCCTCCACGCTGCTCGTGATGATGTACGGGTCAATGACTTTACAGCCTATATTTTTCAGATATTCAAGGGTGTCGGAGTGCTTTAAGAACCCAAGTTCCTCGCCGTTTTGCAGATTGAAGCAGAACACGGACAGTCTGCGTGCGGCACATACCCTGCTGTCAAGCTGCTTGAGCGAGCCTGCGGCAGTATTACGTGGGTTGGCAAACAGCTGCAGTCCCTTCTCGCGGCGGTGAGCGTTAAGCTCCTCGAACACGCTGTTGGGCATATACACCTCTCCGCGGATAAAAAGCTCGCTGTGCCCGGTATCCACTGCAAAGGGAATATCCATAATCGTTTTGAGGTTGTGTGTAACGTCCTCGCCCTTATTGCCGTCGCCACGTGTGGCACCGCGGACGAATCTGCCGTTTTGGTACTCCAGACAAACGGACAGACCGTCTATCTTAAGCTCAACCGTGTACTCGGCATCGGGAAAAAGAGTCTTGACCCGCCTGTCAAAATCCCGTATCTCCTCATAGGAGAATACGTCCTGCAGACTCTGCATGGGATATTGGTGTATTACTTCCTCAAAACCGTCAAGCACCTTGCCTCCTACCCTGCGTGTAGGACTGTCGGGCAAGGCGTATTCGGGATACTGCTGTTCAAGTGCAACAAGCTCCCTCTGCATCATATCGTACTCATAATCCGATATCTCGGGCTTGTCATCGGTATAATAAAGCTTGGCGTGATAAGAAAGCTCTCTCGTCAGCTGTTCTATTCGCTCTTTGGCAGACATGATATCACTTCCCAAAAGTTTATATCTCTATTCTATCAAACAATCGCAAAAAAGTCCAATTATTTCAGCAGGTATGCGTCAATTGCCGCGCCGAAGATGATCGCCGCCGCACAGCAGAGCAAGAGCAGAAAAAGGTTCTTGCCGTCCTCTTCCTCAAACCTGCCGTTACGGCGCTTTTGTGACGTTTCGACAGCCTGCATTGACATTATTATAACTGAAACAACCGATAATATGCCGCAGACAGAGCCTGCCGCCGCAAAGCTGAAATATCCGCTGATGCCGTTGCTGATAACGCCTGCCGTAAGAGGTGCGGAAAACGCAAACCCTCTGCAGAATGCGGCGCACAGTCCCACGAAAGCTCCGTAGGCAAAATACGACGACAAAAAGGACGCAAAAACGGGAATAAATCCCACAACCGCCAGCTGCCTGAAAAGCTGTGTACCGTCCAGCTCGGACAGCATAAAAAATCCGTCTCCCGAAAAATACACCGTATATATGCTCCCCGCCGCCGCACCCAGCACCATTACCGCAGTTATCACTATAAGTCTGGGTATATTGATATTCTCGTCCTTTGATTTGGCTATGCCTGTCCAGTTATTCACAAAAATCACCCCTACAACTTTATGCAGGGGCAAAATAATATATTCCCCGAAGTATTCTTCGGGGAATCGTCACGGTATTATCTGCAACGTGTGTTATTGACCGTTTTGACAAAATCGGTGACTTTGGGCGGGAAAAACTCGTCAACCGGGAATCTGAAGCGCTGGAACATATCGCAGGGGTCCTCGCTGTCGCAGGAGCTTTCTTTGCTGGGCATACAGATATCGTATGCGGGCATAAGCAGCTGTATCTCACGCTCAAGCTTGATGATGCTGAACTGACCCAGGCTGACGTACAGTTTCTTGCTCTCGTCTGACACTACTATCTGATCCTCAAAGCAGGAGCAGATAGCCTCGGGAATATCGTTGAGCAGGGTCTCTCCGCAGGAGCAGCCCTCCACTATCTTGGCACCCAGAACCACGGGATCCACCACCTCTACCACCGCAATAGGCAAGTTGGTGCGCTCAAGCCCCTGAATATCAATAGCGCCGGGTACGTAGTTGGATGTAAAGATGTGTGCGCTGCCCTCACTGCCGAACAGCACGGTACGCTTGTCAAAGGTGGCAAGACCGCAAATGCGTCTGGGTCTGCCCACTCCGCTGTACGCATCGGCTGTTACGCGGTAGTAGTATTTTATGTCTACGGTGTAGAAGCCGCGGTTGAAGCTGATGGGTTCTACGTCAAGACTTGCCCACAAAAGCTCTGCCGACACGGGCTTGACGCTTATGGCGCCCTCCAGCACCTGCTGGGAAGAGCAGGTCAGATATACCCTGATATCCTGCAGACAGTCTTTGTCTCTGCAGCTGTCATAAACCTTTTTTGTATGAATACAAACAGCCTCTCTCGGTGCCGGATTTCCGCAAATAGGCCCCGGTGTAACCTTATCAGGCATTTTATTACCTCCCCAATAGATTTGAAGTTTATAACTTCAGTACCATTCTATTCGGGCACTGCGTACATTGTCACCCCATTTTAAGCTATATCCGATATAGCTGATATCTATGACCAAAAATCGTTAATCGGTATATCCTGCACAAGCCGGCAGGCGACTTTTTCAATTGATTTTTCCGGATGCGGTGATATAATGGGTATTGTTCATAATAACTCTCACGGAGGATACTCAAAATGAAAACCCGCAAGCTTGACTACAGATGGGTGGTCGCCGCCGTATGTTTTCTGATAATATTTACTGCGCTGGGCTTCTGCTCAAGCACCAAATCGCTTTTTCTCAAGCCGGTCACCGACAAGCTTGAGATAAGCCGCAGTCTGTTCTCCATCACCGACAGCATCCGTCACGTTACCAACGCCGTACTCAGTCTGTTTTTTGGCAGTCTGGTGATGAAGTTCGGCACCAAGAAGCTTGCATGTACAGGTCTTTTGTGTCTGTGCACAGCTATGACCATATACTCGTTTGCATCTTCCATCGGTGTGTTCTATGTCGGCGGGTTTTTTCTGGGCGTAGGTATGTCCTGGACGGGCACCAGCCTCATAGGCTACGTTATCGGCAAGTGGTTCAAGGAAAACCGCGGAACGGTCATGGGTGTCATCCTTGCCGCCAACGGATTGGGCGGTGCCGTATCGGCACAGATAGTCTCCCCCATCATCCATTCGGGAGCAGACGGATTCCGCAGTGCATACAGAACCATTGCTCTTTGCGTATTTATCGTATTCGTCGTTGCACTCATACTGTTCAAAGATCAGCCCAAGGACTACGCAGGCACAAACGAAAAACCCTCCGGCAGAAAAAAGCAGCCAAAGCGCGCGCAGGTATGGACGGGCGTTGACTTCAGCGACGTCAGGACAAAGCCTTATTTCTGGCTCTTGCTGGTCTGCATCTTTGTAGGCGGTGCGGCGACCAACACCATCAGCTCGGTATCCTCGGCACACTTCGGTGACGTGGGTCTGGACACGGCGTTTATTGCAACCGCTCTGTCCCTGCACTCGCTGGCGCTGACCGTGTCCAAGATAGCCGCCGGCTTCTGCTACGACAAGATAGGTCTCCGTTTTACCTCACTTACCATATACCTCATAGGCGTGGTGTCTATGTTTATGCTGGCATTTGTGGGCCCTACAAGTTTTGGACTGGCAAGCGCGTTCCAGATTCTGATATCCTTTGCCCTGCCCATCAACACCATTATGCTGCCTCTGTACGCCGCAGATATGTTCGGTGAAAAATCCTACGTCAAGATAATGGGTATGTTCGTTGCCGTATGCACCGCAGGCTACGCTGTGGGCACACCCTTTACCAATCTGATATTCGACCTGACGGGCACCTACCGCAACGTATCCATAGTATACGGCGTTCTTATGCTTATTATCGCCACGGTATTCCAGATGATCCTGACCAAGACAAATCGGATAAAAGCCGAGATCATCGCCCGTGAGCAGGCAGAAAACTGAATAGCTGTCATCAATATCAAAATATCAGCAAGGCGTCAGCCCTGCTGATATTTTTTGTATAATGCCGCTGTAACGTAAAACAGCAAATATATCAAAACCGAAAGTCCAAATGCAATGAATATATATCTGACGTCCCAATAGTGGGTCGGCTGATACCGGATATATACCTCACCCGAACCGTCTATAGCCTGATGCCCAACGTGTATCCACGATACGTAATGGGCGCGACCCAGAATGAGCATAGGCAGCTTCATCAGAAAATTGCGCGATCCGCAGAATATGACGGCAGGTCTGTGTTCTTTGTTTTTTGACGCAAACACCACCACGCACAGAATGCTCAGCGGATAGCAGACTATGGCCAATAACACGTCAAGATCAAACAGCGTAAACCCGCCGCCGCGCTTTTGCCAATAGGGTGACAGCAGGATAAGCGCGCTCATAAGCAAAAGCAGACCCATCTGTATTGCCGTCATCCTTGACAGGGCGCTGTGCTCGTTTTCGGGTGTTTCCACGTCGAAAATATGCTTTGAGTAAAAGGGTTTGCCTTTAAGCCACACAAGAGCAAGCAAAACGGATGCAGGCAGAACATATCCCGTAATATAGCTGCGGAATGTTACCACGCTGTTTATATAGTCCGATTTGAGCAGCACCTGTCCTAAAGAAAGGATAACTGCCGCAGCCGCTGCGAAAAACGCCGCAAACGACCAGTTTGCCAAAGTGCGGTCAAACTCCGCGCACAAATCCTCGGGGGCGCGGTCAAAAAGCTCATTGTCATTCTTGATGCATTTTGCCCGGCTTACGGCAAACGCGGCTATCACCGACGCCGCAGTTTCAAGATTAAGCATCACAGCAAACCCTATCACCGGCCGATAGAACCCGTAGGCAATGCCGAACATTGAGACAAGTCCCGCAAGGCCCACCGAAACCGACACCATAATTAGACTTTTGAAAGAGGACAGCACCCGTCTGACGAGGTTTTTGAGCTGTTTGACGGTTTTCGTGTTCATTTTGCCGCTTGAACATTCGGCATCTATGCGCTCTCCCCGAAGCAGCTCGTCACAGCTTACGCCGAACATCTCGGCTATCGCTGGGATCAGCGACAAATCGGGGGCGCACTCGTCGCGCTCCCATCGGCTGACTGCTTTGTTGGATACGTTTAATCTATCGGCTACCTCCTGCTGGGTCATACCGTTGACCTTGCGGAGCGCGGCTATAAATTGTCCGATGGAGTTTTTTGTCATTTTTTAACCTCCTTGCAGATGTTTGCATAATTATTCTACAAAATCGGAACCGAAATTAATACCCCTCAAACCGAAAATCTCTCCCGAAAAGTGAGAAAACACGGTTTTTGAGGTTATTGTTTCGGACTTGCAATATATTGAGGGCTTTTT
The DNA here is from genome assembly GCA_017408985.1 of Clostridia bacterium. Classification (GTDB taxonomy): domain Bacteria; phylum Bacillota; class Clostridia; order Oscillospirales; family Butyricicoccaceae; genus RGIG3513. The sequence goes on from JAFQTO010000001.1 coordinate 168,263, forward strand.
CATACCTATCACTATGGAGGTATGGTATGCTGTCATCGTTATTATCTTTTTTCAGCAGCAGTTGGTTCTTGGTGCTGCGTGTGTCGCCCGTGGGCAACTCTTTTCCCCGTCCGTTGTCCGGTGCTGAGGAAGCCGAAGCTATAATCAAGGCAGAAAACGGGGATATGGAGGCACGTGACCTGCTTATACGCCACAATCTGCGGCTGGTGGCGCACATCGTCAAGAAGTTTTACGCATCCAGAGAGGATCAGGACGATCTGATATCGGTGGGTACCATAGGACTGATAAAAGCCGTGTCGTCATACAAATCGGGCAAGAATATCAAGCTTGCAACGTTTGCGGCAAAGTGTATCGAAAACGAGATATTAATGTATTTCCGCTCGCTTAAAAAGCAGGCAGGCGAGATCTCTCTGTCCGAGCCTATCGACACCGACAAAGACGGCAACACTCTGTCACTTATCGACATCATAAGCTGTGAGGACACTATGCTGGAGGATATTGCCGATGCCGAGCGGCGAAGCCGCCTGCTCAAGCTGACCGTTCAGGCACTTGACAAGCGGGAAAAAGATATAATAATTATGCGTTACGGGCTGTTCGGCAGTAATGTGCACACACAGCAGGCGGTCGCCGAACATTTCGGTATAAGCCGCTCCTACGTATCGAGGATAGAGAAAAAAGCGCTGGAAAAACTCAAGGCGGCGTTGGGTGAATAGTATGAGCAGTGCCTCCGCGGACACTGCGCAGCGATATAAATCCCTCACGGGATTTGCGATATACGCTGATGCGTGCGATATATCTTCGATGCGATATGAATTTTCGTGCGTAAGTTGGATTCATATCATATCGCTGCCGACCGCAGGATCGGCAATATCGCATTTGAACCTAAGCGAAAATATATCGCGTTTGCAGCGCAAACATACAGCCAATTAAAAGATCTTCTAAGGACGCAAAAACAGGGCGAGGAATTTTGTCAACTCTTCGCCCTGTTGGTATTGGCTTATCGCTTATTCTATTGTTTCAAAAATAACAATTGTCAGGGTATGCCCCGCAAGCATTGCCTTTTCATATTCGTATCCTGTTACCGGATATTAAGTGTACTGCATATCTGCTGTGCGGCATCCTCGGGGGTCGTAACGTTTACCACATAGTCGCACACAAAGGCGTTCTGCCCCTCCGCCTCAACAGACAGCAGGCGGTTGACCTTGTCCTGTGTCGGAGAGTCTTTGTTGAGTATGGCGGCAAGCAGGTCACGCTTGTCACGCTTGGTATACACGGTCACAACGTTGTCAAAATGTGTCTTGAGCGCCATAGCGCCGCAAATATCCATTACCGTGAGAACGTGCCTGCCGCGGGCTAAAATCTCCTCCACGTCCTTTTTGCGTGAGCCGTAGCACTTGTGTGCGTATACCGTAGATTCAAACAGCTCGCCGTTATCGTTCATACGGTGAAATTCCTCAAGACTGACACAATGATATCCCCGGCTCTTACCGTCCGTTTCGGGAGATTCGGTAGTATAGCTGCGCAGTTTTTCCACATTTTCGGTACTGCGCAGGATGCAGTCGGCGATTTCGTTTTTGCCGCTGCCCGACGGGCCTACGAGCACCACCACACCCGGCTCGGTCAGACTTATGGGGGTATGCCTGACGCTGTAGCTGTCGGATATTATCTCCACAAGCTTCAGAAACTCGTCGTAGGTATTGACGGCAAGCATACCAGTGGCTTCTCTGTTCCAGGGGCGGCGCATAAGTATGGGATAGGCGGCGTTGGAGCGGAATACGTTGTGCATACCGTCGTCAAAAAGTATATCCACGTCTATCTTGTCCTTGCGTGAGCCCATATAGATATGATCGGCGGGTATCTCGGGAAACTCCTGCATGATCCGCTGGGCGCGGATGCCCATAAACTCGGGACGGACGGAGGTGGACACGAATACCTCGGTCATCTGGGACAGCTTACGGACAAACTCTTTGGCGCCCTTGATAACCGGCTGACTCCTAAAAAACTCGGGATCGTCAAAAAACTCAAATATCACGTCGGCGCGGGTGCCTAATTTGCCCCAGCGGTCCACCTCGTACTGGGTGATGGGCGGGTCAAATTGATACTTCTCGTTGGCAAGCTTTATGGCGTAAGGCACGCACTCCATAAGCACATCGTCTATATCAAGGGCGGTGGACAGTCTGAATCTGCGTTCCATAGTATTCCTCACTTTCGGGGCTTTGATAGTTATATTATAGCTGACAGGCGGGACAAAATCAATACGGGCGGATTTTCATATTCGCGGCAAACGAGCAATAAACATATATCAAAACCGAGGGAGGCAGATAATATGAAAACAACCATTCTGCGTATACGAAACCGAAAAAAGCGCATCGGGATAATAGCGGCTGCGCTGGCGCTGTGCTGTATTATAGGATTCTTCGTCACCGACAGCGGTCAGGCGGTGGTGACGGCGGCTTTGCAGAGGCAGCTGCCCATATACTGCGTCAAAAAGGACGACAAAGTGGTGTCGCTGTCATTCGATGCCGCCTGGGGCAACGAGGACACACAGCAGCTTATCGACATTCTGGGCAAGTATAATATCAAGGCGACCTTCTTCGTAGTGGGAGAGTGGGTGGACAAATATCCCGAATCGGTCAAGGCGCTGCATGATGCGGGACACGAGATCATGAATCACTCGCTGGATCACAAATACTTCTCAAAGATGTCAAGCGCCGAGATAATAGACGATATCAACAAGTGCAACGACAAGATAGAGGCTGTCACGGGCGTGCGCCCTACTCTGTTCAGACCGCCCTACGGAGACTATAACGACAACGTGGTGTCAACGGTCAATTCTATGGGTATGTATCCTATACAATGGGACGTGGACAGTCTTGACTGGAAGGATCTCTCTGCCGCGGATATACAGAAGCGCGTACTCAAGCGGGTTCAGCCGGGGTCTATAGTGCTGTTCCACAACGCCGCCAAGAACACCCCCGCCGCACTCAGCGGTATAATCGAGGGACTTATTGCAGACGGATACAGCTTCGTGCCTGTATCACAGCTGATCTATAAGGACAACTACACCATCGACCACACGGGCAGACAGCAGCCCACTCAGAGCAGCGCACAGTAATCGGGCTCAAAAGGTTACGGGACAGTCAAGAAGCCGTTTTTTGCGTGTCTGCCAGTCGGGCATACACTCACTCAGGCAGGCATAAAACCTGCTGCTGTGGTCGGGATGCAAAAGATGGCACAGCTCGTGAGCGACAACGTACTCAATGCAGTCAACGGGCATCATAATAAGCCGTGTATTAAATGTTATCACTCCCGTTTTGGGTCGGCAGTTGCCCCATTGGGCACTCATCCTGCGGAATCTGATCCGTGTGTACGCCGCTCCCCTGCTCTCAAAAAACGGGTACAGCTCCCTGCATAACCGCTCGACCGTGAGCTGCAATTGCAGGCGAAGCCATTTATCCGCCAGCGCGGCTTTGGCGATCGTGTCGGCAGGGTCTTTGAGGGCGATTATCAGACCGTCGTCCTCAATACACACCGTCGGTTTGATGCTCTGACGGGTTTTGACCGTATAGACACTCCCCAGCAGGGCTATACGCTCACCGTCTGTAAACTCCGCGGGATACGGACAGTCGTGCTTTGCCCGCTCAAGCCGGTCCACGGCCTTGAGTAACCTATCTGAGTTACGGCGCAGAAACTCGTCTATACTGCTCTGCGGCACCCTGCGGTTTGCCGAAACGTATATACTTGAGTCGGCACGGATGCGAAGGTTGAGATTTTTGACGTTTTTTCTTTCCAGCTCATATGTAAGCTCAACGCCGTTGATCGTGATGCTCTTTTTCATTGTTACCTCGGGATGAATTTATAAAATCATTTTATATCAATTCCCCCGTTTTGTCAAAGAACCCTGTGCGTTTTAATGCACAGGGTTCTTCGTTATGCGATCTTCTCTATCGAGATGATACCGGTCTTGCCGCTGTCGGTGATGCTCACCTTGGTTTTGCCGTCATCCCATCTGTCGCTTGTGCTCTTGCCGTATCTGTCACCAAATACCTCGCGCCACTTGTCCAGATTTTCCTTGTCTGTATAGACTACGACACGCTCGACCTTTTCACCGTCTTTGTCCATAGTGACGGCAATGTTTGTGTCCATACCCATTACAGAACGGTTATAGGAATAACGTGCAGAGCCTGCCTGCTGCAGTTCATCGTCAAGGTTGCCCATCGTGCGTCTGAAATCGTCAAAACCGACACCTATCATACCGACTATATCGTCAGCTGACAGATCATCATCTTTATCAACTCGCGCCGTACAGCCCGCGAAAAAGGCGGAGACGGCAATAATACCGCATATCAAAAGAAACAGTTTTCTTTTCATTTTTACCTCCGTTCTCAGCACAGTCATAGTTTGTGCACAAACGGACGGTTGATGAGTTGAAAATATCGCCAATCAATTTTTTTGATTCAAAATCGCGCTGGTTTCGGCACCGACAATAAATACCGATGCCGTGGTATGAAGCCATATCATAAGCACCATGATCGAAGCCAGCGAGCCGTAGAGGTCGGTGTATCCGCCGTACAGATCGACATACGCCATAAACCCCATCGAAAGGCCGTACCACGCCGAAACGGCGAGCGCCGCACCGGGCATATACCGTCTGATGGGCAGGTCAGCTTGGTCCATATTGCGGTAATATACGGTCAGCACAAAAAATACGAACAACGGGCCTGCGGCGTATCTTATGATATTGGCTGTAGATCTTACCCAGGAGCTTAACTCAAAAAACAGAGCAAGATAACGGTATACACTTCGGCTTATGCCAAAAAGCACCAAAAGCGCCATCACCGATATCATCAGGGTCAAACTCATCAGCAGGGATTTTGTGACGGCACCGCGGTTTTTGTGATGCAAGCCGCCGAGCGCCCTGCTCACCGCGTAATTAAGTGACGTCACCGATCGGTAAAGCATATACAGAGCAAGAACCGAGCCTGCGTAGACGGTAAAATTACTGCTCTTTTTGCCTATATAGGACAAATACTCGAAAATCAGCTCATAAACGTGCTGCGGCAGTACGGGAACGAGCTTGTCAAGTATTGCCTCCGCAGGCAGGGACAGAAGCGACAGCACTGCGCTGACAAAAACGATAAATGGAAATATGGTAAACAGCATAAAATACGCCGTTTCGGCGGCGTGCCTGCCCGTGCGATGCTCACGGCATCGGCTGTACAGTCGGACGGCAAAACGTATAAATGACCGTAAGGCTCTGCCGATCAAAGAAACACTCCCCCGGGAATAAAAAAGATAGATCCTCTTATAGTATGCCCGTACGGTCATACAAATAAGCAAAAAGCGCCGCTTGACGCGGCGCGTGGTGTGCGTTATTCAGTTGTTGCGGGCGGCTTTTTCGGCATCGATAGCCAAAACCAGCATCAGGCTGTTAAGGGCATCGCGCTCGTTTATTACGTCTATAACGTAGGTGTCGGTCAGGTTGAACAGCTGCTTGGATATGCACGCCACCGTCTGACCGGAAGCGTCAACTATCTCGTATTCCCACTCAAACAGCTGTCCCTGAACCCTCCAGCCGTTATAATCAATACTGAATCGGGGAACAAAAAAGGAAAAGTCTTTTGTGATACAGCCTGAATAGCGGTCGCCTTCGTACATATCAAATCTGGGCAGCAGGCTGAATACTTTGCGTTGGATGTACCCAAGAGGATTGCCGTTTGGATCATAAATACGCAAAAGCTTGCCAAAAGCAAATTCACCTTTGACGACGAACAGAGTGTTGCCGTTCTCATCATAGATATCGTAGCTGTCAAACCACGAAAAAATCCGCTGTTTGAAAAGAAGCTTCATTTATGTGTCCTCCATTTGCAAAATAGTATCTGAAATTACGGTTATATCTTGCCCGAATCAGCCAAAGAGACAAAATCGTTGTCGCCTACTATGATATGGTCGACCACGCGGATATTCAGCGCACCGAGAGTACGGCAGATGAGCCTGGTAGTAGCAACGTCATCATTGGAAGGAACCGCAACGCCGTCGGGATGATTATGAGCGATTATTATGGCGGCGGCTTTGCTGTGCAGGGCAACGGCGGCTATCGCCTGCACGCTGACTTCGGCTACGTTGATGCTGCCCTCGTGGACGATAGAGCAGTTCAGGACCTTGTTCTTGTTATCAAGGCAGATGACCATAACCGTCTCCACAGTTCTGCCAACAAATCTGGGAAGCAGAAACTCGCCTGCCTGACGGGAGCTGTTTATCATGATATCAGCGGTCTTCTCGGTCATATAGTATCTTGCCATCTGCGGTATCAGCTTGATAAGCACAGCCGAGCGCTCACCGACACCGCTGACTTTGACGAGCTCGCTCTCGGGAGCGTCGAATACGGCGGCAACACTGCCGAACCGTTCAATGAGTCTGTGTGCGATCTCGTTGGTATCGGCTCTCGGTATGGAATAAAACAGCAGGAGCTCAAGAACGTTATGGGGACTGAATGAATCCAGACCTTCTTTGCGGAATCGTTCATAAACCCTTTGTCTGTGCCCGTCGTGGATGCCCATTTATAATCACCTGTCAAAAAAACAATATATTTTTCGCGAACATTAATGTATAATAGTATTATAAATCCAAACGGGAGGTGTGGCAAGATTAAAAAACTAATTTTGTTCATTATACTGACTGTCGCGGTCAGTCTGCCCTGCTACGCCAAAGAGCCTCAGGTAAGAGGCGTTTGGGTAAGCACGGTGTATAATCTTGACTACCCATCCGAGGCAGGCATCTCCCCCGCGCAGATGATGCACGAGGCAGATGAGATAATCACCTCTGCCGCAAGAGCTGGAATAAACACCATATTCCTGCAGGTGCGCCCCTGCTGTGACGCTATATATCCGTCAGAGATATTCCCGTTCAGCCAATATATCAGCGGGGTTCAGGGGCAGCAGCCCGAAGGCGGCTTTGATCCTCTGGATTACTTTATCGACCGCTGTCACGAGATGGGAATAGAGCTTCACGCCTGGGTAAATCCGTACCGTGTAACGGTCTCACGCTTTACATCTATCGAGGAGGGCCTCGCCACTCTGTCGCCTGCTCACCCTGCCCGTCTCCATCCCCAATGGGTACGTCTTGGCAAGGACGGACGGTTGTATTTTGACCCTGCCCTGCCCGAGGTGCTCGAGCTGATCACCGACGGAGTGCGTGAGATATTGGACAACTACGATGTGGACGGTATACATCTTGACGATTACTTCTATCCCGACGGCGGACTTGACGACAGCGGGAGTTTTGAGCTTTATGGCGGCGGATTTGACAATATCGGAGACTTTCGCAGGGATAACGTCGACCGCGCGATAAAATCCCTGCATCAGCTTGCAGAGGAGTATAACACAACATTTGGTATCTCGCCCTTCGGCATATGGGCAAACCGACTGTCGAACCTAAGCGGCAGCAACACCATAGGCGGACAATCCTATTATGACCATTATGCAGACACCCTCAAATGGATAAAGGAGGGCTGGCTGGACTACGTAGCGCCGCAGCTGTATTGGGAGATAGGATCTCTTGAGGGAGACTTTGAGACACTTCTGCGCTGGTGGCGCAGTGCAACCGAAGGCAGCGGAGTAGATCTGTATATCGGGCTTGGTGCATACCGTGCCGATGATGCAGACATCTCCTCTGACTGGTATAAGTCAAAGGAGATACTACGGCAGCTGGATATGATAGATCTGTACGGGCAGACGGAAGGTGTTGTATATTTCAGGTACAGATCGGTGACAAACAGCAGCGAACTGTACGAATACATATCTGACAGCTACACGAAAGATGTTCCCGACCCGAGTCCTCCGGTTTTTTACACGGGCGGAAGTCTGACGGTAATATCACCTATGATGAACGAACGGGCGGTGGGCGGTGAATATATAAGGGTAGAGTGCCGAGGAGACAGCGGAAGTGCCCTGTACGCTATGGGCAACGGGAGTTTTGAGGCGCTTGCCATAAGAGGTCTGCAATATTCTGCGCCCATAAAAACCGACAACGACCATGCAATTACCGTATTAAACGAGCGGAGCGGACTTGTATCCCTGCGGATAACGGCAATAGAGCTGTTAGACAACAAAAACAGCTGCTCTCTGTATGATATAGACTGTCAGGAGGTGGGTGAATATACTGCCGTAACCTTCCATACCGACTCACCTGCCACGGCCCGCTGCAGCGCAGACGGAAGATATATCACTCTTGACATATCTCCCTGCCGCAGTGCAGTGCTGTTTGAATGCGAAAAGATCAAGTATATGGTGACCGAAAAGAAGGCATACGGCATAAGATATATATTTGCGCTGACCGGGCCTGCAAGCGAGTACTACATAGATACGTATGACGACAGGATAATACTGTTTATCAGGTAAAATCGAAAAACAAATATAACCATACAAATTAAGCTATAAACGTGCAAAATAAAAAACAGAGAGCGGATGCTCTCTGTTTTTTATTAAAGTAATTAATTACTCCTCGATGTCGATAACAACGCCGGAACCAACAGTTCTGCCGCCTTCACGGATAGCGAAGCGGAGGCCCTTCTCGATAGCGATGGGGGTGATCAGTTCGACCTTCATATCAACGTTGTCGCCGGGCATGCACATCTCGGTGCCTTCGGGCAGATTGATAACGCCGGTAACGTCAGTTGTACGGAAGTAGAACTGGGGACGGTAGTTGTTGAAGAAGGGGGTGTGACGGCCGCCTTCGTCCTTGGACAGAACGTAAACCTGGCCGGTGAACTTGGTGTGGGGCTTGATGGAGCCGGGCTTAGCCAGAACCTGGCCACGCTCGATGTCGGTCTTGTTGATACCGCGCAGCAGGCAGCCGATGTTGTCGCCGGCTTCTGCGTAGTCGAGCAGCTTGCGGAACATTTCGATACCGGTGCAGACGGTCTTCTTGGGCTCGTCCATCAGGCCGACGATCTCGATTTCCTCGGAGAGCTTCAGCTGGCCACGCTCAACACGACCGGTAGCAACGGTACCACGGCCGGTGATGGTGAAGACGTCTTCAACAGGCATAAGGAAGGGCATATCAGCCTTACGGTCAGGAGTGGGGATGTAGCTGTCAACAGCGTCCATCAGTTCCTGGATGCAGCCATATGCGGGATCAGCGGGATCGTTGGAAGCTTCGAGAGCCTTGAGGCCGGAACCCTTGATA
>JAFQTO010000049.1 GCA_017408985.1 Clostridia bacterium
AGTCGCAATGATGTGATGTTTGCCAACTGTGCCGAAGGCACAACATCACAGCCGAAGGCTACATCATTAGGCGAAGCCGACATCACTTGCCCGTAAGGGCAAACATCGTTCGGCAGACCTGCTTTATCGCAGGTCGCCGTGGAAGGCTCTTTTTTGATGGTATGAGCAAAAATGCCGTTTTTTTATCTGAGCTTTGCGAAGAAGTCTTTGAGCAGCCGGGCGCTTTCTTCTGCCATAAAGCCGCCGTAAAGCTTGGGCTTGAAGCCGAAAGCTTCTTCAAATATATTCATGACTCCGCCGCAGGCACCCATATTGGTGTCCGAGGCGCCGAACACCACCTCGTCGATGCCTGCGTTGAGTATCGCTCCTGCGCACATAGGGCAGGGCTCAAGTGTGACGTACATAGTGCAGCCTGCCAGCCTGCGGTTGTGAAGCGCGAAGCAGGCGTTGTCGATAGCAAGTATCTCGGCGTGGTGCAGAGCGTTCTGTGTTTCCTCTCGACGGTTTCTTCCCTCGGCTATGATGATACCGTTGCGCACGATAACGCAGCCTACGGGCACTTCACCCTCGGCGGCGGCATCGCTTGCCAGCTTGAGCGCACGCTCCATAAAAAACTTTTCGGGCATATCTTCTCCCCCTTTGACATACTCTTGTATTTGAGTTATCATATATGTCGGTGATAAAAATGGAAAGCAGTAAAATAATTATCGATTCTCTGAAAGACTCGGACATAAAATTCGAGCATTATACCCACCCTCCGCTGACAAACGTCCTTGAGAGAAAGCCGCTGGGGCTTGACTACGGCGGATATGTGTGCAAAAACCTGCTGATAACCACGCGCAACGAGGCGCGGTTTCTGCTGTGTATGCTCCCTGCCGAAAAAGAAGCCGATCTCAAGGCTATGCGGGATCATTTTCATACGGCAAGATTATGTTTTGCCTCCGACGACGCCCTCCTGCGTCTGCTGGATCAGGTAAAAGGCAGTGTGGGCGTGCTGAGCGCCATCAACGACGTCGGCAACGTCTGCGAGATCGTGCTTGACTCGGCGCTGAAAGACGCGGAGCGCATCGCTATGCACCCCGGCGTGATAACCGAGACGGTGGTGCTGTCAGGCGCGGAGCTTGAGAAGTTTCTCACACAGCAAAACAAAACGGTGCATTATTTCGATTTTTGATTTTTGGCGGTCGGCTGTCTTTTGGCAGTCGGCCGTTTTTTGGTGCTCGGCTTTTTCCGTACCGAAAAACCGAAGGTGCCCAGCGCCTCACCGGGCGCAAAATAAGAGCCGTGGGCGTAGCTGAGAAGCTTGCACCGCTCGATCATCAGTCTGCCCGTTCTGTCAAGATACTGCCCGTCCACTCTTACGGCGGCGATATCGGCAAGAAACATATCGTGGCTGCCCAGACGTATGATATCGAACACTTTGCACTCAAGGCTGATGGGGCATTCGGCGATGGAGGGGGCGTTGACCTTGACACCCTCTTCGGCGGTAAAATTGCACAGCTTGAACTTGTCCGTGTCTCTGCCCGACTTGACACCGCACAGATCGGTCTCACGCACCAAAGACGCAGAGGGCAGATTGATGACGAACTCCCGAGTCTGTTCGATTATGCCGTGAGAAAACCGCTCGGGGCGGATGGACACATAGGTACGGGGCGGCTTGGAACATATTATGCCCGTCCACGCCGCAGTCAGCACGTTGGGCGACTCAAGAGTGCCGCAGGACACCAGCGCAGGGGGCACGGGTGCAAGCAGGGCGGCGCCCTCCCATGTAGTTTTTGACATATCTTACCTCCCCAAATAACCGTTCTGTCTGTATTATACAGCTGTCCCCCGACGGGAAACATGGATCACGTTAAATAACCCGCTTTCGCAGGTGGGTCCGCTGCTTATCCTTTACGGTGCTCCCAGCTTCGGCTCGCGCCGGAGGTCTGCACGTGGGGGCAAGACTCCGCAGTCCCTTTTAACACTTTGTAGGTTAAATAAAGTCGATCCATATCCCCCGTCGGGGGACAGTCAGAAATCATAGTTGCTTAACGATACGATCAATAACCTTCTTTTTTGGCTTCTTTTTCGTCCTCGTCCTCAAAGGTCTCTTCCAGACGCTCGGAGAATATCTGGAACATCTCATCCAGCTCATCCTCATCGTCAAGGGTGACGAGGATATCCTCGCCGTCTTCTTTTTCGACCTTCATAATAATAAGCTCGTAGCTTTCCTCCAGCTTCATCTCGGCGGGGATAAACGCCATATAGATGTTGTCGTTATATTCCACCGTGTCCAGATGCTCAAGCTCTATCTCTCTGCCGTCCTCATCGGTGAGAACGACGTAATCGTTGCCGTATTCCTCGCTCATTGTGACTTCCTCCGTACCTCTGATATCATTCTGCTTTTATATTATTATAATATCACGGATTTTATGCATCATTCAAGTGTTTTTTGCGTATCCTTGCCAAATACTCGGTAAAAAATCAGAGCAACCGCAAGTCCGGCTATGCCCGACACCAGCTTGCCCACGATAAAGGCAGGCACGTACTCATCGGCAAACGCCATGGTAAAGGCAAGCTGTTCTCCCAATATAAACGCCGCCGAAACGGCAAATGCCGAGTTGAGGACCACGCCTTTTTTGTCCATCTGTCCCATACTCTCAAACACGGGCACGCTGCTGACCACGGTAGTCAGAAAGCCCATTGCCGAGATACGGTTGATGCCCGCCTTTTTGCCCAGGATATCCAGCGGCTTTTTCAGCAGCTTGCCCACCGTAAGCATCAGGCAGAAGGCTCCCGCCAGCACGATGGAACCGTGGAAGCATATCAGCGCCGCTTCGTCCATATTGCCCAGGCTCTTTATGGGCTTGATACCCGTAAAATACTCGAATATGCCCAGCGCAAGTCCCAGGGTCACAAGGGCGTTTATAATATATCCGAATACCGAAAAGATCTTTACCGTTATATCAGGAGCAAAGGCAAGACCGCAGACTATGAGCACCGAAAACAGAATAAGCGGCAGCATATTGAGCATCAGCGTACCCAAGCCGATACCTATGATGATGCCCGCGACTATACATCCCACGGGGATGGCTGCAACGCCGCAGCACACGCCGATAAAAAACTCTCTGTGCATCTGCTTGTGAACCAGACCGAGGGCTACGGGGATGGTAAAGGATACGGTGCAGCCCATCATGGACGCCACCACCATACCGTTGAGCATACCCACCTGAGGATCGCGGGCGATCTCTTTTGCAACCGAGGCGCCGCCCATATCATTGGCAAAAACGGATACGGGTATAATGGACGGGTCAATATGAAACAGATCGTAAAACGCGCCGAACACCGGCTCCAGCAGGTCGGCAAACACGGGGGCGAGAACTATCATACCCACCATTGACAGAGAGATGCTGCCGAGTATCATAAAGCCCTTTTCAAACTCCTTGCCCAGTCCCAGCCTGCTGCCGAACATTCTGTCCAGCGCACCCAGCAGGGCAAAGACAAGCATAATCACCGATAACAGGTCCATATCCCAAATCCTCAAAAACGTATGTTGCATACTTTGTATCTGTATTATATAATAGGTGCGCGGGAATAACAATCCCCCTCTTTGGCGGAGAAAAATATTTTTGATATGCACCATAATTGTTCTTGACAAAGGCAGGGGTGTCTGTTATACTTTTATAGACAACAAAGAAGGACATTAGACCGTCCTCACCTCAATCCATAGAGAAGAGGTCAATATCAGGGAGATAAGGCGCATTGCGTCTTCCTTATATTGCAGACGGTTTTTATGTAAAAACCGCCTTTTTTGATTTTTACGGAGGTGTTCTAACATTAGCACTCAGGAATATCAGATCAACGAAGAGATCTTAGACAAAGAAGTCCGACTTATTGACAGCGACGGCGCACAGCTGGGTATCGTTGACATCGCCACCGCTCAGGCAAAAGCCGACGAGCGCGGCCTCGATCTGGTCAAGATCGCACCTATGGCACAGCCCCCCGTCTGCCGCGTTATGGATTACGGCAAGTTCCGCTTCGAACAGACCAAAAAAGAGAAGGAAGCCCGCCGCAACCAGAAGGTCGTGGACATCAAGGAAGTCCGTCTCTCGGCTAAGATCGACGTTCACGATTTTGAAGTCAGGGTCAAGAGTGCCCAGAAGTTCCTGACCGGCGGCGACAAAGTCAAGGCCTCTATCCGTTTCCGCGGCAGAGAGATGGCTCATACAGACCTGGGTCTGGCTATTATGAACCGTTTTGCCGACGCGCTCACCGAGTACGGTACGGTAGAGAAGCCCGCCAAGCTGGAAGGCCGCCAGATGCTTATGTTCCTGGCACCCTCGAAGAAATAAAACAGTAAAATTAAGCCTTTGGCTTTTAACACAAGGAAGGAGCAAAAACCATGCCGAAAATCAAGACACATTCCGGCGCAAAGAAAAGATTTTCCGTTACCAAGAGCGGCAAAGTCAAAAGAGCAAAGATGAACCGCCGTCACATCCTTAACAAGATGACCACCAAGCGCAAGAGAGGTCTGCGTAAGGCTGCTTACGCCGATCAGACCAATGTAGCACAGATCAAGAGATTGATCCCCTACATGTAATTAAGGATTAAGGAGGGTTATTTAAGATGGCAAGAGTTAAAGGCGCAATGATGACGCGCAAAAGAAGAAAGAAAATAATCAAGCTGGCCAAGGGCTACTGGGGTGCCAAGAAGAATCGCTTTAAGATGGCTAACCAGCAGGTAATGAAGTCTCTGTCCTACGCATACGTAGGCCGTAAGCTGAAGAAGCGTGACTTCCGCCGCCTGTGGATCACCCGTATCTCCGCTGCCTGCGCTGCAAACGGCATCAACTACTCCCGTTTCATGAACGGCCTGAAGAAGGCAGGCATCGAGCTCAACCGCAAGATGCTGGCTGAGATCGCTGTCAGCGACGCTGCTGCTTTCACCGCTCTGGTAGAAAAGGCAAAGGCTGCTCTGTAAGAGAGAGTAAATCAAGACCACCGATTGCTCGGTGGTCTTTTTTGTCGTTTATTTGACTGTGAAGTTTGCGTAGAGGGTATGTTTTTCGGTTGTGTCGCCCTCGGTGCGGGTAAACTCTTTTGCAATACGGTAATTTCCCGGTGAAAGCTCGCCATATACAGGCGTCCAGTCTATCTGCGGCCTCGAAGTTTTGCCGCTGTTTACCGAATACCCGATCATTATCCACAGCGGCGGCTCGGGGGTTATAAACTTCTGCTGTGTCCAGCCGTTTTCATCCTGCTTTTCGATGCTGAAGGCTGCGCCGTAGGACCATACGGCTTTGCGATCGTCGGTATTTTTTATCACGCACTTCAGACCCGCAGAGGTAACGGTGGACTCTATGACCTCAAATTGCAGCTTAACCGTTCCGTCGGCCCCACCGAACCCACAGCCCGGCAGGAGGAAAAGCACGCACAGAAGCAGGGGTAAGAATTTTTTCATAGACGTTACCTCCTTATAGATTTGAAAAGCACAGGGTCAGAACTCGGCGTAGCTGCCTTCTCCGAACACGTAATAGTCGTAGGGGAAATATTTTTTGAATATTTCTATCTTTTCCTGTGTCAGGTCCAGCATTTCCACCGTGATGGTCGCGGTAAAATCAAAGGAGTTTGCGCTGTGACCGATTAACGTCAGGCTTTTGAGAACGGCTTTGATATCCTTATTGAAGTATTTTTTGGTATCTGCGGTCTTGTTGTTCTCCCTCACCGCTCTCCACGCACGGCCGATCTCTGCGGCTACGTCTTTTGTGTAAACGGGGGTATAGTTCGTGCCGTCGCGGAAGATATAGCAGTTATACGGAAAACACTCCGCAAAGGTCTGTATCTTACCCTCGTCTATCCCGTCTATGTACACGATGACGGGTGCATCGGTGACATCGCCTTTTGCCGCCGTTATTATCTCCTCAATATCCAGCAGTACGGCTTTGATCTCCGGCTCAAAGTATTTTTCACGCCCCTCGCCTATATCTCCGTTAGCCACGGCAACACGTGCAAGGGTGATCTCGTTTTTCAGCTCAACGGTGCTGCGCGACACACCCTCAAAGTAGGGCGACAGATAGGTTTCGGGCGTGTCGGGAGCGGAGGCGGGTTCAGACTGGCAGACCACCAAAACTGCCGCTGCAGCCAGCAGGAAGATAATAGGGATAAGTCTCTTTTTCAGCATAAGATCGCTCCTTTCGTACCTTTCTGTTATTAAAGACACCTTTTGAGCGTAAATCTCACGGTTTTTGAGAAAAATTTTCCGATGTCGCTTCACAGTGACGTTTGCCCGACGGCAGGTTAAGGTGCCCTACGGACAGATTTATCAGGCGGGAGGCAGAAGGCTGTCTCCCCTACTGCGTGCCACAGATTATGGTTTGGCGCACATTTTAGTAAGCGGGAGGATGATATTCTCCCAACCTTTCTTTTTAATAAACCTCGGAGGTTTTGTGCTTCTTTCGTTCATATGCAAATAACTCGAGGGTTGACAGTACTATTTGTACGGCGACCCGAGAGTAAGTCAGCCATAGGCTGACCGAGCGTAAGCGAGGCGCGGTGAGTACCGCGCAAGACGCAGGAAGGGCTGTGCCCGACCGCAGTCTATTAAATCGGGGTCCCCGCGAGACCTGTCTCGTGGGGTTGCAGATAGGCGGAAGGTGTGCAAAACCAAAACTAATCAGGCTCTTTTTAGCTCATCCACTAAGGCATTGACTTTTGTTTGGCCGATATGATGTCCCCAATGTGACACTACCCTGTTAAGGGTCATCCCCTGGGACAGTCTGAACATAGGTGTGTTTATCAGGTGCGGGAATTCGCGTTTTATAATAGCCATACCGTTGGGGTTGCTCATAATTTCCCCGACGGTTATGTTTCCTCCTCGTATATTCAAATGGTATCACCTCGCGCCATTATACGCACGGTGATACCATTTGGTTACACTATTTTCAATGTGATTTCTCCATGATTACGGAGAGTTTTACACATTATCCACAGAGTTTTCCACAGGCAAAAGCCTTTATTTAATTGGGTTTGTCGGTTTTTGAGGGCTCGGGAGTGCGCGAAATCCCCCGATTTTTGGCGGATATCCACACCGTTTGCAGTATGAAAAACTGTGTTTTTATGACTCTTTTTTACAAGGCGAATACAGACTGTAAACCGCAGATCTGAGTATATAATTTATGTATCATATATCCCACAGATGGAGATTCTCTTCTGCGGCCATAGTGGCGTAGCAGTTCTGCGAGCTGTCGGCGGTGTTGCCTGCCATAAGCTCATAATAGGCCTGGGCGGCTATCATACTGCCGTTGTCGCCGCACAGTTTAAGAGGCGGCAGGCACAGTCTGAGGCCGTTTTTGTCGCAGAGATTTTGCAGAGCGGCTCTCAAGGTGCTGTTTGCCGCAACGCCGCCTGCGGCGACTACGGTTTTTCTGCCCTTTTCCAGTGCGGCGGCGACTACGCGGGGCGCGATAGCCTCGGCAACCGCCTGAGAGATAGACGCGGCAAGGTCGGGAATGATTATCTCCTCTCCCTTCTGACGGGCGTTATGCACCAGATTGACAGCGGCGGTCTTGACCCCGCTGAAGGAGAAGTCATAGGGGCTGTCGTGTACCTGCGCGCGGGGCAGCTTGTAGCGGGCGAGGTCACCCTGCTTGCTCAGTCTGTCGATAGCGGCACCGCCGGGGTACTCAAGCCCCAGTATACGGGCGGTCTTGTCAAACGCCTCGCCTGCCGCATCGTCGCGGGTGGTGCCCAGCACCTTCATCCCGGTGTAGCTCTCAACGTCAATTATGACCGTGTGACCGCCCGACGCCACCAGTGCGGTAAAGGGCGGCTCAAGGTCGGGGAATGCTATATAATTGGCGGCGATATGGCCGCGGATATGATGTACGGGGACAAAAGGCTTGCCCAGCGCAAGCGCTGCGGCTTTGGCGAAATTCGCACCCACCAAAAGGGCGCCGATAAGCCCCGGTGCGCAGGTGGCGGCAACGGCATCAAGCTCACTTGCCTGCACGTTTGCCTGCCTGAGCGCCTGCTCGACCACCAGACTGACCTTTTCGATATGTTTGCGGGATGCTATTTCGGGTACCACGCCGCCGTATTCGGCGTGCATATCCGCCTGAGAGTACACCACGTCAGCCAGTATCTCACGGCCGTTGCGGCTTATGGCGGCGGCGGTCTCGTCGCAGGAGCTTTCGATAGCCAGAATAAGCATTATTCATCCTCCAATGACTTGGTCATAAGTATTGCGTCCTCTGTGGGCAGGCTGTAGTAGTTTTTGCGCCTGCCGACGGGGATAAAGCGGCTTTTTTCGTAAAAAGCACGGGCAGGGGTATTTCCTTCGCGCACCTCAAGATAGAGCACCGTCACACCCATAGGACGCACGGTCTGCTCAAGCTCAGAAAGCAGCAGGGTGGCTATACCAAGGCGGCGTGCGTCGGGATGTACTGCGATATTGGTGATATCGCACTGGTCAAGCAATATCCGCGTACCGATATAGCCCAGCACCCGCTCCCCCTCACAACACACGAAATACCTCGACAGAGGGGTATCAAGCTCATCGCGGATGGTATCCTCGCTCCACGGCTCGGAAAAGCACAGCTTCTCTATCTCCGCCATCTGTCTGACGTGCTCGGGCTTGAGAGGGGTTACTGTGTAGTTATTTTTTTGCATCATACCAGTTTTCTCCCGTGCTGACCTCTGCCGTCAGCCTGACGCTGAGGCTGCAGGCGTTTTCCATTTCTTCTTTAAGGAGTGTTTTGACCTGCTCAAGCTCCTCGGGAGGACACTCAAGTATCAGCTCGTCGTGCACCTGCAGAATCAGTCGGGTGCGCAGAGCCTCTCTCTCAAGGCGCTGATGGACCCGTATCATCGCTATCTTAATGATATCGGCGGCTGTTCCCTGAATAGGTGCGTTGAGCGCCACACGCTGACCGAAGGCACGGACGTTGAAATTGCTGGATCTGAGTTCGGGCAGGTATCTGCGTCTGCCGTAAACGGTGGACACGAAGCCGTCCTGCTCGGCACGGAGCTTGATATCATCCATATAGTTTTTTACACCGCTGTAGTGATCCAGATAGGCGCTTATATAGCTTTGGGCTTCTTTGAACGACACGCCGATATCCTCGCCGAGAGAATGGGCGGACATACCGTATACTATGCCGAAGTTGACGGCTTTTGCCCGTGAACGGAGCAGAGGCGTGATCTCAGAGGCAGGCAGGTCAAACACCTGACTTGCGGTGGCGGTGTGGATGTCCTCACCGTTTCTGAACGCCTGTATCATAGACCCGTCGCCTGCGATATGTGCCAGCAGGCGCAGTTCGATCTGACTGTAGTCGGCATCCACCAGCACCCAACCCTCTCTGGGCACGAAACTCTTGCGTATCTCGGCGCCCAGCTCCTGCCTGATAGGGATATTCTGCAGATTAGGCTCGGTGCTGGACAGTCTGCCCGTAGCGGTGACCGTCTGATTGAATCTGCCGTATACCCTGCCCGTGGGGCGCAGAGCTTTGAGCAGGCCCTCCACGTAGGTGGATTTGAGCTTGGTCAGCTTGCGGTAATCGAGTATTTTGGAAACGATGGGATGGTTGTGTTTGAGTTTTTCCAGAGTTTCGGCGTTGGTGGTGTGGCCCGTGCGGTTTTTCTTACCCGGGGAAAGCTGAAGCTTATCGTAGAGTATCTCGCTGAGCTGTTTGGGCGAGGCTATGTTGAACCTCTCCCCTGCCAGCTCGTATATCTCGCTCTCAAGCCGGTCGATATCGCCCGTGATACTCTCACCGAACCTGACAAGATGATCTTTGTTTACGCCTACGCCCTCGTACTCCATATAAGCCAGCACGCGGCTGAGAGGTATCTCCATATCAAAAAGCAGGGAGCTCATCTGAGTTTTGTCCAGCTCGGCTGTAAGCGCTTTGGTCAGCGCGTGCCCAGCGGCAGCGTAAAATGACAGCGCGCTCAGCGCCCGCTCCCCGCCGCCCAGCAGGTCAAAGGCATCGTCGTCCTCAAACACGGGGTCGGGCAGAGTGGTGTCCAAATAGCGCAAAGCAAGGGTCTTGATATCGTAATTGCCTGCCAGCGGGTCAAGCAGATAGCCTGCCAGCGCGCTGTCAAAGGCTATCTGAGGCAGACTGCAGCCTGCCCGAAGCAGCTCGGACAGCAGGGATTTGCTGTTGTTTATGCAGACCCGTTTATCGCTGAGTGCGTCAAACAGATCTTTGATCACCTCTCCCAGCTGCATAACGGTGAACACGTAGCAGGCTTCGTCGGTGCAGAGTGCGCCTGCGGAAAACGCTTTGTTGATGACCAGCGCGGCAGGAGTGTCAAGCTCCTGCGCTATGCCGATAAGGGCATCCCGCGAGCCTACATACACTACTTCGGGCATCTTGAAGGTGTGTATCTCGTGCTTGGTCCGGGACGGGGTCAGGTGCATACGTCTGATGATGCTGTCGAGCCCCAGCGCTTTAAGTCTGTCAAACAGCTTGTCGTTGTCCACGCCCTGAAGGGTCAGCTTGTCGGGAGTGACGGGCACGGGTGCCTCCAGACAGCCGGTGGCAAGCCAATAGCTGAGATATGCCATATCCTTGTTGTCGGTCAGGCGCTTACGCATATTGGGGGTAAGTGAGGTATCGTCTAAATTGGCGTAGATATTGTCAAGGCTGCCGAATCGGCACAACAGAGTGAGCGCGCCCTTCTCTCCTATGCCGCGCACACCGGGGATATTGTCGGAGGAGTCGCCCATAAGCGCCTTCATATCCACTATTTTGTCGGGGGTCAGACCGCAGTATTTGTCGGCAAATACCTGCTCGTCGTACACCTCGGTACTGGTCACGCCCAGTCGGCTGATAACAAGGGCGACCTTGGCGCCCTGAGCGATAAACTGCAGGCTGTCGCGGTCGCCCGTGACAATGACGCACTCCATACCGCACTCGCGGCACTCTCTGGCAAGGGTACCCAAAAGGTCGTCAGCCTCAAAACCCTCCGCCTCCAGCCGAGGCACGCCCATATAATCCAGCATCTCCTTGATAACGGGCATCTGAGCTTTGAGCTCTTCGGGCATAGGCTTGCGCTGTGCCTTGTACTGCTCAAACTCGATATGCCTGAAGGTCTTGGCGTGGACGTCAAAACAGACGCACACGCAATCGGGCTTATGCTCGTCAAGCAGCTTGAGATACATATTAAGAAAACCGTATACGGCATTGGTGGGCTCACCCTTGGGCGAGGTCAGCGGCCGCACTCCGTAAAAAGCGCGGTTTACAAGGCTGTTGCCGTCTATTGCCAGCAGTTTCATAACTATCAACTCCTATTCTATATATTTTAGCACAAACGGGGTGATTTTTGTATATATAATAAGGTGTTTTTTGGCGGCAATAATTTTTTGAGAAATATTGCAAAAAAGTCTTGACATTTGCGTCAAAACGGGTATAATAGTTAGTGCGTCAAGAAAACAACAGAATATAGCGGATTTGTGTAAAGGTAGCACGACAGATTCTGGATCTGTTTGTCAGGGTTCGAATCCTTGATCCGCTGCCATGAAAAACGACAAGTTTCGACAGAAACTTGTCGTTTTTCAATGATATCCGTTCCTGCCGGAACGGGTGATATATCTTCGATATGATATCCACCTGCGGTGGGTGATATATGCCTGCGGCATATGAAGGAACGGATATTATATCATGCTTGCGCAGCAAGTATATCATACGGCGGAAGCCGTATATCATATTGCGTAGCAATATATCATTTTTGTGAGAGTTCGAATTCATACGAAAAACAGCCCAAAATATCTTTTTTGTAGCCCATAGACAAAAAACGACAATCTTCGACAGAAGGTTGTCGTTTTTACTTTTTCACTTTTCACTCTTCACTTTTCACTAAAACCTCTTGTCGTTTTTTGGCAAGTAATAAGTAATAGTGAATAGTGAAAAGGTGCTAAAGATTTGTGGATAATGTAAAAAATGACGTATATTACGTCAAGAAAATGCTCAAGGATATCATATTTATTACGGAAAAAACCGAGGGCATAACACTTGACTATCCGGAAAAGAACGAAGTGCTCTGTGATTCGGTTCTTTTTCGCCTGATACAGATATCCTAAAATGCCGCAAAGCTGACTCAGCCGTTCAAAGAGTGCTGCACAGAGAATAGTATGATTCTCCCCTTGTTTTCCCGCAAAAAATCCCGTTTTCCCTATTGCAATTTTGCGTTCTCTTTGCTATAATATACCCAAACAGTAGATTATATACTCGGGAGGATAAAATATGAACAATGTTATAGTAACTTATGAGACTTTTCACGGCAGCGCAAAGAAGATCGCGCAGATTATTTCGGACAAGCTTGAGTGCAAGTGCATCAACATCGACACGCCTTTTGAGGCAGAGGATCTGGCGCAGACAGACACTCTTATTATGGTCTTTAATTTCCGCGGGCCTTATACCGCGCAGCTGAGCAAGCTCTATCTCAGCCGCGCAGGCAAGCAGCTGAAAAACAAGAATCTCATTCTCGTCGGCGAGGGTCTGTTCTCCGAAAAAGAGTTCCCCATCGTTGCAGGCGAGATACACGAGCTTGCGCCCTCAAAGGCTTTCAAGACCTATTTTGTCAAGGGACAGCTGCGGGTTGACACTCTGTTTCCCGAGGAGCGCGCTCTGCTCAAAAAATTCAGCGAGCTTACCGGTATGCAGATAGTGGATATGGGTCAGCTTGACCTTGACAAAGCCGCTGAGGTGGCGCAGGATATCGAGGCGCTTCTGGCAACTGCGGAGTTTGCGCCCGTAAAGGATGCGTCCCCCGAGAGTGAGACCAAGTGGATATGCACCGTATGCGGATATATCCACACGGGCGACACCCCTCCCGAAAAATGCCCCCTCTGCGGCGTGGGCGCCGACCGATTCAAGAAGCAGTAACCGCCCGTTAAAGGCTCGGGAGGCATGAGATGATAATTCATTCGGACTGGCATATACATTGTGAGGCGTCCTACGACTCCACCCTGCCCCTCAGCGAGATTGCCGAGGCTGCTCAAAAATACGGGTTCACAAAAATGGGCATCACCGACCATCTCAACCTGAACGACGAAAAATATTGGGGCTGTATCCGTGATTCGGCAGCAAAGGTCGGAGAATTTCAAAAGACCCATCCCAATTTTGTTCTCGGTGTGGAGCTGACCCCCATAAGTCAGCCTATGTATGACTATATTGCTATTCACGGCAGCCGCGAGGGATACACAGGCCCTCAGTCGGACACACCCTACCCTATCAATCTGCCCGCCACCAAGGAAGAGCTGACCACTCTGGGCATTCGCTACGCCATCGGCGCCAGCCACTGGCGGATAGACCGCGCGGGAGCGAGGGAGCTTCCTCTCGATATGGAGGAGAATATCCGTGAGTGGTACCGTCAGCAGCTTTGGCTGGCCTGCGACGAGCGTGTTACTGTGCTGGGCCACCCCTGGTATCACGGCAAGCAGCTTTGGTACGACGATTTTTCACGCATACCCCGCTCCATGAATGCAGATATCATTGCCGCACTCAAACAAAACGGCAAGTATATCGAGTGTGCCGCAGGGTTCTTCCGCTCTCCTCACGCCACCGAAAAATTCAAGCATCAGTACGCCGAGTTTTTGCGTGAGGCGTTTGAGTACGGCGTCCCCGTCACGTACAGCTCGGACTCTCACAACACCTACACAGACAAGCACACCAACGCCGAAAGCTATCTGCTTGAGGCAGGTTTCCGTGACGGTGACATTGTCGAAATAGCAGAAAAAGACCTGTGGTGATACCACGGGTCTTGATTTTTAGCATCAGCATTGATATAATGTACTGGATATGATGCAGAAAGGACGGGAACAAATGACTCTGACCATTGACATAGGAAACAGCACCATAGTAATGGGCGGTTTTCGCGATAATGAGCTGCGGTTCGTTTCCCGTCTGTCCACCGACTGCTCCAAGACCGAGGACGAATACGCGGTCAGGCTGCTTGAGGCCCTTTCTCTGCACGGCATCGACAAATCCGAGATAAACGGCGCTATCGTGTCCTCGGTTGTACCGCCCCTTAATTCGGTCATCAAAAAGGCGCTGGAGTTTATATTCCGCACCCCGCCCCTTTTCGTAGGGCCGGGCATCAAGACGGGCATCGGGATACATTGCGACACGCCCTCGTCGGTTGGTGCCGACCTGATAGCCGCCTGCGTTGCCGCACACAACATCTACGGCAGTCCCGCACTTATTATTGATATGGGTACAGCCACCAAGATGACCGTGGTCAATCAGAAGGGCGCGTTTATAGGCACCTCCATTATCCCCGGTGTGCTGATGGGACTCAACGCTCTTGCCGACGGTACGGCACAGCTGCCCAAAATAAGTCTGGAAGTTCCCCACAGCGTTATCGAGAAGAACACCGCCGACTGTATGCGTTCGGGCGTGCTTTACGGCAACGCCAGTATGATAGACGGGATGATAGACCGCATCAACCTTGAGTTCGGGCAGGTGCTGCCCGTATACGCCACGGGTGGGCTTGCAGAGCTTATCATACCTATGTGCAACCACGCCATAACCATCGACGAGCATCTGGTGCTGAAGGGTCTCAACATTCTGTATCAGAAGAACAAAAACTGAATACACGTTCATTGTATATTACCGCGACAGCGGATAATATAAAAATATTTTTATGCGTTGTACCGCAAAAGCGGACGACAGCAAGGAGGAAATTATGAACACAAAAACCATCAGAAAAGGGCAAACCGAAAAGCTCGCGCTTATGGCATTGCTCACAGCCCTCGTCGCCGTTCTGTCGTATTTCGGCGGATTTGTCAAGATCGGCAGCCTGGCATCCATCTCCCTGACCCTTATCCCCGTAGTCCTCGGCTCGGCTCTGTGCGGCCCTCTGTGGGGCGGCTGGCTGGGTGCAGTTTCCGGTCTGGTATTCTTTGCCACCCCCGACGCCGCATTCTGGTTCGGAATGAGCATCCCCGGCACCATCATCACCGTTATGATCAAGGGCTTTATGGCAGGCCTGTGCGCAGGTCTTGTATATAACCTGCTCAAGAACAAAAACCGCTATCTGGCAGTTTTGGTCGCAGCAGTCGTTGCACCCGTTGTCAACACCGGCATCTTTATCGGCGGCTGTTTCGTATTCTTTATGGATGCACTCAGAAACGGCTCCGCAGCAGAGGGTATGTCTATTGCGGCATATCTGATAGTATTCTTCGTCGGTCTCAACTTTGTGTTTGAGCTGCTGGCAAACATCATCCTCTCCCCCGCTCTTTTGAGAATACTCAACATCAGAGAGAAGAAAAACTGAACATACCCCGTATTCTTATACCCCCATCGATCCTTTGATATCAAAAGCGGTGAGCATTTTTGCTCACCGCTTATTTATTGTGTCTGTACGTATTTTGCGCGCCGCAGGCTCTTTTTTGTCAGATCCTTTTCTTTCGGTCAATAAGGAACCATACGGCAAATGCTCCGCTGCAGCAAAGTGCCGCGCCCGAAACAGCGCATACGATGATAATCAGGGTTTGAAGTTCCTCGGTCTTTTGCTCTGCTCTGTCAAGCTCATCCGCAAGAGAGCTGATCGACGCATAAAGAGCCGCTTCTGCGTTATCTATCTTGTCTGTCAGCTCGGCCTTTAACCCTTCGTCCGCCGTTTCAGCTGCTGTTTTTGCCGCATCGATCGCCCCATTCAGCTCTGAAACAGCCTGTGCAAGTGCATCGGCGTTTGCTTTATCACCGAGAGCAAGCTCATCGGAAAGCTCCTTCTCGGCTTTTTCCAAACCTGCTATGATTTCTTCTATCGTGAGATAAGATACGTCCCATTTGGCGTAGACTGTTGTATCCCGGGCGATTTTTGCATCAAAGGAGAACTCGCTGCCGTAGGAACAGTTCTCATCGGTAAACCATCCCGCCAGAGAATATCCGTCTTTTATCGGGTTGATCGCCTCAGAAAAATCATCGATCTGAAGTACCTCGCAATAAGCTTCGTTTACGGACATTCCTGCGGGAACAAGCACTACCATATCGTAATCGCCGTTTTCGATCATAACGCGATATCCGACGGGCTCTACGGAAAGCTCTTTTGCACTCTCCCCGTCAGAGCAAACCGTATAATACCAATAATCATCTTCTTCGTCGTGTAATTTTTGGATCCGGGCATTTTGAGGAGAGGAAACGGCAAGCTTATCGCTCACAACGATCCCGCTGTATGCGAATATACCGTAGCTGCCGCCGGCATTTACGGAAAGCTTTGTTCCGACCAAAGTCGGATTCGTACCGTGTACTTTTACGGATGTGCTGTCAAGGGTGACCGTTCCGTTATAAGCATATATGCCGTCTGTTCCGGCGTTTATGCTGAGCGTGCCGTCTGTCAGCGTGAAGTCATTCCATACGTATACACCGTCTTCATCGCTGTCTATCCATACAGATGCTCCGTTTTTTATTTGCACGCTTCCGTCCCACGAGAATATGCCGCAGCTTTCTGTGCAAACATCAAGTACGCAGCCGTCGATCACAAGATCCCGCGCTGATTCCAACCCATAAAACCCTTCGACCCTGAGCGTTCCGCTGCCTTTTATCACCAGTTTGTTCTCTGCAATAATGCCGTCGCCGCAGTTCTGCCCGTTTGCCCCGTTAAACGTATTTTTGATACTGCTGTTGCCGATAAGTTCGACGTTCAGGGACCCGTTACTGTAAACGACGGCGGAATGACGGACTTCCGTTCCGTCTTCTTCATCCTCGTAAGTCTCACAGATGAATCCGTTTCCTTCATAGGTATATCCGTCTAATGTAAGCGTGTTCATCGCGGCATTATAGGAGACCCTTCCGTCACCGAACACATCGGATGCGTTCTCGTCAGTGATCTCTGTCCCTCCGACCCACACGGACGGAGCGACCACTTCGATCCTTCCGCTGCCGTTCACGCTGCCGTAATCTATCGACAGTCCGGGATATTTGGAAAGCAGGGGGGAGTTTTTGGCGTCCACCGTGCCGTTTTCGAAGCCCTTGATATAGTTGGCGAGGACCATATAGTCTTCCATCACGTAATCAAGCACGTTGACCGCTCCGTTGAGCATTGCAAATCCGCCGCCGAGATCGCGGAGGGTATAGTTGTACCCTGCAAGATTGTACTCCTCGTCAAGTTCCAGAACGTACCATTTATCGTCGTCTTTGTCGTATACCTTGACGTCAAATACGCGGTATGCAGAGGGCCCTTCTGTCCAAACGTCCATCTCATCGGCTTTGGTGGTATTGGGAACCGAAAGATCGATCTTATAGGTTATGCCCGAAACGTGCAGGAAACTGCCGTCTTCCGACGTGCCTGCGTGGCGTGCCCCCCACTCCAGCATATCAAGTATCTGCTGACCTGTGACCGTTTGCAGACAAGCTACATTGCCGAACGGATGGATATCCTTGCACACCTTGTAGGTTATGTCTCCGGTAACGGCCTGGTTGCGGACGCCGCCGCCGTTCATAATGGCAACGTCAACGTCAAGTCCCATATCGTCAAACAGGTAATAGAGCGCATCCGCGGAAAAATCGCCGCTGTTCGTCTCCTTCAAGCGTACCAAACGGTTTCCGTTTTGGTCATAGTTATCAAGCGTTACGTTTGCGCTGCCTATTTTTTGACCCAGCTCGGCATCGATATGGTCTATCCACGCATCCTTTTCGGTTTTGACAGATTCATCCGAAATAAGGTCGGAAACACCGCAGATATCCGAATTAAGTTTGCCGGTTTCCGAATCGTATTCAATAAAATCCGTGGTAATATCGCCCGTTTCCCCATCAACGAGCATTATACCGATACGGTCAAAATATTCGCCCGTTTGAGTCAGGATAACATCGTTGCCTTCTGCATCGTCAACCGATATTCCTTCGACTACGCTGTGGGAATGACCGTCTATAAACCCATCCAATCCGACAACGTTTTTGATAGTTTCTTCGCTTGTCCACGCACCGGATGACTCATCCAGACCCAAATGGCCTAACGCGATGACGGTCGTCGCACCTTCGGCTTTTGCCTCGTTTATTGCATTCTGTACGTCGGCGTAGAGTGCCGAACCGTCATCTTCTCCGGATATTCCGTATATGTAATTACCCTCTCCGTCCTGAAAATACGAAGGAGCGGATTTGGAAAAGGTTTCGGGGGTGGTAATGCCCACAAAAGCGATCTTTTCGTTTCCGCAGTCAAATATACTGTAGCTGTCGAGAACGTTTTCACCGCGAATACCGTTTTCTACATGGTAAAAGTTGCAGGAAAGGTATGAAAACTCCGCCCATTCTATGGCGTTCATACAACCTTCCATAGTATAATCAAATTCGTGATTTCCGAGGGTTGCCACGTCGTAATCGGCAGCATTCATCAGTCGGATAACGCTTTCTCCGCTGTCCATTGCTCCGTAGGCCGTTCCCTGGATATGATCGCCTGCATCCACCAAAAACACGTTTTTGTATCTTGTCTGCAGGTCGGCTTTTATACCCGCAATCACATCATAGCTGAGTTCTCCGTCAATGTATGAATGGACATCGTTGGTGTACAGGATCACGATATCGTCCGATAACGGAGAATCGGATGCCGATACTGTCGGCTGAAAGATGCTTGTTAGTAACACGGCGCAAAGGATCACTGAGATAAGTCTTTTTTGTGCTTTCATAACAGTACACCTCCGAAATACGAAAAAGTTGTTTTGGCCGCCAATACGTTTCTGTTGTCAATATTATAAAACGAAGCCACGGATATTTCAATTCCCTGAATCAAAATATCACGCTGATAAAACTCAGGCCCGCCTGTCTCAGCTTTTTTGTTTGCATTGGCGGCGTATCTGTACTATAATCGTGGTATCAGATAATCCATAAAAAGGAGACTGTATTATGCTCCACAGTACTCTTCCCGAAACTCCCGCGCAGGCGGCGGTGATAGCCCGCTCACGTCAGCTGACCGACTTTTGCTGGACGCCCCTCAGAGACGTGCCTACCTATACCCGCGCCCTCGGCAATACCGTACTGCCTGCGGGTGTTCCCGTAACGGGATTTCCCTACGCATCCACCGAAGCCACCGACAAATTCCTGTGCGAGAACGTGTCGTTTGAGAGTTTTCTCACCGCCATTGCCAACCCCGACAGCAAGCTGTATCAGCCCGGGCAGGCGGCTTTTAACGCCTGCAACTACGGCATAGTGTGCAACGGACTTGCGAGGTTTGCTTTCGGCATCCGTCGGCGCATTTCCACCGCCCGCTGGCATACTGTCCCCGGTATGTACAGGGTCAAATCCGCCGGTGAGTACACCTTTGAGGATATGCGTCTGTGCGACGTACTGTATGCCCACGGCGGCAGCCGCAGTCACGTTGCGCTTATAACCGACCTTCTGCGGGATGACGGCGGCGTGATCCGCGAGGTGGAGGTCAGCGAGGCTATACGCCCCAGCTGCACCCGCCGCAGATTTGACAGCCGGGTGTTTTTTGGCAAGTTTGAGCAGTTTGCGCTGTGGCGGTACGAGTATCTTGATAGCGTGCCTCTCTTTGACACAGACGCCGATGCTCTGCTGCACAGCGGTCTTGACAAAATAACCCCTGCCATAACAGTTGACAACGGCAACCATTCCAACTATCTTGCCTCCCGGCAGGTGATAATATCAACCTTCATCGACACCGATGACGTCATCGAGATATACAGAAACGGCGAGATGACACAGTCTCTGCCCATCCGCGGCAGGGCGGTCATCCCTTACTATCCTCCGGAAGGGCACTACACCCTCAGGCTGCAGAAAAACGGCGGCTGCGCGGAGTTCTGCGTATGTGACGCAAGCTTCAGCCACAGCGTTGAAAACGGCTGTATAACGGTCGATGTACAAGGGTATACAGAGGGCAGCAGTATACTGTACTTTGATTTCAGGCAGGCGGGTACTGCAGGCGCCAAAGCCGCCTCGCTGGAAAAATACGAGGAGCTGACCGAAAGCGAAAAGCACAGCGGCGTGTGGACACGCCTCATCCCCAAGGGCGGCGCGCATTTCAAGATATATTTTGAAAACGAGTACGGCGTATGGACTCTGCCCATGCGCAAGATATAAACGCTGCGGAAAAAGGAGATTCTGATATGCTCACCAATTATCATACACACACTCTGTTCTGCGACGGCGACCACTCTGCCGAGGATATGGTGCTGTCGGCAATAGACAAGGGATTCTGTGCGCTGGGATTTTCGGGACACGGGTATACCGATTTTGACCTGAGCTACTGCATCAAGGATATGCCCGGCTACATCAGCGAGATCAACCGCCTCAAGGACAAATACAAAGACCGCATCGAGATATATCTGGGTCTGGAGGAGGACGCATACTGCCTCTGTGACCGCAGTAAATACGACTACATAATCGGCTCCTGCCACTATGCAAAGGTGCAGGATCAATACTACGCCATTGACTCGGGCGCAGAGTATTTCAGAGAGTGTCTTGAGCAGTTTGGCGGCGACGTATGCAAGCTTGCCGATAATTATTACGGGTATTTTGTGGACTATATCCTCTCCCGCAAGCCCGATATCGTGGGACATTTTGACCTGATAACCAAGTTTGACGAGCTTGGCGAAAGCATACTGCTGAATAACCCCGACTACAACGCTCTTGCCGAGAAATATATGGCACAAGCCGCACGCTCGGGCTGTATATTCGAGGTCAACACGGGCGCTATCAGCCGCAAGGTGCGCACCACTCCCTACCCTGCCGCAAATCTGCTGCAGGTGCTGAAAAAGGAGGGTGCCCCCATCACCCTCTCCTCGGACAGCCATAACAAGGACACCCTGGACTGCGCATTTGATGAGACACGCAGGTATCTGTTTGATCTGGGCTTCCGCAAGCTGTACGCCCTTTACGACGGCAGGTTTCAGCCATTTGATCTGATATAAGGAGATGAGAATATGCAGCTCGTTCTGCTGACCGCCGCAGGTGTAGGCGGTGCTACGCTGTTCGGTGTTATTATCGGCTTTTTGTTTCGGAAAGCTTCCCACCGTTTTTCGGACATAATACTGTCTTTTGCCGCAGGAGTCATGCTTGCCGCCGCCGTATTGGGACTTATCGTACCCTCTCTTGAATACGGGGGCAAGCAGGGTATCATCGTTACCGTTGCAGGCATATTTGCGGGTGCGCTCTGTCTCAGTCTTGCCGACCGACTCATACCCCATCTGCACAGACTTCAGGGTGACGACGGCGAAAAGCACACCGACTCACGGGCAAGCAAGGTGCTTTTGTTCGTTATGGCTATCGCCATACACAACCTGCCCGAGGGTATTGCCGCAGGTGTAGGCTTCGGCTCGGGCGACACAGGTCAGGCTATGCTGATAGCCGGAGGTATAGCCCTGCAGAATATACCCGAAGGAATGGTCATCGTCGGACCTATGCTGGCATCGGGCATCTCCCCGTCCAAGACCCTGCTGTACGCCTCGCTGACCGGTGTGGTGGAGGTGGCGGGCACCCTTATAGGGTATTTTGCCGTCAATCTGGCATCGGCGATACTGCCTTTTGCTCTGGCTTTTGCGGGAGGCACCATGCTCTACGTTATAAGCGACGAGATGATCCCCGAGACCCACGCTCACGGCAGCGAAAGGGGTGCCACCTACGCCCTGCTTGCAGGCTTCTGCCTGATGCTCGTTTTTGACGTTTTATTGGGATAAAAGATAAAAAGTGCGCCGGCGAAAGCAGCGCACTTTTTGTTTGTTATTTTGGGTCTGTTATTCCAGCTCGTCACGGAAGATGCCTCTGGTATCCGCCCATCTGCCCTCGCTGTCAATTACCGAAAATCTGATGAATGGGGCGCGGGGGTTGATAACGAAATCAGCCTCCGTCACGCTTTTGCCCTCTTCGGCTCTCAGCGTGGGCGGGCGTTTGCCGCCGTAGTGCATAATGATCTGTTTTGCAGGCGAGGTCTCTATATGGGCAACGCCGTTGTCTATATAGAGAGCTTTTATCTCGGGGCCCTGTGAGGAATAAAAATCGCCCTTCTCCAGCGCGGAGAATATCCCCGAATAGGTAAACTCAGGTGCCATAATATAGGTAAACGCGCCCAGCGAGTCGCACATAGGATGACCTACGGGGTAGGAGTTGTGGTTGTCGTCAGCACCGTGGCAGAACATACGCTTGCCGCGGCGGAGCAAAAACTCGTACAACTGTCCGTTATGCTCAAGTCTGTCCTCCACATAGGAGTTGTAGTTGCACATCTCCATACTGAAAAATCCCTCGTACTGAGCTATCCTCTCCCAGTCCTCCATAGACCAATAGGGGTGGTTATAGGTGCAGATATAGCCGTTCTCCCGGGCGGTGGCGACTACCTCGTTGACGTACTCGGGAGTATAGGTGCGGGAGCGGGTAGTGCCGACCTTGACCAGGGATGCGCGGCGGGCGGGGTCTTTGATATAATGGCAGTAGTCCTCGTCATAGCCTACGTAATCGGTGTTGTGGGGGTTGCGGGCGTACAGATTGAAATGTATCTCGGGGCCTAACTTGTCGTATTTTTTCTCGTCGTTGCCGCGGATGTATATCTCGTAGCCGGTGAGCATAATAAAATCCTCATCGGACAGAGCGCTGTGATCAAAAGGATATTCGTGGTCGGTTATAGCAAGTACGCTGTAGCCGTTTGACTTGTACAGCGTCTTCATCTCCTCTGGGGTGAGATGTCCGTCGGACAAGGTGCTGTGGCTGTGCAGGTTTGCCTTGTACTGAGGCGCACCGCGTTTGATTATCTCTAACATATTGTCTGCCTCCGTTTATGCCATTCTCCCGTGCAGAGTTTACTCACCCTTGAAATAGTCGGTGATGACTGCGGCCATGACCTTGGCGCGACGTGCAAGGCTGGGGATATAGGCTTTTTCTCTGGTGGAGTGGGTACCCGTACCGCAAACGCCTGTGGAGCATATGGCGGTGACGCCGCTCATTGCGGCAAAGACCACGTCAGAGCCGCCGCCCACTATCTGAGAGGAGAACTCCTCAAGTCCGTACTCGCTTGCCACGCTGCGGATCTTGTCGAAAAAGGCGAGGGTGCTGTCGCTTGCCTCAAAGGGAGGACGGTGCAGCTGGGGCAGTATAGCCTTGCCCACGGCACCGGTCAGGGTGCAGTTTTCGGCTATCTTGGTCACGTTGGCGGCTGCTTCGTGCATATCCTTGTCGGTCAGCGCCCTTATGTCCACCTCAAACCAGCAGCTCTCGGCAACGGCGTTGGACACGGTCCCGCCGTGGATAACGCCGCAGTTATAGGTAGTGCCGCCCTTTTGGGACAGCGCCTCGATGGCGAGGATCTTGAGACAGCACTCTTTGATAGCCGAAACGCCGTCAAAATAGTTGTTGCCTGCGTGGGCGGCTTTGCCCGTGACCTCGACCTTGACCTTAAAAACGCTCTTTCGGCCTACGGTCAGCTTGCCCTCTGTGCCCGTCTCGCTGTTGAAGAGAGCTATTGCGCCCTTGTTCTGCTCAACGATGAAATCACGGCTGGTGGGGGTGGTTATCTCCTCGTCGGGGGTCAGGATAAGTTTGAGCTTGTGGGCGCAGTAGCCTGTCTCGCGGAGGGCTTCCATTGCCAGCATAGCGCAGGCGATACCGCCCTTGCAGTCGATACAGCCGGGGCCGTGAAGCCAGTCGTCCTCTTCCCACACCACCTGCTCACCGAAAGCGCCCATAGGATGCACGGTATCCATATGCGCCATAAAGGTGAAGGTGCCCTCTTCCTCGCCCGTTGACGTCTCAACGGTCAGCATTTTGCCCAGACCGAGGTCGGGATACTGAATAACGGTAAAACCGCGGGAAGAAGCAAAGGCAACGATAAAGTCAACAACCTTGTTGACCTGCTCTACATTGCGGGAGGGGCTCTCTATGGCTGCGATATCCTTCCAGAACTGTTTGTAGACGGGCTGAAGAGTGTCTATTGCAGAAAAAAGCTTGTTCATAGCGCAATTGCTCCTTTTTGGTAATAATATCAGTTACATAATAGCATATTTGCCGGCGGTTGGAAAGCACAAATTGCAAAAGCGATGCCAAAAACGGCATCGCTTTTACGGACAATTTATCCTGTTATTACTTGAACAGATTGCCGAGGATATTATTGATGTTATCCTGAGTCTCCAGGCAGTCTTTGCAGACGAAATACTCCTTGCCCAGAACCTCTTTGGTCTCGCCTCTGCCCTTTTCGCCGCAGATATCGCACTCTTTACCGCAGGCGGCAGCAAACAGCAACATAGCCATTGCCATAACGACCAATACAAACTTCTTCATATTTCTTTCCTCCCACTTGGTAGTTTGAGTACATTATACAACCATTCTTTGCTTATTTCAACCCTAAAAAAGGTTTTGGCCAAAATAATTGCTATTGACAAACCCCCGTGCAGATAATATAATATAAAAAAACTATGTCAAACGCTGGGAAATGGAAGAGTACGGTGTTTGCTGTCACACAGAGAAGTGTCGGTTGGTGCAAGACACGGGGCAGGACACGGGAAGATCACCATGGAGCGGCTGGACTGAAATCCTACGGCGAGTAAGTTCAGACGGGCACTCCCGTCACAGAGTTAGGATGTGCAGGCATCTGAAGCGCCTTTTGTAACAAAAAGGAAGAAGAGTGGTACCGCGGAGGCTTCAGCTTTCGTCTCTTTGGGTGAGACGGAGGCTTTTTATTTTTTACGCGGTGCCGAAGGAGGACAAATTATGGACACCAAAAAAATAACCGGTGCGCAGATCGTTATCGAGACCCTTATCGAGCAGGGTGTGACCGACGTGTTCGGCTATCCCGGCGGTCAGGTGCTGAATATATATGACGAGCTCTACAAGGCAAGTGACCGTATCAATCACTATCTCACCGCCCACGAGCAGGGTGCTTCCCACGCCGCCGACGGCTATGCCCGCGCAACGGGCAAGGTAGGCGTGGTCATTGCCACCTCCGGCCCGGGCGCTACCAATCTGGTCACCGGCATCGCTACCGCTATGCTGGACTCCATTCCCATGGTGGCTATCACTGGCAACGTGTCCCGCAACCTTATCGGCAAGGACAGTTTCCAGGAGATAAACATCACCGGCGTTACCCTGCCCATTACCAAGCACAACTATTTCGTCACCGACGTCAGTGAGCTTGCTGATACCATCCGTGAGGCGTTCAAAATAGCCAAGTCGGGCAGACCCGGCCCCGTGCTGGTGGACGTGCCCAAGGATATCCAGGCATCCCTCTGTGAGTTTAAGCCTCAGGGCGAAGTTGAGCCCTTTGCCATTCCCTGCGCCGACGACAGCACCATTGCCGAGGCTGTCAGACTGATAAACGAGTGCCAAAAGCCCTATATCTACGTAGGCGGCGGCGCAGTCAGCGCAAACGTGGGCAGCGAGATCATGGAGCTTGCCGAAAAAACCGACGCGTATATGGGCTGTACCCTGATGGGTCTGTCGGCTATCCCCACCAACCATCAGAGATTTTTGGGTATGGAAGGTATGCACGGACATTTTGCATCCTCCGTTGCCAACAGCAACGCCGATCTGGTCATTGCCATCGGCGCACGTTTCAGCGACCGTGCAACGGGCAACACCTCCACCTACTGCAAGGGTGCAAAGATAATCCAGCTTGACTGCGACCCCTCTGAGATCAACAAGAACATCGGCGTGGACACCGCGCTTATAGGCGATCTCAAGCACTCTCTGCGCGAGATACTCAAGGGCACGGTAAAGAGCGAAAAGCCTCTGTGGGATGAGCAGGTGCAGGGCTTTGTCAAAAAAGAAGAGGAGATCGCCGCACGTGCCGCCGAGATGGCAGGCACCCGCCTGACCCCCGCTCAGGTATTTGACGTTATCAACGAGCTTAAGAGCCCCGACACGGTAGTTGCCACCGACGTAGGTCAGCATCAGATGTGGAGCGCACAGTACCTCAAATTTGACAAGGTGCGCAAGTTCGCTTCCTCCGGCGGTCTTGGTACTATGGGCTACGGTATGGGCGCCGCTCTGGGCGCACAGGTAGGCAGCGGCACACGGAGCATACTGGTGACCGGTGACGGAAGCTTCGGTATGAACCTCAACGAGCTTGCCACCGTTTCCAGCTACAATATGCCCGTCACTATCGTTCTGCTCAACAACGGCGTGCTGGGTATGGTGCGTCAATGGCAGACTCTGTTCTACGGCAAGAGATATTCCCACACCATATTGGGCCGCAACACCGATTTTATCAAGCTGGCAGATGCGTTCGGCATCGCGGGCGAGAGGGTGGACACCGCCGAGGGATTCAGGCAGGCTTTTGAGCGTTCGCTGAACGCTGAGGCTCCCTATCTTATTGAGGTGGCTATAGACAAGGATGAGTTCGTTCTGCCTATGGTACCTCCCGGAGGATCCATGTCCGACCTTATCACCACCAAGGAGGTCACAGAATGAAAAGATTCGTAATAGGCGTTTACGTTGAGAACAAATACGGCGTTCTGGCACGCATCTCGAGTATGATAATGCGCAAAGCCTTTAATATCGACTCCATCGCCAGCGGAATGACCAACGACGATGCGTTTTCCCGCATCACCATCACCCTCAGAGGCGAAGATTACCATTGTGAACAGCTTATCAACCAGCTGCAGAAGCTGCACAACGTCAAGAACGTTGCCGTGCTGACCCGTGACGACTGCGTTGAGCGCGAGCTGATGCTCATCAAGGTCAAAAACTCCCCCGTCAACCGTCCCGAGGTCATGGCGGCTACCGAAGTTTACCGCGGCAAGATAATCGACTACAATCCCCACACCCTCTGCGTTGAGGTAACGGGCGAGCCCACCAAGATAAACGCTTTTATCGACGTTATGAAGCCTCTGGGCATCATCGAGATAGTGCGTACCGGTACGGTGGCTATGGAGCGCAGCCGCACTCTGGCAGACTGAGATGGCAAGCGAAAAGACCAACGTGATGCGGGTGCTCGACGCACTCAGGATAGACTACCGATACCACACCTACGCAGACACCGACGCCATAAGCGGCGTTGAGGTGGCGCAGGTACTTGATCAGGACCCCGAGCAGGTGTTCAAGACCCTTGTGACCGTAGGTGCCAAGGGTGAGCATTACGTGTTTATGATACCCGTAGCCTACGAGCTTGACCTGAAAAAGGCGGCAAAAGCCGTTGGCGACAAGAGCATCGCCATGATAAAGTCCAAGGAGCTTCTGCCCCTGACGGGATATATCCACGGAGGCTGCTCACCCATCGGAATGAAAAAGCAGTTTCGGACCGTGCTCCACGAAACGGCACAGCTGTTTGACACCATACTGTTCAGCGCGGGCAAGATAGGCTATCAGGTGGAGCTCAGTCCCGAAGCGCTGCAAAAAGCCGTGCCCTATACCTACGCAGACCTCACCACCGAATAAACAGGCAGAATATAAAAAAGCTTTGTACCGCTGAGCGGTGCAAAGCTTTTTTGTTATCCGTTTATTCCCACTGTTTAAGCAGTTTTTTCATCCAGTCGCGCACACACATACCGTAGGCGGTGTCGAGATTTTCATCCGTCAGCACCTCCTGCGTCTTACCGAAGGCTATCCTCCTGCCTCCCGACAGCAGCAATACGTCGGTGCCGTAGGCTTTGACCAGACTGAGGTCGTGTATCACCGATATCACCGAGCGGCCGGAGCCTTTGACCCAATCGCTGACAAGCTCAAGCACCTGTTTCTGATACTTGAGGTCCAGATGGTTGGTAGGCTCGTCAAGTATGAGTATGTCGGGGTCCTGCGCCATCAGCTGAGCAAGAAACACCCTTTGCAGCTCGCCGCCCGACAAGGTCAGCACCGAGCGGTCTTTCAGATGGCTCAGTCCCGTATGCTCCAACGCACGGGCGATATGCTCCTCGTCGCTGCCGCTCGAATCAGAAAAGGGAGTGCGGCGGTAGGCGTATCTGCCCAGCCGCACTATCTCGCTTACCGAAAAGGCGTAGGAAACGTGATTGTTCTGCTCCAGCATACCCAGCTTCTTTGCCAGCACCGAGGGCTTCATCACGGCTGTATCGGCACCGTCAAGGGTGATACTGCCCGTATACGGCGCGGTCTGGGATATGGCCTTGGCAAGGGTGCTTTTGCCTGCACCGTTAGGCCCTGCCACCATCAGCCAGTTGCCGGGAGAAAGGGTGAAGCTGACATTGTCAAGAACGGTAAAACCGTCGTAGCTTACCGAGATATTCTCTGCTTTGAGCATCAGCGTGTCCCCCTTTTTGCAAATATGACGATAAAGGTCACCGTGCCGACAAGGGATGTCACGACTCCCACGGGAAGTTCAAGGGGACGCATTACCGTTCGGGATATCAGGTCGGCAAACAGCAGGAACACCGCCCCTGCGAATATGGACGCGGGCAGCAGCTTACGGTGGTTTGCACCGAACAGTCTGCGTACCATATGGGGAATGATAAGTCCCACGAAGCCTATCGAGCCGCCGATGGACACGCACACGCCGATAAGCGCCGCAACGGATATCAAAACGGTCAGCTTGACACGCTTGACGTCCACGCCGATATGCCGGGCATTTTCCTCACCGATGGCAAATGCGTTAAGCTCCCTTGCGTTGCACAAAAGCACGGCGGCACACACAGCAAAAGCCACCAGTATGGTCAGTACGTTGACGTAATTGGTGTTTGCCAGCGACCCCATAGTCCAGAAGGTTATGGTACGCACCTTTTCCTGCGAAAATACTGTGATTATGCTTATTATGCTGGTGGTAAACATAGAGAACACCACGCCCATAAGGATTATGGTGTTGGTGGACATACTGCGGTCTATCTTATAGGACAGAAACAGTATAAGCGCCAGTGACAAAAAGGCGAACACGATAGCCGTCACCATAGTGCCGCCCCCGGGCACCCCGGGGATGGTTATCCCCAGCGCTATGGCTGTGACCGCGCCCAAAGACGCGCCGCCCGAAACGCCCAGCGTGGAGCCGTCGGCAAGCGGGTTGCGCAGCAGTCCCTGCATAGCCGCACCGCACAGCGACAGCGCCGCACCCGTCAGGGCAACGCACAGCACGCGGGGAAGACGGGTACGCAGGATTATGGCGTGTGAGCCGCCCGTAGGCAGAGCTTCACGGGTAAACAGACAGCGCACACCGTCGAATATAGCCTCTGCCGTATCCCGCAGGGGCAGATTTACGCTGCCGATGCACACACAGACGATCACCGATGCGCAAAGCACCAGCGCCATAACTACGTATGTGATCGTGCTCAGACCTTCTTTTTTCACCATAACTCAGTTACCGTAAATAAAGTCGTAAAGAGCCTGCGCGCCCTGAACCAGGCGCACGGAGGGTATGGTAAGTTCATCGCCGTTGGCGTTGAACACGTTGTCCTCGGCAATAGCCGAGATATCGCCCCAGCCTGCACGGGATTTGATCTCCTCGTCGGGCAGCAAGCCGGTGCCGAAATACATGGCGGTGGTGATTATGTAGTCGGGGTCACGGTCGATGACCTGCTCGGCAGACACCTGCACCCAACCGCTTACGTCGTCAAAGATATTTCTGACGCACAGCATATCGGCTATCTCCTGCATAAAGGTGCCCGTACCCGTTGTCCACAGACCCCATTCCAGAGGCGAAGTCTCAAAATAGATGGTCTTGTTTGATGCTTTGGCTTTGGATTCCTCGGCTATTTTGGCAAAAGCCGACTTCATATCCTCGATCATCTGCTGTGCCTGCTCCTGCCTGCCGGTTATGGTACCGAGCTTTTCTATAGCCACGTAAATGCCCGCGATATCCTGAGCATCGCTGACGAATACGGGAATACCGGCATTCTCTATGGCCTCTACCTGCTCGGGGGTCTGGGACATTTTGCTCATTATGACCACGTCGGGGTTGAGTGCGATTATCTGCTCGATATTGGTCTCGCCGCCCGAATGCACGGCAGGCACGTCAAGAATCTCCTCGGGATAGTTGCAGTATTCGCCTCTGCCCACAAGCGTGTCGCCTGCGCCCAGAGAATAGAGTATCTCGCAGTCGGAGGGCTGCAGAGCAACGACACGTTTGGCGGCTGCACCAAGCTGAACCTCTCTGTCAAGCATATCGGTGAGCTTTATTGCGGCAGGCTCGTTTTGACTTTCACCGCAGGCGGTGAGAATAACCAGTACGGCGGCAAGAATACAGATTACAGACAGCAGTTTTTTCATAGCTTTTCTTCCTTTCAAAATAAAAAAAACTCTCGCATCAGCGAGAGCGGGTCGAAAGGTCTTCATATTATATGCCCAAATTGCGCTTATTTGAGGCATATTTTTCTGATGACCGCATATCCCTCTCCCGGACTGCATTGATCTTCTTTGATATTCGGCAGGTCTGCTGACTTATGGTATATGTGTGGGTACCTCACACAGTGAACGTGCGCCTTCTCAGAGCGGTGCTCCAATGGCATAATGCCCGTTCTTCGTCAAATACAGCAGTGGGAGCTGTCACGGATTCTCACCGTGTTCCCTTATCCGTATATCCGAAGCGATTATACGACATATTTTGCCGTTTGTCAAGACAAAAGGCGCACCCGCAGGGTACGCCTTTTGATTTATTCAACGAGCGTGCAGAACTCGTAACCGAAACCGAAGTTGTTTATAAACCCGTCCGTGGGAAGCTGTACCCTGCTTGAGAACAGAGCTTTGGAAGGCAATTCGTACAGTGGGATTATCACCAGATCGCTGAGCAGGATCTGCTCAAGCTGCATGCATATCCGTGCGCTTTTGATGGGATCGCTCTCGCTGACCGCCTCGGCATACAGTCGGTCGTACTCGGCATTGCTGTAGCAGAAGCGCGGGGGAGAATAGCTGCTGACGTAGTACTGGAAGGTATAATGAGGTGCATCCGCAGAGGGTGTTATTGAGCCGATGGAGGTGTCAAAGGCGGTGGGATCGTCGGGATTGTAGCGGCGCAGATTGTACTGCATAGCGGCGGGCACAGAGCGGAGGGTGACCGTCAGCTTGCCTTCAAACAGAGATGAATACTGGGCGTGGAGTATCTC
The DNA here is from genome assembly GCA_017408985.1 of Clostridia bacterium. Classification (GTDB taxonomy): domain Bacteria; phylum Bacillota; class Clostridia; order Oscillospirales; family Butyricicoccaceae; genus RGIG3513. The sequence continues at coordinate 30,898 of JAFQTO010000049.1, forward strand.
GGATGCGGCGCGGGAATGGGTCGCGCTCTCGCCGTAGTAGATCTCCATATCGGCCTCTTTGATGCCTCTCTTTTCCAGCGCGCGGTCTAAGTATTCTTTGGCTAAATTGGGATTGTATACGGTGTATCCGTCGTCGACGTAGTCGCCTGCGCCCTCAAGCTCCACGAACGGAGTGCCCGTGGCGGGGTCGCCCACCACGGCTTTGCGTACCAGTCTGGTGGCGGGGATCGCGCCCAGCGCGGCAGACAGAGAGGTGCGCTGGGCGCCGTAGTACAGAGCTCTGCGAAAATCAATGTCGCCCAGCAGATTCTGCTGGTTTGGATTTCCCAGATTGACAAACATATACTGCAGAGAGTTGCCCCAGAAGTCATACACACGAGGGTCATCCTCAAAGTTCTCCCACTGGGAGTAGCTGATACTGAGATAGTCCAGCTGACCGCTCAGAAACAGCTCGGTGGCAGTATTGCTGTCGGGTACTACCGATACGTCCACTCCATCTATGGAATATCTGTCCGCATAGACATAGTCGGGATTGCGGTCGAAGCAGTAGAGAGCGTCCTTTTCCCAGCGGGTCAGTATCATAGGCCCTGCCGACATAAAAGTCTCCGCCGACGTGCCGTAGGCACTGCCGCCTGTCTCGATGCGGGAAGCCTCGTACAGAGGCTTGTACACCACCATGGTGTAGGGGGTCTCAAACAGCCGCATCAGCTTATCGGCTGTGACGGGAAGGGTGCAGGTGATACGGAGGGTACAGTCGTCTGTCGCCTCGATGCCCACTTCCCCGGCAGAGCATGCGCCCGTGTTGTACTCATAGGCGTTTTTGATGGGCGCGTATGCGCTCGACGACAGCACAGATGCCTGCCTGTTGGCACTTTCGGGGTCGAGAAGTGCGTGCATACTGTAGACAAAATCCTGTGCGGTGATGATCTCTCCGTTGGCCCAGCGACAGTCTTTCCGCAGAGATATCTGCCATACGGTATTGTCGTCGCTGATACTGACCGGAGAAGAAAGAGCCAGATCGGGGGCATAAAAATACCCGTCACCGTCTTGATTTATCAGCTTGGTGTACAGTCGCAGGGTGCACAGACGGGAGAGATTGATGGACACCGTGTCGGAAGTGGTGTACATATTAAGGGTGTTCAAAGGTGCGTTGGTATAATCGCGGAATCTGCCACCCGTTCTTTCGGGATCGTCCGTGACCTTCTCCGAAAAACTGCATGCAGAAAGCAAAAGAAGAGACAAAACAATACAAATAAGCTTTTTCACAAGATCATCTCCTCGAAACCGAATACAGCATATTATAGCAACAGCAGGTGCCGGGGTCAAGCCGCAAAAGCGCGGTCAAAGAAAAATATGGACTTTTTGCCGTATGATGTGCTATACTATAACAAGATTGAAAGCAAAGATAGGAGTGTTTATATGAAAATCAAGATAACCACCGACAGCACCTGCGATCTTTCCAAAGAACTGCTGGAACAATATAATATAACCATTCTGCCCCTCTACGTTGTAAAGGGCGGCGAGCACTACAAGGATTTTTTTGAGATCGATCCCGACGACGTCTACGCTCACGTTGCCGAAACGGGCGAGATGTGCTCCACCGCCGCTCTGAGCATCGGTGACTATATTGAGTATTTCAAGCCCTTTGCAGCCGAGTACGATGCCGTCATTCATATCAACATCAGCCAGAAATTCTCCTGCTGCTATCAGAATGCACAGTTGGCTGCTCAGGAGTTTGACAACGTCTATGTAGTAGACTCCCGCAACCTGTCCACCGGTCACGGCCACGTGGTACTGGAAGCCTGCCAGCTGGCTCAGCAGGGCATGGAGCCTCAGGATATCTGCTGTCAGCTCAGCGAGCTTACGGACAAGGTAGACGCAAGCTTCATCCTCAACCGTCTGGACTATCTGGCAAAGGGCGGCAGATGCTCCGCCGTTGCCGCGCTGGGCGCCAACCTGCTCAAGCTGAAGGTCTGTATAGAGGTCAAGGACGGAGGTATGGGCGCAGGCAAGAAGTACCGCGGCGCTTATGACAAGTGTATGGTAGAGTACATAACCGAACGTCTCAGCGACATTGACAACATCCGCACCGACCGCGTATTCATCACCCACAGCGGTTTGAGTGAGGAGCTTATCGCAAAAGCCGTTGCCGCAGTCAAAAAGTGCGGCAAGTTCGAGAACATCTACGTTACCCGCGCAGGCTGCGTAATATCCAACCATTGCGGCGAAAATACTATGGGTGTTCTGTTTATCCGTAAGTGAGACATACAAAAAACTACCCCCGACCTAAGCAGCAGATGGGCAAAAGATGCGTTTTTATGCATAAAAAGATTAAAAGCTCCTGAGGTTCTACCTCAGGAGCTTTGCTCTTGTAGTAACTTACTTTGCAGCAGCGAGCTTCTTGGTGAGCTGGCTCTTTTTTCTTGCAGCAGCGTTCTTATGGATAACGCCGGCAGCAGCAGCCTTATCTACGCCGGCAACAGCCTCGCGGTAGATTGCTTCCAGTTCGCCTTCGCCGGCGGCAGCAGCAGCGTCAAACTTCTTCAGCTGAGTTTTGAGCGCAGTCTTAGCAGCACGGTTAGCAGCGTTCTCCTGACGGGAAACCAGAACACGCTTCTTTGCAGACTTAATGTTGGGCATCTTCACGACCTCCTTATAGACTGACTTTTAGCAGAATAATACTATCATATCACAAAGAAAAATGCAAGAGTTTTTTGAATACTTTGTTATGTATGACAAAAAATATCCTAAAATCATCAAAAAAAGGGGTGTTTTTTGTATGAAAAACCGTACCGATATGGCGTTTGAGAGTCATCAGCGGCTTACAAGCGGCGGAAAGACCGTCGCGGGCGTACACACTCAGCAGCAGCAGGAGGAGGGTATGACCCTGCGCAAGCTCACCGTCAGCACCCTTGACGCCGCCCGCAGACTGGGCAAGCCTCAGGGGGTGTACGTCACGCTGGAGGCTCCCGCTCACTGGCAGACGGACAACGACGGTATAATTAAAGCCGCACGTCTCCTCTCCCCTCACCTGAAAGCGGTGCTTCCTCAAAAGGGCACGGTGCTGGTGGCAGGGCTGGGCAATACCCGCATAACCCCCGACAGCCTTGGGCCGCTGACCGTGGACAAGGTGATAGTCACCCGTCACCTGAGGGCCGGTATGCCCGATCTTTTCGGCTCGATGCGGTCGGTCTGCGCCGTCAAGGCAGGTGTGCTGGGCACAACGGGCGTGGAAACGGCAGAGCTTATCCGCGGCATCTGCGCGCGGGTGCGCCCCGCGGCGGTGATAGCCGTGGATGCGCTGGCGTCCTTGTCTGTAGCGCGGCTTGGGCGCACCTTTCAGCTGTCTGACAGCGGGATCGTGCCGGGGTCGGGTGCCTGCAACGCCCGACGGGCTCTCAACGCCGACACTTTAGGCGTACCCACTGTGGCGCTGGGCGTGCCTACGGTGGTGGATGCCGACACAATTGCCGCGGAGATGCTGGGCAAAACCGACCCGTCGGAGGACAGAGAGCAAAACGGCGGGGAGTTTTTTGTAACGCCTACCGATATCGACGCGCTGGTGGAAAAAAGTGCCAAAGTCCTTGCCTACGCCATCAATATTGCCCTGCAGGGGGATATGTCGGTGTCGGATATGGAGCAGTTTTTGTGCTGAGATCGGTCAGCGGAGCATATACTCTGTTACGGAGGTGCTCATAAGGTGAAAAAGGACAAACACGGCCCGTTTCTTCCCCTGCTTTTGCTGCTTATGCTCATCCCTGCGGTGGTGTTTTCGGTAAGCTGGGGCACAAAAGAGCCCGACAGCGCTATGACCCCATACAAGGCGGAGCGATATATACTGCCCAACAACCGCATTATAGAGAACCTGCTGCCATTTCTCGCGTCCGAATCGGACAATCCTTCCGATAAAGCGCAGGTGCCTGACCGGTCGGATACCTCAGAGCAGGTGACCATAAAGGTTCGCAATGATTCGGGATACACCGTAGACGTGCAGGAGCTGTTGGATATGGGGGTGCGCGTGCCTCTTGTCGAAAGCGGCGTGCAGGTGATAATCGTGCATACCCACGGCACCGAGGCGTACACCCCCTCGGGCAGTGATACATATACCGAAAGCGACGAACTTCGTACCCTTGACAGCAACTATAACGTCCTGCGTGTGGGCGAGGAGCTGAAAAACGCCCTTGAGGAAAAGGGCATCAAAGCCGTGCACTGCACGGTCTTGTGCGATCATCCTCAGTACAGCGGCGCCTACGACCGCTCAAGAGAGGCCATAGAGGAGATGCTCAGCCTCTACCCCGAGGCGCAGATAGTCATAGACCTGCACCGCGATGCCGTTGCCACCGCCGACGGCGGCTACTATAAAGCCGATGCCGAGATAGACGGCAGGACGGCGGCTCAGCTTTTGTTTGTAGTGGGCACCGACGAGGGTGGACTCAGCCACCCCGACTGGCGGGAGAATATGAGCTTTCAGCTCAGGCTGCATCAGCGGGCAGAGGAGCTGTATCCCGGGCTGATGCGCCCTATCAACGTGCGCTCGGCGCGGTTCAATCAGCATTTCCGCACGGGGAGTATGCTGCTTGAGGTGGGTACCTGCGCCAATTATCTGGAGGAAGCGCTGTACTCGGCACGGCTTTTTGCAAACGTGCTGGCAGACGTGCTGAAAAACGGATAAAAAAGCTTGACAAATACGCTCAATGCGTGTAAAATATCTCTGTTAGATTAGCGGAGTACGCCTATTCCGCAGCTAAACTTTCTTGCCTGTAAGAAAATACAGGCCATAAGTCCATAAGGAGGTGCACAAAATGCCGAAAGTAACAGGAACCTACGAGACCATTTTTATTGCTGACCTTGCTCTGGGTGAGGAGGGCATCGCTGCTCTGGTTGAGAAGTTTAAGACTCTCATCGAAGCAAACGGTACTATCGCAAAGGTGGATGAGTGGGGCAAGCGCCGTCTGGCTTACGCCATCAACGACAAGAACGAAGGCTACTACGTTCTGGTTGAGTTCGAGAGCGCTCCCGAGTTCCCTGCTGAGCTTGATCGTGTCTATCGTATAACCGATGGCGTTATGCGTTCTCTGATCATCGCCAAGTAAGGAGAAGAAGCTATGCTTAACAAAGCAATTCTGATGGGCAGGCTCACAGCCGACCCCGAGCTTCGCAAGACATCCGGTGACGTATCCGTTACCACCTTCACTCTTGCTGTCAACCGCAGTTTCACCCGTCAGGGTGAGCAGGCTCAGACCGACTTCATCGACATCGTCGCTTGGAGAAGCACCGCTGAGTTTGCCGCAAAGTGGTTCCAGAAGGGTATGCAGGTGGCTGTGTCCGGCAAGATCCAGACACGCACGTGGGAAGACAAGCAGGGCAACAAGCGCAAGAGCGTTGAAGTCGTTGCAGATGAAGTTTTCTTTGCCGACTCCAAGCGCGGTGACTCCCCTGCCCGCGACAATATGATGGGTGAGCCCTTTGATCTGGGCAGAGCCCCCGCCTCGGCATTCCCCATGCCCGGCGATGACAGCGATCTTCCCTTCTAATCTGAACAAGGAGGAAATAACAAATGGAAAAGAATAACGAGAGACCCGAGCGTCCCCACGGCGAAGTCCGCCGCCGCCGCAAGGTTTGCCAGTTCTGCGCTGACAAGGTAGAGCACATCGATTACAAGGATGCTGCCAAGCTGCGCAAGTTCATCTCCGAGAGAGGCAAGATCCTCCCCCGCAGAATGACCGGCACCTGCGCTATGCATCAGCGCCAGGTAACAGAGGCTGTTAAGCGCGCACGCCACATCGCTCTGCTGCCCTACACCGCTGACTGATTTTGATCCAAAATCACAAAACATAAAACACCGAGGTTTTACCTCGGTGTTTTTTTGTTGTATTCGGTTTCAGCAAAGCTTATTTGAGATCCAAAAATACCTGCTGGATCTTCGCGGTGCTGAAAGTGTGCCACTCCAGAGAATACAGAGCATATATCTTCTTGAACAGATCCTCGTACTCGTCCTTGGTGACCCGGGTTTCCTCGCGGACCACCGTTTTTCCGTCGATCAGATCACATTTCAGATAATAGGTATACGTATCGGTTGCCGAGATATATTCTCTTCGTCCCAGCGATGTTGTTTCTTCACCCCTTTGGACAGAAACGGTCATAAGCGAATATCCGGAGATGGCGCCTTCGGGAGTATTAAAGTTTCTACTGATCACGCCGTTGTAGGTCAAACCAAGAATCCCTCTGTAAGTAACATACTCAACGTATACCCTGCCGTCTTCGTAGAACAGTATTGCATCGGAGTGCGCTGTGTTTGTATGCTCAAAAACAACCTCGAGGATACCGTCAGAGCCAAAATCCACAAGTGCAAACTTGGCAATTGGAGCTGTGTCCTGCTTGGTGATACCGTCGACAAATGTTATTTCCTTGTTGTCGCTCAGACTGTACGCCGTGCTCTTGCCTGTGATAAAAGCATAATAAGCCTGCAGCGCCTTGGTGTTCTGTGCGCTCAGCGCATAGTAATCGGCAACCGTGTTGTCGGGCTTTTGGGTATCGTCCGGCTTTTTGCTATCATTGGGTATCACGGTATCGTCGGGCGTTAAAGTATCGTCGGGCTTTTGGGTATCGTCGGTTTTTGGGATATCGTCGGGGGTCTGGGTATCGTTTATCTGCGAATTATCGGGGGTATTGTCAACAGGCTTGATGCCGCGCAGACAGGCAACGGTCACAAGCACGCCTGCGCACAAAACCAATGAGATGGTAACATACAGGCTATTTTTCATTATCTTTGCTCCTTTCTCAGGTGGGGTGGGACGGCTCATATATCTCTATTTCGGGTTATACATAGTAGTCGGCTGGTTATTTATATCAGCAAATATCATCAGGTGGTTGGCATCCGACAGCAGGCTTTCAAAAGTGTCGGTCACGCTGTACCATACGGCTTCGGGCACCTTGTTGTAAGCAGCCAGCAAAGATTGGTATTCGACTTCGGTTATCTCGGTTCTTTCTGTTGGCGTGAACTCGCCGTCTGCGATCTCAAAATAGGTATAGTATTTTTTGTCATAGGGATACTCTTTGGAAGTGCTGCATACAAACAGGGATACGTCCGATTGACCACCGTCTACAGAAAAGCTGCTCGAGAAGAAAGCGTAACTATCGTAAAAGCCGTTTTTTCTGATTCCGCCCATTGAGCGGTGATTGACGGTGTCAAGGTACAATTGGTGATTTTCATAGAACAGTATCACCCAGTTTTTGAAGTATCTATTCCCATCATTGAAAACCATTTCCACGACTCCGTCAGCGCCAAAGTCCACAAAAGCGAGTTCGAGATTTTGAAGGTTCACCCAAAAAGACTGTAGCGGATGGGCTTCTTCTGCCACATCGACAAGAGAAACGAGCTTGGACGTGTATGTGTCATAGGCTTCTGTGTTGTTGAACAAAAAATCATAGTATGCCTGAACGGCTTTGATATTGTCTTCGCTTGTGCGGTAGTCGTATTTTGAAATGTCAAAGGCTGCAAAGTAATCGACAGCAACAACCTCATCGGGCTTTTGTGTATCGTCATTGCTCTGCTTGACATATTCAAACAATCCGTAAAACTCGAAAACATTGAATTCCGCGCCGAGTGCCGAGCTATATTCTATCGGGTAAAACTTTGCTTCGGGAATAAGTCTGATGCTTTTTCTAAACTCATCAAATTCTTCCTTGGAGACATTACGTTCTTCCACTGCTGCAAACTCGCCGTCAGTTATATCACCATATATCCGGTAATATATTCCCAGACTTGAGTGGGGACTCTCCTGATATTTGCCAATAATGGTCGAGACGTCTCCTTTTTCGGGCGAAAGGGTAAGTTTTACGTAGCTGCCGGAAGAACCGCCGCTGCTGCCGTGGCAGATACCGTTTATTTTAAGCATTTGCAAGCTTCGATGTGAAACGTAATCTATATACAGCTGATCGTTGTCATAGAACAGTATGGTGTAGTAGATTTGTCCGACATCTTCCAATACCATTTCGAACACTCCGTCTGACCCAAAGTCAACAAAGGCGTACTTGGATATAGTGTAATTAGGCTTGGGGGCAAGAGTGTCTATTGTATACTCGGTTTTGTCATACCAATATGTTGCCGCTGTTTCGTTTTTCAAAAAATCGTAGTAGGCTTTCAGCGCCTTCTCGTTGGTCTGTGCATTGTCGGCAGAGGGCGACTCGATCTCTTTGGCTTTGAGGAAGTAATAACCGCCGTCGTAGAATTCGAGGGCATATTCTTTTATCCAGTCTTTTTTGAGTTCTGCGCTAAAGGTTACTATATTACCCTCAACCGCAAGATCGCGGATCTTGATATCAAGAAGATGCACGCCCCGCGTTTCGTATGTGGTCAGCACCTGATCGGGAGTGATGTAGTTTTCACGCCTGACGTAGGTGGAGCATTGGGTTATATCAAACTCGATATCTTTGAACCACTTGCCAAGCTCGGCTGTTATATCATCGGCAGCGGCGTACTGTGCGTAGTACGCAGGTTTGTCGGCGGTGTAATTTATGGGGGTCATAAGCCCCTCTCCGTGAGTCAGCACCACGAATGTCCTGAGCAGAGAGTCGGCAGACAGCTGACTTGCATCCTCAAAATTAAAGGAGTAAAAAGGCAAGCAGTTGCACCATTCCTCAACCTCTTCTATAAGGCTGATCACGTATTCCTCGGTGATAACAGCAGGGTCAAGCTGATACGGTATATCATCGTTCTGCTGTGTATCGTCGGGTTTGCTGTCCTCGACAGGGGCGTTGTTGTCGCCTGCGGGGGCTGCAGCATCGTTGTCGCCCTGCTTGTCGTCCGCTGTGCTGTCGGGTGGGGTCGTGTCATTCTGCTTATCATCCGCGGTGCTGTCGGGCAGAGTTGTGTCGGGGTCGGTGATTGGTGTATTGTCGGGAGTGTTATCTATATTGTTATCAATTGTGCCGTCTTTGCCGCAGGCGGCGCAGAATATCAGCAGACACAACGTTGCGGCAAGCATCATATATAGGCTCTTTTTCATTTTTTGCTCCTTTCTCAAGCGGGGCGGGTTCCTATGCTTAAATTATACCCTATACTTTTCCAAAATGCGATTACAAAAAAGTAACAGTTTTTGCGTCCTCCGGCCGCCGCTTGAAACGCAAAGCAGGAGATGAACAAGCTTCATCTCCTGCTTTTGGTATTCAATTTCCCCTGTACTTGGGAGTCGTATCGGTTTTTTGCAGACGCCGCAGGCGGTCTTATTCTTACTGCAGTTCCATTCTTTCGTCTATATGGAGTTTGCCCTGATGGATATAGCCGTTGAATGCAGGGGGCTGTTCCTCCCCCTCGCAGGTGATCTTGATATACTGGGCTATGCCGTCGTCAAGCAGGGTCTTGCATATAAGTGTGGACACTATCAGCATCGACTCGGCAGACAGATATTTGTAGCTTCTGGAAAAATCCAACTGCAGCACGTTGCCCGTCAGGATGATATTGTCAAAGCCGATATGCTCGGGCACCTCCAGATATGCACCGCGGCTTTTGGGCGCTTTGAGGATATCCAGCATTTCGTTTATACGCTTTTCCAGATCGCTGTTTTTGATATCGTGCTTTTCGTAGTCGATATATTTTCTGCCGTCGGCATCCTTGCGGATAAAGTATATTTTGGAGCCTTCTTCCTCACGGACGGTGACTTTCAGGCGGGGTCTGCAGCCTGCGGTAAACAGACAGAGCAGCGCCATCAGCGCACAGATTAGTCTTTTCACGGAGTTTCACCCTCCTTTTGCTCATCTTGGGGCAGGGGGAATATAACGGTAAACTCCGAGCCCTCGCCGTAGAAGCTTTCCAGCCTGATCTCGGCGTCAAACTTATCCGCCCACTCCTTGACTATGGACAGGCCGAGACCGGTGCCGCCCGTTGCACGGGAGCGGTTTTTGTCTACACGGAAGAATCGCTCAAAGACCCTTCGCTGATCGTGTTCGGGGATACCGATACCCGTATCCAGAACGGACAGGAGCACCTTGTCCTCCTCGGTGCGCAGGCGCACGCGAACCCTGCCGCCCTCGCGGTTGTATTTGATGGCGTTTTCGATAAGGTTAAAGACTATATGATACAGACCGTCCTCGGTGGCTACAACGCTGCAGCCGCTCCCGTACTCGGTCTGCAGTTTGACTTTTGCCATTTTGGCGTTGACCTTGAGGCGCTCCACGGCTTTTTTGACCGTGTGGGACAGGTCGCAGATATAGGGCTCTTCGGTGATATCGTCAACCTTGTTGATAGCGATAAGTTCCTCGCTTATGCGTATCAGGCGCACTATCTCGCCGTTTATATCCTCCAAAAACTCGTTGACCGTCTCACGGCTGATATTCTTGTTCTGGGATATGGAATCGCTGAGCAGCTTGATGGATGCAAGAGGGGTCTTGAGCTCGTGGGATGCGTCACTGACGAAGCGGCGGCGCGCCATATCGTTGGCTTGTATTCGTGCGCTGAGGTCGTTGAACTCGGTGGCTATTCTGGCAAGCTCGTCCGAGCCCGACATCTTGATGCGGTAGTTGAAGTTGCCCAAGCGCGCCTCACGGACGCCTGCAAGCAGCTTGCTGAACCGCTTGCCCAGCGCCTTGTTGAACAGCAGCAGGCAAACGGCAGACAGCACGATGGCACCCAGCGAGACCATTCGCAGGTTATACGCGATATTCTTGAGCAGCAGGGCGCTGTTGCTGTCCTGTTCGTACATATACACGGTACCGCACAAAGTATCCCCGCTCATTATGGGGGTCGCCGCCCATTTCTCAAATGAGTCGCCTTCGTGTATGCAGTAGAACACGTCCTGACCGCTCAGCGCTGACAGCACCTCGGAAAAAGTCACTATCTGCCCGTACAGACGGCTTGAGCTGAGACTGTCATAGCCGACCACGCCGTATTGGTCGGTGACCACTATCCTGCGGTTGTCGCGGTTAAGGTTGAGCACCGACACGGCACTGCCGATATTGTCGGTGCTGTGCACCGATATATTGCCCACCGCCGAAGCCAGCGTAGCGGCATCGTCCAGCATATCTACCCGCGCCGTGTCGACTATTTTGTTCTCCATTATACGCATAGGATAGATGTTGACTATCACAAGCACTACCAGAAGCAGCAGTACGTAGACCAGCATAATAGCGTTTCGAAGACCGCGCGGAGCGCGTGTCTCATCGATCGGTGCAAGTTCCTCCTGCATCGAATTATTCAGCCTTGAAATAGTATCCAACTCCCCACTTGGTCAGGATATATTCGGGATTTGCGTCGTCTTTTTCCAGCTTTTCGCGCAGACGGCGCACGTGTACGTCAACAGTGCGGATGTCGGTGGGGAAATCCTTGCCCCACACCTCGGCAAGCAGTCTCTCACGGCTGAATATCTTGCCCTTGTTGCGCATCAAAGTAGCCAGCATATCAAACTCCTTGGCGGTGAGGTCGACGGCTTCCTTGCCCACGTAAACGGTGCGCTGAAGCAGGTCGGCTTTGATGCTGCCTATCTCGATGCAGTCCTCGCTTCTGCCCGCGCCCTTGCCCGAGCGGCGCAGAATGACGCGGATACGCGCCTTGAGTTCAAGGATATCAAAGGGCTTGGTCACGTAATCGTCGGCGCCGTACTCAAAGCCGATGAGCTTGTCCCTGCCCTCGCTCTTGGCAGTCAGCATAATGACCGGGACGTTGGACTCCTCTCTGATCTTGCGGCAAACGGTCAGACCGTCTATCTCGGGAAGCATAAGATCCAATATGATCAGATCGTATCTGTTCTCTCTGAAAAGCTCCAGAGCTGCCTTTCCGTCGTATGCGCCGTCTACCGAGTAACCGTCATTCTCCAGGTTGAATTTGATGCCTTTTACCAACAGCTGTTCGTCGTCTACTACGAGTATTCTCATATCTGTCCTCCTACTTGATCTTTATATGTTTTCTGATGCTGTCAAACTTACCTTCGCCAATACCTTTGACAGCCATAATTTCCTCAATTGACTGAAAATCGCCGTTTTGGGTGCGGTAGTCTATTATCCGCTGAGCCAACGCCTCGCCTATGCCGGGCAAGCCCGTCAGCTCGGTCAGGGAAGCTGTGTTGATATTGACTCTGTAGTCCTCCGCCTGTGCCGTTGACGGTTGGGCTTTGAGGGGGCTGAGAGCCATATTTTCGGTGTTTTGGGGCTTGATGATAAGCGAGTGAGCAAGCACCTCTGTTCTGCCCACAAGCATACCTGCAAAAAATATCACGATGGCTGCCATTACCAGAACAAGCAGCATTTTATTCTTACGTGTCATAATGTAAAATCTTTCTTTATCGGTTGAAAAAAGATAGGATGCTTGATATAATGTAGGGTAGAGTTTAACCACAAAGGAGAGTCATGCGGTGAAAAAATTATTATCGGTCACCTTTATTGTTGCACTTGTTCTTTCTGTTTTGCCAATGTCGGTATCTGCCGCCGGCGCTCCCGAGCTTGACGCTCAGGCGGCTATACTCTGTGCCGTCAGCGACGACGGGAAGTACGACCTCGTACTGTATGAAAAGAACGCCGATGAGAAGATGTACCCTGCCTCGCTTACCAAGATAATGACGGCTATCGTAGCGCTGGAGCACGAAAATGACTTAAGTGCCGAGTTTATTGCCTACGCCAAATCTCTGGAGGTGCTGGGCAAGGGGGTCTACTACCTGATGCCCGGTGAGAAGATGGCGTTCTCCGATTATCTCAACCTGATGCTTGTCCCCTCTTATAACGAGGCTGCCAACGTCATTGCCTACAACATAGGCGGCAATCTTGAGGCTTTTGTTGAGATGATGAACGACAAGGCGGCTGAGCTTGGCTGCACGGGCACACATTTTACCAACGCACACGGTCTCCACGACGAAAACCACTACACCACCGCAAGAGATATGCTGACGATTGCAAGATACGCCATGCAGAACGAGACATTCGCACAGATAGTTGCACAGACGGGCATCACTCTCCCCGTCACCAACAAGCACAAGACCGAGAGCTACCTGCCCACCACCAACGACCTGCTCCGCAAGAGTCAGGGGGTTTACCTGGAGAAGGCTACCGGCATCAAAACCGGTTACACATCGGCTGCGGGCAACTGTCTTGCCGCGTCCTACTATGACCCCGAGCTGGGATTTGAGTATTACAGTGTCGTTCTGGGATGCCCCGAACCCACCAGCGAAAAATCCAAGGTCAGCTTCACCGATACCAAAACGCTTATTAAGTACGCCACCACGGGCTTTTCCGAACAGCCGATACTCAGAGCTACACAGCCTATTGTGGAAGTTCCCGTTACCCTCTCTCCCGACGGCACTTCGGTAGTGCTGCTGCCCGAGAAGTCGGTGTCCGACTTTTTGCCCAACACATTCAACTACGAGACCGACCTGCACATCAGAGCCGAGGGCGAGGCACTTCCTGCAGACTTCGATCCCACGGGCAAGGTAATACTCACCTACTCGGTACCTGCCGAGATAGAGGCACCTATCGAAAAGGGTCAGGCGCTGGGCACACTCAAGCTGGAGTTTGACGGCAGAGAGATATGCACTATGAACCTGCTCAGTTCGCTGACACTCACCAAATCCGAGGTACTGGACACGGTCAATACATTCCAGAACTTTACGCAGACCAAGGCGTTCAAGTACCTGGTCATCGGTATCGTGGCGCTTATCGTTGTTCTGGTGGTCGTGATCATCATAACCGCAAGTGCCCGCCGCAAAAAGCGCAGAAAATACGGCAGAGGCAGATACTCAAGATAAAACCGAATAGGTCATCTTTACTCGGGGCAGAGTGATCTGCCCCGAGTTTTTTGTTGTGATCCTAAAGAGAAATCTTACTTGGTGCCGAAGATACGGTCGCCTGCATCGCCCAGACCGGGAACGATGTAGCCGTGATCGTTGAGGCAATCGTCCAGCGCGGCGCAGTAGATGTCAACGTCGGGATGATCGCGGGTAATGCGCTCGATGCCCTCGGGTGCGGCAATGATGTTGAGCAGCTTGATGCTGGTCACTCCGCGCTTTTTGAGGAATGTGATAGCCGCAGATGCCGAGCCGCCGGTGGCAAGCATGGGATCGACCACGAAAACGTCGCGCTTATCGATATCGCAGGGCAGCTTGCAGTAATACTCCACGGGCTCAAGGGTCTCGGGGTCACGGTACAGACCGATATGACCGATCTTTGCCGAAGGGATAAGCTCCAGCATAGCGTCTACCATACCCAGACCTGCGCGGAGGATAGGGACGATAGCCAGCTTCTTGCCTGCCAGCACGCGCACCTTTGCCTCGGCAACGGGGGTCTTGATGGTGATCTGACGGGTCTTGAGGTCGCGGGTGGCGTCATAGCACATCAGCATGGCTATTTCGCCGACTATCTCGCGGAATTCTTTGACACCCGTGGTATCCTTGCGGATGATGGACAGCTTGTGCTGGATAAGGGGATGGTCAAAAATGTGTACTCTGTCAGTCATTGCTTTATACCTCACTTATTATCAAGGTCATTGACCATATCTATACGGATCTGATGTCTGCCGCCCTCAAAGGGGGTATCCAGGAAGGTATCCACGATCTTGAACGCCAGTCCCTCACCTACTACGCGCTGACCGAAGCATACTATATTGGCGTCGTTATGTGCGCGGGTGGCTTCTGCCGAGAAGCAGTCGGACACGCAGGCTGCGCGGATACCCTTGATCTTGTTTGCCGCCATAGACATACCTACGCCCGTGCCGCAGACCAGGATGCCCTTCTCGGCGCTGCCCGAGGTCACCTCTTCGGCTACCTTTTTGGCGAATACGGGATAATGGCAGGATGCGCTGTCATATGTTCCGCAGTCGGTCACCTCAAAACCTCTCTGTTTGAGATGCTCGATAACTGCATTCTTGAGCGTGAGACCTGCGTGGTCACATCCGATAGCTACTTTCATTTTGCTTCCTTCTCCTTTTTCATTCTTTCTGCCTGAGAGTCTTTCATATATACGGGGTTAATTTGATGACACGGGATATGCTCCAAACAAAACGCCGCAAGGGCGGAATTGGCGGCACTCTGCTGCTGCTGAGTATCCACGAACAGATCGTCGGGGGCGATGTTCAGCAGTTCCTTTGAGCCCTCGCCGCACAGACGGACGACGCCCTCAAAGCTCTTTGCCTCCTCGATTATCTGCTCACCGCTGAGCACGGCATCTTCGCTCAGTCTGACCAGTCTGCCACCCGCCCGCTCGAAAAATGCGCAGAAGTATTCGTTGGGGCGCGCTTTGACCGCGGCGCAGATGACGCCCGAAACGGTAACTCCCATTGCCGCAGACAAGAGCGTAGGCACGGCGGCGCAGGGCTTGCTGCTCATCAGGGCAAATCCCTTGACTGCGGCAATGCCGATACGCAGTCCCGTAAAGGAGCCGGGGCCGACGGTTGCGGCAAAAACGTCTATATCGGAGAGTGTCAGCCCTTCCTCTCGCAGCATTTGCTCACACAGAGGGAGCAGGGCGCGGCTGTGGCTGAGATTGGTGTCCTGACTTTTTTCGTTTATAAGCACACCGTCACGGGCGACGGCGCAGGATGCGCGTTTGCCCGAAGTATCAAGTGCTAAAATGAGCATTATTCCATCACCCTTATCCTTCTGTCGGTCTCGCTGAGCTTTTCTATCGTGATCTTCATACAATCGGGAGGCAGAGCGTCCTCGATATTCTCGCTCCACTCCACGATGCACAGAGCGTCTGAGTCTATGTAATCCTCCCAGCCTATCTCGTACAGCCGCTCGCTGTCGGTGATGCGGTACATATCAAAATGACAGACACGTCTGGTGCCGTAATACTCGTTGACTATATTGTAGGTAGGGCTGCTTGCCCTCTGTCTGCAATCAAAACCCTGAGCAACGCCCGAAACAAAGGCGGTCTTGCCTGCGCCCAGTCCTCCGTAAAGGGCGACCACCGAAACGCTGTGCATCCTCTGTGCCAGCTGTTTGCCCAAAAGTGCCGTTTCCTCGGGCGAATGTGTGATATATTCTGCCGTGTTCAATGCCGTTTCCTCCCCTGTCGTGGGAATGGTACACTTATCCAACTGTATTATACCACCTTCTTAACAATTTGAAAAGAGAAATATTAAGCGCACCCGACCAATATTCGGGTGCGCTTTGGGTTTTGGACAGATCGTTCAGTTTGATGCAGAAGGTCTGATCACGGCAAATACGTCTCTGCCTATAAGGCTGAGCAGGGTCTCTTTGGTGTCTGCGCCGTAGATCAGCTTGCCGCTTTTCAGGTTGAGTATACGGTTGCTGTCAAGCATCATATACGCGTAGGTGTTCGTTTTTTCTCTCGCGATCAGTATATCGCCTGCGTATATCTGATTGCTGAATATACCGTAGGTGCGCTCACCTGCGTACAGCTCGCTGCTGAGGCACAGATATCCGCCGTACATCACGGGCACCACCATATCGATATACTCGCTGTCTGCGTTAAGCTCGTAGTGGGTACTGCTCTCGTACTGCTTAAACAGACTGTTGAGCAAGGTCTCGGTTTCCGGCAGTTCAAACTCAACCCCTGCCGCGGTGTAGACCTTGTCGGCAAGAGCAATGCCCCGCTCGGTCATAGAGGGAGCGTCGGTGGCAGCGGCGGCAACCGCATAGGTCTGATGCACGTTCAGGTGCCGGCCTACATAGATATCACGGCATCTGACGTCAACTCCGCCTACCGCTGAGCCTTCGCCGCTGATGGCTGTGCCGTAGAGGGCGGGATCGTTTTCTACCCTGACCGTGTAGGAAACGGTCACATCATCGCCCGCAGGGACAGTGACAGAGTCCCACTTGATGCTTCTGCCCACGGTAGAGTCGCCGCCCGACACGTACTCGGTGCCGAGGGGCACCTGCGCCGTCAGCTTGAGGGATGCATCGGTGGTGCGGTCGTTGCGGATATAGAAGCTGAAGGTTATCTCCTCTCCCAGATCGGCGCTCTGACCGAGGGCGTGGGAGCTGAGTTTTTCAACGTAGATGTCCTTGAGGTTTTCCACTCTGGCTTGGGTCTTGTAGGTTATTTTGGCATCGGTATACTTTTTGAGGGGACGGACGACAGACCAGCAGGCTTCATCCCAGAAGTAGTAATAATTATCCTCCTCGAAGAAGCTGAGCACCTCGCGGGTACGCACGCTGCCGTTGACCTCTGTGCGGTCGTGGTTTGAGCTGTGATCGTAGTTGCCGCCGCCTTTTGAGCTGAAATATGCGCTGTCGATCATCATACCGTCACCGATATAGATGAGTGCGTGGCCGCCGTCGGGCGAGGGATGGTCGCAGGCAATTATATCACCCTGCTGCAGGGAGTTGAGGAAGTTCTGCTCAACCAGTCTGCGCTCGTATGCGGTCTCTCTGCCCGTTATATAGTAGGTGAAAACGTGCATATCCACCGCATCCCGCAGGGCGTTGGTGCCGCTGGCTTTGATATCCAGACCGAACGCCTCCCAGAACACGTCGTAGGTGAACGCCGAACAGTTGGTGTAGCCTGTGTTCTGGCTCGTGCAGTCCTCGGGAGAATTGGTGTGGTACTGAGGACGGGTGACTTTGGCAACGCCGCTCAGGTCCTTCATCAGTCGGGAGCAGTCGTACTGCAGCCACACCTCACGGGCAAGGTAAGACTTGGCCACCGTGACTATAGCCTCCGCCTCGGGAGAGATATAGGAGCCGTTGAGAGGGTCATGTTCCCAGGGGATAACAAGCTCGGGGATGCCGTCATCGGCGGTGGGCTCGTCGGGGGTCTGTGTGTCCGATTGGGTGCCGTCCTGAGCGCCGTTTTGAGTATCATCCTGCTCTCCGCTCTGTGTGCCGTCGGGAGTGGGGGTGCTGTCGTCCTGCTGAGCATTATCCTGCAGGGTGTCTTTGTTTTCGGGTGGGTCTTGCTGCGCCTCGCCGCAGCCTGCAAAGACCGCAAGGGCAAGCAAAAGCGCCAGCATAAGGGTAAGATATCTTCTCATAAACGGTCTCCTTTCTTGAGAGAGGGGGCGTTATCACTTGTAATCGTTATAAACTGCCGAGGGGCGGATAAACAGGAATCGGTACATTCCCTGCCCGCTTATGATGGCATCGTTTGCCGAGGCGTTGGCAAGAGCTTTGCCGCTCATAAGGTCGATCACTCTGCCTGCACCTGCGTACATATAGGCGTAATAGGTGCCCTTTTCCTCGCCTATCATAATATCGCCTATATACAGCTGATACGATTTTGCACCTCTTGTGCGCTCAGAGTCATAGAGGGGGCTGTTTCTTACAAAACTGCCGCCGTAGAGGGTGGGAATGAGCATCTCAAAATACTCGCCCTCTCTCAGCACTCTGTACTGACCCTCCACCTGATTGCTGGGGGCTAAAATCTGATCGAATATATCCTCGACAGAGGGCAGGGATATATCTATCCCCGCGTTTTTGTAAAGGGCGTTTGCAAGCTCCATGCCCCGCTCGGTATAAGAGGACAGCTTGCCGCTCTCTGCCATCAGAGATGCCGACTGTGCGCTTGTCAGATGCTTGCCTATATACACCTTGCGGCATCTGACGGCAACTCCGCCTACGGTGGCGTCCTCACCGTAAACGTAACCGCCGCCGTAGAGGGCGGGGTCGTCCTTGACCCTGACCGTATAGGATACGGTCACGCTCTCCCCTGCAGGTACGGTGACCGTCCACTTGAGGGCCCTGCCCGTGACGGTATCCCCGCCCGAGACGTAGGTGGTATTTTCGGGAACTTTGTCTGTAATGTCAAGTGTGGCATCGGTGGTGCGGTCGTTGCGGATACAGAAGCTGAAGGTTATCTCCTCGCCTAAGTCGGCGCTCTGACCGAGAGCGTGGGAAGAAAGCTTTTCCACATAGATATTCTTGAGGTTTTCCATACGGTTAAGGGTCTTTTGGGTGGGTTTTGCATCGGTATATTTGTCAAGAGGTCTGACTATCGCCCAGCATTTTTCGTCCCAGAACCAGTAATAGTTGTCCTCTTCAAAAAAGCTGAGTATCTCCCTGTAACGCACGCTGCCGTTGACCTCAAGTCTGTCACGGTTGTTGACGTAATCGTAGTTGCCGCCGCCCCGAGAACCGAAATAGGCGCTGTCTATCATCATACCGTCACCGATATAAATAAGGGCGTGACCGCCGCTTTTGGGGTGTCGGCACACGATTATGTCACCCTGCTGAACGGTGTTTATAAACCGCTGTCCTATCTCAAACCGCTCCTCCTCGGTCTCTTTGCCCGTTATGTAGTAGGTGAAAACGTGCATATCGGTGCCTTTTTCCATCAAGCTTTGGGTGTCGGGGCACTCGATATCCAGTCCCAGCGCCTCCCAATACACATCGTAGGTAAACGCCGAACAGTTGGTATAGCCTATGTACTGTGAGGTGCAGTCCTCGGGAGAATTCTCGTGATACTGAGGTCTGTACTGCTGATAGCTGCCCTCGCCTGACGCGGGGTAGTGCTTGTTATCGTACTGAAGCCACACTTTGCGGGCAAGATACGCCTCGGCAACGGTAACTATCGCTTCCGCCTCGGGCGAAATATACGAGCCGTTGAGAGGGTTATTCTCCCACGGGATGTCAAAGCCCGAGGGATGGGTCTTCTGCTCCCCTGCCGAGGGGTCAGGGTCGGCGGTGTCGGGCTGTTCGGTGGCTTCGGGGTCGGTGGTGTCATCCTGAGTCTCAGAGTCCTTCGCGGTGTCCGTATCCTGAGACGTTTTTTGCGCATCTGCCTGAGAGCTGTCGCCGCAGGCGGCAAAAACCCACGCCAGCACAGCCAGCATCAGCAGTATTGCAAGCAGTTTTTTCATTCCCTCTCCCCCTTTTGAGATATTATATACCATAATAGTGTTGTTTGCAATAGCCTGCTCAAAAAAATCCTGCTGCGGCGGGGCTTGCCCGTCGCCGCAGGATCTTAAGATTATGCGGTGTGGTTTGCGGGTATGTTTTTTACAGTCCTGCACCGGGTCTTATGACAACGAATCTGTCATAGCCGCAGGGGCTCATCAGCGCGTCTCTCGTTTCCATCAGGTCGAGGATCTTTCCGCTGTTAAGGTCCATAACCTTATTGTTGCCTGTATAGATGTATGACTGCTCCTTGCCTGCTTCAACGCACATAAGGATATCGCCAACGTACATCTGGACGGCAAGTATACCGCTGGTGCGGCGGCTGCCGTAATAGTAGTTGGAGGTGCCCACATAGTATCCGCCGTACATCGTAGGCGCGATAAGGGACATATACTTGTTTGCGGTATTGAGCACGTAGTGGGTAGTGGTGTTGCCGTAGAGGCTGAACACTTCGTTGAGGGTTGCACTCACGCCGTCTACGGTGACGGTTATGCCTGCGTCGGCGTAGATCTTCTCGGCAAGAGCGATGCCTCTCTGGGTGGCTGCAGCCTGCTTATCGGCGGCGGCTGTAACGGCAGACATCTGGTCGGCGGTAAGGTGCCTGCCAACGTATACGGGCTGGCATCTTACGCCGACACCGCCTACGGTGGCATCATCGCTGTAGATATAGCCGCCGTTATACAGGGCGGGGTCGTTATTGACTCTTACCGTGTAGCTGACCTCGGCGGTCTCGCCGCTGGCAAGCTTGACTACCCAGCTAAGATCGTTGCCGTCGACCTTGTCTCCGCCCGAAACGTAAGTGCTGTTTGCAGGGACGGTATCGGTAACGGTCAGCTCAACCGAGTCGGTTCTGCCGTTGCGGATAAAGAAGGTAAAAGTTATCTCCTCACCCAGGTCTGCCGTCTGGGAAACGGTGTGGGAAGAAAGCTTCTCCACATAGACGTTCTGCAGATTCTTTATCCTTGCCTGAGTCTCCTCGGTAATGGTAACGTCGGTGTACTTGATGAGGGGACGGACGATGGAATAGGAGCTTTCGGTCCAGAAATAGCAGTTTTCTCCCTCGGTGAACAACTCGTCAAGGCTGCGGTATGCGATACTGCCGCGGGGCTCTATCTTGTCCACGTTCTGACCGTAGTCGTAGTTGCCGCCGCCGGGTGCGGAGGAATGGAGTATCTGTCCGTCGCCCACGTACAGCATAGCGTGGCCGCTCTGCTGGTCGGCGTGACGGCAGTTGATGATATCACCCGGCTGAAGCAGGCTGCGGTACTGTTCCTCAATGGCTTTTTTCTCCGCGTCGGTCTCCTTGCCGGTTATCTTGTGGTAGAACACCTGCATATCTTTGGCTGTATCCAGAGCGGCGGTGTACCAATGGACTATATCAAGGTCAAAGGCTTCCTTGTAAACGTCGTAGCAGAATGCGGCGCAGTTGGTGTACGCGGTGTACTGACGGGTGCAGTCCTCGGGAGAGTTGGTGTGTCTCTGCCAGCGGTAAATGGCAGGCGAGAAAACGTTGCCCGTGACCAGACGGGTATCATCGTACTGCAGATAGACCTTGCGGGCATAATATGCCTCGGCGACTACAACCAGTGCCTCCTGCTCGGGGGTGTCAAAGGTACGCAGAGAGGTGGGGTCGGGGGTCTCTTCTTTTTGGGGAGTGTCGGTTGTGCTGCCGCCCTGACTGTCGCCCGATTGGGTGGAGTCGGGGTCTTTTGTCTGGGTGCTGTCGTCAGGTTGGGTGTTGTCGGGTTTGTTCTCTGTAGAGGCGTCGGGGTTTTGGGGCTGGTCGGTGCTGTCGCCGCAGCCGGCAAAAACTGCCGTCAGCATCAGCAGGGCGAGTATAAGCGCGGTAAGTTTTTTCATAAAAATTGCCTCCGTTTTGCAGAAAGCGGCAAGGCTGCACGCCCTGCCGCAATTGCGTATAAAGATTATTTCATTGCGGGGCGGATGACCACGAACTGATCATAGCCGATACAGCTGAGCAGAGCTTCCTGAGTCTTGGCGAGGTCAAGCAGCTTGCCCGTGGTCAGGTCAACTGCCTTGTTCTTGCCTGCGTACAGATAGCACTGCACCTTGCCGACCTCTTTCATAACAAGGATATCGCCTGCGCTGATCTGACTGCCGTAGATACCTCTGGTGCGCTCCTTATTGTAAGCATCGCTTCTTACAACGTAGTAGCCGCCGTACATAGTGGGAGCGACCATAGAATAATACTCGCTTTCGGTATTAAAGGACTTGTGGTTCATTGTTGTGCCGTATGCGGTGAACAGAGATGCGATAATATCGTTCTCGTTGGGCAGTTCGTCGATCTTTACACCCGCGTTAGCGTAGATCTGCTGTGCAAGAGCCATACCCTTGAGGGTGGTGGTGCCCAGGCTGTTGCAGGCAGAAGTTATCTTGTCCTGATCCTCTGTGCTCAAATGCTTGCCCACGAATACGGGACGGCAGGTAACGCCGATGCCGCCGACCTTTGCGTCTGCGCTGTAGATGTAGCCGCCGTCATACAGAGAGGGATCGTCGTTGACCTTGACGGTGTAGGAGATCTTCTTGGTCTCGCCCGATGCAATCTTGACGTTCCAGGAGAGGTTGTTACCGTCTACCTTGTCGGCACCGCTTACGTAGGTGGCACCTGCAGGAACGACATCGGTTATATCAATGTCAATGGTGTGGGTCCTGCCGTTACGGACCATAAAGGTGTAGGTGATCTCTTCGCCCAGATCGACGGTCTGACCCATAGTGTGAGAGCTGAGTTTTTCGATGTAGACGTTCTGCATCTTCTCAACTCTGATCTTGGTCTCCTCGGTGATCTGTGCATCGGTATACTTGATGAGAGGACGGACGATGGCAAACGCGGTCTCGCCCCAGAAGTAGCAGGTACCCTCGGTGGAGAATATCTCGTTGAGCTCAAGATACTGAACGGTGCCGCGTGCCTCGATCATATCCTTGTTGGCCTCGTAGTTGTAAACTGTGCCCGAGGAGTGGAGGATCTTGCCGTCGCCAACGTACAGCATGGCGTGGCCGCTGTCCTGACCCTTGTGGATGCAGTTGAGGATGTCACCGGGCTGCAGGGTGTCACGGAAGCGCTGTTCGATCTCTTTCTTCTCGGCATCGGTCTCTTTGCCGGTGATGGTGTGATAGAAAACGTGCATATCGGTAGCTGTATTCAGCGCTGCGGTGTACCAATGGACTATATCGAGGTCAAAAGCTTCCTTGTAAACGTCATAGCAGAATGCGGCGCAGTTGGTGTAGCCCGTGTACTGGCTGGACAGGCTCTCGGGGGAGTTTTCGTGTCTCTGCCAACGGTAATATGTAGG
Source organism: Clostridia bacterium (assembly GCA_017408985.1). Classification (GTDB taxonomy): domain Bacteria; phylum Bacillota; class Clostridia; order Oscillospirales; family Butyricicoccaceae; genus RGIG3513. The sequence continues at coordinate 53,984 of JAFQTO010000049.1, forward strand.
CTGAACGACGTTGCCCTGAACCATTCTGGTATCCTCGTACTGGAGATAGACCTTGCGGGCATAATATGCCTCTGCACAAACTACCAGTGCCTCCTGCTCGGGGGTGTCGAACTCACGCAGGGTGGTGGGGTCGGGCTCTTCTCTCGTTGCAGGAGGATCGTTATTCTCGGTGTTTGTTTTATCCTTGTCACCGCCCTGATCCTGATTGTCGGTCTGCTCCTTATCATCTGCCTGAGCGCCGTCATTGGGAACGTCATTCTGAACGTTGTCCTTGTCATCCGAGCTGCTGTCGGGGGTCTTGCTGTCGCCGCAGCCTGCAAATACGGCTGTGAGCATCATAAGTGCCAGAAGTAATGCCGTCAGTTTTTTCATAATAGATCCTCCTGTTTCGGTTTTTATATCAAAAATTTTTTGTTATCTCATTGCGGGGCGGATAATGGCAAATCTGTCGTATCCTATAGTGCTGTACAGGGTGGGTACGGCAGTTACAAGGTCCAAAAGCTTGCCGTTTGTCAGGTCAAAAAGCCGATTTCCGTTTATGACCATATAGCTCTGCACCTTGCCCGACTCCTCACAAACCACAATATCGCCTGCCATAAGCTGACTCATAAGCGGTGCTCTCGTGCGCACGCCGTCATACAGGGTGGCGCAGGTGCCGGTGTAGTAGCCGCCGTACATAGTGGGTGCCAGAATATCTATATCCTCCGAATCCACGTTGAGGTAATAGTATCTGCCTGCCTGAGGCTTATACAGACTGCTCAGCAGGGTGTTTTCGTCCTTAAGGGTCAGGCTGATGCCGATATCGGCATACAGCTTCTGCGCAAGAGCCATTCCACGCAGTGCAGAGGTCTGACTGCTCTCTGCGGCGGCGGTAATTCTCTGCATCAGATCGGCGGTCAGGTTTTTGCCTATATAGATCTTGCGTGCTCTTGCCGTCACTCCGCCGACCGTGCTGTTTTCGCTGTAGACGAGATCACCCGTTTTGGCGTTTGGATCGACCTTTACGGTATAGCTGACCTTGACCGTCTGTCCCGAGGGAACGGCTACCGTCCAGGTAAGCTTATCCCCCTCACGTTTGCAGTCGCCGCTGACAAAGGTGGTGTTTGAGGGTACGGTATCTGTGATATCCACCGTGGTGTCGCTCGTGCGGTTGCTTCTCAGGGTAAAGGTGAAGGTCACCTCGTCACCCGGTGCGGCAGTATAGCCCGCACCGTGGGAGGAGGTCTTTTCCACGTAGATCTTTTTGAGATTTGCGATGCGGTTTAAGCACTCCTCGGAGGGAGCGGCATCGGTATACTTGATGGTGGGACGGACGATGGCAAAGTTCATCATAGAGAACATATATCTTGCCGATGCTTCCGTCCACAGCTCCTCGAGCTGCATCTCCACTATAGCACCGCGGGGCTCAAGGGCATCCTTGTTCATACTGTAGTCGTAGTTGCCGCCGCCCGTTGCACAGCAATGAATAATCTGTCCGTCACCTATATACAGCATAACGTGGCCGTTGGTGTTGTCCTTGTTGCGGTAGACTATCAGATCGCCCTGCTGCAGCTGGCTGTTAAAGAGCTTTTTGATCTCGTCTTTTTTCTGAGAGTCTTCGTTGCCCGTGACCGAATATCGGTACACATGCATATCGGTGGCATCCATCATCTGCGCGGTGGTACGGGTACCTATATCAAGCCCCAGAGCGTAATAGTACACGTCATAGCAGAACGCCGCACAGTTGCTGTAGGCTGTATACTGGCTCGTACAGTCCTCGGGAGAGTTGACACCGTTCTGCCAGCGGTAGGTGATTCCTATGGCATCGCCGCTGACCAGTCGTGTATCGTCATACTGGATGTAGGTGCGTCGGGCAAGGTAACTTTCGGCGGTGGTTATAAGCGCCTCGGCTATCTTACTGTCGTACACACGGGTGTCAACGGGCTCGTCGGGTTTGGCAGGGGTATCGGATGAAGACGCGGGCAGATCGTCTGCGCTGCCTTCACTGTCCACAGAGCTCTGACTGTCGCTCGAGTCAGAATCTCCGCTATCGGGAGGCGTGGGGGTATCGGCAGAAAGATCATTATCGGAAGTGCCGTCCGTATCTGACGAGCTGTCACCGCAGCCTGCAAATACAGCCGTGAGCATCATAAGTGCCAGAATCAATGCCGTCAGTTTTTTCATCGTTTTACACCCTCTCTCAGTCTGCCATTGCGGGACGGATGACTGCAAAGCAGTCATAGCCAATGGCGCTGATAAGAGCATCACGGGTCTTGATCAGGTCCATCACCTCTATTTTGGTGCCGTCAAGAGCCAGCGCCTTGTTGCCGCCTGCGTACATATAGGTGGTGTACTTGCCGTTCTCACAGCACACGAGGATATCGCCCTCCATAAGCTGACTTGCCAGCACGCCCTTGGTACGCCATCCGCTGAAAACATCGCTGGTGGCGCAGTACCAGCCGCCGTACATAGTAGGCGCGACTATGGATAAATACTCGCTGCTTGTGTTGAGTCTTACGTGATTGCCCGTGGGGCCCAGCTTGGTAAACAGGCTGTTCATCAGATCGGCTTCCGAAGGCAGGTCAACGGTATAGCCTGCGGCGGCATAGATCTTTTCGGCAAGAGCCAGACCGCCGGCGCCCATAGTTGCGGCTTTGGATGCCTCGGTGGTTATCTTGGCTCTCACATCGGCAGACAGATTGCCGCCTATATACACCTTGCGGCATTCCACGTCCACGCCGCCCGCATAGCCCGTAGTGAACAGATAGTCACCGTCTTTGGCGTCACTGTTGACCCTGACGGTATAGCTGACCTCCGTGCTCCCGCCCGAGGGGACGGTAACGCTCCATTTGATCTCGGTGCCGTTTACGCTGTCGCCGCCCGAAACGTAGGCGGAGTTCTCGGGAACGTAGTCCACTATCTCCACGGTGGCTTCATTGACGCGGTTGTTGCGGATAAAATAGGTGTAGGTCACCTCTTCACCCTGCTGTGCGGTAAAGCCTGCGGGGTGGGAGGAGAGCTTTTCGATGTAGATATTGTAGAGATTCTCCACGCGGCTTTGGGTCTTTTGGGTTATTTGAGCGTCGGTGAACTTCATAAGAGGTCTGACTATAGAGAAGGATTCCTGAGAGAACAGATCATAACCCGAAGAGGAGAACAGATAGTCGGTCTTGAGCCGCTGGATAGCACCAGAGGGCTCATAAAGCTCCTTGTTCTGAGCGTAATCGTAGTTGCCGCCTACACCGCGGGTGCAGTGAATGATATCGTCGCCACCGATATAGAGCATAACGTGACCGATGCTCCCGTCGGCGTAACGGTAGTTTATAAGATCACCCGGCTGCAGGATGTCGAAGAACTCCTTGATGATGCGGTCTTTTTCTTCCTGAGTCTCGGTCTTCTTTACGTTGTAGGTAAAGGCGTGCATCTCGGTATCCCGCTGAAGCATACCCGTATTCCACGCAACGATATCTATGCCGAAGGTCTCATAGTACAGATCATAGGTCCACGCGGCGCAGTTTGAGTAGGTGGTGAACTGTCTTGTGGCATCCTCGGGAGAATAAACGTGTCTGTCGGTACGGTATACCACTCCCGCGGTGCTGCCGTTGACCAGATTGGAGTCATCGTACTGCAGGTAGGTCTTGCGTGCAAGATACGCCTCGGCAACCACCCACAGAGCCTTCTGCTCGGGGGTGTCAAACTCACGCATAGGCTCTTCCTTGGGTGTGGTGTCTGCGGGAGGGGTGTCGCCCTGACTGCCGCTCTGGCTGTCCTGACTGCCGCTTTGATCGCCCTGCTGACCGTCACCGCCCTGCTGGGTATCGTTTCCCTGCTGAGTATCGCCACCCTGCTGGGTGTCACCGTTTGCCTGCAGGGAATCGTCTGCGTCGGGCTGACTGTCACCGCCGCAGGCACAGAGGCAGGCACAAACAATACACAGCGCCAATATCAATGCCAAAATCTTTTTCATACAAATCCTCCCGACTGTCAGGATAGATATATGCTGAGGGTCTGTTTTGAGTGATGCTTATGCCATAGAGGGGCGGATGAGGGCAAACTTGCAATAGCCCATAACGCCCATCAGTACGTTGTCGATATCGTCGCCGTAGAGGACTTCGGCGCCTGTGGGGGTGACCTTGAGCATATTCACTCCGCCGAAAACAAAGACGCTGACGGCTGTATTCTTCTCGTCCTCGGCGCACAGAAGCACGTCGCCCGCCATTATCTCGTCGGTGAATATGCCTGCCGTTCTGCGTCTGAGGGGGAAGCGCTCACCGGAGTCGACCACTCTGCCGCCGTACATAATGGGCACCAGCATATCTATATATCTGCCGCTCTGTGCAAGCTCGAAGTGTGTATCGCTGACGCCCTTGTAGGGTACGAAGATGCCGTCAAGGATCTCCTTTGCGCTGCCCAGATCGGCCTTCTCACCGATAAGGCTGTAAAGGCGCTTGACAAGAGCGGTATCCTGCTCGTTGGCACCTTTCAGGCTCTCGACAGCGGCTGCAACGGCCTTCTGCTTGTCTGCATTCAGGTGCTTGCCCACCATAATAGCAGGGCACTTGACACAAACGCCGCAGACCTTGCCCTCAAGACCCCAGATAAAGCTGCCGTAGGGTGCGTCTGCCTGCACTCTGACCGTGTAGGACAGGTATTTTTCCTCGCCTGCCGAGAGGGTGAACGACCATTTGATCCCGCCGTCAGCCATCTCGCCGCCGCTGACATATTCGGTGCCCTCGGGGACGGTGTCGGTCACGGTTATGTCGGCTGCGCTGTCACGCATATTGCGGACATAGTAGGTGAATGTGATCTCCTCACCTCTGTCTGCCGTCTGACCGATGGTGTGGGAAGAAAGCTTCTCCACGAAAATATCCTGCAGGTACTTGACGCGGTTCATTGCGCTCTCGGTGGGTTTGGCGTCCTTGAACACCATCAGAGGACGGATGATGGCGATGTTTTTTTCGGTGCCGAAGGTGTACATTCTCTGAGCCTCGGGATCGAACAGGACGGATACGTCCATCTTTTCGATAGAGCCGTAAGACTCACGGCCATCGCATTTGTTGTCATAATTGTAGTTGCAGGGGTTGCTGCCGCTGGAATGGATGATCTTGCCGTCGCCGATGTAGAACATTGCGTGGCCACCGCCGCGGATGTGGCGGTTGACGATGATATCGCCCGGCTGCAGCATATCCATATACAGGTCTCTTATGTTCTTCTTCTGCTCCTCGGTCTCGTCAAACTGCACCTGATAGCGGAAAGCATGCTGGGATGCATCGTTCATCATATCCTCGGTGCACCAGTTCTTGATATCCAGATCCAGTGCGCTTTTGTAAACGTCGTAGCAGAATGCGGCGCAGTTGGTATAATTGGTGCGCTGACGGGTGCTGTCCTCGGGGCCGTTTTTGTGTCTCTCCCAACGGTAGACGGGGGGATTGACTACGTTGCCCGTTACTGCCCGCGTATCATCGTACTGCAGGTATGTTCCGCGTGCGTAATACGCCTTTGCGGTTGCGACAAGAGCTTTTTGAATATCGTTCATTTGTTTCACCTCATTCATACATTACAGCATAGCGGGACGGATAAGAGCAAACTTATAGTAGCCCATAACGCTCATAAGCACGTCGTCGGTCTCCTGCTTATTAAGCCAGCGGGCACCGTTTTTGTCCGATGCCAGAATATTCTCACCGCAGAAGACATACACCTCGCAGTCGCTGTTGTCGGCGTTTTCGGTGCAGATAAGCACGTCACCCGCCGATATCTGATGAGCAAAGATGCCGTCGGTGCGCATACCCAGATACTTATCGCTCGTATCAACGTATCTGCCGCCGTACATAATGGGAGCAAGGGCGCTGATATACTTGCCGCCGCAATTAAGCTCGAAGTGTGTATCGGAATTGCCCTTATAGGGTACGAACAGATCGTTCAGGATGTTTGCGGCTGAGTCAAGGGTGATCTTGATGCCTGCGTCTGCGTAGACCTTCTGAACAAGAGCGGTGTCTGCGCCGGTGTCGCCTGCAAGCTTAGCCGCCGCCTGAGCCACAGCCTGCGTCTCATCTGCGCTCAGGTGCTTGCCCACGGTGACAGCGGGGCACCTGAAGCTGACGCCGTTGACCTTGCCTGCAAAGCCCCGGATATACGAGCCCTCGATAGCGGGATCGTTTTTGACTCTGACGGTATAGCTGACGTACTTTTCCGCGCCCGAAGCAAGGTTCAGGCTCCAGCGCATCACTCCGCCTGCGTAAATATCGCCGCCCGAGACGTACTCGGTCTTCTCGGGTACTTCGTCTGTGATGAGCACCTTGACGGCGTTGTCGCGGTCGTTGCGCACGTAGTAGGTATAGGTTATCTCCTCACCCAAGTCTACCGTCTGACCGACGGTGTGACTGCATAGCTTCTCGGCGTAGATGCCCATAAGCTTCTGCATTCTTGCGCGGGCGTTTTCGGTGACGGTCGCATCAGTGAACTTGAGCAGAGGACGGATGATCTGCAGATTGAACTCCTCGGTGAATACGTATCTCAGATGACCGGGAGTGAACAGATCTTTGACGGTCATTTTGACCACCGTGCCGTAGGGCTCGGTGTAGTCTTTTTTCTCATTGTAGTTGTAGTTGCCGGGGCGGGAACCCATAGAGTGTATGATGTTGCCGTTGCCGACGTACAGCATGGCGTGGCCGCCGCCTCGGACGTGACGGTTGACGATGATATCGCCTACGCGCAGAGCGTCGGTAAAGGTACGCTCAACAAGCTCCTTGCGCTCGGGGGTCTCGTCAAAGCTGACTTCATAACGGTAGACCTCCTGAGTGCCGTCGCAGATAAGCATCTCGGTGCACCAGTTGACTATGTCCAGACCGAGGGCTTCCTTATATACGTCGTAGGTAAATTTAGCACAGTTGGTATAGGTGATGTTCTGTCTTGTGGTATCTTCGGGGCTGTTAAGGTAATATCTCGACCAACGGTAAACTGGGGGCTTGACTACGTTGCCCGTGACCGCTCTCGTATCATCGTACTGAAGATACACACCGCGGGCAAAATAGCTTTCTGCCGTTGCTACCAGCGCTTTCTGTCTCTCGTCAAGTTTTTTCATAGTTTTTTCTCCCAAATGATCGTCTTGATTTATATAACAACAATTTATTACATTCCGTAAGAGGGTCTCAGCACCACGAATGCGTGCTTGGCAAGCACCTTCATCAGCAGATCTTCGGTGTCGGCGCTTGAGAGTATCCTTGCACCGTTTGAGTAGTCAAGCTCCATCAGCGTGCCGTTGTCCAGCATCATATAGGTACTGCAGGTCTTGGCATTGACGTCATTGGCGGCAATGAGTATGTCGCCCGACATCAGCATCAGGGGGGTGACCACCGAGGTGCGCTTGCTGAGCGCGGTGCTGTTGACCACGTATCTGCCGCCGTAAATGGCGTCAACCACAAGGTCGAAGTGTTCTTCGCTCTTGTCGATATACAGATGTGTGCTCGTGCCGCCGAAGAAGCCGAACACACCGTCAAAGACGGCTTTTTCGCTGTCCAGCCCTGCACTCTTGCCCAGCGCGGCGGTATAAATACTGTTTGCAAGCTCCATAGGCTCGCTCTTTTTGCCCACGGAGGCTCTTGCGGCTGCGGCTACAGCCTGCTGCTCGGCGGCACTCAGGGTAGTGCGCACCGCTATATCGGGGCATTTGAGCTGAACTCCGTTGATTTTGAAGGTGCCGCAGGTCAGTTTCCCGCCCAAAGGCGTGTCGGGATCCACCTTAACGGTGTAGCTTATCTCAATAGTGCTGCCTGCTCCTACCGTCGTCTCCCAGTATACGCTGCCGCCGTCGGTACGGTCGCCTGAGCTTACCAAAACCGCGTTTTTATCCGGCTCAAGCTCCAGCGCACACTCTACGGCAAGCTCGTTTTTGTTCTCTATCCTGACGGTATAGGTGATCTCGTCACCGGGATTTGCCGAATTTCCGTAAGGGTGGGTGGAATAAAGCTGTGCAACGACGCCGCTCATATACTGCATACGGCTGAGGGTCTCGTCGGTTATCTCTATCTCGTCCTTGAATGCTTCAAGAGGTCTGAGCACGGCAAATCTGCTGAGCTTGAACAGATAACGGCTTTGGCTCTCCCTGAACAGATTTTTGACATCCATATACTGAATACTGCCGTTTGTCTCGGCTTTCTCTTTGGGGGTGGAGTAGTCAAAGCTTCCTCCGCCCGGTGCGGTGGAATGTACCAGCGTATCGTTGCCCACGTACGCCATAATGTGACCGTTGGCTTCACCGTTGTAGCGGTAAACTATCAGATCACCAGGCCGAAGCGTCTCCCAGACCTTGTTGCAGATGCCCTGGCGCTGAACGCTGTCCTCTTCGCCCGTGACCTCGTACTTGAACACGATCATATCGTCACGCTCGATAAACTGCGCGGTAGTCCAGCTTCCCAGATCGAAGTTGAAGGCTTCTTTGTACAGCGTATGGATAAACGCCGCACAGTTGGTATAGAGGGTATGCTTCTCGGAGGAGTTCTCGGGGTCCTGCACGCCGTTGTTGCCGTGGGACCAGCGGTAGATGGGGGACGGTGCGGCAGAGCCTGCCACCAGTCGGCTGTCATCGTACTGTATCCACTTGCCTCGGTTTACGTAAGCATCGCCTACGGCTATGAGTGCAAGGGCTTCTTTGGAGTAGTATTCGCCGTTGATCGTAACGCCCTCTTCGGGTATCTCAACGGGTGCCATCACCTGCAAGGGCTCGTCGGTTTGGTCACCGATGTCCTTGTCACCGCTGTCGGGGGTATTGTCATGAGCAGGATCACCGCTCTCTGTGTTGTCGGGAGTTTGGGTGTTATCCGTTTGCGAATCGTCTGCCTGAGAGTCGTCGGGCTGACTGTCGGAGTTTTTGTCCTCAACGCAGCCTGCAAGCAGGGAGGTCAGAAGCGCAAAAAGGAGAATAAGTGCTGTCAGTTTTTTCATACCTCTGTCCTCCTCACTTGCCCAAAACTACCTGCGCGGCTATCTTCTGCAAAGTCTGCGCGTCACCGAGCTTAATACTGCCCAGACTGTTGGAGGTAACGTTCAGTCCCTCGGGGGTATTTCCCGTTATATTGGCGTAGCACATACAAGCCAGCAGATAGCTGCCGCAGGTGCCCGGGAAGTCGTTTGAAGCACTGCCGTACGGGTCAAGCCCTGCCTCCTGCGCCTGCTCAAAGGCAGTTATCATATCACAGAGCTTTACGTCGTCCTTGATGGGCAGGATATACTCGGCAAACAGGGCGCGGATAGCTTCTTTGTGCTTATCGTTGGTGTCGATGCCCGCGGGAATGAAGCGGTCAACGTAATACTTGGTGGTCATATCCTGACGCCAGGGGCCCTCGATAAGTATCACCTGACAGTCGGGTGCAAGCTCCTCGGTCATAGCAAGGATATTTTTGTACGCCTCCACTTCCTTGTCACGGGTGGTCTGGGTACACACGGCGTAGTCTCTGCCCATCTGCAGAATGATGAAGCTGAACTTTTTGCTCTCAAGTTTGGCTCTGACGGTGGACTGATTTTCGCCCGTCAGGCCGCTCTCCCAGATATTATAGTTGGAGGAACGGGTAATGGACTCGATATTGACGTCCATACCCCCTGCTTTGAGCAGGCTCTCAAGATACTCCAGAGAATCGTGCTTGCCATCCTGTCTGACAGTACCGCTGCCCACCACGAGGATATTGACGGGGGCTTTTTTGACCTCTGCCCTGCTGAAATTGCTGCAGAAGGTATCGGTGACCTCACCGCTCTTGAAATTATGTACGGTGACCTGACAGTAAAAATAGTGCTGACCGATTGCCATATCCTCCGGCAGGGCAAGGATGCGGTCGGTAGCTCCCTCAACTGCTGCCGCACCGCTTGTGTCGGCTGCGGAATTGACGAACCACTGATAGGTGAAGTAGTGGCCCTTCTGCAGTTTGACCTCCACCTCGAGTCCCTGTCTGTCACCCTGACTGAGGGTCACGTTGGATTCGGGCTGGGTATAAAAATAGGGGTCAACATAGCTCCACGACGCTTTGAAGGTCACGTCCTTTGTGACCTCAAACGGAAACTCCGCCGCTTGGGTGCCTGCAAGCCAGCCGTTAAACTCGTAATCGGTGCGCACGGGGGTCTCGGGGGCGTTTATCTTCTCGCCCGCGGTGACGGTAAAGGTATCTTTTGCAGAGCCGTCACTATAGTCAAAAACTACCGTGTACGTCTGCACGGGAGTGAGGTCTGTCAGATCTTTTACATCTGTATCGGAGGGGGGTGCGGTGCTGTCCCCTGACGGCTCCTTGCCCGCGGTATCATCGGGCTCGGCTTTATTATTATCTGTATCTGCACAGGCGCAGAACACCAGCGCAATTGTTAAGAACAAAAGTGCCATCGCTAAGATTTTTCGCGACATTTTATCCCTCCGTGCAATATACTTATTTTAATCCCATTTTATAATATATGTAATTGAATAATATCATAGGAGCCCTTATAAATCAAGTATTAAATTTGTGTTAAAAAACATATAAGCTCCGCTTGTGAACATTCCGACGAAAAAACCAGCCAGACCCGCATAAAACAACGGATTTGGCTGATCAATAACAGCTGTTAAATTTTTATTCAGAACTTGACCGAAGGGCGCAGAATACAGAAGCAATACTGACCCAGCAGGCTCTCGCAGACGGTGTTGATGTCCACCGACTTTTCCGCACCGTTTTCTATAGTATATCCTATTCGGCTGCCCACGTAGATGACCAGTTTTGCGTTCTCTTTTTTGCCGTCCTCGCTGTAGAGGATCAGGTCGCCCACCGTCAGATTAAACGCCGTTATCCTGCGCACGCGGCTGTCGTGACCGTCTGTCTTGCTGTTGCAGTTTTGCCCTCCGTACATACCCGGCACAAGGCACATCCCCTCCAATGAGGTCTGCAAAGCGGCAGGGGTGACCGTACTGCCCTTTTTGCCCAGACCGAAGCCCGTGAACATTTTAGACAGTATCTCACCGGGCTCCCAACCGCTCTTTGTCGGGTCGATATCGGGGTAATATGCGTGTATCAGCTCAGCGTAGGTCTTGGCCTGCGCTCTGCCTATGGCGATTATTCTGTTCTGTTCCGCCTCGGTCAGGGTATTGGCAACGTACACGGGCTGGTCGCTGAGATACATACCCTCCACTCTTGCGCCGTCGCAGGCAAGTGTGGTACCCTCCTGCACGTCGGGTTTGACCCGCAAGGTATAGCTAACCTCAACCGTCTCCCCTGCCCCTATCTGCACGGTAATACTCAGGTCTGTACTGCCGCCGAAACAGCCGGAAACGTACTCAAACCCCTCAGGCAGTACCTCGCTGATAAGCAGCGATACGCCCTCGGTGCGTTTGTTCTTGAGTGCAAGGGTCATGGTCACCTCGTCGCCGGGGTTGACACTTATGCCGAGACATACCGAGGAAGTCTTGTTTATGACTATATCCTGCAGTTTTTCGGTACGGATGCGTGCATCCTCTGTCATCTCAAGACCCAGCATAGTGGGGCGGAGCAGGCAGACCTTGTTGGTGGAGGCGAACAGATCTTTTTTTGCAAGATAGGGCACAAGCTCAGTGCGAAACAGCGCGCCCGCAGACTCGGTCTTGTCGGTTTTGGAGGCGTACTTATAGTCACCGCCGCCGCTTGCGTAGGAGCAATGGATTATCTCACCGCCGCCGATATACAGCATAATATGGTTGTTCTTGATGTAGTTGTAGTAGATTATGTCGCCCGGCTGCAGAGTCTCAAGCATCTCTCTGTAGCCCTGCAGGGCGTATTCCTCGGTCTGATCTTCTTTGCCTACCCAATAGAATACCCGCTCGCCCTTTTCGTTTGGGTAATCGGCGGCAAGTATCTCACCTGCTTTGGGGGTGGTGTAGCCAAAGACGTTTTTGTACACGTTGCGTGCAAACACGCCGCACTCCATATACACGTGGCGCTGATAGCTTGCGGTCTCGGGAGTGACGAACTCGTATCGGGGCGCCGTTTTGGTCACGCGGTTCATATTCAGCTGATCGTACTGGATATGTATCCTGTGGTCAAAATACGCCTTGGCTGCGGCTATGACCGCCTGCACCTCAAAGGAGTATTCCTCATCCTCGCTCGGGAATACGAGTCCGTCGAGAACGGAGGGTTCTTTTTCCTCTTCGGGAGGGGTGTCGGGTGCGGGCTGCTGACCCTCGGGGTCTGTAATCTGACCGTTATCGCTTTTGTCGGGGGTCTGCTCTTCGGTCTTATTGTCCCCGACAATGCCCGTATCGGGAGTCGGGTCTGCCGCCGCAGCGTCCTTGTCACCGCAGGCGGCAAAAACCGCCAAACTCAGCAGCACGGATATCAGTAATACTACGGTGGGTTTTGTTTTCATCGTGTTCATCCCTCGCTTTGGTATATACTACCACAAAATACGGCTGAATGTAAATCGTTTTTCAAAGACCCATCAGAGCATTGACTCTGATGGGTCTTGAAAAGTCGATTTGTAAGCTTTACTTGCCTATGACTATTTCGGCGGCGATAGCCTGCAGAGTGGCTGCCTCAGCGGCGGTAACGCTGCCTGAAGCGGATGTCACGGTGGTAAGACCAACGGGGCTCTTGCCGGTGATGTGCGCATAGTTCATGCAAGCGATCAGGTATCCGCCCTGCACGTTGGGATAGTCGGAATTTGCGGCTTCACGAACCTTGATACCGGCTTTTTCAGCCTCGCTGAAAGCTTTGATCAGGTCACAGCAAACGCCGTCTGCCGCAGCGGCGATCTTGGTTTCGTAGTAGTTCATCATCTTGCTTTGAAGAGCGGTCTGACTGCTTATACCTGCATTGCTGTACTTGCTGTTCCAGCCGGTAGTGGCATAATCTCTGTCTATACCGACCATAAAGATCAGCTTGGCGCCGGGAGCGTACTGCTCGGCTGCATCTGCGATATTCTGAACAGCCGCCACTTCTTTGGATGCTGTGGAGCCGGTGAATATTGCATAGTCACGGCTGACCTGAATGATAATGGCATCAAAGCTCTTGGTCTTGAGCAGGTCGATGACCTTGGACTGACCGTCGCCCGTCAGGCCGGTTTCCCATACGTTGTAGTCGTTGCCCTTGAGTATAGCGTCAACCGAAGAACCTGCCTCGGTCTCGCTCAGCATCTTGGTGAGGAAATCTATTGAATCCTGCTTTTCGCCTTCGGGTCTCTTCACGATTCCGCTGCCGATAACGAGAACGTTGAGAGCATCGTCAGATGCGGGAGGAGTTACGGGAGTGTCGGGAGTATCACTGCCGCCCACCTCACTCTGAACGCCGTTGACGGTGTCGGCTGCCAGCTGCTGCAGGGTCGCTGCATCTGCTGCCGAAACGCTGCCCAAAGTACTGCTTACCGTAGGCAGTCCAACGGGGCTGTTGCCCGTGATGAGCATATAGTTGACGGCTGCGATCAGGTAGCTGCCGTTGATACCGGGCATATCAGAGATCTTGCTTGCGAAGGGATTGATGCCTGCGTCAAGAGCCTTCTCGAATGCGGTGATGGCATCGTTTACCTTGCCGCCTGCTGCGGGCTTGAGATAATCGTTGTAGTACTTTCTGATAGCGTCCTTGTGTGCCTGCTCGCCTACGATACCCGCACTTTCAAGCTTGGGCAGCCAACTGTCACCGGTGTTTCTTCTCCAGGGGCCGATGACCGAGATAAGCTGGGCATCGGGCGAGGTCTTGCGTACCATTTCCATAATGGACTTGACCGTGTCGATCTCTTTGGTACGGGTGGAGCCGGTGTACAGAGCGTAGTCGCGGTTTGCCTGAATGATAACGTAATCGTATGCGGTGGTTTTTGTCAGCTTGTGGACGTTTGCGTAATCTGCGCCGATAAGCGCCGATTCATAGACAGCGTAGTTGGAGCCAAGTGTTACGGCGTCGATATGAGCATCAGCGCCTGCATCCTTGAGCATATTCTGCAGGAATTCAATAGAATCGTGGTAGCCCTCCCACTTGAGTACGCCCGAACCGACGACGAGAATATTGAGCTTGCCGTCGTCTGCGGGAACGTCGGGGGTAGCGGGGGTGTCGGGGTAGTCGGCTTTGTTGGGCTTGACGTACTCGGTACCCAGCACCAGATGAGCGGCTATAGCCTGGGCCACCGCTGCTTCGTAGGCGGTAACGTCACCCAGGGAGATGCTGCCGGGAGCAAGGCCTACGGGGCTCTCGCCGGTGATCTGGGCGTAGTTCATACAAGCCAGCATATAGCTGCCCGCGAGGCCGGGATAGTCGGAGGTTTCTCTGTAGGGATTGACGTCTGCTTCCAGCGCCATCTCGAATGCCTTGACCAGATCGTTGAGAGAGTGCTCGCCCAGAGTTGCGTAATAGTCGCTGTAATACTTGGCTATAGCATCCTTCTGACCCTCGATGCCGCTGATACCTGCATCAGCCAGCTTACCCAGCCAGGTCGTAGTGGTATCCTGACGCCAGGGACCGAAGGTAAGCACTACCTTGCAGTCGGGGGACAGCTTGCTGATCATCAGCAGGATATTCTTGTATGCGGCGATCTCGCTGTTGCGGGTAGAGCCGGTATACAGTGCGTAGTCACGGCTGATCTGGATAACGACGTACTTGTAGACCTTCTTCTGCATCAGATCCTTGACCTTGGACTGATCGGCACCGGTCAGACCTGCTTCCCACAGATTGTAGTCGTTGCCGTAGGTGATCTCGTCGACGTTGATATTCTTGCCTGCATCCTTGAGCAGGTCTCTGAGGAACTGAACGGAGTCGTGCTTGCCGCTCTGCTTGGTAACACCCGAGCCGATGACCAGTACGTTGAAGGTGCCGTCATCGACGGGACGGATGGAACTGCCGCCGATCTCCTTGGAAGGATCAAGGGCGGTGGGAGTATAGTCGATACCCACCATCTCGGATGCTATCTGCTGCAGTTTTTCTGCATTCTCCTTGGAGACAACACCGGGATAGCTGGAGAATACGTTGAGTCCCACGGGGGTCTTGCCCGTCAGGTGGCCGTATGCCATAGCCGCCATCAGATAGCTGCCCTCTACGCCGGGATAGTCGTCGGTAGTACCGCCGAAGGGATTGATACCTGCCTCAACAGCCTTTACGAATGCGGTGACGGTGTCGATGAGCTTGAAGCCGCCCAAAGGAGCATAGGTGCCCTCGTAATACTTGAGGATTGCTTCCTTGTGGCCCTCGATACCGATGATGCCCTCAGCTTCATATCTGGGGAACCAGTTGGTAGTGGTATCCTGTCTCCAGGGGCCAAAGGTCAGCAGGATCTGACAGCCGGGGGACAGCTCCTCGACCATAGTTGCGATAGTCTTGTATGCTGTAAGCTCTTTGTTCTTGGTAGAACCGGTGTACAGAGCGTAGTCTCTGCCTATCTGGATAATGACTGCGGTGTAGGTCTTGGCTTCAAGCTTTTCTCTTACCAGACTCTGCTCGGTGCCGGTGAGACCGGTCTCGTAGATATTATAGTCGCTGCCCTTGGTGATGTAATCGATATTGACGTTCTGACCTGCCGCCTTGTAGAATGCGCCCAGATACTCGCCCATATCGTTGAGACCGCCGCGCTTGAGCACGCCGCTGCCGATGAACAGGATGTTGGGATCGCCTGCTTTGATGGTGATCTTTGCGGGTGCGGAGGTTACCGAGGTCTGCTTACCGTCGGAATTTCTGACCGCGGTGACCACACAGTATACGTAGAAGGTGTCACCTGCCTTGGCGTTCGATGTGTCGACAACACCGGTTGCCGAGGTTGCGCCTGCTATGGCTGTGCCGCCCTCAGAGGCTGCCTTGTCGGTCTTGTACCACTGATAACGCAGGCTGTAGCCCTGCATTGCTTCAACCTTGACGGCGGGGCCTTTGCGCTCGAACAGAGCAACGGAGGTATCAGCGGGCTGAGCAGTTATGGCGGGGGTAAGCAGCTCGGGAGTGCTCCATTTTGCCGTCAGGGTCGTATCGCCGAATACGGTATAGGGGAAGGCAACGTCAGCGCCTTCCATCTGCCAGCCTGCAAAGTTATGGCCGGTGCGCATAGGAACGTACTTGTCCAGAGCGGTGCCCTTTTTGAGCTTGAGGGTGATATTCTCAAGTCCGCCGCCCAAATCAAAAGTGACCGTAACGGCGTCTGTACCCGTGTATTCCTCAGGCAGGACGGTTCCGTTATCGTGGACGGGGTAGCACATGGAGGGTCTGAGAACGGCAAAGCAGAACTGACCCAGCATACTGTCAAGCAGGGAGTCTGCGTTGGTTTTTCTGATCTTGCCGGAAGATGCGGAAACAAAGACTTCGTCGCCCAGATAGATATACAGTTCCGCATTCTCCGCGCTGTAGGTGGTGCTGTTTACGATAATGTCACCGGGGATGAGATACATCTCCTCCATACGTCTGACACGGATACCCGTCTCGACTGTCATGGTATTGCAGTTCTGTCCGCCGTAAAGGTTGGGAACAAAGCTGATACCGGTAGAGGTATTCTCGTCTCTGACGGAGGTGACCTCGCTCATAACGCTGAAGCCGGGATAGCTGGGGAACAGATCGCTGAGATAATCCGCAGCCGTTTGTGCATTGGTGGTCAGACCGATCTTGCCGTAGACCTCGGTGATCAGTTCTATATCATTCTTTGCGGTGAGATCCTTGTAGTTGATCTCCGTCAGCGCCTTCTGCTCCTGCTCGGTGAGGGTGACGCCAACGTATACGGGGGTATCATTGATGATAACGCCCTCGACCTTGGTCTGATCCCAGGCGATAAGCTTGCCGACCAGAGATGCGTCGTTCTTGACGCGGCAGACGTACTTGATGGTTGCGGTCTCTCTTGCGGGGATGGTGACAGTCCAGTTCATAACGCCGTTTTCCACGCTGTCGGCGCCCGAAACGTACTCCATACCCTCGGGGATAACGTCGGTGATATTTACGGTCGCATCCCCGTCACGTGCGGAGCGGATCATGATCTGTATCTCCACTTCGCCGCCGGGATTGACGCTGACGCCTTCGGGTGCCGAGGTGGTCTTGTAGATGACCAGATCCTGCAGCTTCTCGGTACGCAGAACAGCCTGCTCGCTCATATCGTAACCCATATTGAAGGGACGGTAGAGGCAGACCTTGTTTACGCTGTCAAAAATATCGTGTGCGGCGAAATACTCGTCAAAGCTGGACTCGTACAGAGCGCCTCTGCCCTCGGTGCGGTCTTCTTTCATCTCGTAGTCGTAGTTTGCGGGTACGCCGTTGGAGGAACAATGCCAGAACATACCGTTGCCCACGTAGAGCATAACGTGATTGTTGGTGACAAAGTTGTAGTACAGAACGTCACCGGGCTGCAGGGTGTCAAGCAGCTCCTGCATAGCCTTCTCCTCGTCCTCGGGGGTCTGATTCTCCTCGCCCTTGAAGTAGAACACGCGCTCGCCGTTGGTATTGGCATAGGCGGGGTCGAGAACTACGGTAGCAGAGGGGATCTTGTAACCGTAGATGTACAGAAGTACGTTACGGACGAAAACGCCGCACTCCATATGTACGTAGTGCTGATAATTTGCAGCCTCGGGAAGGGTAAACTCGTATCTTGCCGCAGATTTGGATACGCGGTTCATACCGTATTCATCGTACTGGATGTACTGCTTGCGGTCCATATACGCCTCGGCAACGGCAAGCACCACTTCCATCTCAGGATTCATGACCTCGTCAGTCCAGCGGGGGTCGGGCTCGGTATCGCCGGTCTGCTCCTTATCGTTATTCTGCTCCTTGTCATCGGGATCTTTAATACCCGAATTGTCGATGACATCGTCATCGGGGGTGTCGGGTGTCTTATCCTTGCCGCAGGCACAAAGCAGTGCCGTAAGGGTGATAAGCACCAGTATGGCAGCGATCAGTCTTTTCATAAATCTCCCTCGTCTCCTCGAAGATTGATCGGGGCGGCCGATTTGGGCGCAGCTACCCCAATATTGTTAAGCATATTTTAAGATATTTAAGAAATATTGTCAACGCTTTTGGGTATTGTTAATAATTTTTATGTAAGTTCACCAATTTCAGCCATCTGTTTTTGTGCAGTATGCCAAAGAGAAAACCGCGCTGCATCAGAATACAGAGCGGTTTTCAAATAAAAAAGGTGTTCCTGTTACATTGTCTGTGCGGGGCGAAGCACAAAGAAAGAGTGCTTGCTCAAGAGGCTCTCCAGCAGGACCTGTGCCTTGACGCCGTCGGCTGTGCCGATACATGATGCAAACTTGCCCTCACCGATGCACAGCCACGCCTGAGCGGTCTTGCTTGTGCCGTCTTCGGAGTATACCACAACGTCGCCTGCCTCAATATCGCAGGCTCTGACCTCACGGGTACGGACGGGAGCGAATGCGCGGTTGGTCTGCATATTCTTGCCGCCGTAGAGGTTGGGGATCAGCATAGCTCTCATTCCGCTGCGGTCGGGGATGACCACCTGAGTGTCGATCTCAGACTCGCACATCATCTCGCCCATCAGCTCCTTGAGGCTGTCACAGGGCAGATCGGCACCGACTGCGGTCTTGTAGATCTCCTTGATATACAGCCACTTGCTCTCGCAGTCGCACTCGGCGGCAACGTTGGCCACGGCCTGCTTCTGCTCGCAGCTGAGGTGCTTGCCCACCAGAGTATTGAGCGGACAGAGGGTAAAGCCGTTGATGACGCACTTGTCGGCAACGATCATATCGCGGCTGTCGTCGGTGACCTTGACGGTATAGCTGAAAGAACCCTTCTGATAAGGAGCGAGGAGCATCTTGCTCTCAGTCTTGCCGCGGACAAGCTCGGTGCCCTCGGGGATGGTGTCGGTAACGTCAACTTCGCGCACAACGGTATCCTTGTTGAACACCTCAACGAAGTACTCGATCTCGTCGCCCTTCTGCACGTTCTTGCCTGCGGAAACCGAGCAGGTTTTTTCGGCTACAAGGTTCTGCATACCATTCACTCGGGCAATGGCAGAGGGCAGAACGGGGGTATCCTCGCCGTAAGGACGCAGGATGGCAAAACGGGTTTCTTTGCGGCTGAAATAGGAACCCCATGCAGGTGTGCCGTCGGGATTTTCTTTGAAGAAATCCTCGATATGGGCCTCCTCAATGCCGCCGTAAGGCTCTCTCTTGTCAACGCCGGTCACGTAGCTGTAGTCGCCGCCGCCCTGAATAGCGCGGTAGGTGCAATGAAGCAGCTGACCGTCGCCAACATGGAGCATAATATGACCGTTCTTCTCGCCCTGATGGCGGCAGATGACTGCGTCACCGGGTCTCAGCTCGTCGAGGAAGGCTTTTTTGATAGCGTCACGCTGCTCTTTGGTCTCCTCATAGGTGTTAACGTGGTAGAAAACACGGATATTCTCCAGATCGATCAGCTCTGCGGTCTGATCGGCCTCCAGCTCGATGCCGAAGGTCTGATAATATACCGAATACACAAAAGAGCTGCAGTCCAGATGCAGGGTGTTGCGGCGGTTGCCGTATTCGGGGGGCATACCCTTCTGACGGCGTTCCTCTCGGACACTGCCCGAACGGTTGAGGAACAGCTGATCGTACTGAACGTAGACTCCTCTGTCAAAATATGCTCTCGCGGTGGCAGAAAGCGCCTGAAGCTTGATGTCTTTTTCCATAATTTACGCCTCCTGTCACATTGCCAGAGCGGGGCGAAGCACAAAGAAGGAGTGCTGTCCCAGCATACTGTCGATGACGGCAAATGCGTCACGGCCTTCCACGATACCTGTGGAGGATGCCAGTCTGCCCTCTCCGATGCACAGCCATACCTGAGTGCTGTGCTCCTCGTCACCCTTGAGCACCAGAATATCACCGATGTCAAAGTGATAGGTGCGGGGTTCTCTGACTCTCACGGGAGGAGCAAACTCAAAGTTGGTCTCCATATTCTTGCCGCCGTAGAGGCTGGGTACCAGCCAGCGGCGGATGCCGACGGTACGGTCGGGGATGACAACCTGAGTGTCGATCTTGGACTCGCATACCATCTCGGCCATAGTCTCGCAGGTACGGTCAAAGGGGATCTCAAACCCGAGAGCCTGCTTGTACACGGCTTTGACGAACTTCCACTTGCAGCCGCAGTCGCATACCGACTCGGCAGCCTCGGCCACAGCCTGCTTCTGCTCGCAGGTGAGGTGATTGCCCACCATAACGTTGTGGGGGCAGAGAGTAAAGCCGTTGACCACGCAGTTGTCGGCAGTGATCAGCTTGCGGTCGGCGTCAACAACCTGGACGGTGTAGCTGACGGCACGCTTCTCGTAGCCGGACAGCAGAATATTGTGCTCAAGCTTGCCGCAAACAAGCTCCGTACCCTCAGGAGTTGCATCGGTGATGGCGATCTCGCGAGGCTCCATGCTCTTGTTGGTGATCTCGATGTAGTACTCGATCTCGTCTCCTGCGGTGACTGTATGACCTGCGGGGACAGAGCAGTATTTCTCAACAACGATATCTTTGATGCCCTCGAGGCGTGCCATTGCAGTGGGCAGAACCTCGTCATTCTCTCCGTAGGGGCGCAGAATGGCAAAGCGGCTGACTCTCTCGGCAAACAGGGATGTGTTGTAGAGGGTGCCGTCGGCGTTCTCGCCCAGATACTCGTCAAGACGGTTGATCTTCATACCGCCTGCGGGCTCGAGGGTGTCGTGCTTTTCGGCATAGACGTAGTCGCCGCCCGTTCTGCCTGTGCAGTGAATGATCTTTCCGTCGCCTGCGTAGAACATAATATGGCCGTTGGTTTCGGCAGTATTGCGGTAGATGATGGCATCACCGGGCTTGAGTTCGTCGAGGAATGCTTTTTTGACCTGCTCGCGCTCCTCGCGGGTCTCCTCGTGGGTGACTGTGTAGTAGAATGGACGGATGTCCTCAAGTGCGATCAGGCTCTCGGTCAGGTCGGCTTTCAGCTCGATGCCGAAGGTCTGATAATATACGGTATATACAAAGGAGCTGCAATCCAGATGCAGGGTGTTCTGTCTGGTTGCATACTCGGGAGGCATTCCCTTCTGTCTGCGCTCGTCGCGGACACTGCCCGAACGGTTGAGAGTACGCTGATCGTACTGAACGTATGTGCCGCGGTCAAAATATGCCTGCGCGGTAGCGCAGAGTGCCGCAAGTTTTTTATCAGTTGCCATTTTTTAGTCCCTCAGAAGCATATCGTCAACGTAGATTTCTTTGCCGTCCTCGATGTAGATGCGGGGCACTCTCTTGTGCACCTGGATCTGCAGATTGCTCAGGCCGAGGCCGGTCGCGGCTCTGACGTCAAAGAAGTTCATGCCTGCACCGCCGTATACGTCGACTTTGTCACCGACCTTGACGCCGGGGACGTGAGTAACGTCAACAAAGCACATATCCATGCAGAAATTGCCTGTGTACTCGCACTTGACGCCGTTAATGCCGACCCAGCCCACGTGGTTGGACAGAGGCTTGGGGATACCGTCGGCGTAGCCGTAGGGCAGAGTTGCGATGAGACGGTCGTGATCGGCGGGATCAAGCAGGTCGTAGCCCATACCCTCGCCTGCGGGGACGGTGTGGATGCGGACGATCTCGCTCTGAACGCTCATAATAGGCTGGATTGCCTCGGTGCCGGGGACGTTGAGGCAGAAGCCGGAGGTGATAGAGCCGGTACGGCACATATCATAACGCATATGGGGATACTTGATCGCGCTCTTGCCGTTGCAGATGTGGCGGAACTTGAAGGTCACGCCGCGCTTTTCGCACATCTCAAGGAAAGCCTTGAACTTGGTGTGCTGGATCTCGTCATGCTCTGCGTCCAGCTGTGCCATATGGGTAAAGATACCCTCGATCTGCAGAGAGGGCAAAAGGGTTATCTTCTTGACCTCGTCGGCGGCAGCCTCGGTGACCTCAAAGCCCAGACGGTTCATACCCGTGTCAAGCTTGATGTAGATCTTGGCATTGAGGCCCATATCGGACAGGATCTTGGCCTGCTCGTAGCTGTAGATAGCCTGGGTGATGTTGTTCTCTGCGGGGTAGCGCAGAAGTCTGTCGGGGGTGTAGCCGAGGATGAGGATGTCGCCGTCCTTGTTGACGCGGCGGAGTTCCAGAGCCTCGTTGAGTGCGGCGACGGCAAAATATTTGAAGCCGCGCTTGAGCATATGCTTCATGACCTGAACAGCGCCGTGGCCGTAAGCGTCTGCCTTGAGCACTGCCATGATCTCGCACTCGCCATTTATCTTATCCTTGAGGGTCTCAAGGTTTTTGTCCATCTGATCGAAGTTAACATAACATACGGTTGGTCTCAAACAATCCATAGTGATCTCCTTTTCTTGCAAAAACGGTCTGCCGAAAATATAAACTTTCGGCAGACCGCTGCAATTAGATTTTGACTTAGAGCTTGATGAAGTTGTCGCTCTTTGTGGTGGTTGCGGGGGGAGCGGGATCCAGCTTGCGGTCAGCAATGCCGAGGATGTCCTCAGGCTTGATCCAGGGACGGCCCTGAATGCCGGAGGTCTCTTCGTGGGTCAGGTAACCCTTGTAAGCTGTGAGGGAGCGGCGGATGTAGCCGTCACGTACGCAAGCCTCGGTCAGACCGTTGTTCATGATGTTGAGCAGCATGGGCAGAGTCTCGCCTGCCAGAGCAACGGAGGTGGAGTGTGCGACAGCACCGGGGATGTTGGAAACGCAGTAGTGAACTACGCCGTTAACAACATAACGGGGATTGTCGTGATGGGTCTCGTGGCTGGACTCGATGCAGCCGGGATCGTCGTTGGAGATGTCAACGAGGACGGAGCCGGGCTCCATCAGCTTGAGCATTTCCTTGGTGATCAGGAAGTCCTTGCGCTGCTTGGGCCACTTGACGCAGTTGATGATCATATCGGTCTGGGGCAGAACAGAAGCGATGGTCTGCTGGGTGCAGAACATGGTGTTGATCTTCTGATCGTAACGGTCGCTCAGAGTCTTGAGCAGGCCGGGGTTGATGTCCATAACGGTGACATTAGCGCCCAGAGCGTACAGAACGGAGAGAGCACCCTGACCGACGATACCGCCGCCCATGATGACAACGTTCATACCGGGAGCGCCTGCGAAACCGCCGACGAACTTGCCCTTACCGCCGTTGATGCTCAGCATGGACTCGAGGCCGAACAGAGCACCCTGCTTACCTGCAGCTTCACAGTTGGGGGAGCCCCAGCGGTGGCTGTCTTCAGCGGTGATAGCGATGCACTTGCTGTCCAGAATAGCCTGAACCTCTTCGGGATGTCCGGCGGGATGGATGCAGCAGTAGATCATCTGATTCTCTTTGAGGTATCCGAACTCGGAGGGGTCGATCTCCTTGACCTTTGCCAGGAAATCACACTTGTCCCACAGTTCCTTTGCAGTCTCAGCGATGGTTGCGCCCATCTTTGCGTAAGCTTCGTTGGAGAAGCCTGCGCCCTTACCTGCGTCCTTCTCTACCAGTACGGTATGGCCGGCAGCAACGATGGATGCTACTTCCAGAGGAGTGCATATTACTCGATTCTCGCCTTCCTTGATGTCTTTCAATACACCGAATACCATAATAGATTCTCCTTATTTAATTAATAGAATTGGTGAATATTGTTTGTTCAGACTTATGCCTGCTCGCCCTTGAGGGAAGCTTCGATCTCAGCGACCTCTGCCTGGTATGCGGGATACTCGGCATCGGAGCAGTATACGAAGTGGTTGGGTCTGACTTCAAAGTAGTGGGGCTTGTTCTCGCCTTCATCATACTTGTGGATCTTGGAATTGTAGGAAATTCTCTTTCTTCTGCGCTCGTGATTGGGGTCGGGCTGGGGAATAGCGGAGAGCAGGGACTTGGTGTAGGGGTGCAGGGGGTACTTGAACAGCTCGTCGCAGTCTGCCAGCTCAACCAGCTTGCCGAAGTACATGATACCGATACGGTCGGAGAAGTACTTAACGACGGACAGGTTATGAGCGATGAAGAGGATGGTCAGGCCGTACTCTTCCTGCAGATCGTTCAGCAGGTTGATGACCTGTGCCTGAACGGAAACGTCCAGAGCGGAAACAGGCTCGTCGGCGATGATCATCTTGGGGTTGGTTACCAGAGCACGTGCGATACCGATACGCTGTCTCTGACCGCCGGAGAACTCATGGGGATAACGGGTTGCGTGCTCCTCCATCAGACCGACCTTCTTGAGCATATCGACAACGATCTTACGGCGCTCTTCGGGATCCTTGACACCGCGGATCTTGAGGCCCTCACCGATGATCTCCTGAACGGTCATACGGGGGTTCAGAGATGCGATAGGATCCTGGAAGATCATAGCGATGTTGCTGGTGATGTACTTACGCAGCTCGTTGGTCATCTTGCCGTGGAGGGGCTTGCCCTCAAAGTAGATCTCGCCGCCGGTGGGGTTGTACAGACGGATCAGGGTACGACCGGTAGTGGTCTTACCGCAGCCGGACTCACCGACCAGACCGAAGGTCTCACCGCGGTAGATGTTAAAGCTGACGTCGTCAACAGCCTTGACTCTGTGGGTTCTGCCGCGCTTTTTGGAAGAGAAGTGCATTACGAGATTTTTAACTTCCAATACGACTTCTTTGTTATTGATCTCACTTGCCATACTTTGCTTCCTCCTCCTTCATACGCTTAATTCTGTTCTTGAGTATTTCGGGCATCTCAACCTTGGGTGCATCGGGATGGAGCAGCCAGGTTGCTGCGAAATGGGTGTCAGACAGCTGGAAGTAAGGGGGATCTTCCTCAAAGTCGATAGCAAGAGCGTACTTGTTACGAGCAGCAAATGCGTCGCCCTTGGGAGGAGCGATCATGTTGGGGGGAGCACCGGGGATAGCGAACAGCTTTTCCTTGGTGTCCAGGTCAGGCATGGAGGAGAGCAGAGCCCAGGTGTAGGGATGTGCGGGCTCGTAGAAGATCTCGTCAACAGTACCTGTCTCAACGATCTTACCTGCGTACATAACGCAGATTCTGTCAGCCATATTAGCAACAACGCCCATATCATGGGTAATGAAGATGACCGATACGTTTGCCTTTGCCTTCATCTCGTTGATGAGGTCGAGGATCTGTGCCTGGATGGTAACGTCCAGAGCGGTGGTGGGCTCGTCGCAGACAAGGATCTCGGGGTCGGATGCAAGAGCGATAGCGATAACGATACGCTGTCTCATACCGCCGGAGAACTGGAAGGGATACTGCTCGAATCTGACCTCAGCCTCGGGGATACCGACAGCCTTCATCAGGTCGAGAGCCTTCTTCTTAGCCTCTGCCTTGGGCATCTTGAGGCTGAGGATCAGAGCTTCCATGATCTGCTTACCGATCTTCATAATGGGGTTAAGAGCGGACAGAGGATCCTGGAAAACCAGAGAGATCTTCTTACCGCGGATCTTGTAGAAGTCTTTCTCTTCGTACTTGGCCATATCTTCGCCCTGATACCAGATCTCGCCGTTCTCGATCATACCGTTCTTGGGCAGGATACCGAGGACAGCCTTGGTGGTAACGGACTTACCGGAGCCAGACTCACCAACGATAGCAAGGGTCTCGCCCTTGAAGAGGTCGAAGCTTACGCCGCGAACAGCCTGAACTTTACCGGCATATGCTCTGAAGGATACGACCAGATCTTTTACCTGTAAAATAGGTTCCATATTCATTCTCCTTCCTTATACGCCGCGCTGTGTGGGATCGAATGCGTCACGCAGACCGTTAGCCATCTGGTTGAAGGCGATCATCAGAACAGAGATGACGATTGCGGGGAACCAAACCTGGTAAGGATACTGCATCAGAACCTTCTGACCGTCGGACAGAAGAATACCGATGGAGGTGTCAGGTGCCTGAACACCCAGACCCAGATATGCCAGGAAGGACTCGGTGAAGATAGCCGAGGGGATAGCGATCATAGCTCTGGTGATGATGGGGCCGATGGAGTTGGGCAGGATGTGCTTGAAGATCAGAGCAAAGTCCTTAACACCCAGGGTACGTGCAGCAAGAACGTACTCATAGCCCTTGAATCGGTAGAACTGCGTTCTTATCATTCGTGCCGTACCTATCCAGTTCTGGATCAGCAGTGCAAATATGATGGAGGTCAGACCTGCACCGAAGAACAGCATGAACAGGGTAACGATAACGATCTGAGGCATTGCGTTGATGATCTCGGTAATACGCATCATGATCATATCGGTCCAGCCGCCGTAGTAACCGGAGATAGAACCGTAGATCAGACCGATGCAGACGTTACAGGAGGTTGAAACGAACGCAATGATAAGTGAGATACGGGAGCCCTTCCACAGACGGGTCCACATATCACGGCCCAGGTAGTCGGAGCCCATCCAGTAGTAGGTGCCGGGCTCAATGCCTTTGTAGAGGTAGTAGTCGACCTTTACGTCGTACATATCGATGCCCTTAACCGTGCCGGCATAACGGGTCTTGAGGATACAGCCTTCGGGATACTTGGTGGTATCTTCCAGCTGGTCGCCGCGGCGGTTGGTCAGCCAGCGGCTGCCGTCAAAGATGCCCAGCTCGCAGATGCCGGGGATTTTGGGAGGCAGGTTCTTGTTTGCGCCGTACTGGTCATTGTAGCCGTACTCGTTGAAGCTGGGGCCAAAGATAGCCAGGATTATCATTATAGCAATGATAACGAAGGCGACCAGAGAGGACTTGTTGCGGCAGAAACGGATGGCAGCGTCCTTGAAGAAGCCGATAGGCTTACCTTCGAACTTAGCGTCATGGATAGTCTCGTCGAGCTGAACAAGGGTAAGCTTGCTGGTATCAACAGACTGATATTCGGGTGCATCAGGTGTAAATATCTTCATTCTTTCTTACCTCCTATACGTACTCGAGGATCAACGACACCGTACAGCAGGTCGCACAGCAGGATGGTACCCAGCGAAATGATGGAGTAGAAGATCAGAACTGCCTGTGTAACGTTGTAGTCGATGGAGTTGATGGACTTGATCATCAGACCGCCCATACCGGGGATACCGAAAATACTCTCGATAACCAGCGAACCGCTCATGATGGTGGTGAACATGGATACCAGGGTGGTCAGGATGGGGAGCAGGGAGTTACGGATACCGTGGCGGATAGTTGCCTGAGCCTCGGTAAGACCCTTGGTGCGTGCCAGAAGCATAAAGTCGGAGTTGATGGTCTCGGACAGCTCAGCACGGAGATAACGGGTAACACGAGCGATAGGACCGAGTGCCAGAGCGGTGATGGGCAGAGCTGTGGAATACAGTCTTGCCAGACCTACTGCGTCAACGTCATAGACTATCGGGAACCAACCCAGCTTGAATCCCAGGAAGTACTGCATCAGCGATGCAAAGACGAAAGAAGGAACCGAAATACAGATAACGACCGCGATCGAAATAGTATAGTCGATCCATGTGTTCTTTCTGACTGCAGCGATGATACCGAACATCAGACCGAGAGGCAGAGAGATCGCCAACGAGAAGATGTTCTCATAAATGGTAACGGGGATCTTGTCTCCCAGAATGTTCCAAACGGGAACGTTGGGATAAAGCTTGAGGGAATAACCCCAATCCCATTTGGTAATAACGTTCTTCAGGAAGATGAAGAACTGTACGGGGATGGGCTTGTCCAAGTGGTGCTTTGCGTAAAGTGCGTCGAGCTGTTCCTGGGTAATGTCTTCCAGCTCATCATACAGGCCGCCGGGCATCATACGGATCATGCAGAAGACCAGTGCAAGGATGATGAACAATGTAATGAACATTGCCAGGAGTCTTTCTCCAATGTACTTAAGCATTTGCCTTTCCTTTCTTTCTTATGTATTTTTCTAAATGTAGACCATTTCAGCAGTTTTGCCGTTCCACCCAAAATTGCAGCAACCTATACTAACGGGTGCTGCAAACTTTTCCGTGCCGAGATGTCCACGGCCTTGCTGGGTGTCCGGGTCAACTCTCGCGACAGAACTCGCCTATACATTTATGCTGTAGATTATATCAAATTGCACAAAAAAAATCAATCCCCCATTTCGGCTGCTCCCGGGAAAATAGTTTTTTCTGTCCGACGTTAAAAATCGTGCTTTTTGATGTTTTTGACCATAATTCAAGCTCCGTTTTTGGTTATTTTGACGGATTTTTTTGTAAAATTTCTGCATTTTTCAAATTTTTGTCGATTTTTTTGACTTTTCTTAGCTTTGAAAAAAAGGGGCAAAAAGCCTAATTTTGTCGATATCGTCAAAACTGAACCCTCTGTTTTGTGCACAATGCACAAAAATCTGCTGTCCCGTGACCGTTCCGCCCCTTTACACCCTGCCGCAAAGTCCGAAACGTCGGTTGTTTCGGTATTTATATATTCGTTTTCGGTGCAAAAAATGCAGATAAAGCTCGCGATGCGGGCAGTGAAGTTTTTACTGACTCCCCATAAGACAGGTCTTATGGGGACCCCGATTGATTAGATATTGCCGAAGTCAATTCGGCAATATCTTGCGCCGCACTCGCGTCGCCTCGCTTACGCTCGGTCGCCTGCGGCGACATTCTTATAAGGCAGTGAGATTTTTACTGACTCCCCATAAGACAGGTCTTATGGGGACTCCGATTGATTAGATATTGCCGAAGTCAATTCGGCAAT